>CAYYWY010000005.1:19042-40447 GCA_964475485.1 uncultured Nitrospiraceae bacterium | reverse complement strand
AGCCACGTACCGTAGTCTTTCAGCAAATCGGATATTTTCCTTTGCTCAGGTCGATGCAGAACTTGTGGATATTCGCAAGCTCCATTTCGATGATGCGTGTGATCTTGTTTGAGACATCCCCGAGTTTCAGCTTTCCGTCGGTCAGCACCTGTGCTGATGCCATCTGAGGCCTGTCGATTGGCGAGCCTATCCTGCTCAGGAGAAGGACGTACACCTCCTTCAGCCCTTCGACCTCTTCATAGACCGTGCGCGCCATTGAGTGTGCAAGGACATTATAGATCTTCCCGACATGGCTCACGGGGTTCTTACCGGCAGCGGCCTCTGTGCCCATCGGCCTGTTCATGGAGATCAGCCCGTTCACCCTGTTGCCGCGTCCCACCTGTCCCGAGTCGGCGTCTTCAGCCGAGGTTCCGAGCAGACTCAGATAGACGCCTCCGAGGCCTCTTCCCTCTACGTCCAGGGTATTGAAATGCACCTCTATTTTCCTGAAGCCGGCATATTCTCCGAGAAACCTCATCATTTCTTCCCGCATAATTCCTTTCCTATGGAAATACTCCTTCTCAGACCTGACGAAACTGGAAATCAAGGGCATGGCCGCGGTTATGTCCAGCGCATCGCCGCGCCTCAGTCCCATGATTTTCACATCTTCACCTGTTTCAGGATATCTATTCTTGAACTTCTTCGAATTCAGGTATCTTTCCAATTCAAGAACAACGGTCTCCGTTGGGCTCAACGGATAGTATCCTACTGCAGCAGAGGTGTCGTTGGCGGCCCGCACTTTTCCCGGCCGTGAGAATATGTCAGTGAGCTCTTCAGAGCCGGGGGCGATTACGACCCGGTATTTCAGGTGTCTTTCAGGATCGATGAAACGCATGTTCTCCCTGATCCATTTCTTTGCTGCATCCACAGCAATCTGCGCCACGGGGACTCTCCTGCCGAGGGCGCAGAAGGTAGCCCTGTCCCCGACAGTGAGTTCAATCGGCCTTATTACCCTGCCACCGCCGAAGCTCTTCATGGTTCGGCCCGCCGCAAGGAGGCCCTTGTCGATATTGTAGTGAAGGATCTCGCCGAAGGTCTTCATGTACTCCCTGCTTAGTGCTGCGGAGATGTTCTCCATTATGGAATCGCACATGAAGTCAGGATGGCCCACGCCCTTTCTCTCGACGATCTCGACGTTATGCTCGGCAACAGCCTTTCCCTTATAGGTTTCAACCGAAATCATAGAGTAATAATAGCAGGAAAGAGCTGAAAGCGCTAACACGTCTTAAGGCTATGAGACCTTACGTTCAAGAAAGTGAAGACTTTACATTTTTGTCATGGCTTCAGTAAACTTGTTTATGACGAGGAACTACAGCGAAAAGCTTGAGATTACCGCCCTTTACGAGATAAGCAAGATCCTCGGTTCCTCTCTGAACCTCAAGGCGAATCTGAGGGGAGTAATGAAGGTGCTGTCCGAATACCTTGAGATGAAGAGAGGCACTGTGGCCCTCCGCTTCGATAAAGAGGTATCGATTATCGCCGCCCACGGTATGTCCGAGGAGGAGATAAAGCGTGGAAGATACAGGCTCGGAGAAGGCATTATCGGACGCGTGGCAAAACACGGCTCCCCTATTGTTGTCCCGAATATCGGCGATGAGCCGCTTTTCCTCAACAAGACAGGTGCCAGGCAGATGATCAGGAAGGAGAACATCGCTTTCCTTTGCGTACCTGTGAAGCTAAAAGGCGAGGTGCTCGGCGTGCTTGGGCCCAATGGCGCCGGCAAGAGCACCTTGATAGGCTTTTCGGCTCCAAGAGGATATCTTTTGAGGAGGATCTGAGGCTCCTGAAGATCATAGCCTCACTGATTGCCCAGTCGGCAGCTCTTCACAGGGAGGTAGAGAAGGAGAGGGAAGCGTTCCTCGAAGAAAAGGAGAGTCTTACCCGCCAACTCAGAAGCAAATATAGTGTTGAGAACATCATCGGCCAGTCCGATAGGATGCAGGAGGTATTTGAGGCGATCCACAGGGTTGCCCCTTCAAGGGCGAACGTCCTCCTGAGAGGTGAAAGCGGGACTGGAAAGGAGCTTGTGGCCAAGGCGATCCATTTCATGAGCCGGAGGGCAGAAGGCCCGTTCATAAAGTTCAACTGCGCGTCGCTTCCCGAGGGGCTGCTTGAATCCGAGCTTTTCGGCCATGAAAAGGGCGCCTTTACAGGAGCCATGAACACGAGAAAGGGACGGTTCGAACTGGCTGACGGCGGTACAATATTCCTTGACGAGATAGGGGATCTGCCTATAGCCTTACAGCCCAAGATATTGAGGGTCCTGCAGGAAAAGGAGTTCGAAAGGGTTGGGGGTGAGAAGACCGTCAAGGTTGATGTAAGGCTTGTTGCCGCAACGAGCAGGAACCTCGAAGATCTCCTTTCCTCCGGAAGGTTCAGGGAGGACCTTTATTACAGGCTGAACGTTGTGCCCGTATTCCTTCCTCCTTTGCGCGAGAGGAAGGAGGATATTCCCGTGCTTGCGGAGTTCTTCCTGAAAAAGTATAATGAGGAAAACCAGAAGTCGGTGAAGATCACGCACGATGTCCTGGGTCTTTTCATTGATCATGACTGGCCCGGCAACGTCAGGGAGCTCGAAAATGCCATAGAGAGGCTCGTGGTCATGTCCCGAGGGAAGGTTGTGACCGCCGGTGATCTTCCGCTGGACATAAGGGAGGGTTCAGTCAAGACGAGAATCTCGATGCATCCAGGGGAGGCGCTTCCTTCGGCGATCGAGGAGATAGAGAAGATGAACATCATCGATGCCCTGAAGAGAACAGGATGGGTCCAGGCTAAGGCAGCGCGTATTCTTGGAATTACCAATAGGCAAATAGGGTATAAAATAAAGAAATACAACCTGCGGCGGAAAGAAGTATAAAAAGACAAACTCCGAAGGCTTCGAGGATAAAGGAGAAAGGAAGCTACCCCTAACTCTCCTGCTGGCAGGTTGAGGGGAGGAGATGAAGGGAAGGGTGTAAGCTGTTCTCATGTGAAATGTGAGATAATGTCTGATGAGATAATTTATTTCAACGCAAGATGTGAGTTAAATTCTGTTGGGGACGGTAAATGACCGTGCTGAACAAGGATATCCTGGATGAAATCAACGAAATAAGGAAGAAGTACGTTAATCCGCGCTCCTGCCTTTTGCCGGTCCTCAATATTTTTCAGAGAAAATACGGCTGGTTGAGTCCCGAGACGCTCGAAGCGGTCGGGGAGCTGTTGAATGTCCCCAGGGCGACAGTCAAGGGTGTCTCCACCTTCTATGCGATGTTTCATCATAAGCCCATGGGGAGGAATCTCGTCCAGTTGTGCACAAACGTCGCCTGCATGCTTATGGGGGGAGAAAGGCTCCTCAGTGTTCTGAAGGACAATTACGGCCTCGAACCTGATGGCACTTCCCCTGACGGCAGATTTTCCCTTGTTATCATGGAATGTATTGGGGCGTGCGATACAGCTCCAGCCATGCTAGTTAACTCAGATCTCTACGGCAATCTGACCCGGGAAAGCATCGTTGAAATCCTGAGAGGGTATGAATGATGGAAAAGGTCCTGCTGAAGAACAGTGACAAACCGGGATCTGCCGACATCAACGAGTACCTCAAGGGGGGAGGGTATAGATCCCTCTCGAAGGCGCTCGAGATGAGACCCTTTGACGTTGTTGACGAAGTAAGGAGATCCCGACTGCGGGGCAGGGGAGGCGCCGGTTTTCCGGCGGGGATGAAATGGTCTTTCGCAATTGCTGACCCTGAAAGACCCAGATACCTGATCTGTAATGCCGATGAAGGCGAGCCCGGCACCTTTAAAGACAGGGTGATCCTTGAGAAGAACCCGCACCTCCTTATCGAGGGGATGCTGATCTCGGCGTATGCCGTTGAGGCGGCTTCAGGGTATATCTATCTCAGGGGAGAATACCCGAAGGCAAGGGACATACTATTGAAGGCCATAGGGCAGGCGTACGAGAGGAACTACCTTGGAGACAATATCCTCGGAAACGGGTTCGGATTTCATCTCCACGTCCATTCAGGAGCCGGGGCATACATCTGCGGTGAGGAGACGGCCCTGATTGAGTCCCTCGAAGGTAAGCGGGGACAGCCGAGGATCAAGCCGCCTTTTCCTGTGAACAGGGGGTTCCTGGCAAAACCGACGGTTATAAACAATGTGGAGACTCTTGCCAATATCCCATATATTATCGAGATCGGAGGGGACGAATACGCAAAGATAGGAAGTCCCGAGTGCCCCGGGCCGAAGTTGTTCTCTGTGGCCGGGCATGTGAGGAGGCCGGGGGTATACGAACTGCCTATGGGCGTGACGCTCAGGGAGATCATCTACACCCATTGCGGGGGTATTCCCGGCGGTAAGCAGCTGAAGGCAGTGATTCCCGGTGGCATATCGACCCCCGCGCTCACTCCGGATAAGATCGACTGCCCCATGGATTTTATTCATTTGCCGAAGGTGGGAAGTCTCCTTGGATCGGGCGCTGTCATAGTCTTTGATGATACGGCCGACATGGTGAAGGTCTGCCTTAGGGCTGTAAAGTTCTTCGAACATGAATCGTGCGGCAAGTGCACGCCGTGCAGGGAAGGGGTGGGCTGGCTGAGGGCAATTCTTGAGAGGATGTGCGAAGGCAGGGGCCGTGACGGCGACCTTGACCTCCTCAGGGAGGTCTCGCGCAGCATCCTGGGGAAAACCTTCTGCCCCCTGGGAGACAGCGCTGCAACGGTGGTGCAGAGCTATGTGGGGAATTTCAGGCAGGAGTTTGAGGAAAAGACAGGAAAATGATGAATGATGACAGTTACGATTAATGGCAAGAAGATTCAGCTCGAAAGGCCTGTAACGATCTTTGAGGCAGCCAGGGCTGCCGGGATTCATATACCCACCCTATGTCATGACGAGAGTCTTGAACCGTACGGGGGATGCAGGCTCTGTCTTGTCGAGATCGAGAATGTGCCAAGACTCCAGGCAGCGTGCACGCAGTGGGTGACTGATGGGATGGTCGTATGGACTGAAACAGAAAAAGTGGTGGAGGCAAGAAAAGGGGTTCTCGAATTTCTTCTTATAAACCACCCCCTTGACTGTCCTTACTGCGATAAGGCAGGCGAGTGCGACCTTCAGGACCTTGCGATGAAGTATGGTCCTGCAACGGGCAGGTTTGCGGAGGGCAAGAGAAGGCATCCCGAAGACTTTGAAGACCCGCTAATAGCGAGGAATATGGAACGGTGCATACTCTGTACAAAATGCGTCAGGATGTGCGACGATGTCCAGGGCGCCTCGGCCATATCGGTTACAGACAGGGGCAGCAGGTCCTTTGTCGAGCCTTTCTCCGGCGGCAGGTATAACTGCGAGTACTGCGGGAACTGCCTCACGGTATGTCCTGTGGGCGCTATCACCTCACGTCTGCACAGACATGGCTACCGGCCCTGGCTCATTGAAAAGGAAGTCGAGACGGTTTGCCCCCATTGCGGGGTAGGATGTTCAATGGTTCTCCAGACGAGGGGCGAATCTGTTGTGCGCGCGGTTCCGAGAGCGGCAATTGGGTTTAATAGAGGCATTTTGTGCGTTAGGGGAAGGTTCGGATACGACTACAGGAGTGGCAGCGAAAGACTCGGCACACCGCTTATCCGAAGAAACGGCAGGCTTGAGCCTGCAGCATGGTCAGAGGCGATAACTTATATTGCTGGAAGGCTGAAAGAGGTTAAGGAGAGGTACGGCAGTGAAGCCATCGCAGGCATCGCATCTGCAAGATGCACAAATGAGGATGCCTATGTGTTTCAGAAGTTCTTCAGATCGGTTATCGGTTGTAACAATGTTGATTCTTCTGCGAGCCTTGGCTATGGTCCTTCTCAGAGATTTCTTGAAAGGATATTCGGTCAGGGAGTGACAGCAAACCTCATGTACGGAATATCCAATTCAGACGGCGTGGTAATCATCGGAGATGATCCTGCCGCCCTGAATCCCGTGCTTGGCCTCCATGTGAGATCAGCCCACAAGAAGGGTGTGCCTGTGGTTACTGTCGGATGCGCAAGAGGGCTTGAAAGATATACAAGGCACGGATTGGTTCCTAATCCCCGTACCGATACGGTCCTGCTTGCTGCCATGGTTAGCGGGATGAGAAACATGAAAACCCTCACAGGTGAGAGGCCTTCCTTCGAAAGGATTATAAATGATATGCAGCCCGTTTCTCCTGAAGAGGCGGCTGCCGTATGCGGAATCGGGTCAGGCGAACTTATGAAGGCGATGGACGCGCTTTCCGGTATGAGCAATCCTTCCATAATCATCGGGAGAGGTATTGTGCAGACGGAGAACGGGCGGATCAATCTTCTTCTGCTTGCCGCACTCGTATATTTGCTCAACGGCAGGATATACCTGCTCTCGGAGCTTCCTAACGAACAGGGCCTGCTGGATATGGGTTGCCAGCCCGATGTGCTTCCTTGCGGAAGACCCCTGGCCGTAGAAGCATTCAGAAAAAGATGTTCGGAGGTTCTTGGAAGCGGAATTCCTTCTTCACCGGGACTCGGTTTTACGGAAATGATAGATGCAGCGCATTCAGGCAGGATAAGAGCGCTCTATGCAATGGGCGAAAATGTAGTCCTAAGCCTCCCCGGAAGAAATTACGTGGAGGAAGCCCTGAAGAGGCTCGATTTCCTTGTCGTGCAGGACTGCTATCTAACGGAAACAGCCCGGCTTGCAGAGGTCGTGCTGCCGGCTCCCTCCTGGGCTGAAAAGGAAGGTTCATATACGAATCTTGAGAGAAGGATTCAGTTCACAAGCAAGGCCGTTGATGGAAAAGGCGTGGAGGAATGGAGGGTGATGACCGAGATCGGAAAGATACTCGGCCTTGATATGGGCTTCATGGATCTGACCGACATACTCGATGAGATAGCGAGGGTTTCGCTCATTTACAGGGACATCACTTACGAGGACGTAAAAAGCGGGGATTGCACCTGGCCCTATAAGGGGGAACCGCTGAGGCACGACGCGCATATGGCAGGTATTGAGCAGCCGGACATGAGGGCTCTCGTGGGCAAATCCGAGGGGGGCGCCGTTTTTGTCCGCACGGAGGCCTCTCTCTTTCACTCGGAGAACGCAAGCAGATATTCCCAGGCACTGAGGAGTGTTTCCCCGGTGCCTTACGCGAGGATAAGCGCCGCCCTTGCAAAAGCCTTGTCAGTGGAAGAAGGCGAACATGTGATTGTATCTTCGGATACGGGAGACATCACGCTGCCGGTTCGGCTAGACCCTTGCCTGCCGAAAAACCTGATCCTTGTGCCTAACGCTGAGGATCACGGGATCTGCGGAATTTTGAAGTGGAAAATGGACACGGCGACAAAGGTCCCTGTGCTCGACGGGAGCGAGGTTACTGTGAGGAGGCACGAAGGAGAGCCTTCTTGAGGGCTTGATGTGCTCCGGAGGGAAGAGATATGGAGAAACAGAGAATTCTCATTGTCGATGACGATCCTGTCATAGGTCTCAGCTGCAAGAAGATACTGGGAGTGGAGGGGTATACCGTCTACACAGTGGAAGACGGAGAAGGAGCCATCCGTAAGGTCACAGACGAGAATTTCGACCTTGTGATCACGGACGTAAGGCTTCCCGACATAAACGGGCTTGCTGTCCTGAGGGAGTCAAGGACCGTGCAGCCGTCGGCGGACGTCGTCGTCATTTCAGGGTATCCCTCGCTGGAGGACGCACAGGAATCCACGAGGCTCGGGGCCTTCGAATACATCGAAAAGCCTTTTACCCCCGACTTCATGATTCATGTCGTCAAGAAGGCGTTTGACAGGAAGGGATGGATTCTGCGAAAGGCCTACATCAACCAGTTCAAGAAACAGATTGTCCCCCTTTCCGAGATGGATGATCTCACCATCTATTACAAGGACGGGATATGGGCTCGACCTCTCATTAAGGGTGAGGTCTGGGAGATAGGCATGGATGTGCGGCACTTCCTGGTGAGCGGACAGCTTATGTACGTTGAGTTACTGAAACATCTGAAGGCTGTTGCGGCAGGCGAGCCTTTTGCGAGACTTCTCTCAGGTGACGGGATGATTTATGACGTGGTGTCTCCGATGACGGGGGTTGTGAAAATGTTCAACGAAAGGGCGAACGAGGCGATATCGTCCCTCCTGAAGGAATATGTTTCCGAAGGATGGCTTCTATGGCTTGCGAGGATTGAAAGCGTGGTGTGACGTGCCCTCCGTTACGCCAAGGAAGCCTTTGAGTCCGATTCTTCCCATTCCTTAAGCCTGCTGCTGATAAAACGGATCACTTCGGCGTGTTCTTCAGCGCCCCTGTCACTGACCCGCATCGGCTTCCCGAAGGCAAAACGCACCTTCTTTGAAGGGTCCATCTTCCCGAAGTCTTTGAGACACCTGCCGTTGCCCCATGCGTCCGTCTTGAGCGCAACAGGAACTACCGGGACACCGGCCCTCTTTGCGAGCTTTATCCCTATAGTGTTGAATCTCGCCGGGTCGAAATCAAGAAAGCGAGTGGTCTGCGGAAAGACGACGATTGATATGCCGGACTTCAGTCTTTCTTCTCCCCCTGCAAGGACGGCCTTCAGGTCTTCGCGGGGATTGGTCCTTCCCACAGTAATGGGATCTCTTGAGCGCATCACATACTTGAATACTGGGGTCTCTACGAGGCTCTGTTTCACGACGAACGTGACAGGTTTGAAGGGGGCAATGACAACGGGAAGGACAAAGGTTTCCAGTGTGCTCATGTGGTTTGCGAGGAATATACAGGGACCTTCAAGCGTCCTGAAATGTTCGGTTCCTCTTATCTCGACTTTAACTCCCACTTCTTCCAGCGCCCTCAGTACTGCAAGGCTGCTCCTGCACCATTCTGTGGTATCGTACATCCCCTGTTTTGCCTTTGAGCCTGCCTTGAGAATGATCGCGAAGACGCGGTAGCGAAAGGCAAGGGTGGGCCATATCTTCGGAAAAAGGGAAATAGCTCTGTCAGGGCTTTCATAGGAGCCGTTTTTGTAATCGAGCCCTACCGATGAACATTGCTGGATACTGGAATTCACACATTAATTTAATTATTTTTCAGAAGGATTGTCAACGAAAGGGATGGTCCTGCTTGAGGTATATCTTCATGCCTTTGGTGAGAGCCCCCTCCAGCCCTATCTCATTGCCCCACTCGTCGCAGACCATTTTGCCCCCTTTAATCTCCTCGAAAAGGCCTGCGCCGATAAGGGCGTGTCTGACTGTCATGCCCGGGAGCACATTCACCGGCTTGTCGTTAACATAAACAATCACCGTATTTCCTTAATTCTTCCCTCGACCTGAGGCTCTACCGTCTTCCTAGTACTCACATATCGCGCAAGGATGTCCTTCAGCCATCTGCTCGAATCGCTATACACGAGTCTTTCGCCTCTTAGTGTGCCGCCGGCGGCTGAGAAATCACCTGAGGCCCCTATCGCTTCTGCAAAGACCCTGTATCCGTCCCCTCCTGCCGCTAAAAAACCATTGGTGGCCACAATGTATTCCTTGTCGGCAACGAGAGGCTGGCCGGCAATGAGGACCTCCTTTACCCTTGCTCCTTTCTCTTTTGCCGGGTTGTAGGTGAAGGAAAGGCCTGAGACCTGGGGAAACCTTCCGCTCTCTTCCTCCACGGCCGATACGCCGTGCTCCAGGGCCTCCGTGATCTGTTTTCCGGTGAGCCGGACGGCAACGATATAGTCATTAAAGGGAAGGGCGGAATACACATCCTTCACTTTCACGTTACCTTTCCTGATACTCGTTCTTATCGCACCTCCATTGACAATCGCAGCGTCAGCTCCTGAAACCTGTCTCATCACATCGGCCACGAGGTTTCCAAGATTCGTCTCCTTCCTTCTCACATTCTCTCCGTCAAGATCCACTCTGGTCTCTCCCACCGTCTCATTCAGTGCGGAGTCGACCTTCTCCTCGTACTTCTTGACGATGGAGAGAACGGACTTGTCTTCTTTTCCCTTTTCCGGACGGATATCCTCAAGACGCCCCTCGTATTTCACTATCTTCCCGTCCTTTACAGTGAGATCCAGAACTCCAAGGGCCTTTCCGTGTTCCCATGCCTGAACGATTACGGTCCCGCCGACTGTCACCGGCCGCTCAATCCTTGTATGGGAATGCCCGCCGACGATGACGTCTATGCCCCCGACCTTTTCCGCCAGGAGCCTGTCGGCGGAATGTCCGATATGTGAAAGAACAACGATGATATCCGCCTTTTGCTCCAGCTCCTTTACGTATCTGTTAACTGCTTCTGCAGGAGGGTTGAATTCCAGGCCTGCCACGTTCTCAGGATGAGTCGTCAAAGGGGTGTCCTCTGTGACGACCCCTATGAGAGCAATTCTGACTCCGCCGACCTCCCTGATAATAAATGGTTTGAGCATTTCCAGCCCTCGGACGTTGGCGCCGAGGACAGGAAAAGCCGCCTCTGAAATCCTCCTTTGGAGCTCATCCTTTCCAAAATCGAATTCATGGTTTCCGACAGCCATGCCGTCGAATCTCATGGCGTTCATAAGCTCAATCACCGGCGCTCCCGTAAAAAGGTTGGTCCACATGCTTCCCTGTATCATGTCCCCGGCTGAGAGCAGAAGTGCGTGTTTTCCCTCGCGTAGGTCGTTTGCCTTCGAGGCAAGATAGGCGATGCCTCCCAGCATTTGCTGCGAGCCTAAGGGCGCGTAAGGTTCTGCAAATCCGTGAAAGTCATTGACATGGAGAATCCTCAGGGAGACCTCTTCTCCAGAGGCGAAGGATATTCCGAAGAAGACGAGGAATATGCAAGGAAGGACAGCCGTCCAGTTCATGGCGTTCGGTCTGTGCATCTGATCTCCGGCCTATGCAATATCTATTACCATCTTTCTTCCCTCAAGTCAACCGGGATCCTTGCCTGCTTTCACACTTGCCCCGTTTTTCTTGTCATCAATGGAGCTTTTATGGTAATCTCTTTTGGAACGGAGGCGCAGATGGTCAAGAACGACAGGTGGATAAGGGACATGGGACTGAAGGGTATGATAGAGCCTTTTCACGAGAGTCAGGTAAGGGAAGGGGTAATTTCTTCAGGCGTAAGTTCATATGGATACGATATGAGGATATCCGACGAATTCAAGATATTCACGAACATCAACAACACTATCGTCGACCCGAAGGATTTCGACCCTAAGAGTTTCGTGGATTTCAAGGGAGACGTCTGCATCGTACCTCCGAATTCCTTTGCACTCGGACGCTCTGTAGAGTATTTCAAGATACCGAGGGATGTGCTTGTGATATGCCTTGGCAAGTCGACCTATGCCCGGTGCGGCATTGTGGTTAATGTCACCCCGCTTGAGCCGGAGTGGGAAGGACATGTGACCATCGAGATATCGAATACCACACCCCTGCCCGCAAAGATCTATGCGAATGAGGGTATCGCACAGCTCATTTTCCTTGGCGGCGCCGAGCTCTGCGAGATCTCTTACGCCGACAAGGCCGGGAAGTACCAGGCGCAGAAGGGCATCACCCTTCCGAGGATGTGACATGCCCGCGAAAGAGAAGATCGTCATTGCGCTTGACGTCTCCGACGTCATCTACGCCCTGGAGATCGTGGACAGGTTCAAGGATTATGCGGAGGTATTTAAGGTCGGCCTCGAGCTTTTTACCGCAGGGGGACCTGCTGTTGTGGAGGAGATTAACAAGAGGGGAAAGAGAGTCTTTCTCGACCTGAAGTTCCATGACATACCCAACACGGTGACAAAGGCCGCCCTGAACGCCACAAGACTCGGAGTTTACATGTTTAACCTCCATGCGTCGGGCGGACTCGAAATGATGCGCAAATGTAAAGAGGCTGTGGTTGAATTCTGCCTGAATGAGAATGTCCCGAGGCCGAAAATTCTGGGAGTCACGGTCCTCACGGGACTTACACAGGAGGTCCTGAAGGGCGAACTGGGGGTACAGCACAGCCTCAGAACCCATGTGAAGGAGCTATCGAGACTTTCTATGGAGGCCGGGCTTGACGGCGTGGTGGCTTCAGGGCACGAGGTGGCGATTCTGAGGAACCATTTCGGGAAGGATTTGCTTATCGTAACTCCGGGAATAAGGGCCTCGTGGAACCCACCAGACGATCAGAAGCGCACGATGACCCCGAGGCAGGCCATAAGAGAAGGAGCCGACTATATCGTTCTTGGAAGGGCGGTACTGAACCAGCCCGATCCTTTCAAGGCACTCGAGCTGATCACCGCCGAGATCCTCACCGCCTAGAAGAGACACCCGTGATACTGTCCAGATGCGCCATTCCGATGACAAAAGGAAGGTTCATCGATTCCTGCAGGAACGGAACCGGCTCCGTACCACCGCTTTACAGGGAAATACCTTACGCCTCCCCGGACATCCTCTATCCCGTTTTTTCCGGCAGGAATTCATTTCTTTTTGAAAGCGTTAAAGGCCCTGAGAATATCGCCCGTCATTCCTTCATCGGGTTTGATCCTTCAGCAGTCTTCCGGGTAAAGGACGGGCTGGTGGAGATAGAGTCGGAGGGGAAGAAGTCATTTTTCAGAGGAAGTCCCCTCCGCAAGCTTAATGAGATACTGAGGGGCCATGCACAGACACCCGCGCCAGAACTGCCTCCGTTCCAGGGAGGCATAGCGGGTCTTTTGAGCTATGACTTCGTCCACTATCTTGAAAGACTTCCAAAGACGACCCCCGATGACCTCCGCATCCCCGATGCCCACTTTTTTGTTGTGGACAGGCTCATTGCCTTTGACCACAGGAATCGGAAGGCATGGGCGATCGTCTGCCCCGGCGTGAGGAAAGAGGCTCTCTCTGATCCTGCCTCGTCATATGACGAGGCGGAATACCTTCTTGAGGAAATCGGCAGAAGGGCGGATCCAGTGTCGGGGCAGGGCGATTCTCAAAGGGTCGGACGTTTGAGAGCGAAGATAGAGATTATCCCCGGAATGAAGAAGAGGCAATATATGGATATCGTGGTGAGGGCAAAGGAGTATATCGCAGCAGGGGACATATTTCAGGCCAATCTCTCACAGCGGGTTTCGGCGCACATAGGCGAGGAGGTCCCGTGGAGTCTATATACGGCGCTCAGGAGCATTAATCCGTCGCCTTTTGCGGGTTTCATCGATTTCGGCGACTATTGCATTGCCAGCTCCTCTCCCGAAAGGCTGGTGAAAGTTGAGAAAGGGATGGTGGAGACACGCCCCATAGCGGGCACGAGGCCTAGGGGCGGCAACACAGAAGAAGACGAGAAGATGCGCTCTGAACTCCTTCTGAATGAAAAGGAGAGGGCCGAGCACATAATGCTAATCGACCTCGAGAGGAATGACCTGGGTAAGGTGGCGGATTATGGGACGGTGAGGGTGAATGAACTAATGACAACGGAGGATTATTCCCATGTCATTCACATCGTATCGAATATCAAGGGCATACTTGCGGAGAACAGAAGCTGTCTTGACGTGATAAGGGCTGTTTTTCCCGGCGGCACGATCACCGGCGTCCCGAAGGTGAGATGCATGGAGATTATCGACGAGCTGGAACCAGTGAGAAGAGGCCCCTATACGGGATCGATGGGATACATAGGTTTTTCGCGAGCCATGGACATGAATATCGTCATCAGAACTTTTGTGATTAAGAACGGTTATGCCTATGTACAGGCCGGGGCAGGGATCGTGGCTGATTCAGACCCCGAAAGAGAATACTTCGAAACCCTCAAGAAGGCAGAGGCCCTGATAAGGGCACTCGGAAAGTTGAGTTAAGGAATGAATATGGATATAATTGAACATCAAAGGTGCGAAGGAGGGACAGATGGTCGTCGGGAAACCGATCTTCACCGTTGAGCAGATCCAGCAAAAAGTCAGGGAGCTGGCCGATGCGATCTCCTGTGATTACGAGGGCAAGAACCTTCTGGCGGTCGGGATATTGCGCGGCGCGTTCATGTTCATGTCCGATCTCGTACGGGCCATAAGGGTTCCCCTTACCGTGGACTTTATCGTTGCGTCGAGCTATATGAAGGAATCCACCACGGGAGAGGTGAAGGTACACTGCGGCATAAGGGAAGATGTTTGCGACAAGGATGTCCTTCTCGTTGAGGATATCGTGGACACCGGCATAACCCTCAACCATATCAGGGAGCGCATTCTTATGAAGAGGCCGAACAGTCTCAAGATATGCACCTTCCTGAACAAGAAGGAAAGAAGGGTTGTGGATGTCCCCCTGGATTACGTGGGTTTCGAGATCCCTAATGAGTTCGTAGTGGGATACGGCCTGGATTACGACAACAGATACAGGAACCTTCCCTATATTGCTGTGTTCAGGAAGGCGGTATGAGAATGGGGCTTGTGACATGGCAGCAAAAGGACATAGCACGGGATACCTATGTTTGAGCTCATGATAGAAACAACTTTTTCAGCCGCCCATCAGCTCAGGGGATATATGGGGAAGTGCGAACACCTCCACGGCCACAACTGGAAGGTCCATGTGCATGTCTCTGCAGAAAGGCTCAATGAGATCGATATCGCCGTCGATTTTCATGAACTGAAACGCATGACTCATGAAGTCATCGCTCCTCTCGACCATGCCTTTCTAAACGACCTCTTCCCATTCACCGAGAAGAACCCATCGTCCGAGAATCTCGCGAAATGGATATTCGATTCGCTGAAGAAGAAGATAAATACGGACACCCTTCATCTCAACGCAGTAACTGTCTGGGAATCCGATACTGCGTCCGCCACGTACTATGAGGATTGACAGGGATTTTGCCCTGCTCCTCCTTCAAGGTGCGAAGGGCAGGGGGGCTGACCTGGCAGAGGTGCATCTCATGTTCTCAAGAAAGCTCTCTGTTGAGGTGAAGGAACAGAGGGTGGATGCGCTTGAATCCTCTGTAGATACCGGATACTCTCTCCGCGTAATAAAAGGTAAAAGACTGGGCTTTTCATATGCCAGGGACAGGGCGGATGCGGAGAGAGTCATAGAGAATGCTCTGGAGGCAGCGCGATGGGTGGGGGAGGATGCATATTTCGATCTTGCCTCTCCCGCCGAGCATTCAGCTTTATCCCTCTATGACGAGGCGATCGCTGCATTAACCCAGGAAGAGGCTCTTTCCAGGGCCCTTGCAATAGAAAGGGCGGCCCTCGAATCGGACCCGAGGATAAGAAAGGTGAGGAAGGCATCCGCCGTCTTCTCCGAGCGGGAGGTCATCATCCTCAACTCTAAGGGAGTGGACAAGTCATATTCCGCCACAGCCTGCTCCGGACAGATAATGGTTGTGGCGGAGGACGGAGAAGGGGGCCAGACAGGGTGGGACTTTGATGGAAGCAGGTTCCTCGCCGATGTCAGATTCGATGCGATCGGCAGGAACGCCGCAATAAGAGCTGTCCAGCTCCTGGGCGCACGTAAGATCGAGAAGGCAAAGGCCCATGTAGTGCTCGAAAATTCGGTTTCTGCCGAATTCCTCGGGATCTTCGCCTCATTGCTGTCCTCAGAAGCCGTTCAAAAGGGGAGATCCCTGCTGTCGGAGAAAATGGACCGGAAGGTCATAAGTCCGCTTGTAAGCATTGTGGATGACGGAGGCATCGGCCGCATGCTCGGAAGCAGACCCTTTGATGACGAAGGTGTGCCTACATCGGGGAAACACCTGATAAAGGAAGGGGTCCTGCGGGGGTATATGTACAACATCCACACGGCAGGAAAAGACGGAACAATCTCTACGGGAAACGGGCTGAAATCAAGCTTTGCATCCCTTCCTTCTGTGAGCCACTTGAACCTTTTTATCGAAGTTTCGCCTGAAGCGAGGGTAGGTGATCTTAAGTCGGCGGTGAACAGATGTCTCTATGTGACCGATGCAATGGGAGTCCATACCGCCAATCCTGTTTCCGGGGAATTCTCAATAGGGGTTTCCGGACTGTGGATCGAGGGCGGAACCGTGAAGCAGCCGGTCAAGGAAGCGGTGATATCTGGAAACATTCTTGATTTTTTCAGAAAGGTTGAGGCTGCGGGGGATGATTTCAGGTTCTACGGGAACGTGGGATCCCCCAGCCTACTAATCGGTCCAACGGATATCAGCGCATAAGTCCCCGGCATAACTTTCAAAAGCGGACCGTTTTCTGCTAAAATCTACGCACGCAAATCTAATTAATCTTTCCCGGAGGAGAAATAATGGATTATTTTCTGACAGAAGAGCAGATAATGATAAGGGACCTGGCAAGGCAGATCGCCGAAGAGAGGGTCGTTCCCGTAAGAGAGGAACTGGACGAGAAGGAGAAGTTCCCCTGGGAGATCATGAAGGTACTGGCCCAGTCTGACCTGTTCGGCCTTTTTATCCCTGAGGAATACGGAGGCCTTGGGAAGGGAAGTCTCGAACTTTGCATCGCGGTGGAGGAGCTCTCAAGGGCATGCCTCGGCGTCTCCACAACTTATGCTGCAAACGCCCTCGGAACCTATCCGATTCTGCTTTTTGGAACGGACGCACAGAAGAAGAAGTATCTATCGGACATAGCTGCCGGAAGGCGTCTTGTGGCCTTCGGCCTCACAGAGGCGAACGCGGGAAGCGATGCAGCTGGCATCCAGACGACCGCGCGGCTTGAGGGGAACGAATATGTGCTGAACGGCACAAAGCAGTGGATCACGAATGGGGGCGAGGCCGATATCTACACGATTATCGCCATTACCGACAGGGCGAAAGGCGCACGGGGTGCTTCTGCCTTTATTGTGGAAAAGGGTACTCCCGGCTTTATGTTCGGCAAGAAAGAGAGGAAGATGGGTATAAGGGCCTCTGTTACGAGAGAGCTTATCTTTGATAACTGCCGTATCCCGAAGGACAACATCATAGGCAAGGAAGGATACGGCTTTGTCGTCGCAATGAAAACCTTGGACAGTTCAAGGACCGGGGTCGGGGCTCAGGGTGTCGGCGTTGCACAAGGCGCCTTTGACGAGGCGGTGAAGTTCGCAAGACAACGCGTGCAGTTCGGGCATCCAGTCATCAGCTTTCAGGCTGTGCAGCACATGCTTGCCGATATGGCTATAGAGATAGAGGCTGCAAGGGCACTTGTATATTCGGTGGCTAGGTATGTGGACAGCGGTGCGAAGGACGTCTCGAAGGAATCTGCAATCGCAAAGACCTTCGCAACCGATATTGCCATGCGAGTCACAACCAACGCGGTGCAGGTGATGGGCGGCTCAGGGTATATGAGGGAGTATCCTGTCGAGAAGATGATGAGGGACGCAAAGATCCTCCAGATTTACGAAGGGACAAACCAGATACAGAGGAACGTCATAGGACAGGCACTGATAAAGGAGGCGGCGAAGAGGAAATAGGCCGCCTCCGCAGAATCTCTTCCTCTATTGTTTTGCCATTTCCTGCTTCTTCTCGCTGTTCAGGTGTTCGATGAAATCATCTACGGTCTTTTCCGCCGCGAACTCCATCTCCTCTTTCAGAAGCCTGAAGTCCTCGGCTTCCAGTTCGTCTAATGTTTTCTCCCTGCCGAAATGCTCCGAAAGGTAGACGTAGCTTTTCTCCCATAGGCCCTCCCCATCCGCGTCTTTCATGGTCACTACGGTCTTGCTCAAGAAGCCGGTACTCATTACCCCTTTGTCAAGACCCCGTTCGAGTGCAATGCCTCCCCTCGTCAGGTCAAGGGAGCCGTAAGCGACTCTGCTGACCTTGAATTCTATGACCGTGCATTTCTCGGAGAAATCCTCTTTAAGGGGTTCCTGAAGCGGCGTTAGAGCAGGCCAGTCAGGCCGTGCATCCCTTATGCGGTCCAGAAATTTATTCATGACGAGGTAGCCGAAATCGGGAATCCTCGCCTGGGTACCCGATCCCCTGGCCTTTGCATATTCGTCTCCCACAACGAGCAGGGCTGAGCCTCCTGGTGCAGCAAGGGTGACCAATGCAAGTAGTGCAGTTTCAGTTCCGGTACTCTTCATGATACCCGGGGTTTCATAGCGGCATACTTTTATTGGTCCGGATGAAGAGAAGTCTTTTTTTGTGAATTTAGTGCCGCTCGATGCACAGCCCGGAAGAAATGAGTAAACTATAAGCGTGAAGAGCGTAGAAACCAGGGTTGCCTTATACATGGTAAAACCCTCCTTTCCGGTCTCCGGGTAAGCTGTTCATCCCCTGAACGGAAAAAAACCAGACAGATTTCTTATTGCGTCGGAGCAAATCGCCTCGTGAATGTAATGTAGCGCTTTTGATTCTGCCTGTCAATCAGAATTTTCTTGATGTTGTCAGAATTCCTTCTTTTCCCACATCAGCGCCTTTTCATAGTGTCTGAAGACCCTCTCACGATCTTTGAATTCTTCTGGATGCACGGCCCTCCTTCCGTGTCTCTCCGAAGTATCCATATCGGCATGGAGCATCTCGTGATAGACGACAAACTCGATGAAATATCGCGGAACCCTTCTTGCATCGAGTATCGGGTTTATCCGGATAATACCGCCGCTCCTGCTGTAACTCCCCAGGGTTCTCTTCTTCACCGCGTACCTCGGGCACTTGTTCCCCCACGCGATGTCGCAGGATACCCTACCTCCGAAATACTCGTTGTTCAGCGCCCTGAATATTGCACCGAGATCGTAGTGTCTGCCTTCTTTCTTCACAGTCACCCTTCTGCGGGAGTTCTTTCTTATGCTGCTGAGGTTTTCTCTGATGAATCTCCTCAACAGTGGGGTCTCTGCCTTTCTCTTTGTTATGAACAGGGCAACCTCCCTGATTACGTCATTCTCCGCCTGGAGGAACATCCTGTGGAGTCTGATAAAGAGCGTCTTTCCCTTCTTCTCCGCCGTAAGCATGGTGACGGAGTTGTCGGTCACGGCGAGGGATATGTCGGCGCCGGCGGCCCTCTCAAGACAGTTCTTGAGCTGGGCCGGGTCACGTTCAAAAGGCAAATTGAGCCGTCCTGAACCCATCACTCCTCAGAGCTCCTTCAGGATACTGTATATGCCGGAGAAGTCCAGTGAATCGAGATTCCTTCCGAAGGTCATCCCGAAAATCTCCTTTGCAACGCTCCCGGTGAAAAGGGGTCTCCTCATTGAACGGGCAAGATCCTGGAGATAGTGAAGGTCCTTGTAGATCAAGGCAGATGAGAAGTGGGTAGAGAAGTCCTCCTTGAGGATCTTTTCCTTCTTTGCACTGAGGACGACCGAATTACCGGCGCCCGCCATGAGGATATCGATCACCTTTGCCTTCTCAATCCCCGACTTTTCGCCGAAGACAACGGCTTCCGCGACGGCTGCCATAAAAGAGCCCAAGGCCAGATTATTTATGAGCTTCATCTTTGTGGCAAGGGTCGGTTTTTCGAGATAGAAGATATTCCTGCCGATCTTTTCGGTTAGGGGAAGGGCCCTATCAAATGCATGTTTCTCACCGCTCACCAGAATGGTGAGGGCGCCCTGGGATGCAGGTATCACGCTGCCGAGGACGGGGGACTCGAGATAGGACGCCCCATGCTCTTTAAGGGTTTTGTGGAAGTAAAGTACCAGCTCAAAATGATTGGTTGTAGTGTCGATAATGGTCTTTCCTCTGCAATCTCCTTTGAGCAGCCCCTCCTTTCCAGCTATCACCGATTCCACGGCGGAGCTGTCGAAGAGATTGATGAAAAGAAGCTCCACTCCCGATATGAGGGATGCGGGGCTATCCGCTATCTTCACTCCGAGATCGGTAGCTTTTTCCCTGGTTCTGTTCCACACGAGGAGTTCAACTCCCTCGGAGATCAATCTCTTTGCCATGGCCTTGCCGAGATGGCCGAGGCCGATAAATCCGGCTTTCATGACATACCTCCAATTTAGGACTCTTATTATGATGATAGCACAGAATGGAAGATATGCCAGGCACAAGAAAGGCGAAGCGGCGTGTACCGCTTCGCCTACGTAACGGGAGCCATGTCTTCATCTTTGTCGATGCACGACCATCCGGCTTTGCTTAGTTCGTTACCATAACCCAGCCGTTTACGAAGTCGTTGGAGTCAAGAGCGAAAGCACCGGAATTAACGACGCAGAAGCCGACCTCCCAGTCTCCTGCACCGGGGATTACCGATCCCGCAGCCAGAAAAGGCAGTCTGCCGGTCGATGTGCCCACCTGGCCGGCTGAAGAGTTTGGTCCGGCAAAACCTACAAGGAGGTCCGCACTACCCGCCGGCCTGTAACAGAGATCATAGAGAAAAGAGGCTGCACCCTCTGCAGCGGTGGTGCCGAGAGGTGCCCCTGCAACTCCGGTGATCCTCTGAGTGTCCGTTGTGGTGACGGTAGCGGTCGGCCCGGCGAAAACGAATTCGGCTGCGCTACTTGCGATCGGCTCAACGGCGCCGCTCAATATGGAGGTGGCAACAACACCAGATGGACCTTGCTGCCCTGCGGCATGCCAGGAAATCGCTGTTTCACTCGGCAAACACAGACCGGGATCGCTCACAATTCTTAACTGGCCGTTCATGTTCTTGTAGCAGGCGTTTATTACGCCCTCGGCCATAACAGGGGGCTGTCCGGGAGCCGGGGGTTGCGCCGGTAGAGGTTGCGGCTTTGTCCTTGCCAAAGCGACAGAACCGAACATGAAAGTAACAAGTAAAGTGAACCCTGTGAAAAGCAACTTCTTCATTTTGCCTCCTTACTCGTTAAAAACAGGTTACAGTAAGTTGGCTGGTTGCGCCACTAGCTCCCCTGCCGACCATGGCGCCCATTTGGGCTGGCAGGTTCATGGCCTCCTCGAAACAATAGTGTCCGTTTCATCGGTTACTGCCATCCTGACATATCCCATTGCTCATTCCCTTTGGGAAGAGAAATCGTTCACCTCCTTCCCTGGACAGGCTGAACGGCAATAAAAAAGCCTGTTTCCTCAAAGGGAAACAGGCTTATGACCGCTAAGGTAAATTCCGGTTACGCACTGTTTCTTCGGCAGCACGGCTGTCCTTGTATATCAGTTATCAGTCTCGGGCTGCGAGCAAAAGGAATTTAGAAATTCTAAAGGCTGACACCCGATATCTGACGGCTCAGAGCCGTTTCAGGACCCTCTGGCTTTGTGCCCTCTGGTTACCCAGAGTTTACCTTTTCGGAAACGCATTCTTTCCCAATGTCAAAGAACATGTCATTAAACAGGCTTTGATTAAATCCTAAATGATCCGGCAGTGATTGTCAAGTCAATCCAATATCGCCAGCCAATCCTTTACTTGAGCCTGCCCAGTCTCCGCGCCAGTGCGCTGGTCTCCCTCAGAAGATCCTCCACTTCATCCAGTCCCCTGTCCCAGAAAGCCCTTTCAGTGATATCGATGCCGAGACGTGCGAAAATATTCTTGGGCGAGTCAGACCGTCCTGCCGAAAGGAAATCTTTCACCTTTGCGATTGAGCCGGGGTCCTCCTTGACGGAATTCTGGAGGGACTTAGAGATCAAGAGGCCGCCGGCATAGGAATAGACATAAAAGAAATAACGAATATGT
>CAYYWY010000005.1:0-18984 GCA_964475485.1 uncultured Nitrospiraceae bacterium | reverse complement strand
ACGGAGACTCCCATATATGCCGACATATGTTTGCGGAAAAGGGCGCCGATCTCCTCCTTTGAGAGATATCCTTTCCGCCTGAACTCCTGATGGAGTTCCTTCTCGAAGCGGTAGCACGCCGCCTGCCTGAATATGGTCGAGACGTCGTCGTTGAGCTTGCTCATCATAACCGCAAGCCGTGACTCCTCATCCGCTTCTCTTATGAGTTCCCGGAGGACGAAATCCTCCATGAAGGTGCTGGCGACCTCGGCAGTAGAAAGAGGCGCACCAAAGTTCAGGGCGTTTTGTGCCTTGCGCATCAGCTCGTTGTTGATCCCGTGGCCAAGTTCGTGTGCAAGGGTAAGGACATCGTGGAGCTTTCCAGTGTGATTGATAAGGATGTAGGTGGGCTGTGAGATGAGGTGGTGCGCGCAGAAGGCTCCGCTTGTTTTCCCTCTGTGCGGGTAAGCATCTATCCTTCCGTTTTTGAGGAAGTCTTGAAGAATATCGGCAAACTCGCCGTCAAGATTCCTGAAAACCCTTTCAATAAGCCTGACCGTATTCGAGAATGGGTAGTTCCTTGCGATATTGCCGTACTCGACATTTCTCTCGTGGTATTTCAACTTCTTAACCCCAAGAAGCCTTGCCTTAAGCCCGTAATATCTCGAAGAAATAGAGAATCTGTCCGAGACCGCCCTTATGATTAAGTCGACAATTTCGCTTTCGATATCGTCGCTGACATGCCTGCTGAGGTCCGGTCTTTCCATCTTGCGCAGTTCGTCGTCGACCTTCTTGTTTGCAAGTATGGAGTTGATCTCTGCCTCGGCGACCTCGGCGTGGCTGCTCATGATATCGTTAAAGGCCACGGCAGCCGAATCCCTCACCTTCCTCCTCTTGCTGTTCATGAGACTCAGTATCTCGGAAAAAGTCTTCACCTTCTTCCTGCCGTCCTCGGTAAAAACCGCCCTCCGTTCCTTAGCGAGAAAACCGGAAGTCATCTTCACCCAATTGGAATAAGAGGTCGGCGACTTGAGGTTGATGATTCTTTCTTCAGGCTCGCTGAGAAGGTACTTCGACTCGGCGAAGAGGCGTTCAAGGAAGTGTCTGTAGGGCCTTAGGCCGTCGTATTCGAGAAATTTGCCCTGTTTCTCCGTTGGGATCTTTCCGACTCTCAGAGGAAAGAACTGGATGTCGTTCTGTATCCTGTGGCTGAATTCCTCGATCTTGTTGTATTTGGCCTTCAGGGAGGGATTATTCTGATCCTGCTGGGTTCTGAGCATGAAATAATATCCTTCATCCCCGTCAGTGCCGCAGTATCTGCTCCACTCCTCGTATTCGTCCAGGGCCTCTCTGAGAGTCGAGGGGTCTTCGAGATAATCAGTCCGGTCCTTCCATTTGTTTATAAACTTGTAGCTCTCCCTTTCGACGTTCTTCCGTTTTTTCTCAATCCGCGGATCATCATCGCCGTTAAAAAGAGGCTTAAGGTTCCATACAATCCGTTTCATCCAAAGCCCTTTCAATCTATGAACCAAGAAATTCGCGCTATGAACTTCTCAGCCGAATATGCCTGCCGACATTTTATCACAAAAGAACGCTCCTTAAAGACCGGGCACGGGCCTGCATGGACTAAGAGATAGCCGGCGGGGTAATATAGAAAGATCATGAAGAAACCACAGAAGCCGTTTGTTGAGGTCTTCGCGGACGGCGCGTGCAGCGGTAATCCTGGTGTTGGAGGATTTGCAGCCATACTGCGTTACGGGCTGAAGGAGAAAGAACTCTCGGGTTGTGAGGGACTCACTACGAATAACCGCATGGAGCTGCTGGCCGTAATCACCGCCCTGGAGGCCCTGAAAAAGAGATGCCGTGTGAAGGTCACCACGGATTCCAATTACGTCGTGAAGGGAATGACCCAGTGGATTGACGGATGGGTCAGGAAGAACTGGAAGACCTCCCAGAAGAAGGAGGTCCTGAACAGGGATTTGTGGGAGAGACTTCTTACCGCATCAGCACCCCATGATATAGAATGGACATGGATAAGAGGCCACAACGGGCATCCAGAGAACGAAAGGTGCGATCGTCTTGCCAGGGAAGAGATAAGGAAATGCAGGAATGCGGCGAAACGTGAAGATGCCTGAACTTCTGGCCCCTGCAGGGGATTTCGAGAAACTAAGGACAGCGATCCATTACGGAGCGGACGCTGTCTACATGGGGGATTCCCGTTTTAGCCTGAGGAACAAGGCAGGGAACTTCAGGCCCGAGGAGTTGGGAAGAGCAGTGCAGTATGCACGGAGGCACGGGGTAAAGGCATATGTTACAGTGAATATCTTTCCCCATAACAGGGACCTTGGAGAGATAGGGGAGCATATCGAACTGCTGAAGGACATCGGACCGGACGCGGTCATTCTCTCTGACCCGGGAGTTTTCATGATGTTCAGAAAAAAGGCATCCGGGTTGAGTATTCACATAAGCACCCAGGCAAACATAACCAATTCGGAAGCAGCGCTTTTCTGGGAGGGCCTCGGTGCGAAACGTATTGTCCTCTCAAGGGAACTCTCCCTCGATGAAATAGGAAGGATACGGGAAAAGACGGCCGTCGAACTCGAGGTATTTGTCCATGGATCCCTCTGCATCTCCTATTCCGGGAGGTGCTATATCAGCAGTTTCCTGGCATCAAGGTCTGCCAACACAGGGGAGTGCACGAATTCATGCAGATGGAATTACACCCTCATGGAAGAAAAGAGAAATGGTGAATATCTCCCTGTATTTGAAGATGAGAGGGGGACATATGTAATGAGTTCAAAAGACCTCTGCATGATCGAGCATCTTCACCTCCTTGTTGGGGCCGGTATCGACAGCTTTAAGATAGAGGGAAGGATGAAGGGGATCAACTATGTGGCGGGCGTTGTGAAGACCTACCGGGAGGCGGTTGATTCCCTTTGGGATGCCGACGGATACAGTGTGAATCCTCGCTGGGTGAGGGAACTCTCGATGTTCAGCAGCAGGGGGTATACCACGGGAATGTTTTTCGGAAGACAGCCTCATTCAGGCTATAATTTCGACGGAGAGAATTACAGGATGAGCCATGAACTCGTGGGCGTGGTTCTTGAAGTGAAAGGGGGGGTGGCAGAGATCGCCCTGCGAAACAGGATTGACAGGGGGGATTACGTGGAGTTTCTCACTCCGGGCCTTGAGGGAAAGCCTTTCGAAATCGGTTCGATAAGAGACGAAGAAGGCACTGAGATACCCTCGGCTCGAAACGAGGACATCGTCTTCATTGAGGTCCCGGCAGAGGTGAGGGAAGGAGATCTCGTTAGAAGGGACAGGATTCCAAGGGGATAAGGAAGCCCGAGGCCGCGGGAAGGGATTATCAGTGAGTTGGCCCGACTTCAGGGTGTGAGATGAGTGCTTGACTATTTTCATCATGTGATGTTATAAAATAAAAAAAGTAGATTATCGAAAAGAGCAAACTATCCGAAAGGATAGGGCGCAAAGACACGGTCTAACACCTGAGAAGGTCATGACAGCGGTCTGCCGAAATAATCTTAGCCATGCGGCAACCCATACCTTTTCAGGTATGGGTTTTTTGTTTGATGGGTTCACTGGGCTAAGAAACCTGTCGTGCCCATCCCCAGAAAATCCCAGCAAAAGAGATTCGATGGCGAGGTTGCGAACAACGTGCGGAAAGTCTCGGAGCGATCTTTGCCTTGATTTTACAGTAGAGAAACGAGCGCCAGGAGGAATCGGATGGATATTGAAGAGGCGGCGGTACTTGTTGTCGACGATGACCCCTTCATCCTTGACTACTTCTCTATCCTGCTTAGGAAGAATAAGTATCACGCTATTCTGTGCAACAGCGCAAAGGAAGCACTGGCTCAAGCGCGGAACAACGTTATCGCCGTTGTATTGACCGATATCAGGATGCCGGGAGTCTCGGGTATTGAGCTTATGGATGAAATTCATCGTTTCGATCCTGAAGTGCCGGTAATCCTGATGACCGGCCATGCGGAACTCGATACCGCGATCGAGGCGGTGAATAAAGGCGCCTTTAGCTTCATCACGAAACCGTTCAATCATGAATATTTGATACGTTCAATTGAAAAGGCGGTCAGACATCACCGGCTGATCGCGGCTGAAAAGAATTATAAGTATATGCTTGAAAGCACGGTGATACAGAAAACGAGAGAACTTGCTGATACCGCTTTGATGGCGAGCAAGTTGAGCCTGGAGATCATTCAGCGTTTGTCGGCCGTTGCCGAATTCAGGGACAGTTACACGGCCGCACACATATCGAGAATCGGTCATTACTCACGGAAGATCGCCGAAGTCATGGGGATGCGTGAGGACTTCGTTGAAGGCATCTCTGTTGCAAGCTCCCTGCATGACATAGGAAAGATAGGGATACCCGACAAGATACTTCTGAAGGAAGGCAGTCTTACCGAGGAGGAGTATCAGGTAATAAAGGGGCGTACGGTCTTCGGCGGTAAAATACTCGAGAACTCTTCTCATCCGACCATACAAATGGCAACCTCCATTGCATTGAATCACCACGAGAGGTGGGAGGGCAAGGGGTATCCGTGTGGGTTAAAGGGCGCAGAAATACCGATTGAGGCGAGGATAGTCAAACTTGTCGACCAGTATGACGCCCTGAGAAGCAAGAGGTCGTATAAGCCGGCTCTCAGCCACCGGGAGGCTTTCAGGATAATTACGGAGGGAGATGGCAGGACTGAACCGGGACATTTCGACCCCGATGTGCTGCAGGCATTCATAGAAAATTCAGAATCTTTTGATGAGATATTTGCTTCCCATCAGGATTGCCCGCAGTTTGCTTTTCCGGCCCCGCCAGGAGTCACGACGTGATGAAGAAGCTCAATTATTGGGAATTCAAAGATGCAAAAGGGGGCCCGGCGGAGAGAACTCTTCCGCGCCCGGGCTGATTCAGGGATTGTAATACTTTTTCTTCTTGGGCAGATATTCCTGCTCCACATAGCCGCCGTAATCGTGTGGATACCTGTATCCCTTCCCGTGGCCAAGTTTTTCGGCTCCCGGGTAGTGAGCATCCTTAAGATGATCAGGGACTTCCTGTGTCTGCTCCTTACCCACGTCCTCCATCGCGGCCTCAATGGCCTTATAACATGCATTGCTTTTAGGCGCCCTGGCGATATGGATTGCAGCCTGTGCAAGGGGAATCCGTGCCTCGGGCATGCCTATGAATTCCACGGCCTTCAGTGCCGACGTGGCGAGAACTAGGGCCATCGGATCGGCGTCTCCCACATCCTCGGATGCGCATATTACGATACGCCGTGCGATGAATCTCGGATCTTCTCCGGCATAAAGCATCTTGGCAAGGTAGTATACCGCGGCATCGGGGTCCGAGCCTCTCATGCTCTTGATAAAAGCTGAGATAGTGTCATAGTGTTGATCGCCCTTCTTATCATAGACAACGACCTTTTTCTGTATCGATTCCTCCGCTGTCGGCAGGGTGATGGCGATAATGCCGTTGCTGTCAGGGTCTGTCGTCAGCGCCGCCAATTCAAGCGCCGACAGTGCCTTTCTCGCATCACCGCCAGACATCTTCGCGATATGTTTCAGCGCTTCATCCTCAGCGGCGATCTTCATCTCACCGAGCCCCCTTCCCCTGTCCGCAATGGCGCTATGCAGTATCTTGAGAATATCCTCTTCGCCGAGGGGTTTCAGTTCGAATACCTGACTCCTCGAAAGAAGCGCGCTGTTTACATAGAAGAACGGATTTTCTACAGTCGCTGCGATGAGTATTACATTGCCTTCTTCCACATCGGGCAGAAGGGCATCCTGCTGAAGTTTGTTGAAGCGATGTATCTCATCAAGGAAAAGGATTGTGGGAATACCCCTTGCCTTTCGTGTCCGCGCGGAATGAATGACCTTGCGGAGTTCGTCGAGGCCGGCAGTGGCTGCGTTGAGCCATTCAAAGTGGGCCTTTGTTCTTGCAGCGATCACCCTTGCAAGGGCTGTCTTTCCCGTGCCTGGCGGGCCATAGAGGATAACGGAAGTAATCCTGTCAGCCTCAACCGCCCTCCTGAGGAGTTTTCCTTCACCGAGGATATGCGCCTGTCCGGCGTATTCCTCCAGGGTCCTCGGACACATGCGGTAGGCCAGGGGTTCCTTGAGCGCCTCTTCCCTGAACAGGTCCATATTGAAATGTAACCCTTTTCCGTGAGATAAGTCCAGTCAAGGCGTGCAAAGGGGGAATGTACCCCTGTTTCCATATCTATCAAAGAAAATGTTATTTTGAATAGATGTGATGCTAATATTATCCTTATGAGACGTATTCTTCACATTGATATGGACGCCTTTTTTGCGGCAGTCGAGCAGAGGAGGCATCCTGAACTTGTCGGCAAACCTATTGTCGTAGGGGGCAGCGGGGATCCGACTCAAAGAGGGGTCGTTTCGACCGCGTCCTATGAGGCGAGGAAGTTCGGGATACATTCGGCCATGCCGCTGCGCACTGCCTACAAACTCTGCCCCGATGCTGTCTTTCTGCCGGTTGACTACCATGAATATCTCAGAGTTTCGGAGAAGATAAAGACCATCCTGAGCGAATTTTCTCCGGTCATGGAGGACGTAGGGATTGACGAGGCGTTTCTTGATATAACCGTCATTGAGAGGCCGGCTGAGGAGATTGTGAAGGATATAAAAAGGAGGATCATGGAAGAGACCGGTCTCACTTGCTCCATCGGTATAGCTCCTAACAAGCTCCTTGCAAAGATTGCTTCCGACCTGCAAAAACCGGATGGTCTTACCATAATCACAGAGGCTGATTTAGAGAACCGCATTTGGCCTTTGCAGGCCAGAAAACTCTGGGGAGTCGGGCCGAAGACAGAGGCATACCTCAAAAGCATAGGTATAGCGACTATAGGGGACCTTGCTGCCATGCCTCTTTCCGACCTCACAAGGCACTTCGGCAAATCCTACGGGCATTACCTTTTCGAAGCCTCAAGGGGAATTGATGAAAGTCCCCTTGTAACCCACTGGGAGCCGAAATCCTCAAGTAGGGAAACAACCTTCCAGACGGATACCGACAGCTGGCAGGCTCTTGCAAAGACCCTTGCCGGACTCACAAGGGAGGTCGTCGAAGACATACGAAAGAGAGGCTACCGGAGCAGAACCGTGACGGTAAAGTTGAGGTTCGGCGATTTCAAGACCCTTACAAGGGCAAAGACCCTTCCTGATTACAGTGATTCGCTGGAGGAGATACGTAGGGCTGCTTTTGATTGCCTCAACCGTTTTGATCTCAACAAGAAGGTGCGTCTTCTTGGAGTGAGGCTGAGCGGTCTTGGGAAGCGGAATTGAAACCGGAAGTCTGCTATAATGTTTATACAGCCTTGCCGGGTTATCGCATGTATCCGGTGAGCCCTGCTGCTTCGAAGGAGGGCGGGAATGCCAATGATCCTTGTAATTGAAGATTCGGGCTACATGCGCGGCATGATAAGGAAGATACTGAGTGCTGACAACTATGAAATCATGGAAGCCGAAGAAGGTTTGAAGGGACTGCAAATGGCGACACAGAATGCTCCCGACTGTATTCTCCTTGATCTCATCATGCCTGGTCTGGACGGCCTGAAAATACTGAAACTACTCAACGAACAGAGGAGGAACATCCCAGTCATCGTTATTACTGCCGACATACAGGAGAGCATCCGCAGGCAGTGCCTTGATCTCGGCGCGGTCGCTTTCATCAACAAGCCTCCTAGGCGGGACGAATTGCGGAGTGCGATCAGGAAGGCGTTCTCTTCAAGAGAGGAGGCGAGTGGATGATGGTAACCCCCGAACAGATGGACGCCCTCAAGGAGCTCATTAACATAGGTTTGGGCCGGGCTGCAGGCGTATTGAACGAGATGGTTCGTTTTCAAGTTTCTCTGCAGGTCCCCTTCGTGAAGGTGCTCTGTACGTCTGACCTGAAGAAGGAAAAGGAACTCGGACGGTGCAGGGTTTCCGCTGTCCGGCTTGGGTTCAGGGGAGCTTTTTCGGGCTCGGCAGCCCTTGTCTTTCCCCCCGATAGTGCATCAAAGCTCGTGTCGGTGCTCACGGGGGAAGAGGAGGGAACTCCCGATCTCGATTCTGTGAGGGCTGGTACCCTCACAGAGGTGGGCAACATCGTCATTAACGGGGTGCTGGGATCGATCAGCAATTTGCTGAAAGAGCATATCAATTATTCCCTGCCCGCGTACATGGAGGACTCACTGGAAAGTCTCCTGATGTACGGTGACGGAGATGAGAACACGACTGTCCTTCTTGTGAGGACCAGTTTCAACATTAGGCAGTTGCAGATCGAGGGTGATGTTATCCTACTCTTTGAAGTGGGTTCTTTTGATGCACTAGTATCTGCAGTCGACAGGATCTGAGGAGACCGCGGATGAATACCGACGATTTCTGGTGTTTCGAAATTCTCGATCACGTGCCGGTCGGAATATTCATACTCGGAAAAGACTTTACAGTCATTTTCTGGAACCGGTGCCTTGAGGAGTGGACAGGAATCCCGGCAGGCGGAATTATCGGGCAGGATGCAGGGGTCCGTTTCCCCCACCTGAAGAGTGCGAAGTACGCGATGCGGCTCAAGGACATATTCGAGGGCGGACCGCCGACAATCTTTTCCTCACAGCTGCACGGCAGCATAATCCCTTCCCTTCTGAGCAACGGGGAGCAACGCGTACAGCACGTAACCGTGACCCCGATCCGCGCGTCAAATGCGGCCGGTTTTCACGCACTTTTCTCCATCCAGGATGTGAGCGACCTGACGAGGCGCATCCGGGACTACCGTGCGATGCGCGACCGGGCGCTGCAGGAGGTGGAGGAAAGGAACCGCATGCAGGATGAACTGCGCAGGGTTCGCGAGCAAAGGAAGATCGAGGAAGACCTCTTGAGGGCCAGAAAACTTGAGTCGGTGGGTGTTCTCGCGGGCGGCATAGCCCATGATTTCAATAATCTGCTCACGGCCATACTTGGAAACGTCTCCCTTGCAAGGATGTATCTTGAAGAAGAGGACGAGGCATATGAAAGACTGGTCGAGGCTGAAAAGGCATCCATAAGGGCCAAGGATTTAACGAGGCAGTTGCTCATGTTTTCATGCGGCGTTGCGCCTGTGAAGAAGAAGGCGACCGTGCTCGGGGAATTGATAAAGAGCGCTGCCGCGGAAGCGGCGGAAGGTTATCCTGTCAGATGTAATTTCTCGGTCGCCGCTGATCTCTTGCCCGCCGAGGTGGACGAGGGGCAGATACGCCAGGTGATTCAGAGTCTGATAGTGAACGCCTGTCAGGCGATGGAGGAAGGCGGGACCATTCAGGTGCTTGCGGAGAATGTCACGATCAAACCCGAAGATATACTTCCTCTCAGCGTCGGGAGTTATGTAAAACTGGCCGTAAGCGATCAGGGCATCGGAATACCGGGTGAAGACCTCGGGAGGATATTCGATCCCTATTTCACGACGAAGAAGAAGGCCAGCGGTCTGGGTCTTACAAATGCCTATTCCATTATCAAGAGTCACAACGGGTTTATTACCGTAGAGTCTCAACCCGGGGAGGGGACTACGTTCTATGTCTTTCTGCCCGCATCCCGTGCAGGCACAGCTTTGAGCAAGGGAGCTGATGAATCTACCTCCGCAAAGGGAAGAGTCCTGGTCGTGGATGATGAGGAACTTGTCAGACTGGTGGCCGGCAAGATCCTGAACAAGATAGGATACGATGTGGAGTATGCCAGCGACGGCAGTGAGGCAGCTGAAATTTACAGGAATGCGATGGGTTTGGGGCAGTCCTTTGACGCAGTTCTCATGGATTTGACGATCCCCGGAGGCATCGGGGGCATTGAGGCGCTGGAGAGGCTTATGGAAGTAGATCCGGAGGTTAAAGTGATTGTGTCGAGCGGATACGCCAATGATCCCATAATGGCTGATTATGCCAGGTTCGGCTTCAAAGGGGTTGTTGCCAAGCCGTATACCATAAAGGAAATAAGCGACGTACTGCGGACGGTGTTGAAGGAAGGCGCGGATAATCCCAGCTGAACAGACGGTTTTTCAATTACTCTTGGGCAAGACCCAAGCGGCGGAGCGTTTGCTTTGAGGAGGAGAAATGTTCCATACTGCTGACCCGAAGGAAATCCTTGACGGGAAGATTACCGATGTCTACTTCGAAAGGACCCTCAGGATACTTGAAGAGAAGGGAATAAACCCGGTAGTCAAAGCCGAATTCATCGCAAAGAGCCTTCCCGACAGCTGGTCATGGGCGGTCTTCGCGGGACTGGACGAGGCGACGTATCTCATGAAGCATCTCCCAATAAAAGTGAGGGCCATGAGGGAGGGAACCTTCTTTTACCCATATGAACCTGTTATGGAGATTGAAGGGAGGTATCAGGACTTCTGCGTTTATGAGACGGCGATCCTGGGCCTTGTTTGCCAGGCATCAGGTGTCGCAACTAAGGCGGCGCGCTTCAAGAAGCTGGCCGGTGAAAGGGCTGTAATCAGTTTCGGGGCCAGGCGGATGCACCCCTCCCTCGCGCCGATGATAGAGCGGAATGCTTTTGTCGGAGGCTGTGACGGGGTCGCAGTGGTGAAATCTGGAGAGATAATAGGCGAAGACCCCATGGGAACGATGCCGCATGCTCTGATACTTTGCATGGGCTCCACTGTTGAAGCAATCAGGGCATATGACGAAGTGCTGGACCCGAAACTGAAGCGGGTTGCTCTTATCGACACCCTGAACGATGAGAAATTCGAGGTCATTAACGTTGCGGGGGCGATGGGGGAGAGGCTTTTTGCGGTGAGATTCGACACGCCTTCCTCACGCCGGGGCAGTTTCTACAGGATCCTCGAAGAATGTAGATGGGAGCTCGATCTGCGGGGATACCGTCATGTGAAGTTCTACGTCAGCGGCGGCATAAAGGAAGAGGACCTTCCCGTACTGAATCCGTTGGTGGAGGGCTACGGGATCGGCACGTCGATAAGCAACGCCCCCGTGGTGGATTACGCGATGGACATCATGGAGATCGAAGGCAGGCCTCTTGCGAAGAGGGGGAAGTGGTCGGGGACGAAGAGGGTACTCAGGTGTGTTGCATGCAACAAGGCCCTTATCGTTCCTTACAGCGACCTCAGTTATAGTTGCGAATGCGGAGGAGTGTTTCATGATATCCTCGTCCCACTCCTCGATAACGGCAAGGAAATGACCGTGATGCCGTCGCATAAAGAGGTCAGGGAGTTTGTGCTTGCCCAGCTGGAGAAGCATTCCCTTTAATCGATGTTCTATATCCTTGCCGCCATTTTTCTCTGGAGCTCCCTTGTTGTGGTCATACGATTTTCGGGCGTACCGGTCCATGTCCTCATCTTTTTTTCCTGCGCTATCTCCTCGGTGCTTTTGGGGGTGCCATTCTTTTCCAGGCGGTTCAGGGCTGCGGTGCCCGGTATCAGGACCATTATTTCCCTTCTCGTCATCGGACCTGTCAGTCTCCTGAATTCATTTTCATTCTTTTACGCGTACAAGAACACCTCTGTGGCTAACGCGGTGCTGACCCATTATACGGCGCCCGTCCTTGTCGCTTTTCTCGCGCCGATCTTCCTGAAAGAACGGCTGACTATGAGGATATCGGTCGCGGTCGCAGCTGCCTCCTCAGGACTCTGGATAATGCTGGGGGTATCCGTCACGGAGTTCGTGACCCTGATCGCTGCCGGGGACAGGAACACGGGGGGCATCCTGGCCGGACTCCTCTCAGGGTTGGCCTATGCGGTGCTCATCATACTCTTCAGGATATTTTCCAGAAACATCCACCCTGCCTTTCTCACTTTTTCCCAGAACATCGGGATCGTTTTTCTCCTCCTTCCCTTTGTGGAAGTCCAGCGGGGCCTTTTCAATGCGCTCTGGGCCTTTCTGGTGATGGGTGTGGTACACTCCACCATAGCGCCGGTGCTCTATTTCAGGGGGATGAAGGAAGTGACCGCGAATAGGGCCGCGATACTGGGGTATCTGGAGCCTGTCTGCGCCATCCTCATAGGCGCGATCTTTTTCGGTGAAGGGATCAATCTCAGGACGGTAATCGGAGGCAGCATGATCCTCTTTTCAGGGTACCTCACTGTCAGCGGATACGGAAAACGTATCTCATGAGTTTTATGCGGGATTGGCTCCCACGGCTGTCATCCATGCCAGTCGAGATCCTTCTTAATTGCGGGTGAACCGGACGGGGATGGAAGAAATGCCGGACAGGCCGGTATGACGGAAGAAATTGAACCGCCTGTCAGCACTTGATAGTATTCTCCTTGTTATTCGTATCTTAACGGCTCGACAGGATCGAGTTTTGCAGCCTGCCATGCTGGGTAGATCGTGGAGAGAAAACTGATGAAGATTGCGGAGAGGGAGACCGTCAGAAAATCCGAGAGCTTCATCTTTACGGGGAGATGGCTCAGATAGTATATGTCGGGAGGGAGCTTGATTATCTGGTAAGTGTTGAGGATGTAGGACAGGGCATATCCTCCTGCAAGTCCGATGGCTGTCCCGATAAGCCCGATAATGAACCCCTGAAGCATGAATATCGCCATTATCCCCATGTTGGTGGCTCCCATGGTCTTCAGGATCGCTATCTCCCTTTCCTTTTCTATTACATTCATGATGAGGGTGCTAACGATGTTGAATGAAGCCACGAGGACTATGAGCACCAGGATGACGAACATGGCGAACTTCTCGAGCTTCAGGGCGGAGAAAAGGTTTCTATTCATCTGCATCCAATCCTTCGCATGGTAGGGAGGGCCGAGGAGGCCGCGAATCGCCTCCCTCGCCTCTGTGGCCTTATAAATATCGGATAACCTCACCTCTATGCCTGTCACCAGGCCGTCAAGGCCGAAGAACTCCTGAGCTGGTTTCAGGCCGACGACCACAAGGTTCGAATCGTATTCGAACATCCCGACTTCGAATATCCCCACAACCTTGAAGGACCTCACCTTCGGGAGCATGCCAACGGGGCCGATCTCTCCCGAGGGCGAGAGAATGTTGATGGCATCTCCCCTGAAGATGTTCAGCCTGTTTGCGAGCTCCTTGCCGATAACGATGCCCGGGAGGCCGCCCTTTGTCTCAAGGTCCGAAAGACTACCTTCCTTGATATGATGCGCGATATCGGTGGTCTTCTTCTCCAGCGCAGGATCAATGCCCCTTATATATACGCCCTGACCTTTTGTGCCGGAGGACAGCATCACCTGGCCGAGGACGAAGGGGGAGGCCGAGACGACATCCTTCACGGTCATTATCTTTCGAATCACCCCTTCGTAATCCTCCATGGTCCCTCTGTAGTCGAGGACTATGATATGGGCGTTAACCCCGAGTATCTTTCTCTGGAGGTCCTCATGAAATCCGCTCATTACAGAGAGCACCACGAGAAGCGCCGTCACCCCCACCGCCACTCCTCCGACGGATATGGCGGTATTAAAGGAGACGCCTCTGTGTCTCTTTTTCGACTTCAGATATCTCAGGGCGATAAAGGCCTGATAGGGAAAACGAAGTGACGAGCGGCGAGTGAGTGGTGGCGGGCTCTTCTCGGGGTTCCGATCACTGACCACAGATCACCATCTACTGTCTCTCACTGTTCCGGCTTTAGTTGAGGGAAGAGTATCACGTCCCTTATAGAGGGTGAATTGGTAAGGAGCATCACAAGGCGGTCGATGCCTATCCCCTCGCCCGCTGCGGGAGGCATTCCGTATTCAAGTGCCCTGACAAAATCCTCGTCCATGTGTTGCGCTTCTTCGTCTCCCTTCTCTAGTGCTTCAACCTGCCTGAGAAACCTCTCCCTCTGGTCGATGGGATCATTAAGTTCCGAGAAGGCATTGGCGATCTCACGGGAGGCGATGAAAAGCTCGAATCTCTCCGCAAGGCCGGTGCTGTCGGGTTTCCTCTTGGCCAGGGGAGAGAGTTCCACAGGATAGTCGATGACAAATGTAGGCTGGACGAGATCAGGCTCCACCAGCTCCTTGAATATCTCGTCCAGGACCTTTGCATGGGAGGCCCCTTTCTCAATGTCTATTCCCCTTGACCTCGCCCAAACGGATGCGGCCTCGGGATTCGAGATCACATCATCCGGCACACCTTTTTCCCTCATCGCCGCCGTCATTGAAACGCGCCTCCATCCGGGGGCAAGATCGATTATCGTTTCTCCGTAGGGTATCTTCAAGGTACCGGTCACTTTCTGCGCGACATATGAGAATAACTCTTCTGTGAAGTCCATTAGGTAGGTGTAGTCCTTGTATGCCATATAGAACTCGAGCATGGTGAACTCAGGGTTGTGCTTTGTGGATATGCCCTCATTGCGAAAGTTCTTGTTAAGTTCATAGACTCGTTCATATCCGCCCACAAGGAGCCTTTTGAGGTAAAGTTCGGGTGCGATCCTCAGGTAAAGGTCTATGCCGAGTGCGTTATGGTGCGTCCTGAATGGCCTCGCGGTAGCTCCTCCCGGTATCTGGTGCATCATAGGTGTCTCGACCTCAATGAAACGCTTCTCTTCAAAGAAATCCCTGATGGCCTTAATTACCGCGCTTCTCTTTTCGAAGGTCCTGCGCACCTCGGGGTTCACGATGAGGTCCACGTAGCGTTGCCTGTATCTTGTCTCGATGTCTTTCAGTCCGTGCCATTTCTCCGGAAGGGGCCTCAGGGACTTGGTCAGGAGCCTGAACTCGTCCACTTCAAGCGTGAGTTCCCCTGTCCTCGTCCTGAAGAGCCTCCCCTTTATACCGACGATATCTCCGATATCGAGTTTTTTCACGACTGAGAAGGCATTCCCGAGAATGTCCTTACGGAAATACACCTGGATTTTTCCGGATGAATCCTGAACATGGGCGAACGCGGCCTTGCCGAAGTCCCGCATGGCTACGATCCTGCCGGCAATGACGAAAACCGGCGGATCGGATTCCAGTTCTTCCTTCGGAGTGCCACCGTATTTGTCCGGGATCTCTGAGGCGTGATGAACGGCCTCGAAGGCTCCTCCGAAGGGATCTATCCCGGCCTGTTTCAGTTCCTGAAGCTTCTTCAGGCGCTGTTCTACCTGCTCATTGATTTCTTCCATACCGAAAGTAGAAGTATAATGGTTGAATTTCGGGTAAGTCAAGGAGCCTGGATATGCCTGTGAATGGCCGTCATTTCTTGCTGAATTGCCTGCGCATATGTACTGCCGTTAGTCCCGTATCACACACTTCAAATCCGAACCTCTCATAATAGGCGACTAATCTCCGCAGTTTCTCTTCGCTGAAAGGACCGACGGGGCGGGCAGAGAGATAGACGTCTTTGCCCATTCTGTCGGCCAAAATAAGGACATGGTTGATCAACAACGTTCCTATCCCCTGATTTCGGTGGGCAACAGGGACGACGACCATATCGATAGAGAAGGATGTCCGGCTCTCCGAGAATTTGAGGTGTGCATAGTCGTTGCCAAGATGGTATTTTATTTCACCTTCTATATTCATCGCTCGATTCTGCCGTCCTATGAAGGGCTATTGCGAGAAAGAGAGATTGCAGGAGGACGCTCTTGCGCCCTCCCGGTAAACCAGTTTCGCTCAGGCAAGTTCCGATATTACATGGGGAACCATCTTTTCGATCTGCATCTTCATGAGCGCCTGATTGCCGTCATTTGACATGATGCCGGTCACGTGGAAGTGGGCCTTTGCATCTGTCCCAGAACAGTGCATCACGATTACTCCTTTCGGAGTGTTGATGACGGTTTCCCGACACGCCTCGAGCCCGATCTTTTTTGAGGCTTCGTGGGCCGAACGGAAAATGTCATTGAACGTAGCACCGGCAAGGGCGAGATCGATCTTCGGATCGGATGAGTCATAGGCGAGCATCTCACCAGTGAAGTTCATGATACCGGCCGCCTTATACCCCTTGACCTCTTTCAATCCCTGAAGATGACTTTCTAACGCCATAACTTCCTCCTTTCTCAGGTGTGGTGTTTCCAGTTCAAAAGAGCCGAGGACTACGTCCTCCTCCGACCCGGCCACGGGCACCGGGTTTGTTTCCTCAAACCTCTCCTTTTCATCCTTTATGCGGAATGCATCCATGAGAAGGAAATCGAGGCGGGACTGGATGTTCTTCTTCCTCTTCCTGCAGGAGGGTTCTATATCTATCTCTGCCTTCTCCCAGCATATGATCTCACAGGCTGCCTCCTCGCCTCTTAATTTCCCGGTCTCTGCCTCGATGAGGTCGCCTCCGGAAAAGTAAAGATAACCCGCCTTCTCTCTCTGCTTAATTGTGAGAGTGCAGGTTTTCTTCTCCATGCTTACCAATTGGATGAACGATGGGAGCGTTATTCCTCTGATATAACCCTTTGAGCTGCCCTCCAGTTCCTCCACCATCCTGTTTGCGAGATCCCGGAAATCGAGGGGCTTCTCAAGATAATGGGAGACGGCGAAGTTCTTTATCCTGCTCTCCGTCTCAGGGGTGCTAAAGGCGGTCATTACGATTACCGGTATCTTCGGGTGGCATTTACTCATGTATGACAATAGCTCAAAACCGTCCATCACAGGCATCTTCAGGTCTGTTACCAGGGGATCGACAGGAACGGATTCGAGAACGCCCATGGCCTCTCTGCCGTTTTCAGCGGTGAGGACGTTGAATTCCCCTGCATAAAGGCTCAGACCGTCCGAGAGACTGAGAAGAAAATTCGCTTCGTCATCAACGATCAATACATTCTTCATCGCGTTTGATGTAGATGCAACTTCAGTGCCTGATTTCAGCGATGCAGCATCTGTAATAAAGTCGGTTACTTGTGAGAAACGGTGATTGGCAGCGCAGGAGATGAATGCATTATGGATTGTTCACTTCAGTCAGGCGGTTCATTTTGGCCGGATCGATGAGAAAGGCTCAGCGGATTTTCTATTCCTTAGCTTTCTCTTCAAGGTGGAGAGCGATATGCCGAGGGCCCTTGCGGTTTTAGTGTAGTTTCCAGAGTGTTTTTCGAGCGCGTAGCTTATATGCCTTTGCTCCATTTCTTCGAGGGAGATAACGTCTTCGCTCGCTGATATTGCCATGCTCAGACCCGCGGTCCTCAAAAGATGGCGAGAGGGCTTTATGAGGGGCCCTTTATCGAGCAGTACGGCCCTTTCGATAACATTCCTCAGCTCCCTTACATTTCCGGGCCAGTCATATTCCTTAAGCTGTCGAATCTCCTCATCGGGTATCCTAATATCACGGTCACACGCTATTTGTCTGAGCAGATAGCTACAGAGATCGGGAATATCCTGTAGTCTTTCCCTAAGGGGCGGGACATGGATTCTTATGACATTGAGAGGATAATACAGGTCTTCTCGAAAGGTCTTCATTTTGACCGCATTTTCCAGGTCCGAGTTGGTAGTGGCGATGATCCGGGCGTTGACCTGTTTCATCGACTCCCCCCCGATCCTTTTCACTCTCTTGTCCTCGAGGACGCTCAAGAGTTTTGTCTGAAGGTGGATCGGCATTTCTCCCACCTCGTCCAGAAGGAGTGTCCCCTCCTCAGCCATCTCGAATATACCTTTCTTCGCGGTCACTGCTCCTGTGAAGGCCCCTTTTTCATAGCCGAAAAGCTCCGCCTCAACGAGGGTATCGGGCAGGGCAGAACAATTAATACTGATGAATGCATCACTCCGGGCCTTGCTCCTGTAATGGATGGCCTTTGCGACGACGTTCTTTCCCGTCCCTGTCTCGCCCGTGATGAGGACCGGCATGTTTGTCGAGGCGGCCAAGGCGACGATCTGCTCAACTGCGGCAAGTCCGCCGGTACTGCCGATCAGGACGGTCTCCTCTCTCTCCTTGTTGTGTTTGTAATTCTGAATCTCCTCCACCTTCTCGAGATCGATTGTTCTGAAGGATTGCCCCAGGGCGAGTCTCAGCTCCTCGAGCTCGAAGGGCTTGGAAAGGTAGTCGTGGGCACCAGCCCTGATGGCCTCCACGGCATTGTCGAAACTCGGGTACGCCGTGACGAAGATTATCTTTGTCTGTTCATTGCAGCGTAAGATCTGCGGACATAACGTGTAGCCGTTCCCGTCAGGCAGTTTCTGATCCAGCAAGACGACTTCCACTTTCGTCTTGGAGCACAATGCTACGCCCTCTTCTGCGGTATTTGCGATAAGGGTTTCGATACCATCGCCTGAAAGACAATCCCTTACGGCGTCGCAGAACAGCCCGTCGTCGTCCACGACGAGGACTGTTCTCCTGTGGCTACGGGGTGTCACTGTTTCCCACCGGAATGAATATGTCCACGACCGTGCCTCTGCCTTTCGCGCTCGCTATCTGCATCGTGCAGTTCATCCGGGAAAGCATCTTTTTCACTATCACGAGGCCGAGACCCGTGCCGTGGGCCTTAGTGGTGTAAAAGGGCTTGAAGATGTTCTTCTGCTCATCCTCCGACATACCGCATCCGTTGCCCGCGACCTTCAGGATGATCCTGTCCGAGGCTTTGAATACGTTGATGACGATCTCAGGATCCTTTCTGCCCTCGAGGGCGTCAACCGCATTCGTGAGGATATTCAGGAGCACCTGCTGCAGTGCCCTCGGATCCACACAGCCCCAGAGGGGACCTTCGTGAATTATCGCCTTTATGCATATGCCTTTCATCTCGAAATCATCCCTAACGAGAGACATGAACTTATCCATGAAGGGAGCCATCTGCGTGTTTCGGGGTTTGAAGGTTTCATACATGTTGAAGTTTTTCATGGACTTTAGGAGTTCCTCAACCCTGTTTATCTCACCCAATGTGCGTTCCACGTAGGCCTCGACGGTTTCAGGGGGAAATGCATTCAGGTTGTCTCTCAGGACACTCATGGTCATCTTTATGGAATTGATCGGATTGCCGATTTCATGCCTTATCCCGGTGAAGACATAACCGATGTTGTTCATCGTATTCACCGATTCCGCTATGGATTCGAGTCGTAACTTCTCGGTCACATCTCTCTTCAGCGGGGTAGCGTAAAATCTTCTGTGTAAAATCTTGAAGCAAAAAATATAAGGGTGTATTCTCCATTGTTCGGGTAAAGAACAA
>CAYYWY010000004.1:50794-102757 GCA_964475485.1 uncultured Nitrospiraceae bacterium | reverse complement strand
TGCATGGCGTTTTTAGTCATTTTAGCAGAGTCTTAAGGAGTTAGAAAGGGGCAGAGGCATATGCGGAAACCGCGGTCCCTCTATTTCGGGCCCTTTTTCAGCAGGACCTCGAGCTGCTCAAGCAGGGACAGCTGGGCCTGATTGATCATCTTTTTTGCCTCTTCCACAGAAAACCATGCAGCACGGTCGACTTCTCGGAACTCGTGCCGTCTGCCTGTCCCCGGAGGCCATTCCACAGAGAAGGTATTGCTTCTTATCTCTTTGGGGTTGCAATCACCCTCTACGGCCCACGCCTGTATTGTTTTTCCGCCTTTCTGTCTCACAGCAGCAAGGGCAACGAACCGGCCAGAGACCTCGAGCCCTGTCTCTTCTTCAAACTCGCGCCTGGCCGCAGATAGTGGATCCTCGCCCTGTTCGACGAGACCTTTTGGTATGGACCAGGCTCCAATGTCCTTTCTTGCCCAAAAAGGACCGCCGGGATGCACCAGAAAGACCTGAAGGGATTCTCCGCGGAGACGAAACAAAAGGATACCAGCGCTCAGCCTAGGCATGTTCTATTACTGCTGCTGCATTACCCGAGCAATGACCTGATGAAGTGAAGGTAATTGACATCCCTCCCGATTATCTCGACCCCCATGCCGCCCTTGAGAGACTTGACAGGCGTTCCCATTACCCTTCCCGTAGCAGTCTTTGCGGCTCTTTTCACCTTCACTGTCAGTTTAGAGACCCTGCCGTCGGGCAGATAAACGGTGACGTGCAGCATTGTGTCAGGGATAAGAGGGTACCTTGTCCTAATAAAAAGCCCGTTGAAGGAAAAATCACTGGATATGCCCGTGTACTTCGAGCCGTCGACAACGAATTCGATCACGCAGCGCTTTATGAATCTCTTATGTTGTCTTTTCTCCGCCATATCTCGGTACTCTTCAGCCGCATCTGTCATCGCCTGGCAGGCATCGCACCCATTATACCAAATTTCATTTCAAGACGGAGGTCATTCAGCCAGCAGGAGTGCAGAACCGGACCGGACGGGATTCACAGCCTGCAGAGAAACCCTTTTCGAGTGCACTCATGATTTTAGGGCACGATTCTAGTTCCGGCTTTTCCCTTAATGGCATCGAGAAGGTCCTCCGGTCTTGCGATGAACACCTCTACCCCGCCTGACTGAAGAAACTCTACGGCTGCCTCAATCTTCGGTCCCATGCTCCCGGCAGGGAACTCCCCCTCCCGGAGGTATTCCAACGCCCTTCCCGCTGTAAGGTTTTCAAGCCTCTTGCCCTTGCCGGTTCCCCACTGAAGATAAACCCCGTCCACGTCGGTGAGGATAATGAGCCTCTCCGCTTCCAGCTCCCGCGCAAGCAGACTCGCAGAGAGGTCTTTGTCTATAACCGCATCTACACCCTTCAGTATCCCCCCTTTTTCTACAACGGGGATGCCTCCACCTCCCGAGGCAATCGGTATGATACCCCTTTCGAACTCAGCCCTAATTGCCTCGATTTCAATAATCCTGCGGGGTCTGGGCGAAGGCACAAGCCTTCTCCATCCTCTTCCCGGTATGTTCTGCATCTTCCATCCCTGATCAATATGTTTCCGTGCCTCGCTTTCCGGATAGTAAGGTCCTACCGGCTTTGCTGGCTCTCCGAATGCGGGATCCTTCTCATCCACCTGAACATGGGTGATAATGGTCGAGACGGTCTTGTGGATTCCTCTCTTTTTCAGTGCATTTTGGAGGCTCTCTGACATCATCGCGCCAATGCCTCCCTGACTGTCCGCAACGCAAATATAGAGGGGCATGGGCGGAACGTAGTCCCTTGCACATTCGCTTCGAAGGAGGATATTCCCCACAATAGGGCCGTTACCATGGGTAATGACGACCCTTGCTCCCCGCGAGATCAGTCTTGCAATGGGCCTCATACAGGCGTCGGTATGACTGAACTGCTCTTCGATATATCCCTTTTCACCTGGAAGGATGAGGGCATTTCCTCCAAGGGCTATGAGCACGCCGCGTTCAGAGGACATATTCTTTAAGGAATGAATCCGCCAGACCGCTTAGGTCAATGTCAAAATCATAGGAGACCCTCACCGTTGGCTTATCAATTCTTATTACTCTCCTCAGATCAATCGGAGTGGCTACAACGACTACGTCAGCAGGCACTTTTGAAATGGTCTCCTCGAGATCTTTTATTTGGGACTCCGAATATCCCATAGCAGGCAGCACGGTACCGATATGCGGGAATGCCGTGTACGCATCCCGGAGAGAACCTACCGCGTACTGCCTTGCGTCAAGAAACTCGGAGACAATTCCGATGGTTGCCGAAACACCCGCTCCATAAGGCATGCCGCCGTGGGTTACGGTCGGCCCATCCTCAATGACAAGAGCCCTCTTGCCCTTTACCAACTCGTAATCACTCAAGGCAAAAACCGACCTGGTCTCAAGAACCCCTGCGTCAGGGTTCACGGAGCGAATTGAAGTCCTTATTCCCTCAAGGGCATCCTCCTTTGCCTCGTTTATCTTCGTAATAATCAGGAGGTTTCCCCTCCTTAAATTAACCTCACCCGGATAATAGAGCCTTTCGTGTCCTGGCCTCAGGGCATCGATGAGCACGATTTCGAGATCCGGCCGAATGAAAGGGAAATCGTTGTTGCCGCCGTCCCATATAATAATCTCCGAGTCCTTTTCGGCTTCAGTCAGGACCTTCACGTAGTCCACGCCCGCAAAAACGGTGATACCCTTTTCCACAAGTGGCTCGATCTCTTCCCTCTCCTCGATGGTACATGCTTGCCGGTCAATATCTTCCATTTTCGAAAACTTCTCAGACGGAGTGAAATCGCAATAGGCCATGGGATGTCTGATTACTGAAACCTTGACCCCTTTCTCCTTGAACAGGTGAGCCAGCTTTCTCGTGATAATCGACTTGCCGCAGCCGGTCCTTACGGCACAGACAGACAGCACCGGTACCGTCGGTTCTATCATGGTGTTTTCAGGACCCGGCAGAAGGAAATCTGCGCCACTGGAAAGGCAGAGCGAAGCCCTGTGCATTATGTACTCATAAGAAACATCGCTATAGGAAAAGACTGCTTTGCCTGCCTTGTATTTCGAGATGAGCGCACTCAGTTCTGTCTCTGGACGAATGGGAATACCGTTAGGATAGCGAGGCCCCGCAACTTCGGGAGGGTATACCCGTTCCTCGATAAAGGGTATCTGGGTTGCGGTGAATGCCACAACCTCTGAAAAGGGATCATCCCTGTAGAGCATATTGAAGTTATGGAAATCCCTTCCTCCGGCGCCCATGATGATGACCCTCTCCCTCTTCAGTTCCGCGGCCATAAATTCCTGAGAATCCTTGTTAAATCAAAGCATCCTGAAATGTCTTTAAGTATGCAAAGAGCACCGCTTATCAAGTGTCTACTTATCAATTGTTCTGACGGCATCTTCCAGAATATCGAGTCCCTTATCCATCTCCTCCCTCTGGACGGTGAGAGGCGGGGCGAGCCGTAACACGTTCTTGTCCACACCGCATTCTATCAGTATCAAACCCCTTTCAAGGCAATGGTCCAGCACCTTCTGCAAGCCTTCCGTGAAGGGTTCTCCGCCTTCTTTTACGAACTCTATCCCTATCATCAGCCCCAGTCCTCTCACATCTCCTATGCAGGAATATTTTTCCTTCATGACGTTCAGTCTTTCCAGGGCATATTCGCCGATCCGTCCGGCATTCTCAAGCAGTCCCTCATCTTCGATAACTTTCAACGTGGCAATAGCAGCGGCGCAAGAGACGGGATTTCCCCCGAAGGTGGTACCGTGAGCTCCTGGAGGCCATGCTGACATAATTTCCGCTTTTGCAGCCACGGCGCTCAGGGGCATGCCCGAAGCGACTCCCTTTGCTATAGTCATTACATCTGGAATGACGCTGAAGTGTTCGGAGGCAAACCACCTGCCGGTCCTTCCCATGCCGGACTGAACTTCATCAAGAATCAGCAGAATGCCCCACCTGTCACAGAGGACTCTAAGATTCCCCAGGAAATCCGCGGGAGGCACAACATATCCCCCTTCGCCCAGGACAGGCTCGATAATCATGCAGGCTACTTCCTCGGGATGGATGAGATGCTTGAAAAGCCTTTCGAGATGCTCATAACAGTCCATATTACAGGTATCGGGTTTCTGGCCGAAGAAACAGCGATAACAATAAGGGTAGGGAGAATGGTATACTGAAGGGACAAAAGGCTGGTAATTCCTTCTGTAGCGTATGCTCGATGTGGTAAGGCTCATTGCCCCAAAGGTCCTTCCGTGAAAGCAACCCGTGAAAGCAATGACCCCCTGTCTTCCCGTATGAGTACGCGCAAGTTTCAGTGCCCCCTCCACAGCCTCAGCCCCCGAGTTGCTGAAAAAGAACATCTCGATACCGGGAGGCGTTACCTTCTTGAGCATTTCGGCAAGCACTATTAAGGGTTCATAGTAGAAAATGCAACCTGAGTGTACCAGCGACTCTGCCTGCCTCTTTATCGCATCCGTCACCGCCGGATGATTATGCCCTGTATTTGTCGTGGCAAGCCCCGATGAAAAATCCATGTACTTCCTCCCGCTTGCATCCTCCACGGAAATGCCCCGGGCATTTTTTACGATTATATCTGTATGGATTCTCAGGGCGGGGGTAATGACCTTTTTGGCCTTTGCTATCAGGTCATCCTCCATACTCACCTGTCTATCTGGGCCTTCTGGAGTCTGCTGCTGAAGTCCCTGTAAATGACCTTCCATTTGGTGAACATGTCCAGCGCCCCTCCCCTCCCTCCTGCCTCCCTGTGTCCCATGCCGCTCTTCTTTGTCCCCCCGAAAGGCAGTTGTATCTCGGCACCTATGGTAGAGGCGTTTATATAGACAATCCCGGTATCAAGATCCCTTTCGGCAATGGCAGATCTGTTGACGTCCCGGGTGTAGATGGCAGAGACAAGACCGTATTTTGTCCCGTTCACAATCCTTATTGCGTCATCCAAATCCCTTGCCTTTATTACGGAGACAACGGGACCGAATATCTCCTCCTGGGCGATCCTCATATTGGGATCGACTTCAGAGAAAATCGTAGGTTCAATGAAGTAGCCCCTCGCGCAATCACCTTCCTTGCAAGCCTTCCCGCCCGTGAGAAGCCTCGCCCCTTCTTTCCTGCCTATCTCTATATAAGTGAGTACTTTCTCCATCTGGGAACGGTTCACAACAGGACCGACATCGGTAGTACCGAGAAGTCCGTTGCCAAGTTTCAGCTTCGATGCAGCTTCGATGAACATGCTGAGAAAGGCGTCGTATACGGCCTCATGGACGACCACGCGGCTTGCGGCAGTGCATCTCTGCCCTGTTGTGCCAAAGCCACCCCAGACAGCTCCCTCCACGGCTAGGTTAAGATCGGCATCCTCCATCACTATTATCGCGTTCTTGCCTCCCATCTCGCAGGAGACTTCCTTGCCAAGTCCGGTGCACTTTGCAGCGAGCTGCTCTCCGACCGCGGTGGAGCCAGTAAAGGAGACTACGTCTATTCCGGGATGGACGGCAAGGTATTCACCTATATCCTCACCCCTTCCATGGACAAGGTTTACTACACCTTCAGGCAGCCCTGCATCCTGCAGGACCTCCACAAGCCTTGTGGCTGAGAGCGAGGTGTAACTGCTAGGCTTGAAAACCACCGTATTCCCGGAAACAACGGCAGGCATTATCTTCCACGCGGGGATCGCTATCGGGAAGTTCCATGGTGTGATAAGTGCGCAGACCCCCAGAGGAACCCTGATCGACTTGCAGTCCTTATCAGGCAATTCCGAAGGGATAGTCTCTCCTGAAAGCCTTCTTCCTTCTCCTGCCATGTAGTACGCCATATCTATTGCTTCCTGGACATCCCCGAGTGCCTCTGCGATCACCTTCCCCATCTCCCGGGTCTCGAGTTCGCCCAGTTCTTTCTTCCTCTTGAGTAGGATTTCACCTGCCCTAAAGAGTATCTCTCCTCTCCTCGGGGCCGGGAGAAGCCTCCATGACCTGAAGGCTTCCCGTGCCGCCTCCACTGCCTTGTCAACATCTGCCCTGCCAGACCTTGTTACGACCCCCACCAGATCATCGGTATCGGCAGGGTTCCTATTCTCAAAGGTCCCTCTTTCCAGGGCCTCTTCCCATTTCCCCTTAATGAAATTCTTTGCAAGTTCCGTCATGGAAACCACCCCTTCTCTTGCTGTACCTATCTTACATTCTATCAAAAACTTTTTTCGTGTTGAAGCGACTCAATTACACCTCGTTTGCGTTTGACAAAATGATCTTTGTCTTGTAGTTTATAGCAAAGGATTTTCCCATAAAAGTAACCCGGGGGAAACCGTAGAGAGAGACGGTGGAAATTATCAGGATACCCCGCATAATGCAGGACATTGCAGGAAAGCACAGGATGCATGGAAGGACGATTGGTTTCGTTCCCACCATGGGAGCTCTTCACGACGGGCATCTCAGCCTTGTCAAAATGGCAAGGGAAGAGAATGATATTACAGCTGTAAGCATATTTGTAAATCCGACTCAGTTCGGCCCATCAGAAGACCTGTCGAAATACCCGCGTGACATTGAGGGGGATATGGGAAAATTGAGAGATGAGAATGTCGATATCCTCTTTCTTCCCGACGATTCCCTCATGTACCCCGAGGGGTTTTCGACATATGTGGAGGTGACGGGCCTTTCCGAACGCCTCTGCGGCGCCTTCAGGCCCGGCCACTTCAGGGGTGTCGCTACCGTTGTCGTAAAACTCTTCAATATCGTGTCACCTGTGAGGGCCTATTTCGGCCAAAAGGATTTTCAACAGACCCTCGTGATTAAGAGGCTTGTGAAGGACCTCAATATGCCTGTCGATGTGGTAGTCTGTCCAACTGTCAGGGAAACCAGTGGCCTTGCAATGAGCTCGCGGAATGCATATCTTAGCGCAAAAGAGAGAGAAGCGGCTGTCTCCATATACTGGTGTCTGACGAGGGCGTCGGAGGCCATAAAATCTGGTATAATAGATGTGAGCAAGATAAAGGAAGTAATGCTGGATGTCTTGAGGGCTGAACCTCTTATTTCTGAAATCCAGTATTGTTCCGTATATGACCCTGAAAGACTGACCGAACTCGAAAGGGTCGGAAATGAGGCCCTTGTTGCTGTGGCTGTTAAAATGGGTGAGACCAGGCTTATCGATAACATGCTCGTGCAATGCGGCACGAAATAGGCAAGAGGAAAGAATGTTACAGCGAGTTCACATACAGATACTGGACAACCCCATGGAAGGCGTCATCCTCGATGCGGAGGAGTTCGAAGAGCCTGTGAGGAACAAGATCCTTGCAGATGAACTCCGCAAGGAGATGAACTACAACTATGCATCAGTCGTGTCAGTTGAATATATAGACCTCTTCATGAACGATGAGATGGACTTCCCTGAAATACGGGAACTGCTCAGCCAGGGCGCAATCCACGCCCCTGTCATCCTCATAAACGGTGTCCCGAAATTGCATGGCGGGATACCCAGGGCCGTCATAAGGGAAGAGGTTGACAAGCTCCTCTCAGACGGGCCGGTGCACTGAGAAGCTTGCGTCATTCTCTCAACCCCAAAGTCACTTCTTATTTTATTAGAAAACGGCACAGGTAAAGCCCGCCTCATTTCATGCCTCTTGAGTCTTATCTCTTCATCAACTTCGCAACAGTCGGAAACTGCGTAATGTCTGTATGAGGCAGGAAAAGGGCGGAGAGGTACTCGTCCATGAAGCCCCTCGAGACGGAAAGCTCCATGTAGGTCATCTTAGAGGCGATTTCCTCGGCCTCTTTACGGAGCTTGTCGGAGAGGAGACAGAGATAGGCTCCCGCAATCGAGGTATTTCCGAGGAAGGTAAACTTGTCCTTGGGAAGGTCCGGCAGCATCCCCAGTATGATCGCCCTTTCGACGTTCAGATAATTCCCGAATCCGCCGGCGATGTAGACACGCTCTATCGCATCCAGTCCGAAGCCCGCTTCCTTAAGAAGAAGGGAGACCCCCGCATAGATCGCTGCCTTTGCCCTGAGAATGTTTTCGATATCCACCTCTGTGAGCGCCACATCCCTTTCACCCCGGTAGAAAACAAACTCCACTCCGTCTTCGCCTTCCCTTATCCTGTCAGTCCCGGCGTTGTGCGCAAGCTTGCCCTTCTGATCAATGAGGCCGGTGAGAAACATCTCAGATACGGCGTCGATCATGCCGGAGCCGCATATCCCTACAGGCTTCGAGTCGCCTATGATGCCCAGTTCAGGTTCGTATGTCTGAGGGTTTATCCTTATGGATTCGACCGCGCCCTCTGTTGCCCTCATTCCGTGCCTTATGCCGCTTCCCTCAAAACAAGGGCCTGCGGAACATGCTGCCGTCATAAGCCATTCATTGTTCCCTATGGCTATTTCTCCGTTCGTGCCGATATCCATGAAAAGGGCCACATCGGGGTTCCTGTGCATTCTTGACGCAAGAACACCGGCAACAATGTCTCCACCCACATAGCTGGCGACGCAGGGCATGGTATATACAGGCGACTGAGGATTCACCGCAATCCTGGCAGTGCCCGCCTTCCACCTGGGGAAAAAATTCACCGTCGGAATGTAGGGTTCCTCCCTGATCGAGGAAGGGTCAAGCCCCCAGAAGAGCTGCGACATCGTGGTATTGCCGGCTATGATAACGGATTCAATATCCTCCCCGTCAAGAGAATGTCTTTCGACAAGAGGAATAAGGATATCATTGATATCCGCAACTACTGCATCTCTCAACTCGGAAAGCCCGCCCCCCTCGGTGGCATGTATAATGCGCGTGATCACATCGTCCCCGAATCTGATCTGGGAGTTGTAAGTTGACCCTACATCAACGAGCCGCCCGTCGGCAAGATCCACCAGATACACCACCACGGTCGTAGTGCCGATGTCCACCGCTATTCCGTATTTCTCGCTGTATCTGTTTCCGTCCGAAATGAAGACCGCCTCCATGTCCTCGGTATACCCAAGAATGATCTTCCATCGCGCCTCCCTCAATGCCTTCGCCATAGACGAAACAAAACCGTGAGAGAATCTCATCCCCTTGATCTCAGCCTCCTCCAGGGATCTCTTGAGCCTCTCGACATCGCTTATGTTGTCATGGATCGTGGGCGGAGGAATATCAAGACAGAGGTGCTTAACAACCGGAGAGATCTCGACGCCGAAGGTCTCGAAGAGTTCGAAGAGGTCCCTCGATCTCGAAATGGCTATCTTGTCACCCACGATGAGCATCGATTCCTTCGGTATCTCTACCAGTACATCCCCTCTCGGAAACGTCCTGCAGGCAAGGACAAACCCTTCTGCTCTCTCTTTCTGGCCGAGCTTCCCGTAGGAGACAACTTCGCACCGGCCCTCCACTATCCTCACCTTGCATTTCCCGCATGTTCCCTTGCCCCCGCATGAGGAGACGACGTACACCCCTTGACGCTTCAATGCACCATAGATATCCTCTCCTTCATGTACGGAGAGTCTCTTCCCGGATGTCAATCGTATTTCCATGTCCTGGTCTCTCTGGATTGTCCCCTCTGGCTCTCTTGCATCTTATTATACAATATCATCCGGGCGTCGGCTCCCGCGCTCGGAAGGCGGGTATCTGCAACCATTTGAGGGCTTGAGGGTTGCTATATCCGAATAACAGATGTAGAATATCGAATATGAGATACTTGAGGTTCGGACAATACTTATGCGAGAAGGGACTTATCAACGAGATGGACGTCTTTAATGCGCGTCTTATACAGAAGAAGAACAACCTCCGCATAGGCGAGCTTGCCAAGGCGAAAGGATGGCTGAGTGACGATGATATATACGGGATACTGATAACTCAGGAAGAGACGCACGAGAAGTTTGGAGAGATCGCCGTGAAAAGAGGATATCTCTCCGAGGATCAGGTAAAACAGCTCTTGAAGGAACAGGGAGACTCCTATATCTTTTTCGGCGAGGCGCTGGTGCGGATCGGTGCCATATCGGAAAAGGAGCTCATAGAGCATTTGAAGAACTTCAACAAGCTGGAATTCCAGACCCTTCAGTCATAGGATCTTCTCACCTCTTGAGCGGCCCGTCGGCTCGGAATATCACACGAAGATCATAAATCTTTAGCAAGAAAGATGCTCGGTTGTTGACACTTTTTGCCCATGTATGATACTTTCAAGTAACGAGCATGCCCGACAAAAGCGCAATAGTTAAGGAAGCCCAAAAATACCTTGCAAGAGGCCAGATAGACAAGGCCATTGCTGAATGGGAAAAGCTTGTCAGGGAAGCCCCGGACGGCAATACCTATAATACAATAGGTGATCTTTACCTCAAGAAGGGCGACAAGAAGGCCGCCGTCGACTTCTTCCACAAGGCCGCAACATTTTTTAGGGAGGGAGGTTTTTCCCTCAAAGCTCTCGCCCTGTACAAGAAGGTCATCAATATCAACCCTGCCAACGCAAGCGCATACACTGCCCTCGGGGAGCTGAGCGAGGAAAAAGGCCTCGTCACCGACGCGATAAAATACTATCTCACCGTTGCAGATATCCTCTCTAAAGAAGCGAGCAAGGAGAGGTTCCTGAATATCTATGAGAGAATCCTGTCCCTTGCACCTTCCAACATCTCCCTGCGGGACAAGGTGGCAGGGCTTTTCCTGAAAGAGGGCTTTGCTTCACACGCGATAAGGGAATATCTCCACATCGCCAGGCATGCCGCTGAAAGGGGAGAGACCGAACAGTCCCGGAACTACTACGCGAAGGTACTGGAACTCCAGCCCGACAACAGGAATGCATTGGTCGGCCTGAGCTATGTGGAAGAGAAGAAAGGCTACCTGCGGAATGCAATAGCGTATATGAAGAGAGCACTCGAGACTCAGCCGGATGACCCCCACCTGCTTCTCCGGTATGCCTTCCTTCTGAAAGAGGCCTCGGAGTATGACGAGGCCCTCTCCGTTGCTGCAAGGATTATTGAGATAAACCCCTCGGACATTCAGGCTAACAAAGTGATGGGGGATATCCATCTTATCAAGGGTGAAAGGGAAAAGGCCTGGGAATCATATAAGATCGTGGTCGACGGCCTTATCCGGGATGGTAAGACTGAGGATGCCGTGGAGCTTGCGCGGCAGTTCAAGGATGTAAATCCTGTGGAGATCGGAAGGCTTCTCATTTCCCTGTACAAACAAAAGAACGACGTGGATGCGGCATTTGAGGAAACGCTCTTTGTGGCGGACCTTCTTCTGGACAGCGGGTTGCAGGAAGAGGCCGTCGAGCAGTACCGCGAAGCCCTCTCCCTCCGTCCCGACGACATACAGGTCAAGAAGATCCTTGCGGAACAGGAGATGTCGCTGGGGATGGAACCTTCCGCCGCCGAAAAGGAGAAGTCGACGTCGGATTTGCTTACGGATGCTGATATTTTCATTAAGTACGGGCTGCATGATGAGGCCAGGACGATCCTCGAGGAAATGAAACTGAAAGAACCGGACAATGTCGATATCCATATCAGGCTCAAGTCCCTCTACACGGAGATGAACGACCGGGAATCGGCCGTAACAGAATGCCTGATACTTTACGAGCTGTACGGAAGGAGCGGAAATATCGAGATGAGGGATATGGCGCTGCAGGAAGCTGAGAAGATAAGCCCCGAGGACCCAAGGGTCCTCGAGCGTCTCGCGGCACGTGCTGAAGTTTCTGCCTTTGAAGAAACGGTATCCGCCAGTCTCGACGATTATGCTGAAGAGATTGCCGAGGCCGAGTTCTACGCGAGGCAGGGCTTGAAGGACGACGCGTTGAGGATATATCACAAACTGCTGGCTGCTTTCCCCGACAACACAGAAATCCTCGCCAAGGTCTCTTCCCTGGAGGGCGGACTTCCAGGGACCTTTGTTTCCCGCGAAGAACCCCCCGAAAGCGGCTTGGAGATGCGGGAGATGGAGGAATTCCCCGCTCCCGAACCAGAAACTGTGGACGCAGACGTGATGCACGAGGTGGTCGAGCCTCAGTTCGATGCGGACGTGCTTGATATATTCGAGGAGTTCAAGAAAGGACTTGAAAAAGAACTTGAGGCGGAGGATTCGGAGACCCATTACAATCTCGGCATCGCATACAAGGAGATGGGACTCATCGATGATGCGATAAAGGAGTTCCAGACATCGAGGAATGATCCGAAATGCTTGGTTCGCTCTCTCACGATGCTCGGCATCTGTTACATGGAAAAGGGCCTTTATCCCCTTGCCATAGACGCCTTCAAGGGCGCGCTCGAAAACATAGGTACGCGTGACGAATCTTACTGGGGCGTCCTGTATGACCTCGCCTCCGCCTACGACAAGAACGGCGATGCCAAGGAGGCGTTCACCCTTTACAGCGATGTTTACGGATGGAATTCAAAATTCAGGCAGGTAGCGGAAAGGCTGAACCACGTAAAGACCCTCCTTGCCAAGGAAGATGCATCTGGCCCGCAGAAGGAGCAGAAGGAAAGAAAGGACAGGGTTTCTTACATATAACAGGAAATGGACTATCTCGAGTATTACAGTCTCAAGGAACATCCCTTCACCAATGTCGTGGACAACAGGTTCTACTACAGCAGCCCGCAGTACAGGGACACGATGACGAAACTGAAGTACGCGATTGACACCAGGAAGGGTCTTGTGGTAGTTATCGGAGAGATCGGCACGGGTAAGACAACCATGGCTAGAAGACTCCTTGAAGAACTGGATGAAAGACACTATGAAGCTACGCTCCTTGTGATTATCCATTCATCGGTAAGTTCCGAGTGGCTTCTAAAGAAATTCGCGATCCAGCTGGGGGTGGGGGACATCAGAAATGAGAGCAAGGTGGAGTTGCTCAGCCAGATATACAGGAGACTCCTTGAGATAAACGAGAGCGGAAGGACCGCCGTTCTCCTCATGGATGAGGTACAGATGCTGAAGTCCAAGGAGATCATGGAGGAGTTCAGGGGTCTGCTGAATATGGAAATGCCGGGCGGCAAAATGATAAATCTCCTCTTCTTCGGGCTTCCCGATCTTGAAGATGTCCTTTCCCTGGACGAACCGCTGAAGCAGAGGGTGGCAATGAAGATAGCGCTCAGACCTTTTTCCGACAGTGATACCATGGACTATATCAGACACAGGCTGAAAGTGGCGGGGTGCGGAAATGAAATATTCACCGAAAAGGCATTGACGGAAGTCTACCGTTACTCCGCCGGGGTGCCACGGCTGATAAACACCATTTGTGATAATGCCCTCCTCGAGGGATATCTTTTCAAGACAAAGGTCATTGATGAGCCGGTTGTCAGGGCTGTGGCCATTGACCTCGGGCTCACCGGGGAGAAGAAGTAGAAAGAGTCCTGATTCTCAGATTCACAGCCTGGCTGGAGAGCTCTATACGCATCTTCGAGGGAAACCACCCACCGTCCATCAGCTCGGGCTCTTCGTAAAGGATCTTCAACTGCCTTCCGTCTTCAAGCTCAACCACCTGTTTCTCCGGCATCAAGGTCTTCTTGTTGACGTAGAGTTTCTTCCATGAATTCGACACCCGGTAGGAAGTGCCCTCTTCGTGTATGGATGCATTCCTCACGGACCACCAGAAAAAGCTGCTCCTTATGCCGTCCACAAGCATTGACAGCCTGTTCTTTTCGATATGGGGGACACTCCTTGCCCCGGAGCCGTCTGCAGTAACCTCAGCGGCGAGAAAGCCGAAAGAGTATATCCGAAGATCCAGGGCTTCAGGGCTCAGCTGAAGCACCGCGTCTCCTCTCGTGATGTTCCCCTCCCGCTCGAATTCTACGGAAAACGTGGAATATATGAATATAATAGACTCTTTCCCTGACAACACTTCCCTCGGGTCGATCCCCTCATAGGTCGGTATCTCGACCCTCTTTACGCCGCAAGAGGCGAGGAGGGAGGAGAGACCGAGGATAAGGAATGTGCAGGTGAAAAGAGTTCTCATCTTTCTCTCAGCCGAGAACGGCATTAAGAAGGTCCTCAACTTTACCCACGCCGATTATTTCGAGTCCTGGATTCTCTTTCAGTCGCATCCCGTTCGTCATTGGAAGAACAGCTCTTTCGAACCCAATCTTTGCAGCCTCTCTGATCCTTGCATCCGCCTGATTCACTCCCCTTATCTCGCCTGACAATCCCACCTCGCCGAAAAGCACTGTTCTGGGATGTATCTGAACCTCCCTAAGAGAGGATGCGATGGCTGCGATAATGCCGATATCAACGGCCGGCTCCGTAATCTTCATGCCGCCCACCACATTAACGAATATATCCATCCCTCCGAGATGGAGACCCGCTATCTTCTCCAGCACCGCCACGAGGAGATTCACCCTATTGTAGTCAACGCCGATGCATGTCCTCCTTGGCACACCGAAGGTTGTGGGAGAAACAAGAGCCTGCAACTCTATAAGCAGGGGCCTCGTGCCTTCCATGCTTGCCACCACAGTGGAGCCGGAGACGTTCTGCGGTCTCTCCGAAAGGAAGTGCTCAGAAGGGTTCTCTATGGCAATAAGCCCGGAATCCGTCATCTCGAAGACCCCTATCTCGTTGGTCGAGCCGAACCTGTTCTTCACTGTCCGGAGTATCCGGTATGCGTGACCTCTGTCTCCTTCGAAATAGAGCACGGTGTCGACGATATGTTCAAGGACCCTGGGGCCGGCGATAGCCCCTTCCTTTGTCACATGCCCTATAATGAAAAGAGGGACTTCGGACCTCTTCGCAAAGTACATAAGTTTCGCCGCGCATTCCCTCACCTGTCCCACGGAACCCGGGGCAGAGGTGAGTTCGTCCGTGTACATAGTCTGTATGGAGTCTATTATTATTGCGGCGGGAGAAAGATCAGCCGCAACGCCCATAACCCCCTCGAGATTTGTCTCGGGGAGTAGGATTATGCGGTCGGTGTGTATTGAGAGTCTCTCTGCCCTCAGCTTGATCTGTTCAGGGGATTCCTCGCCCGACACGTAAAGCACCTTGCCCGACCTTCCGGAGAGTTCCGATGCGACCTGAATGAGCAGGGTGGACTTCCCAATCCCCGGGTCGCCTCCCACAAGAATCACAGAGCCTCCTACGACACCTCCGCCCAGCACCCTGTCCAGCTCGTTTATCCCGGTCAGGATCCTCCTTTCCCTCCCTCCCGAAACAGAACTGAGAGGCTGCGGCCGCGGCCTTTCAAAATGCACGAGCGTCGAACTTCGCGGAGACGAGGAAGACCTTTCCTCAACCATGGTATTCCATGCACCGCAGTCAGGACATTTGCCGGACCACTTCGGACTGGCATGCCCGCACGCCTGACATTGATAGAAGGTCTTTGTCTTAGACATTACATTATATGTTCAAAAGTCCCATCCCCTTGCCTAAGTAGTATGCCTTCTTTATCGCTTCCGTCACAAATTCCTTTGCCCTTCTCACAGACTCAAAGGGCGTATGGCCTGCTGCAAGAGAGGCTGCGATAACTGCTGAAAAGACACATCCCGTACCATGATATTCACCCTTAATCTTTGAGGCCTCCAAACCGTGAAAACCGTCCCCATCATAGTAGAGGTCCAGGGTCAATCTTTCGAGATGCCCACCGGTGATCACCACTACCTCAGGGCCTGTCTCTTTCAACCTCTGTGCAGCCTTTTCCATATCCTTTTCATCCTCTATGTTCATACCTGTAAGAACGGATGCCTCGTAAATGTTTGGAGTAATCACCCTTGCCAGAGGGAAAAGTGTGTCCCTGATCTTATCGAGAGTCCCCTCTTCAACGAGACCCGTCCCTGTTGAAGAGACGGTGACAGGATCAACAACAAGATTGCCGAGGGAATAACTCCTTATCCTTTCAGTAACCGCTTCCACCGCCCATCTGCTGTACAACATGCCCGTCTTTAAGGCATCTGGCCTGATGTCATCCAAGAGTATATCCAACTCTCTGAGGAAGAAGTCTTTCTCAACAGGGAGAATCAATTCGACACCTGATGTATTCTGAGCTGTCAGGGCGGCAGGGATGGACAACCCGTGAACACCCAAAGCCCTGAACACCTTGAGGTCGGCCTGCAGGCCTGCACCCCCTGTCGGGTCCGAGCCCGCTATAGTCAAGGCGGATTTCATCATCTCTATTATAACCTCCCCTTGTGCTTTCCGGCTATCAGACCCTCGATTCCGCCGGCGTCAAGACGTCAGGGCACAGCGAGCCGCAAGACCTGACCCCTTTCTCCGGGGACACCCATATCCCTGCCATTCAGGACAAGCCTTACACCGCCCGCATTTCCCAGTTTCAGGTTGAACCCGCTTTCAGAAAACCATTTCCTTGTCTCTCCGGGCTTCAGCAGAGTTTCCTCGGGCTCTCCTTCCCCTGTCTCGATGCGCAGCCAGGTCGTCTCAATTGCAATCACATCGAGAGTGTGATAGGGTCCCGGTTGAGACAGCAGCGCTTCACGATGTTCCTGAACCGGCTGAAGGACCGGAGATCCGGTCTTTTGAGAATAGAGAATAAGCCCTGAGACAACAGCAACCACACCGACAAGAGCGGCAAGTAACAGAATACGGTGAACGCCGAAACCCTTTCCTGTTGTGGACGGCTCGGGCATCTCCTCACGCTGCTGCCTCGCAAGGCGCTCGCCATACTCATGAAGAAGAGGGGCGGGGTCAAGCCTCAGGAACTTCGCATATTCCCTTATATACCCTCTCACATAGACATCGGGAGGAAGCTTTTCCAGTGCATCTTCTTCCAGTGCGCGGAGGTGTTCGTACTGGATTCTCAGCTTCCGGGCCACTTCGTGAAGGTCAAACCCTTGACCTTCCCTCTTTACTCTGAGGATCTCTCCCAGCAATTCCCTGCCTTTCAGGTTCTTGGTGTCTTTTCAAGCTATGGTATCATAAACTGAAATGAAGAGAGTAGTGGTGACAGGCATAGGCGCAGTCACTCCGCTCGGCAATACCTTTGTACAATCCTGGGACGGGACGAAGGCGGGAAGGTCCGGCATCGGGTGGCTCACAAGATTCGACGCGTCCGTCCTCCCATGGAGCGCAGCAGGTGAACTGAAGGACTTTGACCCGCTGCAATACCTCACGGAAAAGGAGGTTCGGAGGCTTGACCCCTTTGTGCATTATGCTGTTGCCGCTTCTGTAATGGCGGCAGAGGATGCAGGACTGATAGGCCGTAACGAGTCATCCCCTATTCATGACAAGGGGGAGCAAGGGGGGGGGGTAATCATCGGCTCAAGCCGTGGGGGAATCAGCACGATCGAGAGAGAACTCTTGAAGTTTAACGGGTCGCGCGTCAAGGGGCACGGTTTACGTTTTTCTCCTTATCTCATGCCCGGCACAACCATCAGCATGGCTGCGTCCTATGTTGCTCAGAAACTCGGTATCAAAGGATACTGCCTCGGCATTTCCAATGCATGCGCCTCCGGGGCAAACGCAATCGGCGAGGCATTCCGGCTGATCTCTTCAGGTCATCTACCCGTGGTAATCGCAGGGGGCTCCGAGGCAGCATTATGCAGACTGTGTATGGAGGGATATGGGATTGCCGGTGCCCTGGCAAAACCCCCGAGGCAGGCACCGGTGCCCCTGGCTCCGAGACCGTTTGACAAGGCCAGGGACGGTTTTGTCCTATCCGAGGGTGCCTGCGTCCTCGTACTGGAAGAACTCGATCAGGCGAAGGGAAGGGGCGCGTACATATACGGGGAAATAATCGGGTATGGAAACACCTCCGATGCATTCCACATAACAAGACCGGATCCCGGGGGGGAAGCGCGGGCGATGATGACGGCGATGAAGGAGGCAGGTGTAGGGCCGGAAGATGTGGATTATGTCAACACCCACGGGACGGCCACCGCGGCAGGAGACATTGCCGAAGTCCGTGCTATGGAGATCGCCCTCGGGAAAAGAGCCGGTGTCATTCCAGCGTCGGCGACGAAATCAATGACCGGTCATATGCTCGCAGCGTCAGGGGCGTTCGAGATAGCTTCCACCCTGATGTCGATGAAAGAAGGTGTCATCCCTCCGACAATTCATCTTAACGAGAGGGATCCCGCATGCAATATCAATATCGTTTCCGGTGCAAGACGGGCTGATATCAAGGTCGCCCTTTCCAGTTCCTTCGGCTTCGGAGGGGTGAATGTGGTAATTGCGCTGAGAAGAACCTGAGCTACCGTTCTGTCGATCTTCGACTGAGGCTGATCTGCTTCATACTGATCGCCCTTACGATGTCTCTCCTTGAGATGATCCCCTTCAACCTGTTCTCGCCATCGACCACCGGAAGCCTTCGTATCCGTTTTTCGTGCATTGCCTGGGCAGCGACACTTATGTCGTCATCGAGGCTCACCGTCACAGCCGGGGAGGTCATGATGTCCCCGACAATGTCCCCGAGCTTCCGTTCGGGCAGTGCTTCCCCGAGAAGGAGTTTCAGGATGTCTTTCAATGAATGCTCCCTTTCTATGCCCATGACGGAGAGGATATCCGCCTCGGAGATGATTCCGACAACCCGGTTCTTATTATCCACCACCGGCAATCCGCCGATATTGAGTTCCGAGACCTTCTGGATCACGTGGTTAATGTCGTCATACTTGCGGACGGAGATGACGTTCTTCGTCATGACGTCCTTCACAGGTATATTGACCGGTTGCGTTTTCCTTTTCATGGCACATATATTTTATCAGACTTCTTCCCGCTTCGCATCACGGAATCTCATCGGGCCTCCTGTATCCCTTTCTCATAAATCCTGTATCTCTTGTAGAGCCTCCCCCCGATCATCTCCACGAGTCTCTGAACCGGGATGTTGTCCTCCAGTATCCACGAAAACTCGACTCTTCTATACCCTCCGTCTCTCACCCCCTTGAACCCTTCCCTGAAAAGAAGGGCATCGACACCTCTGTTACGGTATTCCCTCTTTATCCCAAGAAGAAGAAGCCTAAGGTCGGTAATTCTTCTTGAATAGTAAAGCGCTTTCAGAACGGTGAATGGATTGAGTCTTCCGTTCATATGCCGGAGTACGTAATTGAAATCTGGCAGAAGCCCCAGAAATCCGACAGGCTCCCCGTCGTCTTCAGCTATTAGTGTAAGCTCTGCCACGGCAATGTGCCTCAACCGCTCTACGAGATATTGAATCTCTTCATCGGTGAGGGGAATAAAGCCCCAGTTCTTTTCCCATGCAGAGTTATAGACCTCTTTGAAGACCTCCATTTCCTCACGAAATCTCTTCTTGTTCACAGGCCTCACAGATATACCCCTCTTCTCCGCGATCGCCGCCACCCTCTGCACCTTTTCGGGCAGATGCTCCCTCACGTCGTAGATGAAGGCATAGAGATCCTTTGCCTTCTCCATTCCACACCTCTCCATAAGGCAACCGTAGTAAGGGGGATTGTAGGGGGTCATGAGCATAGGCAAATGCTCAAACCCTTCTATGAGAAAGCCGCACTCCTCGTTAGTCGAAAAATTCATTGGCCCCCGCATGATGATGAGCCCCCTGCTTTTCAGGGCATCGCGGGCCGCATCGAGGAGCGCTGCACAAACCTCATCATCATCAATGCATTCGAAGAACCCGAAAAAGCCAGCCTGCTCCCTGTGAAGTTCAATATGCATCTTATTGATGACTGAGGCAATCCTTCCCACAACTTTACTGCCTCGCCTGGCAATGAAATACCGCACCTCGGCATGTGCGAAAAAGGGATTCTTCCTTGAGAGCTGCCCTTTTATCTCCCTCCTGAGTGGAGGAGCGTACCGGGAATCTCCGGCGTAAAGGAAATAGGGGAAACTTATGAACTCATCAAGGTCTTTTCCTGTTTCGACCTCGCGGACTTCCAATGAATTCAGCGTATGAGCCCCAGCGCCCTGCCGACACTCTCAAAGGCACCGAGAACCTTATCTAGTTGCTCATCAGTATGAGTCGCCATGTAGCTTGTCCTTATGAGGGCCTTGCCGTCAGGAACGGCAGGACTCACCGCAACATTCGCAAATACCCCCTCATCCTGGAGCATCATGGCCATCTTGAAGGCGATCTCATTGTCGCCGACGATAATGGGTATAATGGGTGTCTCACTGGGACCCACCTGAAAACCCATCTCTTTGAAACCTTTCAGCATCTTCCTTGTGTTCTTCCAGAGCCTTTCTATTCTTTCTGGCTCGCCTTCGATGATGTCCACTGCAGCGCTCACGGCAGCGACAGAAGCAGGAGGAGGGCTCGCACTGAAGATAAGGGAACGGGCGAAATGCTTTATGTAGTGGACAACTTCGTCAGAGCCCGCTATGAAGCCTCCTATAGAAGCCAGGGACTTGCTGTAGGTGCCCATGATCAGGTCCACCTCCTCTTCAAGGCCGAAATGTTCGGCAGTACCCCTTCCCGTCTTGCCCAAAACACCTATACCATGGGCGTCGTCAACCATGACTCTCGCCCCATAAGCCTTTGCTAATCTCACAACATTCGGAAGGTCGACAATATCACCTTCCATGCTGAATACACCGTCGACAACGATTAATTTTCCCCTTCCGTCATTCTGCTGAAGGACTCTTTCGAGGTCCGCCATGTCATTATGTCTGAACTTCCTCACCTCTCCATAAGACAGCCTGCAGCCGTCTATAATGCTTGCATGGTCCATCTTGTCAATAACGACCAAGTCGTCCTTGCCCACAAGAGCCGAGATGACTCCGAGATTCACCTGGAAGCCGGTAGAGAAAACAAGGGCTGCCTCTTTTCGTATGAACCGAGCAAGCTTCTTTTCCAGTTCAACATGCATGTTCAGGGTCCCGTTCAGGAAACGCGAGCCAGCACACCCTGTGCCGAACTTCTTCACTGCTTCGAGAGCCGCTTCCTTCACCCTGGGATGGTTTGTCAGTCCGAGATAGTTGTTGGAACCAACCATAATCATCTTCCGGCCGTTGATAACCACCTCAGGGTCCTGAGCGCTCTCGACAATCCTGAAGTAGGGGTAAAGTCCCGCCGACATGAGCTCTTTTGCCCGTGTAAACTTAATACACTTCTCAAAGATATCGGTGGATTTCTTCACAGCCATTGATGAATCCTGTACCAATCTGCCGTCCATTTCATTCCTTCCTTTATGGTGACTTTTGGAGCAAACTGAAAATCTCTTTCTGCTTTTGATGAATCACAGGTCCAGTGTAAATAGCGCAACTCTCTCAGCTTGTCCCTGTTGATAACGGACGTCCCCTTGCCAAGCTTCTCGCTCATCAACACCAATAGCCCCATAAGGCTCCTGGGTATCCTTACCTTTACAACCCTCGTATCCAGGACATCTGCGATCTCACCCACGATATCCTCAGTGGAATAGGTTTTCCCATCCGACAAGAAATATGTGCCACCTTCCGCGGTCTTCTCCTCTGCGGCCGTCACCACCGCCCTCACTAGATCATCCACATACAGAAGTGAATAATAACATTTTCCCCAATAAGGATAAAAGCCCTTTTTCAGTATCTTGAAAAGAATATAGAAATCCTTGTCTCTGGGACCGTATACTGCCGGAGGTCTTATGATTGTCACCGGGATGCGGTCCCCGTATTTCATTATAGCATCTTCGCTCTGCAGTTTACTTTTCCCGTAGCTGGAAACTGGGTTAGGCTCCGAGGATTCGTTCAGCGGACGGCCGTTCATGCTCGGCCCGGCAGCGGCGAGGCTGCTGAGATGCAGAAATCTCTTTATCCTCGGCACCCTTATTGAGACCGCCCTGACAAGGTTCTCCGTACCTCTAACGTTGACGCAGAAAAAATCCTCATCCCTTTTTGCCTTCACGAGCCCTGCCAGGTGAAAGACATAGTCGAGATCCCGGGGGAGTTGATTCAACGAACCCTCATCCTCACAGTCACCATAAAGGATGTCGGCATTAAGACCCTCAATCCATTTTATTTTTGAGGTCTTCCTGACGAGACAGGTTACATGATACCCTTTCTTGATGAGTTCCTCTACAAGGTGGCTTCCGATGAAGCCTGTTGCACCTGTCACAAGGGCCTTCATAGACGCCGATATTTTGAACAATCACGGCGTTGAGAGTCAAGCTCTCAGAGACTCATGGACTCCAGCTTCGCGATCCTTTCCTCCACGGGTGGATGAGTGCTGAAGAGCCTGAATAACACACCGCCGGAAAAGGGGTTCACAATGAACATATGGGATGTGGCAGGGTTGGCATGCATCGGTATTTTCTGGGACGCAAAATGTAATTTACGAAGTGCATTGGAGAGATAGCGCGGATTCCCTGCGAGTCTGGCACCCCCTTCATCCGCAAGGTATTCCCTGGAACGCGATATCGCCATCTGGACGACAAGCGCGGCTATAGGCCCGACAATCATCATTACAAGGGCAGCGACGGGACTCCCCCCTTCGTCATCATCGCCCCTGTGGCCGAATATGGCCGCCCATTGCGCCATCTGTGCGAGATAGCTTATGGCGCCCGCGATAGTGGCAGCGATTGTACTTATAAGAATGTCCCTGTTCGTAATATGGGAGAGTTCATGGCCTATCACTCCCGCAAGTTCGTCATGACTTAGGATCCGCATAATGCCGGTTGTCACCGCCACTGCAGCATGCTTCGGATTTCTGCCCGTGGCGAAAGCATTGGGCTGATCCTGCTCAATGATATAAACCCTGGGCATCGGGATGCCGGCCTTCTGACTGAGTCTCCTCACAGTACTGTGCAGTTCAGGGGCTTCGGCCTCTGTAATCTCCTGCGCGCCATACATACGCAGCACAATCTTATCGCTGAACCAATATGCAAAGAAATTCATTCCTAAAGCAAAAATCAAAGCAATGGTCATCCCCTGCTTGCCGCCAAAGGCCGCACCCGCCCAGACAAGTATAACGGTCAGCAATACAAGCAATGCCATGGTCTTTATATGATTCATGGATTTACCTCCTTCGTGTTACTTATTAGACTTGTTCCCTAATAAAAATGATACCTGAAAGAAAAAGATAAATTCAACACCGGTTCGTTTGACTTATCGTCCTCGCATAAGTTATTTTCCTATATGGATTTTTCGAAACTCGCTCTGGTGGCCGTTCTTTTTATGTTGACCGTGCTTGTCAATCTGCCCTTTGGTTATTTCCGGAGAAGATCAAGGCGCTTCTCCTTCAAGTGGTTCCTCTACATACATATCCCAATCCCTGTCATATTCCTTGCGAGAGTCCTTTCGAACCTAGATTTCAGGTATATCCCCTTGTTTATTCTTGCTGCCGTCATAGGTCAGTTCTGGGGCGGCAGAATGGAGCTTTAGCCTTGCGCGCTGGGATTCTGATCAGGCCGGGAGAAATAGAGCTGCGGGAAATGGAGGTGCCGAGACCCTCGAGGGGGGAGGTCCTTGTGGAGGTCCGGGCGGCCCTCACCTGCGGCACCGACTTAAAGGCGTTTCTCAGGGGTCATCCCATGATTCCCATGCCGGGGGTGTTTGGCCATGAGTTCTCAGGCACAATCGTGGATTCGGGGAAAGACGTCAAGGGTTTCAGGGTTGGAGACCACGTGATGTCCGTCCATAGCGCACCGTGCCTTCGCTGCACATTCTGCAGGAAGAAGCTTTTTAACCTCTGTGAGAATATAATGAATACAAAAGTGCTCGGCGCCTTTGCAGAATACGTCCTTTTGCCCGCGCATATCGCAAAGCAAAATCTCTATCGCAAACCTGCGAGTCTTTCTTTTGAGGAAGCGGCCTTTCTTGAGCCTCTCTCCTGCGTCATGCATAGCGTGGAAACCCTTGACCTGAGAAAGGGGAGGAAGGTACTGGTCATAGGTTCGGGCCCCATAGGATTACTTCATCTTTTGCTGGCGAAGAAGAAGGGGGCAGAGGTGATGGTTACGGGACTTGAGGAAAAACGGCTCGCCCTTGCGAGTCAGTTAGGCGCTCACCCGGCCATACATCCCTCTGAACTGCCTGATGCGGTAAAGGAGTTCACTGGAGGAATTGGCGTTGATTATGTCTTTGAATGTACCGGGCAGGTGGACGTGTGGGAGAGTTCCGTGCGCCATGTGCGGAGGGGAGGTACCGTAGTGCTCTTCGGCGGGTGTAAGATCGGGACGAAGGTGACTTATGACACCTACAGACTCCATTACGATGAGATAACTTTAAGGGGCGTCTTTCATTTCACGCCTCAGGATGTACGGAATGCCTACCATCTTCTTAAGAGGGGCCTTAAAGTCTCTGCCCTGATTAGCGGTCATTTCCCGCTTGCCAACCTGAGGGTCGCCCTTGAGAAGCTATCAAGGGGCGAGGGTATAAAGTACGTCATATCCCCTTAAATCGGAATCTATGAAGGTTGCAAGACTGTACCATTTCGGCGATATACGTATAGAGGATGTCCCTGTCCCCCGGGTGGGCCCCGGAGATGCGCTGATAAGGACGGCCGCCTGCGGCATCTGCTCGGGTGATGTGATGCCTTGGTACATCGAAAGAAAGGCGCCGCTTGTCCTTGGACACGAACCGGCTGGCGAAATTGTCGAGCTTGGCTCATCACTCATTACTCATCACTCATCACTGAGTGTGGGTGACAGGGTCTTTGTGCACCATCACGCTCCCTGCATGGACTGCAAGTACTGCAGGAGAGGAGACCATGTCCAGTGCGAAACATGGCGCGCAACAAGAATAATCCCGGGAGGAATTTCCGAGTACATCCTCGTCCCGGAGATGAACCTGAGGCATGACACCCTCGTCCTGACCGAGGAGGTAAGTTACGAGGACGGTACCCTTGTGGAACCTACCGCATGCGTGGTGAAGTCCCTCAGAAGGGCATCGTTGAAAAAGGGAGATACCATGCTCGTAGTCGGCCTCGGTGTTATGGGACTTATCCATGTGCTGCTTGCAAGGACGTTTGGCGCAGGGAAAGTGATCGGTGCAGACATGGTCCCTTTCAGGCTGAATAAGGCGGTTGAGTCTGGGGCAGATCACACTATCGATGTATCCAGGGAAGATCTCATCGAAAGGATGAAGGATCTCACCGGAGGGTTGATGGCAGACGTCGTTGTCGTCTGCCCTAACAATGCGGAAGCGATGAGGCAGGGGCTGGATGCAGTCGCAAGGGGCGGCACGGTCGTCCTTTTCACCCCTGCAAAGCCCGGAGAAATGCTTCCCATCGATCCCAATTCCCTGTATTTCAGGGACATAAACCTGGTGACAAGCTACTCATGCGGGCCTCTTGAAACGAGGAAGGCGCTATCCCTGATAACCGAAGGGCTCGTCAGGGCCAAGCATCTGGTCACCCACAGGTTCCCCATCGAGAAGACCGCTGAGGCGTTCAACCTTGCTGCAAGGGCAAAAGATTCACTTAAAAGTCTCATTGTGTTTTAATATAGGGAATTTAGCTCTCTGTTTTTGCGAAGAATGGATTCCCGATAAGGACATCGGGAATGGCAAATATGGACTTCTGCAAAGGAGAATGAATGGCAGCAAGAAAATCAGTTAACAAGAGCAGACTTTATAAGCACAGGGGAGATTTCACATGGAAGGGCATAAGGGCGGAGAAGTATAAACCTAAGGGGGGGGACTGGGCAGACATCGCGAGGCGCGTGATAATAGGCAGCCGGGGTGAGTCGGCACGGTTTCATGTCAGGTATTTCGAGATATCCTCTGGAGGGCACAGCAGCTTCGAGAAGCACAGGCACGAACATGTTGTGATCTGCGTGAGGGGAAGGGGAAATGTGCGCACGGGGAAGAAGATAAACATTTTGAACTACCTGGATACGCTGTACATAGCACCAGAAACCCCTCACCAGCTTAGCAATCCTTTTGACGAGCCTTTCGGCTTCTTCTGCATCGTAAATGCAAGGAGGGACAGGCCGAAGATCCTGCGGTGACTGCTCTTTTCCCCGGAAAAGTGTTAAACTAAATAATTACGCCTTAAGGAGACCGCTGTGGAAAAAGAAAAGAACAAATCACTCATCGACAGCGTATGGGATTTCTTCGCTTCGATAAAACTTGCCATCGTCATATTTGCCGTGCTCTCGATCACTTCCATAATCGGCACGATCATAGAGCAGAACGCTGAGCCGGAAAGGAACATCCGGCTGCTTGCGAAATTCTTCGGCCAGTCGGCAGCTCCTTCCCTCTTCAGATTTTTTGACAATCTCGGATTTATGGATATGTATCATTCCTGGTGGTTCGTGACTATCCTCATGCTGTTTGCAGCCAATCTCATAATCTGTTCATTTGACCGCTTGCCCAAGATCGTGAAACTCGTGAAGGAGCCTGTCAAACCACTTTCAGAAGACCATATCAAGGGATTGGGGATAAAGAAGGAGTTCGTACTTCGGGGAAACCCCGAAAAGGTGAAAGAAGCGGTCCTGGACGCCGTGAGGAAAAGTATCGGGTTTCGCATGACTGAGGTCAAAGAGGGACACGGCTATCAGCTTTACTCGCAGAAGGGCAACTACACGCGCCTTGGTGTGTACGTGACCCATTTCAGCATACTCGTGATCCTCATAGGAGCAGTGATCGGCATCTTTTTCGGATTCAAGGGGTTTCTTAACCTGCCGGAGGGAAAGAACTATGCCGTGGCCTTTGCACGTACTGGCCGTTTGTCCCAGACAGAGGAGTTCGAGAGGATTCTTACTGCTCTGGAGATGTCTTCCGGCGACATCTCCAGAGCGTCGCAGCAGCTCGGACTTGACGAAGGCACACTGCGGGCCAGGATGCGGCGGTTCGGAATATTCCCCCTGGGGTTCAGCATCAGGTGCGATGAGTTCAATGTGGACTTCTACGGAGGCAGCGACATGCCCAAGGCTTACAAGAGCCAGCTCACGGTGATAAAGGACGGCAAGGAGGTCATGAGAAAGGTGATAGAGGTGAATGACCCTCTTACCTATGATGGAATAACCTTCTACCAGTCAAGTTATGGACTGCTCCCCGGCGGGCTCGAAACAGGCATCTTCCGGTTCAGGGTAGTCACGAAGGAAGGAAAGTCTGAGGACGTCAACACAAGGTTCGGCGGGACATTCTCTATCCCAGGAACGAATATCTCAGGAAAGATCGAAGACTTCTCGCCAGCCCTCGGTCTGGATGAGCGCACCGGCAGGCCTTTCACTTACGCGGAGCAGATGAACAACCCAGCAGTGTACGTTTCCTTCTCCGAAGGAGGCAACCGCAAATACGGGGGATGGCTGCTCAAACGTCATCCCGATACATGGAGACTGCCGGACGGCAACATCGTGGAGTTTGCCGGAGTATGGGGAATCGAGTATACCGGGCTTCAGGTAAGGAAGGACCCCGGCGTATGGGTCGTGTACTTCGGATGCACCGCAATGGCGGTCGGGTTGTTCGTCGCCTTTTTCATGAGTCACAGGCGGCTATGGATCAGACTCGTGGAGGAAAGAAACAGCACACGTGTCATCATCGGCGCCTCAGCAAACAAGAACAGGCATGCCTTCGAAAGAAAGATCGACCGCCTGGCCGGCATGCTGGACAAAGAAGGAGGAAAATAAACAGATGGACAGTTCAACACTATTCGGAATCTCGACCATGGCATACATCATAGCCATGATCATTTATATAACATACATAGCATTCAGAAAGGAACAAATAGGAGTCACCGCATCGACAGTGACCGTCATAGGATTCGTCTCCCAGACCTTTGCAATCCTGATGAGGTGGAAAGAGTTCTATGAGATGAGCGGGATGGGGATACTCAGGGCAGCACCGCTTACCAACCTCTATGAGTCCCTCGTCTTCTTTGTCTGGTGCCTCATTCTCGGATATCTCATCATAGAGTTCAAGTACAAGAACAGATCCTTCGGGGCATTTATCACACCCATCGCGGGTCTCGCACTCGCCTTCATAGACCTTACAGGCATGCAGAAGGGTATCCAGCCCCTTGTCCCCGCCCTTCAGAGCAACTGGCTGCTCGCCCACGTCATGATGAGCTTTATCGCCTATTCGACCTTTGCCCTGGCTTTCAGCACCGGTCTTATGTATCTCATTCTGAAGTCGGAAAAGAGGAGCGAGCCTTCGTACATCTTCTGGACTGTGACAACGGGCATCTTCGTCGTGCTTCTAATAGCCATGGGGCTTGACTACCTCTCCTTCAAGGTGATGATCTCGAATCCGGATGTCCTCATCAAGAGTTTTCTCTTCAAGGCCTCATTCTTTAGCAATTCACCCGTTGTGTCTCTCCTGAGCTGGATTGCGGCCGCTGTTTTCATCTATATGTTCTGGAGATACGGACATCTCCTGAAAAAGGTCATCAGCGCCTTCTCGGTTTCGCCGCAAATCCTTGACGATATCACTTATAAGAGCATTGCCATAGGCTTCCCGATCTTTACCCTTGGTGGCCTGATCTTCGGCGCAATATGGGCCGACCAGGCCTGGGGCGTTTACTGGAGCTGGGATCCGAAGGAGACGTGGTCACTCATCTCATGGTTTGCGTACGCCTTTTATCTCCACTCCCGGCTGCTGAGGGGCTGGAAGGGCAAGAAAGCCGCATCTGTCGCCGTAGTAGGTTTCGTGATGGTCATCTTCACCTACCTCGGAGTGAACCTGCTCCTCTCAGGCCTGCACAGCTACGGGAGTATGGAATAGGGAAATCCCAAAGAAGAAGTTTTCAGACAGGCGGGTCAACCCTGCCTGTCATTTATCCCTGACTCCTCTACGCATTCGTTCAAGATAACATTTTCTTGGATAGATTTTTTCGGAGGGTATTTCTTCAGATCTTTGTGCGTCCCCGGGAGCCTTTCTTAAGCGAGAAAGAGAAAATCCCCCTGGGATTCTCCGGTTTATGGATTCAGATGTGGTTTCCGGAATAAGGAGGTCTTGTGGATGAAATCGGGGATGTCCTGTATCATAGAGATTGCAGGAGTTAATGAATGATAGCATATTTCGATTGTTCGGCAGGCATAAGCGGCGACATGTGTATTGGCGCACTGGTTGATGCTGGTGTGCCTCTGAAAGAGATCGACCGCAGACTGAGAGCCCTTCCCATCAGAGGATACAGTCTCGAGGAGAAAAGAGTGAAAAGGGCCTCCGTCACCGCCACGAAGGTCGATGTCACAGTTAAGAAATCGGAAGTCAGAAGTAAGAAGTCAGGAGTAAGGAAATGGAAGGATATCAAAGACGTCATAAGTAAGTCCTCTTTGCCTCTCCATATAAGACAAAAGGGACTCGGGATCTTCAAAAGGCTCTTTGACGCAGAGGGAAAGGTCCATGGAGAAGCTTGCCACAGAACGCATCTTCACGAGCTTGGGGCAGTGGACTGTCTCGTGGACGTTTTCGGTGTCCTCATAGGACTCAGCCTTCTCGGGGTCGATAAGGTTTACTCATCAGCAATAAACCTGGGAAGCGGCTCCGTCAGCACCGAGCATGGTCTTCTCCCCGTGCCGGCACCGGCAACGGCGGAGATAATTAAAGGCGTTCCGGTCTACTCATCCGGCATCCCTTTCGAGCTCACCACCCCGACAGGGGCGGCCATCGTACAGGAGCTGTCAACTGCCTTTGGAGCAATGCCCCTCATGAAAGTTCAGAAAGTGGGGTATGGTGCGGGACGGAGAGATATTAGGGAGCTGCCCAATGTCCTTAGAATATTCATTGGAGAGGATGCCTCTCGTATAGGCCCGGTGGTCCAGAAAGTAACGGTTATTGAAACGAATATAGATGACATGAACCCTCAGCTTTACGAACATGTGACGGCGATGCTATTTGGTTCAGGCGCCCTGGATGCTTATCTCACTCAGGTGATTATGAAGAAGGGAAGGCCTGGCGTTCTTTTGACCGTGTTGTGCCACGAAGAAAAAGCGGCGGACATTGCCGAGGTCCTCTTCAGGGAGACCACGACAATAGGTGTTCGGTTTTATGAGGGATCGAGGAAAGTGCTTGCACGCAGGATGCAGAAGATAGATACGGGGTTTGGAAAAATATCGGTAAAGGTGGCAACCCTGCCGGATGGAACAGTCAAGCCCGTCCCGGAGTACGAGGACTGTAGGATGCTTGCCGAGAAACATGGGATTCCCCTCATTGAAGTGATGAGAAAGATTCAGAGGGCTGTCATCAGGCAATCAGGAAAAACGTCGTAAAGGAATGGAACCTCCTACCTGGATCTCCTGTGGTACTGAATCCCGATTTCGTAATCAACGCTTGCATGGTCGGAAACTCGCGCGTCGGTCTTTCCCCGGCACACGAGTCTTCCCTTCCCTATCTTTTTGCGGGATTTCACCATTTTCCCTATCGTCGGGGTAAGGTCAAAGCCGCCCTCAATGCACCCCTTTATCATACAGGCCATATTAAAACACGCCGGATCCATCGGGAGCATATGAATGGTACGCACCATAAGAACCGGGTTCGCCCCCTTTTGGTAGTAGGTCATATTGATCGTGACGTTCGCAACTTCCGGAAAACGCTCCGCAAGCAGATCAGCCTTAAGCCTGTTCTGCTTGCCCGCCTCCATTCTTGCCACATAGTTCTGTTTGTTCGGCATTCGTCCTCCTGAAATGAAAGTCCCCTTGCCGGGCAAGGGGACTCAGGTGGCCGATTAAAGTTTCACTACATTAACGGCTTTTGGACCCTTCGGACCCTTCTCAATATCAAAGCTGACGGAATCACCCTCTACAAGGGTCTTGAATCCGTTGCCCTGAATGGAAGAATAGTGGACAAATACGTCTCCGCCGTCTTCGCTTGTAATAAAGCCAAAGCCCTTGGATTCATTGAACCACTTCACTGTTCCTTGCGACATCTCCTGCACCTCCTTGAATTAACTCAGTCCCAGAAAATTGCGACCCTAAGAAAAAAGGCCACAAAGCTAAAAGTCTTTGTGGCCCCGTCCGTTACAAAAACTTCTGAAACTTGCTGAAGTATGACATACCGGTGTGAAAAAGTCAATAGTTCCGTGATATAATTCATTTATCACATAAAGGAGGGGATACATTGGCAAAACGTGCTGGAACTTATAAGAGCGAGAAACGGAAAAAGGAGATCAACCGCCTGAAAAAACAGGAGGAAAAGAGGCAGCGGCGGTTAAGCAGGGCAACCCAAATGAGACAGGGCAGCGAAGAGACAGCAGCAGAGCGGCCAGAAGAAAATACAGGCATCTGATGCGATTCTGCCGGCCCGCTACCCAATAACGATAGTGCCGGCTAACCACTGACAGTCGCTCCTGTAGCTATGAGACTCCCTGACTGGATAAAGACAAAGAGCGCCTTAGGGATCCACAATACAAAGCGGATGCTCAGGAGTTTCGGCCTTTCCACGGTCTGTGAAGAGGCCCGCTGTCCCAATATCGGAACGTGTTTTGCAAAGCCCACAGCCACATTTATGATCCTGGGCCCGCGCTGCACAAGGAGCTGCGGCTTCTGTTCCGTTGAATCAGCTACCGCCCCTCTTCCGGCCCACCCGGCTCCTGATGAACCCGAAAGGGTAGCCCTTGCTGCGCGTGATTTGGCGCTCAAGCATGTTGTCATCACCTCTGTGACGCGTGATGATCTAGCCGATGGAGGGGCGCTTCATTTTGCGGATACTGTTAGTGCGGTTAGAGGCATGCTTCCAGAGGCAAAGATAGAGGTGCTGACCCCCGACTTCAAGGGCAATATAGACGCGCTGAGGACCGTGCTGGACTCTCGACCTGACGTATTCAACCATAACGTCGAGACAGTGCCGAGACTCTATCCTTTCGTAAGACCGCAGGCCGAATATCACCGTTCGTTACGCATACTAAGGGAGGCAAGAGAACTTGTTCCCGAAATTCGTACAAAATCCGGCCTTATGGTGGGCCTCGGCGAGACTTTCGGGGAGGTCGTTTCGGTTATGGAGGACCTCCGCAGCACAGGCTGTGATTACCTCACAGTAGGCCAATACCTGAGACCTTCAAGAAGGAACCTTCCTGTTGTGGAGTATGTGACGCCGGATATCTTTGAGCGGTACAGGGAAATTGGCTTTTCTATCGGGTTTCGGGGCGTGGCTTCAGCTCCGCTGGCGAGGAGTTCCATGAACGCTGAGGAGATGTTTTTGGGCTGAATCTGTTATAGTAACAGTTTATTACGAGAAAAGGAGCTGTGATGTTCGAGTTTAACAGAATAAAACGCCTTCCGCCCTATGTATTTGCTATCGTGAACACCCTCAAGATGGAGGCAAGGAGACAGGGGTTCGATATCATAGACCTCGGCATGGGAAACCCCGACCTGCCGACGCCGAGACATATCGTGGAAAAGCTCCGCGAGGCAGCCGGCAATCCGAAGAATCATCGCTATTCCGCCTCCAGGGGCATCACCCAATTGAGGGTCGCGATCACCGAATGGTACAAGCGGCGTTACGGCGTGGATCTGGACCCTGAGACAGAGGTCGTAGTGACCATCGGCGCGAAAGAGGGACTCAGCCATCTTGCCTATGCGACCCTCGGTCCCGGAGATGTGGTGATGACCCCGGCTCCGGCATACCCGATTCATCCATACAGTGCGATACTTGCCGGGGCGGAAGTGAGGTACATCCCGACAGGGAAAGGTTACGACTTCTTCGAGGAAATGGAAAAGGCCTTCAAGTCTGTATGGCCGAAACCCAAGATGCTCACGATAAACTTCCCTCACAACCCCACGACAGAATGTATCGAACTGGATTTCTTCAGACGCGTCGTGGAATTCGCAAAGGAACACGAAATCATGGTGATCCATGATTTTGCGTATGCGGACCTCTGTTTTGATAATTATAGAGCACCCAGTTTTCTGCAGGCCCCCGGGGCAAAGGATGTTGGAGTGGAATTCTTTTCCCTCACAAAGAGCTATTCCATGGCTGGATGGAGGGTCGGTTTCTGTTGCGGCAACAGAGAGCTTGTGGGTGCGCTCACGAAGATAAAAAGCTACCTCGATTACGGCATGTTCCAGCCGATACAGATCGCGAGCATCATCGCCCTCAGGGGACCTCAGGACTGCGTAGAGGAGATACGAAAGACCTACGAGTCCAGAAGGGATGCACTCATAAAAGGCCTCCGGCAGGCAGGATGGAACGTCGAGCCCCCACGGGCAACGATGTTTGTCTGGGCGGAAATCCCCGAGCCTTTCAGGAAGGCCGGCTCCCTCGAATTCAGCAAGTTCCTGATCAAGGAGGCGGATGTTGCAGTCTCTCCAGGGATCGGTTTCGGGGAGGCCGGGGACAACTTCGTGAGGTTTGCTCTGGTCGAGAACGAGCACAGGATTCGTCAGGCTACCAGGGGAATCAAGAAAGCACTGCATGGAAACAATCCTCATAGTTGAAGACAAGGAATCCATGGCGCAGATGTTGAAGGAGACCATGGAGACAGAGGGATACCGGCCCATAATTGCGAAAGACGGCCTTGAAGGGATCAAAAAAATCAAGGAGCATAAGATAGACGTAGTCCTTACCGACCTGAAGCTCCCCAGGAGAGACGGTATGGAAGTGCTCAGGGTCGCAAAGGAGGACAATCCTCTGATGCCGGTGATTGTTATGACTGCCTATGGTTCCGTGGATACGGCAGTAAAGGCCATAAAAGAGGGCGCCTTTGATTTCATCACAAAGCCCTTTGATACCGACCACCTTCTTCACCTCATAAGGCGCGCGGTCGAAAACCAGAGGCTGATGGCAGAGAATATACTGCTGAAAGAGGAGTTTTCCTCCATGATAGGCATGCCAACTATCATAGGAAGATCTGAAGGGATTCAGGAGGTGGCAAGGAAGATCCAGAAGGTTGCACCGGCCAGGACCACAGTGCTCCTCCTGGGAGAAAGCGGCACGGGGAAAGAGCTCTTTGCACGGGCCATCCATTGCCTGAGCCCAAGAAAGGACTACCCCTTTGTCCCGATAAACTGTGCTGCAATCCCGAAGGAGCTTCTGGAATCGGAGCTTTTCGGCCATGAAAAGGGGGCTTTTACAGGTGCAGAGGCAAGGAAGCCGGGCAAGTTCGACCTTGCAGACAAAGGGACAATATTTCTTGACGAGATCGGCGAGATGGACCTTTCCCTGCAGGCGAAGATAATGAGAGTCATTCAGGAAGGAGAGATAGAGCGCGTCGGAGGACTGAAGACTATTCCCGTGGACGTTCGGGTCATTGCAGCCACCAACAAGGACATCGAAAAGGCGGTTTCTGATGGGACGTTCAGGGAAGACCTCTATTACAGGCTGAGCGTCTTCCCAATAATGATTCCCTCCCTGAGGGAGAGGGTCGAGGATATCCCCCTCCTTGTCGACTTTTTCGTCAGAAAGTACTGCTCGGAGATGAAGACAGGTGTAAAGGAGGTCTCGAAGGAAGTTCTGGATATGCTCATCGGCCATCCTTGGAAGGGGAACGTGAGGGAGTTGGAAAACACCATTGAACGGGCCATAATACTTTGTGACGGCTCTACCATAACCTCCGAACACATCTCCTTGAGCCCTGCGGCGGTTAGACCCGGCATTCACTCGTTGCCCATGGACGGCACCCTTGAGGATGCTGCAAAAGAGGCCCTTCGCATGGCCGAAACGCAGAGGATAAGAAAGGCGCTCCAGGAAACAAGAGGTAATAAGAGCAGGGCGGCTGAGCTCCTGAGCGTAAGTTACAAGACGCTTCTCACAAAGATTAAAGAGTATGGGATCGAGTAAGAAAAAGAAAAAGCCGGTATGATAGTATTAGTATTATATACTTCAGAAATAGCAAATCTGGAGTGGAGACTTCTGGAACAGCCGCGGCTCCCCGTTTCCATTTTTAAGTTTTTTCGGAAACCCATAGCCATTATCGAGGATCACAGATAGACCGGAGGTTAATGAATGGCAGGACATTCCAAGTGGGCACAGATAAAACATAAGAAAGCCCACACCGATGCGAAAAAGGGTAGGATATTTACCAAGATAGTCAAGGAGATCTCCGTTGCTGCGAGGCTCGGCGGTGGAGACCCCGACGGAAACCCGAGGCTCAGGCTTGCCATAGAGAAGGCAAAAGAGGTAAATATGCCCCATGACAATATCAAGAGGGCGATTATGAAGGGCACAGGCGAACTCCCAGGAACCTCTTATGAGGAGTTTACTTATGAAGGCTATGGTCCCGGAGGCGTGGCGGTGCTCATAGAAGTCCTTACCGACAATAAGAACAGGACGATCCCCGAGATACGCCACATTATGTCGAAACACGGAGGGAGTCTGGGAGAAGCAGGCTGTGTGGCGTGGATGTTCCAGAAGAAAGGTTATGTCCTTGTGGACAAGGGCAAGATCGATGAGGAGACCCTGATGACCATAGCCCTTGACGCAGGCGCGGAGGACATGAAGAACGACCCCAGGGAAGACAGCTTTGAGATCATTACCTCTCCCGAGGAGCTCAACAAGGTGAGGAGTGTCCTGGAGGGCGCGAACGTCCCTGTCTCCCTCGCTGAAACAACGATGCTTCCAAAGAGCTATGTTCCCCTTGACGAGAAAACGGCAGAGCAGATGCTGAGACTCGTAGAGGCCCTTGAAGAAAACGAAGACGTCCAGAACGTCTACGCTAATTTTGATATACCCGATGAGGTAATGGCAAAGGCCGGCAGGTAAGATGGCCCGTCTTCGCAATATTCTCAAGAGGAAATTTCTTGCCGGACTGGTTGTCCTGGTCCCGGCCATCCTCACCGTCAAGGTCTTTGTGTGGTTCTTCAACTTTGTCGATGACCAGCTCGGTTTTCTATTTGACAGTGTGCTGGGATACCATGTATCGGGGCTCGGGTTCATGTCTGCCATAGCGATCGTCTTTGTCGTAGGCATTATCTCGACCAACGTCATCGGCAAGAGACTGATAGGAGGCGTGGAGACGCTCTTCCTGAAGATTCCAGTATTCAAGGGCATCTATACGGGCCTAAAGCAGCTTGCCAATGCCTTCTCGCCTGAGAATACGAGCTCCTTTAAGAAGTTCGTAATAGTTGAGTATCCCAGGTCGGGCTCCTTTGCCTTCGGTTTCCTCACAAAGGAATGTGTAGTGCAGTCGGGGAGGGCCGAACACGCCCACTGTTTCAGGGCTGTGTACATCCCTACGAACAATCTATACCTCGGGGAGGTGGTTCTCTTCAAGGAAGGAGACGTTTTCTACACCGACATTCCTATAGAGGAAGGCATAAAGATCATACTGTCAGGGGGAATCGCCACGCCGCATCAAATTCTCGGGGGGATAAAATGAGGCTATCCTGCGTTATCCTCGCCGCAGGCCTCGGAACAAGGATGAATTCAGCCCTTCCCAAGGTTCTGCATGAGGTATGCGGAGTTCCCATGCTCCACTCTGTCGTGCAGACCGCAAGGGAGCTGAAGCCAGAGAGGATCGTGATTGTCGCTGGGAGGCAGAAGGAATTGCTTGAGGGCTCAATGCAATACAGGGGCGAGGTGTTTGCCTTGCAGAAGGAGCCGAAGGGCACCGGCCATGCGCTGAAATGCGCCGTGCCCTTCCTGAAGAACTTCAAGGGTATCGTTGTCGTCCTTAACGGTGATACTCCTCTGCTGAAATCCCGTACCATAAAGAGATTCCTGAACCTGCATGAGGAAGGAGAAAATGCCGTTTCCGTCCTGTCTTTTCCTGCGGAAGACCCCAATCGTTACGGAAGGATAATCAGGGATACTTCCGGGACGTTCGTCTCGATTGTGGAACACAGCGATGCGGATCCTGCCCAACGGAAGATCAACGAAGTGAATAGTGGTGTTTACGCCATCAACCGTGCGGCTCTTTCCGTCCTGGACAGAATAGAAATGAACAGGGCAAAGGGGGAGTATTACCTCACCGATATCGTTGCCGCTGCTTCGAAGGCCGGCATGAGAATCTCCGCCTATTGCATCGGCACGGAAGAGGAATTCATAGGAGTGAACACCCGTGGAGATCTGCTCAGGGCATCGGAGCTGATGCGGCGGCGTATCGTTATGGAATGGGTCGAAAGGGGAGTGAATTTCCTCGACCCTGATTCCGTCTTTATCCATCCTTCGGTATCCATAGGGAAGGAGACCGTCATTTATCCCAACGTCTGTCTGGAAGGACACACCAGGATCGGGAAGAATTGCACGATCTACCCCAATGTCAGGATCCTGAACTGCATTGTCGGGAACAACGTCGTAATAAAGGATTCCACCGTCATGGAAGATTCGCGTATAAAGGACAGGGTATCCGTTGGTCCCTTTGCCCGCATAAGGCCGGGCTCCGAGATCGGAAGCGATGCCAAGATCGGCAATTTCGTAGAACTGAAGAAAGCGGTGATCGGCAGGGCAAGCAAGCTGTCCCATCTAAGCTATATCGGAGACGCTGTCGTCGGTAAGGATGTGAACATCGGCGCAGGCACCATCACCTGTAACTACGACGGTGAAAGAAAGCATCCCACTGTCATCGAGGATGGCGCATTTGTCGGAAGCGATACCCAGCTAGTGGCTCCTGTAAGGGTCGGGAAAGGGGCCTACATTGGCGCCGGCTCTACGATAACGGAGGACGTCCCACCCATGTCGCTCGCCGTGTGCAGGGCGAGACAGCGAAACATAGAGGGTTGGGCATTAAAAAGAAAATCAAAACTTAAAAGCAAGAAGTTAAGAGCCGGGAATCAGAGGGACAAATAATGAAATCCTCTCCAGGACCCGTTACTCATTGCTCATCGCTCGTAACTTTTATGGCATGTGCGGCATAATAGGCTATACAGGGAAGAGAAACGCCATCTCCGTTGTCCTTCAAGGGCTCAGGCGCCTTGAATACAGAGGGTACGACTCCGCCGGAATCGCCTTCTTTTCCGAGGGGACGATCGAGATAAAGAGGCGCAAGGGCAAGGTAAAGGACCTCCTTGACCTCTTTGATACCGACAGTCCTTCAAGCCATACCGCCATAGGCCACACGCGCTGGGCAACCCATGGAAAACCCTCAGAGGAAAACGCCCATCCTCACAGGTCCGACGGAATCGTCATTGTTCACAACGGGATCATCGAAAACTACCTGGAGCTGAAAAGGAACCTCCTGAGCGAAGGATATGTTTTCGCCTCTGATACGGATACCGAGGTTTTGTGCCATCTCATTAACAAGTATTCCAGGGATCATCCGCTGGAAGAGGCCGTTCGCCGAGCCCTGAAGAACGTGAGAGGCGCATATGCCATCGCCGTAATAAGCGTCAAGGAGGAAGGGAAGATTGTTGGGGCAAGGAAAGATAGCCCTCTATGCGTCGGTCTCGGATACGGTGAATACTTCATTGCCTCTGACGTACCTGCCTTTTTCAATCACTCAAAGGACGTGATTTTCCTGGAGGATGGCGAAGTGGTGGTAATGACCGATGACGGGGTGATGGTCACGACAATGGAAGGAGACCCCGTACAAAAAGAAGCGATTTCTATTCCCTGGAGTCCTGCCATGGCAGAGAAAGGCGGATATAAGCATTTCATGCTGAAAGAGATATTCGAACAGCCAAGGGCTATTGCGGATACTCTCAGGGGCAGGTTTACGATAGAGACGGGTGCGGTAAATCTGGAGGAGTTCGGGTTGACTGAGGATGAGTTAAGGGCTGCCGACAGGATTATTATCGCAGCCTGCGGTACCTCTTGGCACGCCGCGCTCGTAGGCAAGTACCTTATCGAAGACCTCGCAAGGGTCATGGTCGAAGTGGACATCGCGTCGGAATTCAGATACAGGAACCCGATTGTACGATCCGACGACCTTGTCGTCGTCATCACCCAGTCGGGCGAGACCGCCGACACCCTCGCCGTTCAGAGGGAAGTCAGGAAACTGGGGGCAAAGGTCATGACCATATGTAATGTGGTCGGCAGTACTTCCGCGAGGGAGGCATATGCGGTCTTCCACACTCGCTCCGGCCCTGAGATAGGGGTCGCCTCCACAAAGGCATTCACATCCCAGATCACGGCACTGTATCTGTTCGCCCTTGCCCTTGCCCTTGCAAGAGGCAGATTAGACGCTGATTCCTCAAGACAGATGCTGCAGGAATTCCTCTCCATACCGGACAAGATAGAGCAGATCCTTGCCGGGAATGGGGAAATAGAAAATATGGCAAAAGAGCTGTTCAAGACAAGGGATTTCCTTTATCTGGGAAGGGGCATCCAGTATCCCATCGCACTTGAAGGAGCGCTTAAACTTAAGGAGATTACGTATATCCATGCCGAGGGATACCCTGCAGGAGAAATGAAACACGGCCCAATCGCCCTCATCGACGAGGAGATGCCTGTGGTCTTTCTTGCTCCGAAGGGGCCCTTCCACGAGAAGATACTTTCCAACATACAAGAGGTAAAGAGCAGGGGGGGCAAGATCGTTTCCTTTATGAACTTCGGTGATACCGAGGTCTCGGGCCTCTCGGATTATTCCTTTTCCATTCCTGACTCCAATCCGTACCTCGCAACGATTCTGTTCACCGTGCCTCTTCAGCTTCTTGCTTATCATATAGGCGTACTGAGGGGCTGTGATGTCGACCAGCCGAGAAACCTGGCAAAGAGCGTCACAGTCGAGTAAACCCGGGGCTGAGGATATGGAGCGGAGGAGCAATCTCCGGTGTTTCCTCCATGTCCTTTCTTTGACGCACACGCCCTGCTTTTGTTAGTATAAGAGGAACGGAAATGTCAAAGGAAAGCTTATTGGAGTGCCTCAATCCACAGCAACGCGAAGCCCTTCTCTATACGGAAGGTCCCTTGTTGGTACTTGCCTGTGCAGGAAGCGGCAAGACCAGGGTCATCGCTCACAAGTTTGCCTATCTTGTGAAATCAAAGCGGTTCCCGCCTGAATCCATACTTGCCCTGACATTCACGAACAAGGCGGCAAACGAGATGAAGGCCCGGATCTCTTCCCTGTCGGGAAAGGATATGGACAGTGCCTGGATCGGAACCTTTCACTCTCAGTGCAGCAAGATACTCAGGAAAGAGATACGCAGCCTGGGATACAGATCCGACTTCTCGATATACGATGAGGACGACCAATGCGCGCTCATACGCCATATCCTAAGGGAATTCCGATTTCATGAGGCTCTTTACAAGGGGGTCGCGACAAAGATAAGTGCCCTGAAGTCTTCCCTCGTAGGTCCTGAGGAGTTCCTCTCTACCGGAGACGGCTTCGGGTTCGACGAGAAGCTCGCAAAGGTGTATGTCCGCTATCAACATGAGTTGAAACGATGCAACGCTCTTGACTTTGATGATCTCATCGGGCTCACGGTGATGCTATTACAAAAGCACCCCGAAGTCCTGAAGAAGTACGAGAGCGTTTTTTCCTATATCCTTGTCGACGAATTCCAGGATACCAACTATGCACAGTACCGCCTCCTGAAGCTGCTGGCCTCGGGCCGCAGAAATATTTCGGTAGTAGGCGACGACGACCAGAGCATCTATAAGTTCCGGGGAGCGGATGTCACAAACGTGTTCAAGTTTGAGAAGGACTTTCCCGGCACTAAGGTGATACGCATGGAACAGAATTACCGCTCAACGCAGAACATCCTGAATGTCGCCAATGCAGTCATTTCTAAGAATCCCGTGAGAAAGCCGAAGAAACCGTGGACCGGAAGGAGCGGCGGAGAAAGGGTCTGTCACTGCTGGCTGAACGACGAAGACGAGGAGGCCCGGCACATCGCAAAGACGATCAGAGAACTCTACCTCAAGGGTGCGTACGAGTTCAAGGACTTTGCGGTACTTTACAGGATCAATATCCAGTCAAGGGCCATTGAAGAGGCATTCAGGGAGGAAGGACTCCCCTATCGTATCGTAGGCGGCGTAAGCTTCTATCAGAGGAAGGAAATAAAGGACATTATTTCATATATGCGGCTCGTCCTGAATCAGAACGACAACGTGAGCCTGAGAAGGATAATAAACTGCCCTTCCCGCGGTATCGGAGCTGCCACCCTTTCGAAGATAGAAAACGAGGCAAAAAAGAAATCCCTCAGCCTTTTTGAGGTAATCAAGACAACCGTGAAGGCCGGCAGCGTCACAACGGCAGTTAAGGAGAGGCTGGAAGGATTCGTGCGGCTCATCGAACAACTGGCGTCAAAGAAATACAAGACCGCTTCAGACATGATCCGGGATATCGTGGAGAGATCCGGCTACCGTGAGACCGTCGACGGCGACAGGATGCAGAATATCGACGAACTCATTGCGTCTTCCTCAGAGACCGATATAAAGGATTTCATTGACAAGGTCTCGCTCATCACGGCCCTCGACGACGCCGCAGGAGAGAAGTCCGTCACCCTTATGACCCTGCATAGCGCAAAAGGCCTCGAATTCCCGGTGGTATTCATTGTCGGCATAGAGGAAGGCGTCCTTCCCTACTTCAAGGCCATGGATAATCAGGATGAGATAAACGAAGAGCGCCGGCTCTTCTACGTCGGGATGACCAGGGCGAAGGACATTCTCTGGCTCACAGGAGCCGGCAGGAGAAGGCTCTACGCAAGATCGCAGGACCAGGAGGCATCGCGGTTTCTCGCCGATATCCCTAAGAAAAGCTGTGAATGGATAGAGAAAGCCAGGCCATTACAGGTGGCTCGCACGCCAAGGGCAGGCATTGACACGAAGAAGTCCCTCTTCCCGTATGTAGCAGGATGCCGGGTGAGGCACCCGAAGTGGGGAGTGGGTGTCGTGAGGGACTGTTACGGAGACGGAGACGAACAAAAGGTGATGGTCAATTTCCCAAACATCGGAATCAAGAAGCTCGTTCTCAGGTTCGCGAATCTCGAAAAAGTGTGACGCGCAGGGCTGAACGGTGAAGATAGATGTCGAACACATTGCTCATCTTGCCAGACTTCGCCTCTCCGTGGAGGAAAAGGAGAAATTTGCCGCTCAACTGACGGACATCCTCCAATATGTCGAAAAGCTCGGCGAACTCGATACTTCGGGCATCGAGCCCACATCTCACGTCCTTGCAATAGGGAACGTGATGCGCGATGACACTCTCGGGACTTCCCTTTCGGAGGACGAGGCCCTTATGAACGCTCCCGACAAGACCGAACACCTTTACCGGGTACCGAGGATCATCGAATAGAACGGGTGTTATGCTGAGGTGCATGCTAAAAGCAAAGGTACACATGGCCACCGTCACCGAATCTAATCTCGAGTATGAGGGCAGTATCACCATTGACGAAATGATCATGAACCAGGCAGGGATTCTTCCCTACGAACTGGTTATGGTGAGCAACCTGAATAACGGTGAGCGGTTCGAGACTTATGCCATACCCGGAGAGGCTGAGGGTGGAAAGATCTGCCTTAACGGACCAACGGCAAGGAAAGGGGTCGTCGGGGACAGGGTGATAATCTTCTGCTACGGCTACTTTGAAGACAATGAGTCGCTGAAGGATTTCAAGCCAAGGATCATTTGTCTGGATTCCGACAACAGGATAAAATGACTCGGAAGGAGAGGCTCCCCTCCCTGCGTCTCGCTTTTCTTTTTCGGTTTGTGGTATGGATGAAATCGGCATAGTGAAGAACATCGACGGCCTAATGGCGGTCGTCTTGGTAGAGAGAAGATCCGCATGCGAGCAGTGCAAGGCCGGATGCAAGATTACGGGTTCAGGAGCGGAAATCGAGGCGGTGAACCAGGTAAAGGCCAGGGTCGGACAGAAGGTGAGGGTTGTCCTGAGGCCCTATTCCTACCTTAAGGGATCCGTCATGGCATATGGTCTGCCGGCACTTGCCCTTATCATCGGGGCGGTTTTTGGAAAGGAGTTGTTCAGCGATTTCATGCCCTTTCTTGACCCTGATGTTGTCTCCGCTCTCTTCGGGTTCGGCGCACTCATAATATGTCTTGTGATCGTAAAGCTCTGGAGTGCTCGAGCGGAAAAAAGGATGGAGTATAAACCGGTGATCGAAGAGATACTCAATGATTGACACTCACTACACTTAGAGGGGGCTTTATGGCTAACTTTGATGTGAACAGGATTCGTAATGTTGCAGTGATTGCCCATGGAGGCGCAGGCAAGACTTCTCTTACCGAGGCTCTGTTGTTCACTGGCGGATCCATAGACAGGCTTGGATCTGTTGACGGCGGGACGTCCACCATGGACTTCGAACCAGAGGAGGTTGCGAGGAAGATAACCATCTCTTCGGCAATAGGCTTCTGCAGCTGGAACAACCACCGGATAAACCTCATCGATACTCCTGGCTTCATAAACTTCATTGAAGACACCCGAGGATGTATGAAGGCGACTGACGGAGCCGTCATCATCGTGAGCGCCCTTTCGGGGGTCAAGGCCGAAACCGAAAAGATATGGAAATATGCATGCGAGTACGAGATGCCGAGGATCGTGTTCATCAACAAGATGGATAAAGAAAATGCGAACTTTTCGATGGCCGTTTCGGAAATCGAGAAGTCCTTTGACGCAGAGGCCGTGCCCCTTCTGACGCCCATCGGCGCCGGTGAGACGTTCTCGGGAGTAATCGATATCATAGGGATGAAGGCCGTATATTTCAAAAACGGCAAGGGGACCGAGGCAGAAATCCCCGACGAGCTCTTGTCTGAGGCCGAGGGATACAGGAAAAAGCTTGTGGAGAAGATAGCAGAGGCTGACGACGCCCTTCTTGAAAGATACCTCGAAGGAGGAGAGCTGACCAGGGATGAGATCGTGAAAGGGATCAGGGAAGGCTCCCTGACCAGGAAGTTCATTCCTGTTGCATGCGGCTCGGCGACGAAGGTCATAGGGATACCTCAGCTTCTCGATTTCATCATACTATGTCTCCCTTCCCCGGCTGAGATGGCTAGGATCTCGCCCGTAAGGGGAAGGAACCCGAGGAACGGAGGGGAGGTCGAAAGGAAGGTGGGCGAAAAGGAGCCTTTTTCAGCCTATGTCTTCAAGACCATAGCGGACCCCTATGCAGGAAAACTCTCCCTTTTCAGAGTCTATTCCGGAACCCTGAAGGCGGACTCCACTGTGCTGAACGCCACATCGGGCGTTAAGGAAAGGATCGGACAGGTCTTCTATCTCCTCGGGAAAAAACAGGTTCCGGCTCAGCTCCTTGGACCTGGCGAGGTCGGTGTGGTAGCGAAGTTGAAGGATACCAACACAGGGGATACTCTGTCTGATGAGTCACATCCGGTTGTCTTTGAAAAGGTCAGATTTGCTGAGCCGATCATATCCTATGCCATAGCGCCTAAGAGCAAGGGGGACGAAGAAAAGGTCAGTTCCGGACTCCAGAGGATACTTGAAGAGGATCCGACGCTCAGATTTCACAGGGATGAAGAGACCAAGGAGATGCTTCTTTCCGGGATGGGGCAGGTACACCTCGAGGTGACCCTCGAAAGACTGAAGAGGAAATTCGGTGTCGAAGTCGCGATGAAGACCCCCAAGATACCTTACAGGGAGACAATCAAGGCGCCTGCAAAGGCCCAGGGAAGGTACAAGAAGCAATCGGGGGGAAGGGGGCAGTACGGAGACTGCTGGATAGAAATCGAACCGCTTCCCAGGGGGGGAGGATATGAATTCGTTGACAAGATAGTGGGAGGCGTGATCCCCCAACAGTACAGGCCCGCCGTTGAAAAAGGGATCGTCGAGACTATGAAGGAAGGCATTATCGCCGGCTATCCAGTCATTGACATGCGTATCACTCTGTACGACGGCTCTTATCATTCCGTGGATTCCTCTGAAATGGCATTCAAGATTGCCGGCTCAATGGCGTTGAAAAAGGCGTTCCTTGACGCAAAGCCTGTTCTTCTCGAGCCTATTATGAAGGTGGAAGTCACCACTCCCGACGATACTCTCGGTGCGGTTATAGGTGACCTGAATTCCAAGAGAGGGAAAGTTCAGGGGGTGGAACCCCAGGCCGGGGGCAACCAGAAGATCACCGCACTTGTTCCCATGTCCGAGATGCTCACCTATGCAAACCAGCTCCAGAGCCTCACCTCAGGCAGGGGCCTTTATTCAATGGAATTCTCCCATTATGAAGAGGTGCCCGGGCATCTGGCTCAAAAGATCATAGCAGAGAAGGAGGCGAAAAAAGCCGAAGAACATGAGTGATAATTATAGACTTGACAGACACGATAATTATAACTATAATCATTTTTAATAATTCTATGCGGCTCCTTAATCACCTTCACAACTGCGTTTCCGGAAACCTACCTACTTCTGTCCCGTAAGAAAGGAGCGAGCCCTATTCAGGCAAGACGGCATTTCTGTTTCGTGAGTCATTTCTCGGTATTGCAGAACCCACCATAAGGAGGAGGGCTTTATGAATGTATCACGCCGCAGTTTCCTGAAGCTTTCGGGAGGAACACTGGTAGCTGGGTCGTTAGGTATTAACCTTGACCCGGTAAGAGCGTATGCGCAGACTCTGCGCATTAAAAGCGCAAAAGAGACCCTCACAATCTGCCCATTCTGCTCCGTGGGCTGCGGGATCATAGTGCACACACAGGAGGGAAAGGTTATTAACGCTGAGGGCGATCCTGATCATGTGATCAGCGAAGGCACCCTCTGCTCGAAAGGGGCTTCCCTTTACCAGGTCGTCAACAACCCGACCCGGATCACAAAGCCGAGATATCGCGCGCCCGGTGCTACAGAGTGGAAAGAAGTGGAGTGGGAATGGGCACTTGATGAAATCGCAAAGAGGATTAAACAAACCCGCGACAGGACATTCAAGACCACATCAAGGTCCAAAGTGAAGGAGAAACAGCCCGACGGCACCGAGAAAGAGATCGAAAAGGAATTCACGGTCAACAGGACCGACGGGATAGCCCATGTGGGAAGTGCAGCGCTTGATAACGAAGAGTGTTACATGCTCCAGAAGCTCCTGCGTTCGTGGGGACTCGTCTACATCGAACACCAGGCCCGAATATGACACTCCGCAACTGTTGCGGCTCTGGCAGAGTCGCTCGGTCGCGGTGCAATGACAAACCACTGGGTCGATGTCAAGAATGCCGATGTGATTCTCGTTATGGGGGCGAACCCTGCCGAAAACCACCCCATATCTATGAAATGGGTCGCGAGGGCAAAAGAAGAAAGGGGAGCAAAGCTTATTGTCGTTGATCCCCGCTTTACAAGGACAGCCGCAAGGGCAGACCTTTACGCTCCCATGCGTTCCGGCACTGACATCGCTTTTCTGGGCGGTATGATTAAGTACATACTCGACAACAACCTCTATTTCAAGGATTACGTCGTTAATTACACCAATGCAACGTTCCTTGTAAACCCTGAATTCAAGGGTCCCGGCCAGCTGAACGGTCTTTTCTCGGGATACGATGAAAAGACGAGGAAATATGACAAGAAGACATGGTCTTACCAGATGGACGAAAACGGGATACCGAAGAAGGATATGACGCTGAAAGACCCCAATTGTGTATTCCAGATCCTGAAGAAACACTATTCGAGATACACCCTCGATAAGGTCTCCTCAATAACGGGGACGCCCAAGGAGAAGCTGCTGGAGGTCTATAAGCTCTATGGGTCCACCGGAAAACCGGACAGGGTCGGCACCGAGCTTTACGCCATGGGCTGGACCCAGCATACCATAGGAACGCAGAATATTAGGGCTATGGCAATCATACAGCTTCTGCTCGGCAACATCGGGATGGCAGGCGGGGGGATAAATGCCCTCAGGGGCGAATCCAATGTCCAGGGATCGACCGACCATGGACTCCTTTTCCATATATTGCCCGGCTATCTCCCGGTACCGACTGCCGCCATAGTGGACCTCAAGACCTACATAGAAAAGCTTACGCCAAAGACAAAGGATCCGAAGAGCGTGAACTGGTGGGGGAACAGGCCCAAGTACATCACGAGTTATCTCAAGGCCATTTACGGAGATAAGGCGACAAAGGACAATGACTTCGGGTACGCCTGGCTGCCCAAGCTCGACGAAGGCATGAATGCGTCCTGGCTTAATCTCTTTGATCAGATGTTCAAGGGGAAAATTGAAGGCTTCTTTGCCTGGGGGCAGAATCCTGCCTGCTCGAGTGCCAACGCGGGCAAAGTCAGGAAAGCCTTGGCGAAACTGAAATGGATGGTAAACGTCAATCTCTTCGACAATGAGACCGGCTCTTTCTGGAGAGGGCCTGACATGAACCCGAAAGAGGTACAGACCGAGGTGTTTTTCCTGCCCGCCTCTTCTTCTGTCGAGAAGGAAGGGAGCATAACGAACTCGGGCCGCCTTGCTCAGTGGCGCACTGCCGCCATCAAGCCCATGGGAGAATCGAAGCCTGACTCCGAAATAATGAATGAGCTCTACTTCAGGGTCAAGAAGCTTTATCAGAAGGGAGGCAAGTTCCCCGCTCCTATATTGAACCTTACATGGGATTACGGGGAGAAGGGTCCGGATGGAAAGGTCAGGCATATTGATATCCATCGGGTGGCAAAGGAGATCAACGGATACTATCTTGAAGACCTCTTCGACAGGAAGGTGGATCCCCCGAAACAACTCGGCAAGAAAGGCCATCTCATGACTAATTTCGTCACGCTTCAGGCAGACGGCACCACATCCTGCGGCAACTGGATATACTCCGGCAGTTATACAGAGAAGGATGACAAGGTCATCAACATGATGGCCAGAAGGGGCAAGGATGACCCCACTGGATTGGGCCTGTTCTCTGGATGGGCGTGGTCATGGCCGGTAAACAGAAGGATCATTTATAACCGTGCGTCCGTCGATCTCACGGGAAATCCGTGGGATCCGAAACGGGCCGTTATCAAATGGAACCCCGATAAATTGGACCCGCAGACAAAGAAGCCTGCCCCGGGATGGGATGGGGATGTCCCTGATGGACCTGCGCCTCCAATGGCGGATGAAAAGGCAGGCAAGTATCCTTTTATAATGAGGCCGGACGGAATGGGGGCGTTGTTCGGTCCCGGGCTGGCCGATGGCCCGTTCCCCGAACATTATGAGGCCCTCGAATGTCCTTTACAGGAAAACCTTATGTCGAAACAGAGGATAAATCCGACGATCAAGCTATTTTACGATCCCAAGAGCGGGGTTTCTGAGGACATCTATTTTTCCTGCGATATAAGGTTTCCCTATGTAGCCACAACATACCGTGTATCGGAACATTGGCAGACGGGGGTTTTGACGAGGCATCTGCCGTGGCAGCTCGAGATGCAGCCGCAGCAGTTCGTGGAGATAAGCAAAGAGCTTGCCGATGAGAAGAAGATCAAAAACGGCGACAAGGTCATTGTATCCTCAGGTCGCGGCAAGTTATGGGCGATTGCGATTGTTACGGAGAGGTTCAAGCCCTTCAAAATCGCCGGCTCCACAGTTCACCAGGTAGGCATGCCGTGGTGCTTTGGCTGGCAGTATCCGGAGGACGGTAGCGGCGGAGACAGCTCCAATCTTCTCACTCCCACCATCGGCGATGCAAACACAATGATACCCGAATCAAAGGCCTTTATGGTCAATGTGGAAAAGGCTTAAGGAGGTGAATGCGATGGCAGTAGCAAGAAAGGCTTTACTCATCTCTCCGGAACGGTGTATCGGTTGCAGAGGCTGCCAGACAGCCTGCAAATCATGGAACCAGCTTCCCGGCCAGAAGACTGTAAATACCGGCACGACGCAGAACCCTCCTGATCTCACGCCGTATCTGTTCAACATGATACGCTACGTTGAGATGCCTTCAGAGACGAACATGGTGAGGTGGCTCTTTGTGAACAGAAGGTGTATGCACTGCGGTGACGCAGGATGCATGAAGATATGTCCAGCGCCCGGTGCGCTCTTCAGGACTCCCGAGGGCGCAGTCAACTTCAACAAGGACAAGTGCATCGGCTGCAAGCTCTGCGTTGTGGGCTGCCCTTTTGACGTGCCGAGGTACGACGAGAACAACAAGGTTACTAAATGCCATCTCTGCTTCGACAGGATTGCCGAAGGATTGCCGCCTGCATGTGCAAAGACGTGCCCTACCGGCGCGATCCGTTACGGGGACAGGGATGCCCTTCTGGGTCTGGCAAAAAAGGAAGGGTATGCAAAGGTCTATGGAGAAACGGATCTCGAGGGACTTGGCGCCATCTATGCCTTTAAGGATGCCCCGAAACTCTATGCGCTGGATGAGAAACCATCGATACCCGAGAGTGTGGTCTTCTGGCACAAGGTCCTGAAGCCTTTGGCTTATATCGGAGCCGGGGGTGTTATTGCTGCATCCCTTCTGCATTACGTCGCATTTGGTCCGAAGAAGGATGAGGAGGTGAAGAAAGATGAATAATGCGATGATAAGGAAAGCGGGTGCCTTCGAGATACTGAACCATTGGATTCTGGCTTCAAGTTTCTTTATACTTACTATCAGCGGTTATGCCTTCCTCTTCCATATCGAAGGGATAGGCGCGCTTTTCGGGGGTTTCAACCAGATGAGGGCAATCCACAACTGGGCGGGAGTAGTATTCGGGGTTTCGCTTCTCTTCACAATATTCCATTACCTCCCCGTCTCGCTGAGGTTCACGCCGGATGACTTCGCCTGGATAGGGAAGGCCGGCGGATACCTGTCCAGGAAAGCGGCTGTGCCTCCCCAGGACGAGCTCAATGCCGGGCAGAAACTTTACTACCTTGTGGTTCTTATTTCCGGGATCGTAATATCTGCCTCCGGGATAGTGATATGGCTCAGGCCCATGGCAACGGACGTCAACAGGTGGGTTCTCATCTCGCACCTTCTTCATAACATCACCTTTGACCTCATGGTCATCGCCATCCCCGCCCACATGTATCTCGCCACGCTGGCGAACCCTGGTACCTTCAGAATAATGGTATACGGCACCGTACCCCTCTCATGGGCGAAGAAAAGGCATGCAAAGTGGGTCCAGAGAATGGGTTTTTGACCTATTTCCAGGCAGGACGGCTCATGCCGTCCTGCTCCACAAACAGGTTTCCGCTGAATGGCCAAAGAAAGATACGCCCTCAATTAGCTATTAAGCGGTAATCGGAAAGGAATTCCCCTTGACAAGAACTGTTCTCATGTTCTTGCTTTTCTTCATCGCCTCTTACTCTTACGCGGACGAAAGGAGATATGAAGTTCCCATCGAGGATTCTCCGGCCCTGGGGCCTGCGAATGCTCCTGTCACGATCATCGAGTTCCTTGACTACCAGTGACCTCACTGCGCGGGGGTCGGTCCGACCGTCAAGAAAATCTTAAGCAACTACAAAGGGAAGATACGGCTGATTATTAAGAACTACCCTTATAAGTACCGGGATTACTCACATATAGCTGCCGAGGCGTCCCTTGCAGCCAGGGACCAGGGGAAGTTCTGGGAGATGCATGACCTTCTTCTCAGAAGGTCTCCCAGGCTCGACAGGACAAGCCTGATAGAATATGCAAAGGAGGTCGGACTCGATGTTAAGAGATTCACCGAATCCCTCGACACGATGAAGCATTCCGCATTGATTGAGAGGGACAAGAAGCTCGCGGTCGATATGGACCTCTATAACACTCCGACCTTTTTCATAAACGGCCGGAAGGTAATCGGCAACAGACCCTATGAGTACTTTCAGAAGATCATCGAGGAGGAGCTAAAGAATGCGAAACAATAGGGCAAATTCAAATATCGAAATACGAAATACGAAAGGAGAGACAAAGCCGGAAGCAAGGGTATCCGGTGCTATCTTCTCGCATCTGTTTCGAATTTCGTGCTTCGTATTTCTTATTTTGTGCACGGCGTACGCAGGTCATCTGGAGCCTTTTAGGTCCGTGCCGGTCCCAAAGGACAATCCCCAGACTCCCGAAAAGGTAGAGCTTGGTAAGAAACTCTTTTTTGACAGGAGGCTCTCGGGTGACGGCACCATGAGCTGTGCCACCTGCCACATGCCGGAACTCGCCTTCACTGACGGCCAGGATATCTCGCTCAGTTATCCCACAACAAAGAACTGGAGGAACTCTCCCACGCTGATCAATGCCGCCTTCTACAAATTCCTGTTTCATGACGGCCGCGTCAGGACTCTTGAGGACCAGGCTCTCTTCCCTATGATGTCCGCATTCGAGATGAACAAGAATCTCGACTATCTCGAGGAACAGATCAGGGTGGTGCCTGAATACGTCGACTCTTTTAAGAAGGTCTTCGGAGGCGAAGTCACGAGGGAGAGAATCGCCATGGCCATAGCAGCCTTTGAAAGAACCCTGATCTCCCTCAACTCCCCCCTCGACAGACACCTCAGTGGTGACCGTAATGCCCTTTCGGAAGAGGCAAAAAAGGGCTTCGAATTGTTCGTGGGAAAGGGGAAATGTGCAGACTGTCATCACGGGGTAAACCTGTCCGACGACAAGTTCTACGCCCTTCATGTCCCAGAGAACCCTGTTTTACTCAACGACCCGAGAGTTACCGCAACAATGCGATTCGTGGCCAAGGTTTATCATTATAGGGAATACAGCAACCTGACCGAGGACCCCGGCAGATATCTGATTACGAAGAACGAGAAAGACTGGAAGGCCTTTAGGACTCCCACTCTGAGGGAGATATCGAGGACCGCCCCTTACATGCATAACGGTATCTTCAAGACACTGGATGAGGTCATAGATTTTTTTAACGGCGGAGGGGGCAGAGGCAATACCGTGCTGAAACCTCTTGGCCTCAGCGGGGAAGAAAAGAAATCGCTCAAAGCATTTCTGACAGAGGCGCTGGCGGGCGATGAGATAACGGTAAAGCACCCGGAGGTGCCATAGGCTATGATAACCATTGAACAGATCGCGGACGAAAGACCGCACTTAAAGGACACCCTCGCGCTTTACAAAAAGGTGCAGGAGTTCATCCGGCTTACTGCCTGTATCGACAGATCGGGAGATATTGCCTATTCTAGAGGATCCGCCGACGCGGTCTTCAACGCCTTTTCTTCCGTCTTTGACTTGCCAGGCGATATGCTGGAACCCCTGAAGGAAGCGATGCAGCTCGGTCAGATCGATCTAACATGTCTTCCCCTGAATGAGGCCCCTTCATTTTCCCTTCCCTGTCACGAAGACGATGTCGCCGGAATTCTTTTCCTCATTAGCAAACCTTTTTTCCTGAATCTCAGGGAATCTCTCCGTCTTCCCCTCATGTTTTGGGAAGAAGGGAGGTGTCCCGTTTGTCACTCTATTCCTTCGATCGGCTCTGTCAAGCAGGATGAGGGGAGGACGTTCTACTGCTCCTTCTGCGAAACCAGTGGCAGGTGGCACAGGATAGGGTGCCCCGGATGCCTTAACAGGGACGGCAGTAGGATAGATATCCTGCGAACAGAGGATGAGAAGGGGCTGAGGATAGAACTATGCGGCCTGTGCAGGAATTATGTGAAG
>CAYYWY010000004.1:7152-50780 GCA_964475485.1 uncultured Nitrospiraceae bacterium | reverse complement strand
CCTTCTTCACGAATATACGCCCCAGCTTCTGGATATCATAAGCATGCCCCTTGATGTGCTGGCTCAGAGCCGCAGTTACAGACGCCTCTCGCCAAACCCCGTGGGATTGATAAAGATGTCGTAGCTGCGGTTACATCCTCGCTTCGGTGAGAGCGTCCTTGCAGTCGCACATCCTTTTCCCAGGTATTAAGCTGAGCGCCTCTTTCACGAGAGACTTGATCTTTTCCATAGAAATCCTCATTGTCTCCACGACCTCCGTCACGGTTAGTTTTTTTGCGGAGATGCCTGCCGCGTAGTTCGTGATCACTGAGATTCCTGCATAGCACAACTCCAGCTCCCTTGCGAGGCTGGCCTCTGGCATCGCCGTCATGCCGACAACATCACCGCCCATCGAAGAAAAATGACCAATCTCGGCTTTTGTTTCGAGTCTTGGCCCGTTCACACATATGTACGTGCCTGATTCTCTGTGGCGAACGCCTGATTTCCTGCAGGCACTAATTAGGGCCTCCCTCAGTTCACTGCAGAAGGGCATGGTGAAATCGATATGCACAGCCTTATCTCCGTCATAGAAGGTAGAATCTCTTCCATGGGTCATATCTATTATCTGGTCGGGAACTATAATGCTCCCTGGCCCCGGTTCCCTGTGAATGCCTCCCACGGCGTTTACCGACAGTATCCTTTCCGCTCCCAATTCCCTGAATCCCCATACATTTGCGCGGTAATTTATTCTGTGCGGCGGAATCCGGTGCGGGGTACCGTGTCTCGCAAGGAATATGACTTCAATGCCTGATATCTCACCAAGGCGGTAAACGTCGGACGGCTCTCCATAGGGAGTGGCGATTTTCTCGAGACTCAGTATCTCAACTCCTTCAAATTCATGAAAGCCGCTCCCTGCAATAATCCCGATCCTCGTCATAGGGGCTCCTCTTGTCATTTCTTGGTGTTTCCCGGTCTCATCGCTCATCGCGGTTAATGCTATAATATAAGGCTTTTGGAAGTCCAGTGCAATTCAATCGAGAGGATTTATAAATGTTTCTTTTTAAAGGAGGGATGACACTTGGTGGACCCCGGGGTTCTTCAGAAAGTCCTGAATAAGGCGGTATCCAGGGGCGGCGAATACGCCGATGTGTTTGTGGAACGAAGAAGGACGACTTCTATCCTGATGGAGGATAGGAAGATCGAAAGGGTGGCTTCGGGTGTCGACGGCGGCGCGGGCGTAAGGCTGATCGCAGGCGGAAAAACGTTCTATGCGTTCAGCAACAACACGTCCGAAGGCGCTCTCCTTGAGCTCGCCGACACCCTGAGCAAGACGGTACGGGAGGCATGCGCGGTCACCATTCTTGATATGAGAACAGAGAGGCCTGGTGCCGATTTCTCTATCAGGATCCCCCCCGAAGGAATAAGTGTTTCCACGAAGATAGATCTCGTAGCGAAGGCAGAACGCTCTGCCCGCTCTTTCGATACCGCCGTAAGACAGGTGGCCTCAAGCTACATTGACTCCGTGCAGAAGGTCCAGGTCGCCACCTCAGAAGGGAATATAGCGGAAGACGAACGTGTCCACACCGTTTTTATGGTACATGTAGTCGCATCGAAAAACGGTATCATACAAACAGGATACGAATCTGCCGGAGGAAACATCGGCTTCGAATTGTTTGATGGCCTTTCCGTCGAGGAACTCTCGCTGAAGACCTCCCGAAGGGCAGTGACAATGCTGGAGGCGAGGAGGGCTCCCGGCGGGAGAATGCCCGTGGTAATTTCCTCGGAGGCAGGGGGAACCATGATCCACGAGGCAATAGGCCATGGCCTCGAAGCGGATCTCGCTCAGCAGGGGCTCTCAGTCTACTCTGGGAAATCGGGCAAGGAAGTGGCTTCGAGGCTTGTGACCGTTGTCGACGACGCAACACTTCCAGCCAAAAGAGGCTCTTACAGGTTCGATGACGAGGGCACCCCATCCCGGAGGATCGTTCTTGTGGACAGGGGAATCCTAAAGAGTTATCTTTACGACAAGTTCTCAGCAATACGGGACGGTGTCAAATCCACGGGGAACGGCAGGAGGGAGTCCTACCAACATAGGCCCATTCCGAGGATGTCCAATACATTTATAGCCCCGGGAGACTCTGCTCCTGAGGAAATCGTCGCGGCCACTGCTGAAGGACTCCTCGTAAGGAAGATGGGAGGAGGACAGGTGAATACTGTGACCGGAGACTTTGTATTTGATGTGCAGGAAGGATATATCATCAAGGGTGGCCATATCGCAGAACCTGTAAGAGGGGCTACTCTCACAGGAAACGGTCCTGACGTCCTCAAAGCGATCGATATGGTAGGTTCAGACCTCGGGTTTTCGATCGGGACGTGCGGGAAGGACTCTCAGGGTGTTCCTGTTTCCGATGCGATGCCTACCATCAGGGTAAGTGAGATGGTCGTTGGCGGAGAAGTCCGGCAGAGATAGGGTAAGTGTTGCAATAATTATACACTTGAAGAATATAAGCAACACCGCAATAGCCAGAAACCCTTTATTTACAAGGTTTTTTTCTGGCATCTTCTTTGCAGCCTAAAATCATAGATTTATGCGTTTACAGAGGACACTAAGACAGGAAGTATCCTTTAGTGGAATAGGACTCCACACGGGCAGGTATGCCACGGTCAGGCTCAAGCCGGCTCCCAGGGATTCCGGCATTATCTTTCACCGTGTTGACAGAATGACCGTGATAAGGTCCCATGTAGGAGCAGTAACAGACACCGCGTTCGCCACTACAGTCGGAAGCGGCAGCGTAAAAGTAAAGACAGTGGAACACATACTCGCCGCGCTCGCCGGCATAGGGATAGACAACCTCATTATTGAGGTGGACGGCCCCGAGATACCAATTCTTGACGGGAGCTCAATGGAACTGGTGAGTATAATACTGGGAGGCGGCATAGCCAAACAGGGGAAGAAGATGCCCTATATGAAGATCACAAGGCCTGTCATCATGGATGACGGTCATGCAGAGATCGCGGTATTCCCCTATGACGGCAGAAAGATCACCTACAGGATCCACTTCAATCACCATCTTCTTGGGGAGCAGAACATGAGCGTAGAGTTGAACGAGGAGACGTTTATAAGAGAGATTGCTCCTGCAAGGACCTTTGGCTTTCTGAAAGATGTTCAGTACATGATGGCAAACGGCCTTGCAAAGGGAGGTTCCCTCAACAATGCCATAATCCTCGGCGATGACGGCGTTTTGAATTCGTCCGGTCTCAGGTTCAAGGACGAGTTTGTGAGGCATAAGATCCTGGATTCCGTCGGAGATTTCTCCCTCATCGGATTTCCGATATACGGACATATCCTCGCCGACAAGGCCGGGCATTCAACAAATCTCAAGTTTATAAAAAAACTCATTTCCTGTCCGGAGTGCTGGGAAATTGTGTCAGAGGTCGAGCACCCCCAGGCACAGCTGCCCTCCATAAAAACCATTTAAATTCAAGGTGTTAACGATTTTGCTTGAAATTTTTCTGAAAATGGGGTTTTATATCTACTGAAGGCCGTCAACCGAAGAGACCGCAAAAAAAAAAATGGGCTGGAGAATTTCTTCTCCAGCCCGGAGTCCCTAAGACTTACCTTATTTCTTCTTTGCGGTCTTCTTCGCGGTCTTCTTCGCTGCCGGTTTCTTTGCTGCTGCCTTCTTTGTTGCCATTATTCTTCACCCCCTTTCTATCCCCGAAAAACCGGGGAAGCCTGAACTAAACCCTCCCGATAAGCGAGATCCGCTTTCCGGAAAGGAGCCTGCGCAATGCAGCATCCTTTTTTTTTCTCTTCAGCTTATACTCCTCTTCATCCATCAGGGTGTAGTTGATCTTCTGCCCGAACTTTCTTGCCAGGTCCTTGAGCCCCTTCGATGCAGCAGGCGATGCGCCGATGACAAAGAGATCGACCGCATCCACGTCCTCCTCCTCTGCATAGGGACCATAGATGAAAGCAGCCTTTGCGCCTGCCGCCCTCAAGACGGCCTTGATGGCTCCAGGCAATCCGAGGGACTTCGTGATGAGGTTCTTGAGTTCTGAAAAAAGGGGGGACTCGTTGTTCGCCTGGAAGTACTTGAGGTTGGCTACTTTCTCGCATGTCACGATTCCCATCTTCTCAAGGTTATCGAGCTCCCTTTTAACCCCAGACGGGTTCTTCCTGAGCAACTTCGCTATCTCCCGCACATAGAACTTCTCGTCCGGACTGTTCAGCAGCAGCGAGAGCACGTCTGCCCGTATCGATGATGAAAACAAGGTCTTTAACATTTTCACCTGAATATAGTTATATACAAAACAGTTCTATTTGTCAACAAAAAAATTAAATCTGGAACAAATAATCCATTTTTGTAAACGATTGCTAAATAAGAACAGAAGGCCTATTTTTATGAACGATGCTTTTTTGTGAACGAATGTTGAGGAATCGGAACGGACTGTACTTTGTCCCTAAACTGCCTGCCGAAAGAAAGCACCCCTCATTTACATAAATTGATGAGCATCAGGCTTGTTATCAGTCTTTCTTCCCAAAGATCTTCGGTACGCCATGGGCGACACCCCGTAACGCTCCTTAAAGGCACGGCTGAAGCGTGCCGTGCCTCTGTATCCGACAGAAAAGGCCACCTCTGCTACGCTCAGTTCCTCGTTCCTGAGCAGTTCAGCAGCGTTTCCGATCCTAACCTCGTTCAGATACGATCTGAAACCTTTTCCAAACCCCTCCTTGAAACACTTACAGAAACTGAACCGGTCCATGCCCGCCATCTTAGAAAGCTCATCGAGGGTAAGGTCCTCCCGGTAATTCTCTTCGATATATTTCCGGACTTCATCCAGGATGAATTCCCTCTTACTCCTTCCGCTCCCCGACTTGCAGCCTCCGCCGGGGGACTCCTCTTCGAGGACGCATGATACCTTGCTCATGAGATATACAACTCCCAAAGGCTTCTTTATATAGTCCGTTACTCCGGCTTTCAGCGCCCTTATCGCAAGGTCTTCCGTGCCGTGACCGGTAATCATTATGACGGGAAGCTGAGGTTTCAATTCCCTTGCCTTCCTGAGCACTTCAAACCCGTCGCCATCCGGCAAAAGATAATCGAGCAGCAAAAGGTCTATTGTTTTCGTGAATTGCTCTTGAGCCTCGGAACACCGTGAGGCTTCCAGTACATTGTATTCCTTAACGAACGCGTCTCGTATGAAAGCCCTGACCTCGGCCTCGTCCTCGACCACGAGAATCGTTTTTTTCACCATAATCCCTTTCCCCCTGAAATATCCTCTAAATTATACTCCAAAGTCCGCAGAGTTTTCAGCACTGAGGAGATCGCATTCGATCCTTCTGAAAAGACCGGCCCTTCGGAAGTATCGAATCAGGCATGGTACCGAAAAGATTGGCGGTCCCAACGGGATTCGAACCCGTGTTTTAGCCTTGAGAGGGCCACGTCCTAGGCCTCTAGACGATGGGACCATCTGGCTGGGGAGAGAGGATTCGAACCCCTATAAGCAGATCCAGAGTCTGCCGTCCTGCCATTGGACGACTCCCCAAGAAATAAATCTGGCGACGGACTGCAGACTGTCCCTTCGCCATACGTGGCTTTTTTATAGCACAAAAGAGTCTTTTTTGTAAACTCGGTGAGAAGACAATTCTTCAAGGGAATTCAATCAACTCTTTGCCGGCGCGGTAGGCGTCGCTGAGGGCCGTAGGGTGTTCAATGACCGCGCCTTTCGCATCTACGCCGAGGAAACTCAGTGTCCGGTGCTCCGGGATATTCACCGTCCTGAAAAATGCCGTAGCGGTAGCCTCCGAGCACTGGACTCCCACCTCTCTCCTCATTCCGCCGACGAGTAATAGAAGCCCCTTTCTTCCATAGGGACCGGAGGGAATCGGCCTTTTCAGCAGGTATTTTTCGCACCAGAATGCCTGGCACCGGTCGATCATGGCCTTGGCCTGGGCACTCAGACCGAAAAAGAAGATCGGAGAGGCGAGGACAATTCTGTCTGCCTCCCTTATGGCAGCGTATATCTCTTTCATATCATCGTCGATGATACATTCGCCTGTTTTCTCACAGCCGCCGCAGTCCTGACAGGGCTTTATATTCATGAGATTGAGCCTGAATAAGCGGATTCTGTGAACGGATTCATCGATTCCATCCAGCGCCTCCCTGAGAAGGATATCGGTATTCCCATCTATTCTCGGACTGCCCTGAAAGGCAATCACCTTCATTTCCCTCTCCATCTAGAATTTCTGATGATATTCCTTCACCTTTTTCGCAAATTCCTTCCCGAAATCATAGCATTTTTTTTCATCCTCCAATGAAGGTCTGTAAAGGATCTGCAGTCCGGGCTCAAAGACCTCCAGCCCCATCCTCCTGAACTCTTCGTATGCCTCCTTTACTGCGCCGCCACCCCACCCAAAGCTCCCAAAAGCACCCATCATCCGGTTCTTCGGCCTCAGACCCCTCAGGTGCGTGAGGAACTCCGCAACGGTAGGATACATAATATTATTGAGTGTGGGTGTTCCTACAAGGCATCCCCTCGATTTCCAGAACTCCTTAATGGCAACACTCATGGGAGTAGCCCGGAGCTTAATCACTTTGCATTCAACGCCTTCATCCTTTATGCCCTGCATGATTGGTAGCGACATCTTCTCCGTACTCTGCCACATCGTGTCATAAATTATCGGGATACTCAGGTTTGCCTTTCCCTCAGCCATATCGAGATACATCTGTATCACCTTCCGCGGATTAGCCCTCCAGATGATCCCGTGATCCGGGGCGATCATCTTTACCTCGATCCCCAGTTTCTCTATCTCTGCTATCTTTGCCTTTATCAGCTGCCCGAACGGCATAAGGATATTTGCGTAGTAATCGACGACCGCATCCTCAAGTTCCGCCAACGACTCGCACGTGATGAAGTCATCGTCAAATCTCACCGCAGACGCTATATGTTGGCCGAATCCATCCTGGCTTACTAGGATCTTCTCCTCTTTTATATAGGTCATCATGGAATCGGGCCAGTGGATCATAGGAGTCTCGATAAAAAGGAGCGTCATTTTCCCGATACACAATGTGTCTCCTGTTTTGACAACCCTAATATCCCACTTCGAAATATCAAAGAACCTTTCAAGCCCTTTCCTTCCCTTCTCTGTTATATGGATAGAGGCGCGGGGGGCAAGCTCCATTATCTTGTCGAGACTTGTTGCGTGGTCGTTCTCGATATGGTTGATTACCACATGCCTAATTCTAGAAGGCTCCACCACGCTGCTGATATTCTTGATCATGATGTCCGAAAAATCGTACTTTACCGTATCGATTAGTGTGATCTCCTCATCCATTATGAGATAGTTATTGTAGGTCGTGCCCCGGGGCGTGGCGTAACCGTGGAAATCCCTTACCGCCCAGTCGATGGCTCCGACCCAGTATACACCGCTTCTTAATTCAACGGCTTTCATCGCTCCTCCTTTCAATGTCCGAGAGACGGTGATGCTTTCCGGGTCTCCCCTGCGTCTTCCTTATCAATAAGGTCGGTGAGGAAAAGCCGGAGATGATGGAGCTCCCGCGAGGCCGCTGCCACTAAAAAGCCCTCCTCCGGAAGCAGAATAGACGTATCCCTTATAATCCTCTTCCTGTGCGGATCAGCAGCCGGTCAGGTGATCGCCCGGCTGCGAGCTCACAAAGAGAATGCCGGATCAGTCCTTCTCCAAGAGGGTGCCGAACGTATTATGGTGATCCTCTTCTTCGGAAAGAATCGATTCGAAAAGCTTTCTCGTGACAACATCACCTTCCTTTGCAGCGAGGGCAATTATTTCCCTGTAGAGCACAATGGCGTCTTCCTCAGCCTTCTTGTTTATCTTGAGCATCTCCTCTGAAGTCTTTCCAATTGCTATGGGTGTCGGTTTCGTGGTCGGTACGCCGCTGAGGTAGTCAAGCCTCTCAGCGATTGCCTCAGCATGCTTCATCTCGACCACAGCAATCTGTTTAAAAACCCCCCCTACTGATTCGGCATTGATACCCCGAATCATTACATGTTGCCACATGTACTGAATGCTCACCTGAATTTCTCTCGCAATCGCCTCGTTGAGCATATCCAGCAGTCTCTTACTCGCCATTACTCTTCCTCCAATCTGCCTCATGCGGGCCGGAATCCAGACTCTGACCAGAGCAGCACGTACGTTTTGCTTCTTCGCCTGCTCTCCTGAATCTCTTATTACATTTAACGTATTCCTCCTCGTTTGTCAACCGATGGCCTCCCTTCTTCCCTTTTCCAGCTCCTCTTGCTGCTCACCGTCCTCTCTCAATAACAGGGCATGGAATTCTCCCACATGGGTTTTCTCTTCCCTTGCGATATCCAGAAGGACCCTCTTTATATCCTTGTTCTCCGTCAGGGCGGCCATCTGTTCATATAGGTTTATCGCGTCAAGTTCTGCAATTATCCCCGTCCTCAGGATCTCTTTGTCCACATCCCCTCTTTTTACCTTCTCGAGGTCAATCGGTATTCTCGACAGCATACTCCCTCCTGATCGCCTTTTCGGTTATTATAACCGATGTCTCCTCCCCTTGATACAACCAGATCAAAGGGCGCGTAGCGCATCAACAACCCGGCCTCTTACCCTTTCATCGAATAATATCCAGGCATGGTTGACATCGAAATCATAGTGCGCATCGGCCCAAGGGAGCCTCGAGCTTTTCGTCGCTACTAATCCGTCCCCCTTGCCTTTCCTCATCTCGTCAGGGAAAAGCCTTGAGGGGATGACCTTTTCAAGGATGTCGGGAACGGAGAAGATTCTTCTTGGTCTTACAATGAATCGTTTCCCTTTCGGAGACGGGACCCGCTCGACCGTTGTCATGTACACGGAAAGGAGCGTTGGATCATTCCCCCCCGCCGAGAGATAATACACCCCTTTGCAGCGCGTATTCGCAAGAGACCTGAGGAACAGCGACCCTGGCAACAACTCCCTCACTGCCCTGCTTTTCAGGAAAGTAAATACGCTTTTCAAGGCGTAGGTTACGGTACCCCTTTCCGATTCCGGCAGAAAGGGAGCAATAAGGGATATGAGGGGCGACACGTACTTTGCCCATTGAGCCATCCTGCTTCCACCATGGGGTGCCGCAAGGGTCACCAGGCACTTCACCCTCCGGTCTCCCCCCGCAACGTATTTCCTTGCCACAAGCCCGCCCCTGCTGTGACCTATGAGGATTATCCCTCTTTTGCAGTATTCCTTGTGAGCTTCAATAACATCGCCAAGCTCTGATACGGCGACATCTGTTTCGGCAGAAGGCCTCCGCTGACTCCATGCAATGACCGAATAGCCATACTCTTTGAGATCATGGAAAAGGGTCCTCATTTTCTCGGGAGGCCTCCCAAAGGACAATCCCATGGACACACTGTTGTATGCCTCTGCCTCCCTAACTTCCGCTTCAGGTTCTCTGCAGAGAAGGAGGCTGACAGGAAACCTGCCGCCAAGGACTCTGGACTGTTCCGGGGTCTCCCATATCCTCCTGTCCATGCCGAGTCCGTGAATGAAGACCGCGGCTGGCTTGTCAGGGTCTCCGCGGAAGGCAGTGAAGTCGTGTTTCATATACTTGAAGTTATAACAAATGCTAATGGATTTATAAAGGTTTTTTTATTTACATTTATTTTTGCAAGTGATATAAAAATGAATTCCCACATTTTTTCCCCAGGAGGTGTTTAATGAAATTGGGCGTTCTTGTCAGTGATTACAGGAACATGGATGACACCTTGTCAAGGCTGAAGGCCGATACCCTCGGCATCATCCTGGTAAGCAACGGGGTCTATCATGCGAAGGTCAAGGAAAACGGCAAACCATCCCCCGTGCTGGAGAAGTCCTCCAACCTCTATGCCCTCTCCGAAGACGTGCAGACGAGGGGCCTTGAAAACGAGATGGACAGCAGGGTGAAATCCATAACATACAATGATCTCGTAGATCTGATACTCAATGAGTACGAGAAAATAATCTGGATATAGGGGGTTATCATGGCTAAACTGACCATCGGCGTTTTTTCTTCGCTTGTAGGTTCGCTGTCCCTTGATTTTGCAGTGAAGCTGTCGGAGGCAGCCGTAAGAAAGGGACATAAGGTGGATTTCTGGGTTTCGGGGAATGCGACTATGCTTTCAAAGAAAGGACAGAGAGCCTTTAAGGATTACTCGGCCCTCGAAAAGAAGCTCCAGGAGCTGTTTTCTACAGGGAGTTTTCAGGCTACCGCATGCGAGGCGTGCGCTGAAGCAAGGGGCTATCACAAAGAGGATACGATGGAAGGATGGAAGCGCCACAGCATGGACTGGTATCTCGCGAGCTGCTTCAGCGCCGACAGGGTTCTTCATATAGGAGGTGACTAAAATGGCTACAAGAAAACTCGCATTCGTCGTAAAAAGCCTTCCTTACAAGACAGAGGCTTCGAGGCTCGCCCTCACACACGCCATCGCAAGCCAGACCGTCGAGATATATCTTGAGGACGGCGACATGGTCGAGCCGGTGGTGGCTTTTGTCGGTGACGGTGTGCTAAACTGTCTCAAGAATCAGAAGGCGATGAATATGTACGGCGTTACGAGCCTTGAGCAGCATCTGAAGAATGCCTTACTGCTCGACATGAGGGTGTTGATCTGCAAAGAAGATATACAGAAGTTCGGTCTTACCGAGGATTCGCTCGTAATGGACGCCGAGGATATCGGCGGTGAGACGAAGGCGAATGTCGTCTCGTACGACGAAATCACGAAAGAGATGGAGTCGGCAAACCATCTCTTGTTCTTTTAAGGAGGAAGTGAATGGGAGAACTGAGCAGCATGACACCAACGGAGACGCTTGACGTGCTGGGGAGGGTATGCCCTTACCCCTTGGTCTTGGCAAAAAAGGCTGTTGAGAAATTGCCGAGCGGGGGCATACTCAAGATCCTTTGTGATGCGCCTGCTTCTGCAGAGGACTCTATACCCCGCTATTGCGAAAAGCAGGGTTACAAGTTTGAGTCTGTAAAGCTCGACGATAAGGGCTACTGGGAGCTCTTCATACAGAAGTCCTAAGGGGGCTACTAAATCAGGCTTCCTGGCGGGTTCAGGGGAAGAAAAAGGGGATGATTTTTATCATCCCCTTTTTCTTCGGTTTGTCTATTTCCCTACATCTCTCTTATCGTTATGGCGTTGGTGGGACAGACCCCGATGCAGCTTTCACAGAAGACGCACTCCGAAGTCTGATAGGGATCAGACTTGCTGTCCGCCATCTGAAACACGCTCTGAGGGCATACGTTCACGCACTCCTCACAGCCCTCGCATTTCACCGAATCTACTGCAACCATGTACACTTTACGATCACCTCCTGATTTTTATCCGCTATTTTATAAAAAAACCGTGCATAAATCAATCAGATTTTCCCCTTTTGCTGATACGGGTTCACGACAAGAACCGGGACGGGAGAATTCCTCACAACCCTCTCACTGACACTCCCTATAGGGAAATGCAGGATATTCTCCCTGCGCATCTCTTCTCCGTGGCCGTGGGTTGCCATGACCACCAGGTCCACATTCTTGTCGTCAATACACCTCAGGATCTCCTGGGCGGGCTCCCCCACAACAATCTCTTTCCTGTAAAGAGGACATCCTTTCAAGCTGCCCGCACAGATCCTGTCCAGATATTCCTCCCCCTTACGGATTATTCTTTCCTGAAATTCCTTGAGAAAGGCAGGGCTGGCATCTCCATAAAAATGATCGAACTGATGCACATCCTCGACAACGAAGATCAGATACACCTCGGCCTGGTATCTCTCACTTATCGAAGTCACATATGGCAATGCATGCGCAGCGTTTTCTGAAAGATCGGTCGGCCAGAGAATCCTCTTGATTTCCATCTCTCTCCTCCTGAATAATCACTTTCATTCAAATAGTACCAGATTTCTTGCGAAAGGGAATATGCCGTACTCTTGCCTGCGCAGCCGCCGAAATACCAACAGACAAGGGACTCATCGTTTGATGAGCCCCTTGTTCGCCGAACATTCCGGACCTTAGTGTTCGGTTTCTATGCCCGCTGTTTCCTCTCTCACAGTGACCGCAATCTTATAAAGGAAAGTGAGGATAAGAAAGCCAAGAGCCCAGACCCCCAGAGCGATGGATGTCTCACGGAGTGTGGGCCAATATTCAGTCACTCCCTCAAACGGGTTCGGCACGAACCCTCCCACGACCAGGCCGAACCCCTTGTCTATCCAAAGGGAGACAAAGAGCGCCACACAGGCGGTCACCAGGACCTTCATATTCCGCCTCCACGAGGGAACGATCAGCAAGGACAGGGAAACCACAGCAAGAATACTTGACATCCACATAAGCGGAACGAGCTTTCCGTGTTCCTCGAGGCCCACGTACAGATACTTGAAAGGATGCGTATGCCCCGGGATCTGGCTGTAAAACGCGGTAAAGAACTCAAGCCCGAGCAGGAAGACATTGGCGATCATGGCATAAGTTACGATCTTCCCCACTGCCTGTATCGGCTCGTCTCCCGGATCGAACCTGGTCACCTTCCTCACGATAAGGGCAAGAATGATGAGGAGCGCTGGTCCACTCGAAAAAGCAGACGCGAGGAACCTGGCGGCCATAACTGCAGTAAGCCAGAAATGCCTTCCGGGAAGGCCCGCATAAAGAAAGGCCGTAACCGTATGTATGCTGAATGCCCAGGGGATCGAGAGATAGATGAGAGGCTTTATCCATGAAGGCGGTTTTACACCTTTACGGTCGGAGCTCAACGTAATCCACCCTATCACTATATTGAGAAAGAGATATCCGTTTAGGACGATCATGTCCCAGAAGAGGATCGAGTTCGGGGTCGGATACAACAGGACGTTCAGAACCCTCATCGGCTGGCCGAGGTCGACAAAGATGAAGGTAATGCACATAGTAACGGAGGCAACGGCAAGGAACTCGCCGAGGATGACGATCTTCCCGAATTTCCTGAAATCATGGAGGTAGTAAGGGATGACGAGCATGACCGCCGAAGCGGCGACTCCGACGAGAAAGGTGAACTGACTTATGTAAAATCCCCACGATACGTCCCTGCTCATGCCGGTGATTCCCAGGCCGTGGCGGAACTGGTAAAGGTAGTTGATGAAACCTATTCCGACGACAGCGAGCAGGAAGAATACCCACGTCCAGTATCTTCTGCTCCCAGAGAGTGCCTTCTCAAGCATTTTTCTCACCTCCTATGATGTAGAAAACACTGGGCCGCGTCCCAAGTTCAGGCTTGCGCCGAATGGAATAGTGTGCACCGAGGACCTTCCTCACCTCTGATTTCGGATCATCCAGGTCGCCGAAGTACATTCCCGGCTCCGTGCCGGCCTCCTTCGCGGCTTCCCGGGATGCCTCCACACAGGCAGGGATGAGGCCCCTTGCCAGGCGCTCGAAACAGAAGGTGCATTTCTCAACCACGCCTATCGTCCTTGCAGGATACTCCTTGTTCTCTTCCTTGATGAAGGGTCTTGGGTCCTTATAATTGAAACTCCTCGCTCCGAAGGGACAGGCTGCCATACAGAACCTGCATCCGATGCAACGGTGCTGGTCCATCATAACAATCCCGTCGTCTCTCCTGAACGTGGCCTTCGTAGGACATACCCTTACGCACGGAGGATTATCGCAGTGGTTGCAGAGGAGGATAAAGGGCTTGTGTTTGATATCCTCGGGCATATACTCATTCTCCTGACCGGGGAACGTGTGTTCAAATGTGTCCGTCCATATCCACTTGATCTCATCCTTTGGATTCGGTATGTCAGGGACATTGTGAATGCTGTGACAGGCGTGGATAACGCGCCTGTAATCTTCCTCCGTGTTGAACTTCGACATATCGATGACCATGGCCCATCTCTTTGCGGTCAATGCCTTTTCGTCGATAAGCACGTGAGAGGCCTCAACACTGCCCCGGTTGAGCCTCTGCACTGCAGACGCACCTCCGAGCCCAACTATGGTTGAAATCCCTGCTATCTTTAGGAATTGTCTTCTGTTCATACTCATGACTCCTTCTCCTTCGGCGCTATATGGCAATTCCAGCAGTACGGCGTCACAGCCATATAATTGTGACATTCGTCGCAGAACTTCTTCTTGTTCGAGTGGCAGTGCATGCAGGTATTCTGAAGACTGATCGTGAACTGCTTCCCTGCCGAATTCACATAGAGCCTCTCTCCATTGCGTACCGCGGCGTCCCTCCAGTCGTTAAGCAACTTCATATGTTCAGCTCTCATGAACTCCTTCGACTCAATGCACTTCTTATCTGTCAGCTTCTGAATTTCCGGGGTATCGAGTTTTGGTTCCGGTTTGACGTTCGCCTTCCCTAAATTGAGGAGAAACGGCAATGTCATCAAGAGGACGAAGATAACGATCCCGGCAAGTATCTTTCCACCGTCGTATATCTTCATTACTCGCTGCCCTCCTTCCCAGGAAGAGGTTCGAGGCGCAGATCCTGAGTCCTGTCCTTCTCGCCCTTCATCACAAGGGCGTTGCCCACCAGCTCATGAACGCCGCAGACGCCAACGCCCGGGTTCCAGTAATCCATCGAGGTCGTAAGCGTCGCCCTGTCAATTGCGCACACATTGGCGACCATGTTCACGCCGTAGTGGTCGCGAACGTGTCTCACCGCCATCGCCCGCGGGAATCCGCCTCTCAGCCTTAACTCCATATTTTCCGATGCGTTGAGGCCCGTGCCGCTGCCGCAGCAGAAGGTCTTTTCCCTGATCGTGTCCTCAGGCATTTCGAAGAAATTGTTGCATACGTTCCTGATAATGTATCTTGGTTCCTCCAGGAGCCCCATGCCCCTCGAGGTGTTGCATGAGTCATGAAAGGTGACCTTCAGGTGGTCGTTGCGGCTCGGATCCAGCTTGAGTTTGCCGTGCCTGATGAGGTCCGCAGTGAACTCCGCGATGTGAATCATCTTCGTCGATTTCGCGTTTTCGAAGACAGTCCCTGTAACCGGCGACTTCGGCACTTCGAGGAAGTCGGCCGGACCGTTCCAGGTATCCATGTATTGATGGATGACTCTCCACATATGACCGCACTCCCCTCCGAGGATCCACTTTACCCCCAACCTCTTAGCCTCGGCATAAATCTTGTAATTCAGCCTCTTTGCCATCTCGTTCGTGGTGAAGAAACCGAAGTTCCCTCCCTCAGAGGCATAGGTGCTCCAAGTATAATCAAGACCGAGTTCATGAAAGAGCATAAGATAGCCCATTGCGGTGTAAGTGCCTGGGTTTGCGAAGAGGTCGCCGGAAGGCGTAACAAAGAGTATCTCCGCCCCCTTCCTGTTAAAGGTTGGGGTTAGCCTTATACCGGTGATGGTCTCTATGTCGTCAAGGAAAAACTCGATGCTGGACGTGATGGTATGGGGTTCAAGGCCGAGGTGATTGCCTTTCATGTAACATGCAGCCACAGGGCCGGCAATCCATCCGATGTTAAGCCCAAGGAGGTTGGTAAGCTCCCTCCCCATCATCGTGATCTCTGCCTGGTCGATGCCGTAAGGGCAAAAGACCGAGCAGCGACGGCACTCGGTACACTGATAGAAATAGTACCACCATTCCTTGAGGACGTTCGCAGTGAGCTCCCTTGCACCCGCGATTCTCCTCAGTATCTTCCCTGCCAAGGTGAAATTGCCCCTGTAGACCGAACGTAGCAGTTCAGCCCTCAGTACCGGCATGTTCTTCGGGTCTCCGGTGCCGATAAAGAAATGACACTTGTCAGCGCAAGCACCGCACCTGACACAGATGTCCATGAAGACCTTGAAAGAGCGGTACTTCCCCAGCAGGTCTTTCATTCCTTCGAGGATAATTCTTTCCCAATTCTCGGGGAGTTTCCAGTCCTCGTCATTCGGCCTCCACTCCCTCGCGTAGGGGAATCCTACTGCTTCGAGCTCCTTTGGCTTTGCCGCATGACAGAACATATGCTCCCTGATTTCCACAGGGGTATCCATCCATCCGGTTCGGGGAGGCGTAAAGTCTATCTTTGAGAGTTCATCCGGTTTTGCAGTAAACTTTGCCATAGTCACTCCTTTTCTACTGGAATCCCAGCCGCCTTCATCTTCTCCCTGAAGTCGTCCTCATATTCTTCATACGTATGCACTTTGACAGGGTAATTCCAGGGATTTATGCGCCGCTTCTCACGGCTGTTGTTCGCCATGTTCCTTGTAGGGCTCATAAAGACCCCTCCCATGTGCATCAGCTTGCTGAAAGGGAAATAGGCGAAAAGAACGCTGATGAGGAAAAGGTGGATATAAAAGACAACGCCGATTCCTTCAAGGAGTTTGGGGTCGGGGCTGAGGCTGACCAGGCTCATCGCCAGCACCTTCACTCCTGTGACGTTCGTCTTGATGAAATACCTCATGAGTATGCCGGATATGGCGATTCCGAGGATCAGAAAGAGAGGGAAGTAATCTGCGGGAAGAGAGATGTAGCGCAATTGGGGAATGAAGACCCTTCTGAGGAACAGATAGGTTACGGCCATAAGGATTACCGCGTCGGTGATATAAAGGAGGGGCGCCCCTATCTGCAGGAAACTGTCAAGGCCCTCGACCATGCGCACAGGGACCGGCACCTTCTCGATGAAAAACCTAAGGTGCCTGATGAGTATGGTGAGGAAAGCCCAGTGGAACGCAAGGCCAGCCATCCAGAGCCATTTCGCCTCCCCATAAACAAGCTTGGTTCCATCGTGCAACTGGGTCTTCAGGTTTCTGAAGAGCGAGCGGAAAAGAAGAACTTCCAGTGCCATCCTCGCCACAACACCGACGGTGCTGGAAGGATTGTCTATCTTGTTCTGTCTGATCCACGGCAGGGACTTCTGCTGCCCGCAGGTCGTAGGTATGCAAAAGGGCACCGGAGAGCTTCCCCACCAAATCAGCACCCGGTAGATAAACCCGACGACGAAGGCGGCAAACGCCGCGTAAGGTATTATAACCCCGAAAAGGTACCGCTGGCCCGCTGCCTCCACTCCGGCGAAGGCGACCACAACAAGCGTGATTACTGCAAAGAAAGCAAATATGGATCCCATTTTCTTACCCCTTGTTTTGTTTCGTTAACACCCTTCAACAGATCCGTTACTACTTCCTGCTCTCGCACGCCCGGTTTGCCATCTGCGTCAGCCTGTAGGTCTCTCTCCTTGCCTCATCAGCCTTTAGTTCGTAAACCTTCTCCCTGCATTTCATATAGACATCGAAAGAGGCGAGGACCAGAAAATCTATCCTTGACTCAAGCGTACGAAGCCGTTCGGAGGGTACAGTATTCGAGATTCCCAACTCTTCTCTTACCAGTTTCTTAAGGTGAACCAGAAAGGCAAGGGCCTGAGAAGGCGGTAAACCCTGAATGGCCCTGATTCTGACGATACTGTCGAGGACGGGGGATATCAGAGCGATGTCCGGTTCCTGTTCCAGGACAAGTGCCTCCCACAGACTTTCCAGTCCCTGGTACAGGGCATATCCCACAGGATTGGCAAACTGCCTGTCTCTACTCTTAAGGAAACTCAGTGTCTCTGCTGGATAAGATTCCAGTGCAACAGCAAACCACCTATCCAGAATGGCGGTTTTCCTTGCTGACAAAAGTTCCCTCAACTCCCCGCTCACCTCGTCATTCCCCCGCGAAAAGAGAAAGAAGTAGGAAAATTGGTCGATAAGGAGAAGAGCGGCAAGGGTAGATCGGACAACTTCCTACTTCTTATTTTTGATCTTCTATACACATCCAGTGGGCTTGGGAAGCCCGGCAATCTTGCACGCCTGCTTTGCAGGTCCCCCCGGATAGAGCTCGTAAAGGTACTTTGTGTTTCCCTTCTCAGGACCCATCACCTTTCCGATCTCTTTTACGAGTATCTTAATCATCGGGGCTATCTGGTACTTCTGATAATAATCTCTGAGGAAATTCACTACCTCCCAATGGGCATCTGTCATCTGGATATCCTCCAACTTCGCGATATGCTCGGCAAGCTCCCTGCTCCAGTCATCGAGGTTTACAAGATATCCGTCCTCGTCGATCTCATACTGCTTTCCCTGAAACTCCATAGTTGGCATATCAAAACTCCTCCTTTCTATCTATTTTGATTCCTCTCACTCGAAGGACGGCCCTTCAGCGCAGCGCACTCTCTAATCTTCTTTCTATTCTATCTACTTTAGCGTCAGAAGGATGTTCCCAAAGTCCTTAAGAAGTTATAAACAATAATATAATATAACACACGTGGTCAAATTAAAATAACTTATCGGGCAATTTGTCCCGTTTATCTTTTTCACCATTCTTGCCATACTCCACCCTTATGAAAACGATCTTTCCAGAATAATCCCTGCGCACGTCCCTGACCTCCCATAACCTGTGCGTTCTCAGGTCGTAATTGAAGACCGCCTCGTGGCAGATCTCTCCCGGTTCCAAGTTCACGACCTCGTTCCAGCCGCCGCACGCGTGGGTAAGTGCGTCAAGGTAGGCCTCGCCTACGTTATGTCCCGTAGGGTCGCACGCAAAGACGGCTCCGCAATCGCACCTTCCGCCTATAAATGACCCCGCTTCAGTCTTTATATCCTGAGGCATTGCGAGGGGCCTCCCGCAGAAAGGGCATTTCGGCGCCTCATCCTTGTCTTCCCTAAACCTTGGTTTCAATCTATTCCCCTTGCATTTCCGAATATGCCAGAACCTTCCTTGCGACGTCTCCCACGACAACCTCCCTCAGTTCACGGTCCTCATAAATCCTGAACCGGCCCTCGTCATCCACCATCTCCTTCACCTTTTCCACAGCCTGAGTTATCCTTTCTTTCGGGATAGCATAAAGCGCGAGCCCACGCACCGATGGGTCTTTATCCTCAAGAGACCTCAACGCCACTTCATAGGCCCCCTCCACACTACTCATCCCTGAATCGGCAATCCTCCGCACCGACCACAAAACCCCTTTCAGAAAGCTCTCCTCTTCGTGAAATGAGAGGATGATGGGAGGAATGTCCGAACATGCCTGAGGGTTGCTTATCACGATCTCTCCAAGCATCTCGGGCGCGCTCCATCCTATTCCCCCTGACTCCTCGCTCAACGACCAGATGAGGCGCTGGACGATGTTTCTCACTGCCTGAGGATCTTTATCGGCGACCGCACCTGCAGCCTTTCCCATAGCCTCTATAGCCCTCCAGCACAGAAGATCCTCCTTGTCGTAGGTTAGGGATATAAGTATGCGGAATACCTTCCTATCCGCAAGGGCAAGTTGCGCTACCTTTTCGAAATCCGCGGCTTTCAAGGCGTCTTTTATCTCTTCTTTCAACGAGGCCAATCTCTTTATCTTTCCTAAGGGCTGTGAACCCGCAACCAGATCCATTTCGCGGAAGGAGAGGACCTGTGTCGCGTTAAGCCTTCCGAAATTCCCCTCCCCTTCGGTATTCCCGGGCCCTGCGCGCCATCCCCTCCACCCACTCCTTAGCGCCAAGGGCATGGAGATGGGTGTATGTGGCAAGGACGTTCCGAAAACAGAGGCCGTCCCTCTGTTCCCAGATCCCCTGCCCCCTTCGCATTCTGAAGGCGTACCGGAATTCCCCTGGAAGCTCCGCTTCTCCAACAGGTCTCGAGTAGTGAAACTCATGTCCGTTAAGGACGGTTCCTTCGGGATAGAAAGGGTTCTCTCCCACAACCTCAGCAACCGTGTAACCATGGGCACGAGGTCTCTTTTCAAGACAGAAGGAAAGGGGAAATATCCCCGCCATGGGGTAACTCGTTCCCTCAAGTACAAGCTCTTTACCGAGATACATGAGACCGCCGCATTCCGCATAGACCGGAAGCCCTTCCATAACAGCACGTCTCACCGAATCACGGAAACTCACATTCCTTGCAAGGGCTATTGCATGGGTCTCAGGAAATCCCCCGCCGATATAAAGGACGTCTATGTCGGGCAGTTCTTTTGAGGCAAGGGCGCTTATCTCGACTATCTGGGCACCGTTTGCCCTCAGTCCTTCAATATTCTCCGGATAATAAAACTGAAAGGCGGAATCCCTGACCACGCCGATCCTCGCACCCTGGAACGTGATGCGCGGTGCGCAATGTGCTACGGACACGCAACCCCTTCCGTTTAAATCATTAAGTGCCGGGGATAACGTCACGCGGTTATCTCCGAGGGGTTGCGCTTCATCAGCGATCCTCTTTACCGCATCCACATCGACATGCTCTTTAACCACGCGTGCCGCGCCGCCGATAGCGTTTTCAACCTCCGGATGCTCCTGGAAGGGCACAAGTCCCATATGCCGTTCGGGAAAATTCTGCTTATGAAATCTCGGAATGGCCCCGAGAACAGGGATGCCGCAGTATCTTTCTATGGACTTTGAGATGACGGATTCGTGTCTTCTCCCGGCTGTCTGATTCAGCACAACTCCCCTGATTTCGAGCTCCTTATCAAACCTCTGTGCGCCAAGGACCATGGCCGCCATTGTCCTCGTCACCTTCGAACAGTCGAGGATCAGGATGACGGGGGCTTTCAGCATCTTTGCGAGCTCGGCCGTGCTGTAAGTACCCTCCTCGTCCATGCCGTCGAAAATGCCCCTGTTTCCCTCGATCATGGAAACATCGGCTCCGTCCGCATGAGAAAAGAAAGAGAGGAGCAGCTGACCCTGGCCCATCAGAAAGGGGTCGAGGTTGTAGCAGCTCTGCCCGGCAGAGGCTGCAAGCCAGCCCGCATCGATATAGTCAGGTCCCTTCTTGAATGGGACAACCCTGAATCCCTTCTCCCTCAGGATCCTCGACAAACCGATGGCGAGCGTTGTTTTCCCTGAACCGCCCTTAAGCCCTGCAATAACCAATCTTGAAAAACCGGACATTTTTTATTATAACCAATATGCAGGGAAAACTGATTTCCGTCTCCGGACCAGCAATCCGCAGATAATCCCTAAAAGATGTAGGCGGTCTTCTCAGGGTTCAGGGGTTTGAAAACAAAAAGGGCGCTCCAGCCGAGGGAACCGCCCTTCTTTTTGCACGACAGAGGACAATCTACTGCTTTGGCGGAATCTCCACAAAGCTGCCGCCGAAATATGTATAGATGAGTTTTCCCTCATCAACGAGGTCTTTCAGCGCGTCTTTAACCTCGTCTCTCGAGACGCCTGCCTCAGCAGAAATTGTCTTCTGAATATCAGAAGATTTCAGTTTCTTCTTGCCTACTGATTTCTCAACCAGCGCGTATATTCTCTGTTTGATTTCCTCTTTTTCCATTCCGCCACCCCGTTATGAGAATTTACGGTTAATAATGAGGGGACCGATCGGTCCCCCCTTCCTTAAAAAACGTCTACCACTTGAATGTGGCCGCGGTCCTGAATGTCTCCCTTGCAATCACGAAATCATCGATGTGCTGGAAGGTCCACGGCAGGCCGGTAACCTTAAAGAACTTCTCCCAGCCTATTCTTTCTATCCACTCGCCGACCCTTTCATGCTTTCTTGCCCCGGCAACATATGCGTCGAGGATGGTCCTTACCGCTTTTGTCACCTCCGGCCACCTCGGGGGATTGTTCTTGATGAAGGGAACCGCGAGCTTTGAGAACTTAGGATTGGACCGGAGGTTTCCTACCTTACCTCCTACCACTATGGCCACACCGTCGTTTTCCGGGTCGTGGATTTCGAGAGGTGGACAGACTGTAAAGCAGTTGCCGCAGTACATGCACTTGTCCGCATTTATCTTGATGCTCTTCTTTGCAGGGTCGGGGCTTATCGCACCTGTGGGGCAGGATGCTATCGTGGACGGGATCTCGCACATGTTGGGGACCTTCTCGTGGTCGATCTTCGGGACCTTCCTGTGGACGGCAACAACGGCGATATCCGAACAGTGAACCGCGCCGCACATGTTCACACAGCAGGCAACGGCCAGTCTTACCTTGTTCGGTGTCTCCTTTGTCGTGAAATAATCGGCGAACTCGTCCATCAGTACCTTGACAAGTCCGGAGGCATCCGCAGCGGCGGAATGGCAATGTATCCACCCCTGGGTATGGACGATGTTGCTTATCCTCGGCCCGATGCCGCCCATCATATACCCCTTGCCATTCAGTTCCTTCTGTAAGGGTTCAAGATTCTTTTCGTCTGAGACAAGGAACTCCACATTGTTCCTCGTAGTGAACCTGATATACCCTCCGCAGTATTTCTCGGCGATGTCCGCCATCTCCCTGATCGTATCAGTGCTGAGGAGCCTTGGCGAGGCGACCCTCACGGACCATAGCTTGTCGCCGCTGTTCGACACATGGACCATGACGCCCGGATTCAGGATCTCGTGATATTTCCAGTCCCCGTAGTTCTTCTGGATCACAGGGGGGAGAAAATCCTTATAATGAGGTGGTCCTATATCTGTCCTTCTCTGTGGTGCTGACATACACTTCCTCCTTATTATTTATTCTCAAAAAATTGCCTACTGTTGCAGGTCGCTTTCCGTCCAGAAAAAGAACGGGTCTCTCCTTGGTTCCTTCACCTGCTGAGGAACGGGATCGACTCCGATGTATTCAAGGAACTCCCTCATTCCACGCCTTATGATGAGTTCGCCGATCCTTTCCCTGTTCTTGCCGTACTCATCCCAGTATTCCCACATCTTCCTCGTGAGCTCCTTTATCTCGGTGTACGGCGGCTCCATCTTCATGAAGGGAACGATTACCCATGACAGGGTTGCGCCGATAACAAAGGGCGCCTTGCTGCCGATCAGCACGGTTGCTCCCTTTTCGCCGGTGGGCTTCAGTGCCTTTGTCATCTTCGCGATGCAGTGCATGCACCGTATGCAGTCTTCATCATTTATCTTTAGCTGCTTTCCGTCATAGCTCATGCATCTGCTCGGGCATCTGTTGACGATCTCTTCAGAGATGTTCATGCCCTTATTGGCGTAGTTCGCGACCTCGTTCTGGTCCACGGCGATATTGCCTTTCCACGTGCCGATAATTGAGCAGTCTGCTCGGGCGATGGATGCGATACAGTCGACAGCACACCCGGCTGTCTTGAATTTGAATTTATAGGGAAACGCGGGTCTGTGCATCTCGTCCTGGAATTCCTGCGTGATGCTGTAGGTGATGTCCAGGGTGTTGATGTTCGACCACTCGCAGCGCGCAGGGCCCACACAGCAGCTCGGGGTCCTCATTGCCGAGCCCGAACCTCCAAGGTCCCATCCCCTCGAAGAGAACTCTGCAAAAATCGGCTCAAGGTTTTCCGTGTTCGTCCCGAGAAGAATCAGGTCCCCGGTTGAACCGTGCAGGTTGGTGAGTCCGCTTCCGTACTTATCCCAGATATCGCACATCTCTTTCAGAAATTTGGATGTGTAGAAGAACGCAGCAATTGAGTTGATTCTTACGGTATGGAAGTTCGCAACGTTCGGAAATTCCTCGGGAAGGGACGAGTACCTGCCGATAACCCCGGAACCATAACCGCGCACACCGACAATACCGCCGTGTTTCCAGTAGCCACGTTTGTCCCTGTAAGACTTCTCGAGCTGCCCGAGCTCGTCCGCGGCCATGTCGTTCTTGACTGCTGCTTTCTTGATTTCTTTCACAAAACTCGGGAACGAACCCTTCTCCAGCTCGTCCAATAAGGGGGTGTCATACTTCTTTGGCATAAAATCCTCCTTTTATTTTGGTTCCTCCGACCCTTTATAGCGTAAAGAATAGGACTGGAAATGAAATTGCTAAAGCCTAATACATGCATAAGTTTACGGTCAAATTAAAAAAATTAATCCATAAATCATATTTGCTTATTAATCTGCTAACTCTGGCTATCAAATCAAAAATCAAAAAATACGCTTGTCATAAGGAGCGGGCAGAAGTTATACTAACAAAATTCTGAGAATAGTTCTACAGGGATCACCATGCGCATTGAAAAGATCGAGCTGATAGGTTTCAAGTCCTTTGCAGAGAAGACGGCCTTCCAGCTCCATTCGGGCATTACCTGCATCGTGGGCCCGAACGGTTCCGGAAAGAGCAATATCGTTGACTCCTTCAGGTGGGTCCTGGGAGAGCAGAGCGCCAAAAGCCTCAGGGGAGAAAAGATGGAGGAGGTTATATTCAACGGCTCGGCCAACAAAAAACCCAGGGGTATGTCAGAGGTCAACCTGCTCTTGTCCTTCGACTCACCCGAGCAGGGAAACGGCGACTCCCGGACTCTCACCTCGGTGGCGAGGAGACTTTATAGGTCGGGGGAAAGCGAATACCTTATTAATAGGAACCAGTGCAGGCTCAGGGATATAAAGGACCTTTTTCTCGACACCGGACTGGAGATAAAGAGTTACTCGATCCTGGAGCAGGGAAGGATAGGCGAGATACTGAATGCGAAACCCCAGGACAGGCGGTTCCTTATCGAGGAAGTCGCCGGGGTTATGAAATATAAGGTGAGAAAGGCGGAGGCCCTCTCAAAACTGGAATCTTCCCGCCTGAACCTCCAAAGGATCAACGATATCGTCGCCGAAGTGAAGCGGCAGATCAACTCCCTGGACAGGCAGGTCAGGAAGGCCGAGAGGTATAAGAGGCTCTCCTCGGAAATGAGGTCCGTCGAACTGAAGATTGCAAAGAGAGACTTCGCGGAGCTCATGGAATCCATGAACAGGACGCTTGCGGATTACAAATCACTGAAGGAGCAGGAGGCCCTTCTCAGGGCAGAACTGAACGCGCTCGAAAATGCAGTAGAAACGAAGAGGATCGGGCTCCTGGAAAAGGGGAAGGCCCTTGACGTCCTTACCCAGGACCTTCGTGGGATCGAGAGGGAGATTGCGGAGACCGAACGACTGATCGCTGTTTCGACTACCGAAAGGACGAACCTGACCGAGTACAGGACAAGGCTCGTTCAGCAGGAATCGGACATCCTGCAAAAGATAGCCACGGCGGAAAACAGGAGGAACGAGATTGAGAACTCCGAAGCGCTCCTGTCAGATGAAATAGAGGGCCTGAGGGAGGAGCTTTCCGAACGGAATGAGGCGATCAGGGGTTTCGAGTCCGCCCTCTCCGAAAAAGAGGAACTCGTCGAAGCAAGAAGAAGGGAGATTTTCAGGCTGGCAGAGGAAGAGAGCGGGCTCAGGAACGAGATCGGAAGAGTCCTTGCTTCTATTGAGAACCTCGAAAGGAAGCTTGCTGCAACTCAGAGGGAGTCGGAGACGGCGAGGGAGCGCCTCGCCTGGGTGGAGAACGCCGTCAGGGAAACCGATGCTTCGCTCATCAGCATAAACAGCGAACTCCTTCTCCTTAACGATCAGAGGGGAACAATCGTCGCGGAAAGAGAAAGATGCAGAGCTGAACTGGAGCATTGCCGTAACGCAATGTCAAGTGTGCGTGAGGAGCTCGCCTCGGCATCTTCCAGGCTCTCCTCCATTCAGGAGATACTCCATGAGGACCACTCCGGAGACGTCCTGGCCGGGCATCTCCTTATAATGGCCTCTGTTGCGGAGATCATCGATGTCGACGAGGCGTATGAAAAGGCCATCGAGAATGCCCTGGCCGAAAAGATAAACGGGTTCGTCGTTCCCTCATTCGACGCCATTTCCGCAGGGGCGCAACCCCTTAAGGAAAAAGGGTTAAGAAGGACTACGTTCGTCCCCGCGGACGTGCCGGCGGGCGAAGGCAGCGGACTTCCAGAAACTCTTCTCAACAGCCTGAATGGCTCTGTCGTGGGCCGCGCCCTGGAACTGGTAAGGATAAACCCCGAGAAGGCTGAGTTCTCCGCAGTCGTCAGAAGCCTTCTGAACAACGTGATCGTTGTCAAAGATCTCACAGCTGCCTTTTCCCTGTACTCCGAGGCTGGTCTTAACTGCAACGCCGTTCCTACCTTTGTAACCCTGGATGGTGAGACCGTGGAGCCCTCAGGAGCTGTGTCGGTCGGCGAGGGGAAGGGCGTCCTTAGAAGGAAAAGAGAGGTGCGGGAGCTGGAGGCCTTTGTCACTCAGAAAAGGGGCGAGACGGAACGTCTCGGGCAACAATTGACACAGATGGAGACCGTTCTGCAGGAGAAGGAGGCATCGCTGAGGAGCACCGAAGCGACCATTGTCAATGCTGAAAAGGAGATCTCCCTGCTCAGACTGACTGCCGAAAACCAGAACGAGGAAAAAGAGAGGATAAGCCGGAAGCTCTCCTATCTATGCATCGAGGGCGAAGAGATACTCAGAGAAAAGGAATCACTGAAGACGGCTGTTTCGGAAAAGGAGGCGGAGGCCGAGAAGGTAGCAGTGATGAAGGCAGAAGCAGAACAGCTTGTCCTGGCCATACAGGATGAGATCGCAAGGCAAAAGGAACTCTATGAAACCGAGAGAGCGTCGGTCACGGAACTGAGGCTTTCCTTGAATTCCAGCAGGGAAAGGATGGAGTCCCTGAAGAAGGAGAGCGAGGCTTCTATGGAGACGCTCTCGGAGCTTACAGCAACGCAGGAGTTGCTGGCTAAGGAGAAATCAGACATCGACTCAAGGATAAGCGCATGCGTGGAAGAGACCGAAAAGAACAATGGCCTCTTAAGGGGGCTTGTTCTGAAGGCTGACGACCTTAGGAGAGTGATAACGGAAGGCAGAGATGCAATCCGGGCGGAATCGGAGGAGCTCATCCATGCGGAACAGGAGTTGAAGGGGAGGCGGGGCAGGCTCGACTCCCTCACCTCATCGATAAACGAAGCCGACGTTTCGATAGCGGAGCACAGGCTTAGGATCGAGAACCTCTCGGACAGCATCAGCCGGAACTATGGCATCGAGATCGCTTCCTTCGAGGCCGAACCCGTGGTTGCTGAAGACGAGGCCCGTCTTTTAGAAATCAGGACAAAGATCGAGGAACTCGGGCCTGTGAACCTCGGCACTCTGGAGGAGTACGAGGAATTGAAGAGTCGTTACGAGTTTCTCACAAAGCAGCAAGAAGATCTTACTAGGTCGATCGCAGAGCTTGAAGAGGCGATAACAAAGATCAACAGCACCACCAGGAAGAAGCTGCGGGAGGCGTTTGAGGAGCTGAATGCCAAGTTCTCGGAGGTCTTCACCTTACTCTTCGGAGGGGGAAGGGCCGGCCTGGTGATGACGGACGAGAACAATATCCTCGATTCCGGTATAGACATCATCGCGCAGCCCCCCGGAAAGAAACTCCAGAACATAAACCTTCTTTCGGGCGGCGAAAAGGCCCTCACCGCCCTTGCCCTTCTCTTTGCGAGCTTCCTGATAAAGCCTTCCCCCCTCTGCATCCTCGACGAGGTGGATGCGGCCCTTGACGAATCCAACATCGAGAGATTTGCGAAGATGCTCAGGGAGCTCTCCGAGAAGATTCAGTTCATCGTAGTAACGCACAACAGGGTCACCATGGAGGCTGCCAATTATATATATGGAGTTACAATGGAAGAGCCGGGCGTTTCTAAGGTGATCTCGATGCAGCTTGTGGAGTCGTAAAAGGCCGTAACAAGTGATCTGCGAGACGTGACAGGCGCGGAAACGAGATACTTTGATGCGCTATTGGACTAACAGTGCGTCAATCCTTAAATTTATTACGGATCGCGCGTTGTGTGTTACGTGCCACGTGTTACGATTATTATGAACATCCTCGATGCATTCCCCCATATACGTGGCTCTGTCGAGCCTGAAGACCTTCTCTGCTACGGCTTTGATGCATGCGGCATCGATGAGCTACCTTCGGCTGTCCTGTGGCCTGAGGATACCAATCAGGTCTGCCGGATAATGAGATATGCAAGTGAAAACGGAATCCCCGTGGTCCCAAGGGGCGCGGGCACGGGAATGACCGGTGGTGCGGTACCTCTCAGAGGTTCGCTCGTCCTGAGCATGGAAAGGATGAGCAGGGTTATCGAACTCGACAAGGGCAATATGACCGTGCTCGTGGAGCCCGGGGTCATTAACGGCAGGCTCCAGAGAGAGGTTGAAGACCTTGGTTTCTTCTATCCTCCGGACCCTGCCAGCATGAATTTCTGCACTATAGGCGGTAACGTTGCTGAAAACGCAGGGGGCCCGAGGGCAATAAAATATGGCGTAACGAGAGACTACGTCATGGAGATAGAGGCCGTCATACCCAGCGGCGACCTCATCACTGTAGGTGTAAGGACTCATAAGGGGGTAGTCGGCTATGACCTCGTAAGGCTCCTTGTTGGCTCCGAAGGAACTCTTGCGGTCGCTACAAAAATACGATTGAAGCTGCTACCCCTGCCTGAGGATGTGGTCACCCTCCTTTGTCTTTACCCCGACCTTGAGGCATCCGGGAAAGCCGTCTCCCAAATCATCGCCTCTCGTATCATCCCGAGGACCATGGAGTTTATGGACAGGGAGGCGATAAAGGCGGTTGAGAAGTTCCAGCCGTTGGGTCTTCCCGACGACGTGGAGGCGGTCCTCCTCATTGAGGTTGACGGCCACCCGGAAGCGATCAGAAAAGAGGCCGGCAGGATTGCGGACATATGCATGAACTCAGGCGCTGACGTAAGGATGGCTGAGGATGAGGAGGCGAGGAACAGGCTGTGGGAATGCAGGCGAAGGGTTTCCCCAGCCCTCTACCATATCAGCCCGAAGAAGATGGGCGAGGATATTGTGGTGCCAAGGGACAGGATACCGCAGATGCTGACAGGCCTGAGAAGACTCTCAGAGGAAACGGGTATAAAGATAGTGAATTTCGGCCACGCAGGGGACGGCAACATTCACGTGAATCTCATGGTGGACAGGACGAATGATGAGGAGAACAAGAAGGCCGAGACCCTCGTGAGGGAGATCTTCAGACTGACCCTCGGCCTCGGCGGTACAATCTCCGGCGAGCATGGCGTCGGTATTACGAAGAAGCCTTTTATCGGGATGGAGATAGGCCCTCATGAGCTAAATCTCATGAGGGGAATCAAGAACCTCTTCGACCCGAAGAATATCCTGAACCCGGGCAAGATATTTCCATCGTAGCCTTCCCCCCGGAAGGGATCAGCTATTTGCTTTTGCCCTATGTTATGCCTTAGTGTACGCATCAAGTTCTTCTTCGATGCGTACAGCCCAAAAATCTCCACCAGCGACTGGTAAGGCACATCTTTTTTATGCCAGCAGCCATAATTCTTCAAGCATTTTTGGAAAGACGGAGAGAAATGCGGTCTTTTCCGTCTTGCATCTTGACAAATTTTTTTTAGTAGTATACAAATGTATATATGAGGGGATTGACCGAAAAACAGAAAAAGATATACGAGTTCCTGATCGGATTCATTGAGAGGCATGGGTATCCTCCCACTGTGAGGGAGATCGGGGAGTATTTCGGATTCCTCTGGTCTGCCGCGAGGGGACATTTGAAGGCTATTGAAAGGAAAGGGCTGATACGGATCAACCCGCTGAAGTCAAGGGGGATAGAGATCAAAGACTTAGGACATGCGGGCGGGTTCATGGTGCCTGTTGCCGGAAGGATAAGGGCAGGGAAACCCATCCTCGCTGTGGAAGACATAGAGGCGCGCCTCCTTATCGACAAATCCCTTTTCCCTGCAAGAGATGCCTTTGCATTGAGGATAACAGGGGACAGTATGGTGGAAGCAGGTATACGGGACGGGGACTATGCGATAGTGAAACCACAGGAGACTGTCAACAGCGGGGAGATAGGAGTTGTCCTCATAGGTGACGAATCCACTGTTAAGAGGATATATATGAAAAAAGAGGAGATAACCCTTAAACCCGAAAACAGGGACATGAAGCCTGAAACGTACAAGTCCGGGGAAGTACGGATAATCGGGAAGGTGATAGGGGTTATAAGGAAGATATGATGGATGTTGGAGAAAACATAAGCGTCATTGCATCGTTCAGTCAGGCATGCAGGATCAAGCCCCTGAGATTCCGATGGTCGGGGAGGCTGTTCGAGGTGAAGGAGATCACCTATCTATGGAAGGTAAGGGAAGGGCAAGCAGAGATATACCATTTCTCGGTAACCGACGGAAATTCGTTGTACGAATTGACCTTCGACACAGGATCGCTTCTCTGGAGGCTCGAGAAACTCGAGGTGTGATCACTTGCTTGTGAAAAATAACCCTGTTATTATAGTCTTAATTATGGTCAACCATAAAGGAGGTCAATATGAAAACCCTGTCGTTATCAGATGCAAAGATGAAGTTGAGCTGGCTGGTGGAAATTGTCAGCGCTACAGATGAAGAGGTCATGATTACAAAAAACGGTTCTCCTGCAGCAGTTCTGATCAGCCCCGAAAAGTTCGAGGGATGGAAAGAGACTGTGGCGATACGTTCCGACCGCCCTCTCATGGAGGAAATCAGAAAAGGATTAAAGGTGCTGAAGGGCGGGAAGGCGCGGCTATATACCCTCGAGGAACTCTTCAGGTAATTTTTGGGAAATGCAAAAGAGAGGATACAGGCTCAGAGTTCCCGATGACATAGCAGTTGTTGTGAGGAAGATGCATCCTAATCTCAAAAAAAAGATTAAGGCCTCTCTGAAAATGATCATATCGGATCCGGATTCGGGAAAAACGCTGAAAGACGAATTCTCAGGACTCAGGAGTTTCCGGGTCAGCCGCTTTCGAATCGTCTACAAAATAGCTGGCGGAGTGATTGAGATTGTAGCCATAGGTCCGCGTGAATCTATATATGAAGAGACTATGCGTTTGCTGAAGAAAGAAGGGTTCTAAGGTAAGAAATCATCTTTTGAATCCTCCATGTCACGTATCATCATGTGTATCGATATGGACGCCTTTTTTGCTTCTGTGGAGCAGAAGGCGAACCCGCGCCTCAGGGGCAAAGCCATAGGGGTCATCGGCTCTGGTGCAAGGACTGTCATCACGACCGCCTCATACGAGGCAAGAAGATTCGGTGTCAAGACGGGAATGAACATCCGCGAGGCGAAGAAGGCCTGCCCCCACCTTATTCTTGTAGTAGCTAATAATGCGCGATACACTCACACGTGCCGGGGCCTTGAAGAGATATATAACCGCTTCACTCCGGATGTAGAGATATATTCCGTTGATGAAGCGTTCCTCGACGTTACCACCACACACCACCTCTTCGGGGGGCCGGAAGAGATAGGGCGATCGATAAAGAGATCCGTCAAAGAAGCCTTCGGGATCAACTGCACCGTAGGCATAGCGCCCAATATACTTCTTGCAAAACTCGCGAGCGATATTGCAAAACCGGATGGACTGAGATGGATAAAACCTGATGATGTGGAGGGGCTCATGGAAGACCTGCCGGCAAAGGAACTCTGGGGCATAGGGGCGAAGATCGCGGAGAGACTTGCCGCCCTGGGAATAAGGACCTGCGGAGAACTGGGCAGGACACCTCCGAGCCTGCTCCGTTATAAATTCGGCATATACGGCGAAACCCTGAAGGAGATGGGGAAGGGAATCTGCAAAAGGCCTGTCCAGACAAAGCAGGAGGATGCCAGATCCATAGGCCACAGCATGACGCTCCGGAAGGATATCTGGGAAAGGAGGGAAATAGAGGCATATCTGCTGAAGCTCAGCGAAATGGTCGGGAGAAGGGCAAGGAAGCACCGGTACATAGGGAAAACGGTATCTCTCGTCATCCGCTATGCCGACTTTGAGACCTTCTCAATTCAGAGAACCCTCCCGAAATTTACCAATGATACTCATGTCATTTATGAGGGCGTGATAACATTTCTTGAAAGAATCCGGCTTAGGGACAAGGTAAGGCTCTTAGGCATAAGCCTCTCCACCCTCATCAACGACCCTTGCCAGATACCCCTGATCGAGAAAGAGAGGAAAAGGAAGGCGGTTCTGCAGGCGATGGATTACGTGAACGACCGGTACGGAGAGTTCAAGCTCGCATGGGGTTCTTATGTCACACAGATTAGAGAGGCAGGCGTTATTTCGCCTTCATGGAAACCTTCAGGGGTAAAGAGCGTACATCTGAAATGAAAGGTAAGTCTCTTTCGGTCGGGTGGCGGTAGGGTATCCGTCTCACGGCAAGACAATAGCCCCTACTGACTAAAACAGGCCCTGTACACCTAAGAACACTCTGTTTCCATGTATTGTCAGAGGTCCGCTTTTGCAGACCTGCACATAACCCAGGTCTTGCCTTTCGAGCCGGAGACCCAACCGCCTTTGTAACTTATCCTTTATTCCCCGTGGATTAGATCGACCACCGTCACCTCGGGCGGGGCCAAAAAGCGGATAGGCGGTCCCCATGTTCCTGAACCCCTGCTTACATAGAGGTAAAAATTATCCATAAGCTTCAGCCGCCCCGCATCAGCAGTATGGCGATAATATATCCTCGTTATGAGACTGAAAGGGAATATCTGTCCCTTATGCGCATGTCCTGACAGCTGAAGGTCGAAAAGACCCAGAGCATCTTTGTGAATGGTTGGCCTGTGCTTGAGAAAAAGGGTGAATTTATCTCGGGGAAGCCTTGAAAGCAGCTCCCTTTCAGAGATGTCCTTCATAAGGCCGTAGTATCTGCCGGCAGGGTCATCCACACCAGCGATGTTGATAAGTCCGGCAACGGTCATCCCTTCTCCCCTCAGCAGTGTAAACCCCGCCCTTTCCGTAAAGGCCAACGCTTGCCGGAGCCCTGCATAGAACTCATGGTTGCCGGTTATCGCAAATTTCCCGTATCGCGGATTAATCTCCTGAAGGAGTTCGGCGAGCCCTTCGAGTCTGTTGATCTGTCCGTCAACAAGGTCACCGGTCGAGACAAGTATGTCTGGGTTTGCCAATCTTACTTTGTCGAGGATCAACTTCAGCCGTTCCTTCCTCACTATCAGCCCCAGATGGACATCGGATATCTGCACTATCCTCAATCTGGCGATTTCACCGGGGATCCTGGGGGTCTTGATGCTTACGGCCTCGGTGCGGATGTTCCGCGCCTCAAAATACCCGTATACCGCTATGCAGAGGGAGAGGAAGAGAGGGGCAAGAAAAGATAGCCGGGCTGAAGGCGTTATCCCGGAGAAGTCCCTTTGAACTATGAGCCCTCCCGCTGAAACGATAAGCCTGTAAAGGTCCATGAGGAGAGAGGCGGAGAAGAACAGGAAGAGAATTCCACCCCAGAAAAAGCCGATGTGAGCCGTCAGCCTGGCAAAGAGTTCAAGCCCGAACCTTTCGGAATAGCGCACAATTACCGGGGCGAGAATCATAGTAAGCATGAAGAGCGTAAGAAAAACACCTGTTGAGGCACCAAAGGCAAGGGCAGCCCTTGCCTTCAGGAATGCATAGAGATGAATGCCTCCGTAGATCAGGAAAAAGGCGAGAAGAAAGAGCCTCATACAGCATTCAGCGCGCTATCTTCTGAAAACGGCATGGCACCTGACGCACGCATCTATAAGACGGTGCGTCTGTCTCCGGACAGTTACCATACTGTTCTTCTTCGCAGCCTTTAAGAGGAGTTCGATGTCATGGTGGAACTTATTGTCCATCCTGACGAACTCCTTAAACCTCTTCTGGTTCCTGGGAAGAACTATCTCCTTGCCCCTATGAAGCGTTTCCTCCATCTTGTGCCTTATCCTGTGAACCTCTTCAAAGGCAGGGGGAATCTTTTCGAGTTCGTTTAGCACAATGGCATCGACTGTAACCTTAAGAGCTCTATCAAGGGCAACCATTTCCTGACGGATCAAACTCCGCTCCTGCTCCTCAGCATACGAAAGGGCGCTTAGTGAGAACAGCGCAAGAGCCGGCGCAAGCAGGAATGCCTTTATCAAAAGGTTCCTCCGTGGCCTGCCCATACACCGAAGAGGATTGCGGCAAAGCTCACACCAAGGATTATCCAGTGAAACCTGGAAAGCAGAACGAATATCTTTGCGGGGTCATATTTGTTGGGGTCGCCAAAGATAATCTTGAATATCCTTTTCTCGAACGTAAGGACGAATGTGTAAAAGGCCCAGGCAATGACCATAATGGAGATGCCTATGGTATCTTTCGTAAATAAGAGCGAGTGGAGGCCCTTCATGTAAAGGAGAAGGAAACCGGTAATCCCGGCTACCCACGCATAATATCTCGCCTGTCTGGCGAATACGCTTTCGACTCTCTGGAACATCAGGACCTTTTCGAGGGAATCACCCGTCTCGAGGAGCATCGGAAATATTACTATGGTTACAAAGCTTACCCCGCCGATCCACAGAACGACAATAGCTACGTGTACGGCAGTGAGGATGGGTATCAACATCGTGCCTCCCGCTCGATCCTGTTTTTCTCATTATAGCACTAAACGGGCTGGCCTATGTCAGGGGTGAACGGGCAAGGGTTACCACAACCACCTCGCTTGCTCCTGCCTTTAGGAGCATCCTTGAGCACTCCCGCACGGTTGCGCCGGTCGTCATCACATCATCCAGAAGCAGCAATCGCAGCCCCTTCAGTCTTTTCCTGACCTCAAAGGCATCCCTCAGGTTTGCAAGACGTTCTTTTGCCCCGAGGCCTATCTGTGGAGGGGTCTCCTTCTTCTTATAGAGGATGTCCATGAGGATTGGAAGCCCCAAGCGCTTCGAAAGTGCCCTCGAAAGGAGGAGCGCCTGGTTGAACCCCCTCTCCCTCAATGTTTTCGCGGTCACTGGCACGGGGACGACGGCGTCAATGTCCGGAAGGGCAAGTTCTGTTAGCAATGCACCAAGAGGACCTGCAAGCCTCCTTATCCCGCGGAACTTGAGAAGGTGGATCGCCTCGGACAAGGCACCCGAGTAGATTCCATAGTTCAGGACGGTCGAAAACGGAGGAGCCTTTCGAAGGCACTCACCGCAGCGGCGGGAATGCTCCGATAGGAGAGGTACGGCGCAGATATCACATGAGGGACCGGAGTATCTCGTGATCGTTCCCCAGCAGCCCGAGCAGATGGGAGCATAGCGAAAGGCATCGGAAGGGCTGCTGCAAATAGGACATATTGACGGGTACAGTGCGGAAAGGAGAGAAGATGCTAACCGGAGACCCTTGTGTCGAGCACCGTGCCACATCTTCCGCACTTCGGCCCAAGCCAGAGCCTTTCCCTCGGGACCTTGTTCTTAACCTTACAGCTCTGACAGATTATTATCACGGATTCATGGGACGGTTCAGTAAAGGCTCCGGGCTTCTCTTTTCCGGCTTCCCCTCCCCGACTTTCGTGCGTCTTTTCTGCTTCCTGATCCTCAACTACTTTCGCGGAAGGCCGGGATGCCGTATCCTCTTCGGGTCTGCCGCCGACATCAAAGTTTCTAAGAAAATCGAGATAATAGGGGTCCCTCTCGACCAACTCTATGCCCATGCCGTTCTTCACAAGGTTCATCGGGCTCTTTACCGTTCTCCTGACGATACCCTTTAGACGCCCTACTTTATTTTCCGGCAGATATATCTCGATGTCGACGAGGTTGCCGGGAGCAAATCCGTTCTGCGTCCTTATGAAAAGCCCTCCAGCAGACAAGTCGCTGGAGATGCCCCTGTACTTCAATGTCCCGGATGAGAAAGTCACCTCGAGTCTCTTCGTAAACCTCTGGCAGAGTCTTCTTCGCATCAGAACTGCTCCTTTAACATAACAAGTTCGTCCCTGCGCTGACCTGTCGAGATCATGTCGACCTTGATCCCGAGCGAATCCTCTATCTTCCTTATGTACAGCTGCGCGTTCGGCGGAAGGCCGGGGAATTCCCTTATACCGACAGTGCTCGTCTTCCACCCCTTCATCTCTTCATACACCGGCTCGGCCTCCTCAAGCAGGGAGAACTCCTTGGGAAAATCGCGGTGCAGTGCACCGCCGTATCTATAGGCAACGCATACCATAATGGTATCAAGGTCATCGAGGATATCGAGCTTCGTTATGGCAATCCCCGTCAGACCGTTGACCCTCACGGCATGCCGAAGTCCGACAAAATCGAGCCATCCGCACCTCCTCGGCCTCCCCGTAGTAGCGCCATACTCTCCGCCTTTCTGTCTCAGCGACTCCCCCACGGCGTTAGTCATCTCAGTTGGAAAAGGTCCTCCTCCGACCCTTGTCGTATAGGCCTTCACCACCCCTAGGACCCTTGATATCTTTGTGGGCCCGACTCCCAGACCTGTGCAGGCCCCCCCCGCGATTGCACTGGAAGACGTCACAAAGGGGTATGTTCCGTGGTCTACGTCAAGGAGAGTCCCCTGCGCCCCTTCAAAGAGTACCTTCTTGTTGTTCGCGATGAGATCGTTGATGGCGATGTCGGTGTCCGCAACATAGCGCGAGAGCTTTTCCGCGTGCTTCATATATTGCTCGAAGACCTCTTTAACCGTAAACCCCTTTGTCTCGTAACGCTTCTCGAGAAGATAGTTTATCTCGTCGAGGTTTGCCTCAAGCTTCTCCCTAAAAACGGCAGGATAATAGAGGTCCGCAATGCGTATCCCCCTCCGCGCCATCTTGTCCACATACGTCGGACCGATGCCCCTTCCCGTCGTGCCTATCTTCCTGGATCCCCTCTGCTGTTCGTGAACGTTGTCCATGGCGATATGGTACGGCATGATGAGATGGGCGTGTTTGCTGATGAGAAGATTCCTGTCCACGTCCACCCCCCGTTGCTTCAGGCCTTCTATCTCTTCTATGAGCGCGGCGGGTTCGATAACAACGCCGTTTCCTATGATGCAGAGCTTGCCTTTGTGGAGGATCCCTGAGGGGATTAGATGGAGCACGTACTTCTCATCGTTGATCACCACCGTATGGCCTGCGTTATGGCCGCCCTGATACCTGGCGACCGCGTCAGCTTTTTCGGTGAGGACATCGACGATCTTCCCCTTGCCTTCATCCCCCCACTGGGCTCCGACTATCACTACGGCCGACATTCTTGAACTCCCCACGAAGATCGATTGTAACGCATAGCTGTCTTAAAGAGTGACTATCCTGGCAGAAAGTATGTTAGGTATCTTCCTTATCTCTTCCAGCTGCGCCTGAGTGACGGGCGTGTCGATGCTCACAACGGATATGGCCATTCCCCCTGCGGTCTCCCTCCCGAAATGCATGCGCGATATATTTATGCCGCAACCGCCGAGAAATGATCCGATATTTCCGATGACACCCGGCTTGTCATTGTTGTACATGAAGAGCATGCTTCCCTCAGGGAAGATCTCCACAGGGAACTTGTTTATCCTCACTATCCTCGGGTCCTTCCTGCTCAAGAAGGTTCCTTCGAGGAGATTCTCCCGTCCGTCCGCCTTCAGCCTTAGCACCACTGTGCTGTGGTAGTCTCCCGCATCCGCGCTCTTCGTCTCCACCACTTCTATCCCGCGTTCCCTGGCGATGATAGGCGCATTCACAAAGTTGACCGTCTCTTCAAGAATGGGGGTAAGCAGTCCCTTTAGAAGGGCGATAGTAACCGGAGCAGTATTCAGTTCAGATGCCTCTCCCCTGTACTCGACTGTCATCTTTGTGACCGCACCTTCGAATACCTGCGCTGCGAAGCTTCCCAGCTTTTCGGCAAGGGTCAGGTATGGCTGCAGTCTCGATACCTGTTCGGCCGGCACCGAGGGGAAATTCACCGCATTCCGGATGATCCCGTTTAAGAGGTAGTCTGCGACCTGTTCGGCGATGGCGACGGCAACGTTTTCCTGGGCCTCTTCGGTCGAGGCTCCAAGGTGAGGGGTACAGATGAGATTGTCGAGAGTAAAGAGCGGGTTGTCACCCGGGGGTTCTTTTTCAAAGACATCCAGAGCCGCCCCTGCAACCTTTCCGCTCTTGAGGGCTTCGTATAGGTCCGCTTCATTCACTATGCCGCCTCGCGCACAGTTTATGATCCTCACCGCATCCTTCATGCCCGAGATCGTCTTCTTATTGATGAGGTTCCTTGTCTCTGCCGTAATGGGCGTATGGATGGTGATGAAATCGGAAAGACTGAAAAGGGCCTGCAGTTCCACCTTTTCGATCCCCATCGCCTTTGCGTTCTCCTCGCTGAGATAGGGGTCATATGCAATCACATTCATCTGCAAACCCAGTGCCCTTCTTGCCACTTCCTTCCCTATGTTTCCGAGTCCTATTATCCCGAGGGTCTTATTGTACAGCTCCACCCCCATGAAACGCTTCTTTTCCCACTTGCCCTCCTTCATGGAGGAGGTAGCCTGGGGGATCTGTCTTGCGAGGGCGAACATCAGGGCGATCGTATGCTCTGCCGTTGTGATCGTGTTTCCACCTGGGGTGTTCATCACCACGATACCCTTTTTTGTGGCAGCAACCTTATCAACATTATCGAGTCCCGAGCCGGCCCTCCCGATTACCCTCAGGCTGGCGGCCGCCTCCACCACATCCGCGGTGACCTTTGTTGCGCTTCTGATGATGAGGCCGTCGTACTCGCCTATGCAGGCCTTCAGTTCCTCGGGACTCATCCCGGTCCTTATATCCACCTCAAGGCCCGCTCTTTTCAGTATCTCAATTCCCCGGGGGGACAAGCTGTCGCTAATGAGAACTTTCATCGAAACCTCCGGTCATCCCATCAAGAGTTCTTCGGCGGCTGCAACCCCTGAACCGAGTACCACGGGGTGCCCCATGGACTTAAGTACCATCTCGACCCCGGCGATTGCAGTGATGATATCGAACGTGTCCGCATACCCAAGATGTGCAATCCTGAATATCTTTCCTTTGGCCTGTCCCTGGCCTCCCGCAGCCGTGATTCCATACTTCACCCTGAGGTTCTTGTATATCTCCTGGCCGTCAATACCATTGGGGGCCTGTATTGCAGTAACCGCATTGCTCGGAGACTCCTTCGAAAAGAGTTCCAGGCCTATCGCCCTTACCGCTTCCCTTGTGGCATGAGCAAGTCTCCTGTGGCGTTCAAAGGCATTCTCCAGCCCTTCTTTTTGAAGAAGCTTCAGGCATTCATTCAACCCTATGATAAGTGTGACCGGAGATGTAAAATTCGTCTGGTTTTTTGCAAGAGATTCCCTTTCTTTTCTGAAGTTGAAATAGAACCTCGGACATCTTGCACTTTCCGAGAACTTCCACGCTTTATCGCTCACTCCTACAAAGGCAAGGCCCGGGGGCAACATGAGACCCTTCTGGGAGCCTCCAATCAATACGTCAATGCCCCATTCGTCCATTCTGAGGTCATGGGCCACAAGGGCCGAGATGGCATCCACAACGAGGATCGCGCCGTCGTGTTTTCTGACAATCGAAGAAATGGCCTCTATATCGTGATAGACCCCTGTCGATGTCTCCGAGGCCTGTACGAAAACACCCTTGATGGAGGGCTCCTTCTTCAGAGCCGCCTCCACATCCTCAGGTCTTACGGAATATCCCCAATCGCGTTTTATCTCATTCACAGAAAGACCATAGGCGGTGCAGATCTTTGTCCAGCGTTCGCCGAAATTTCCCGCATTTATGACGAGCGCCTTGTCTCCCGGACTGAAGAAGTTGTTTACGGAGCCCACCATGCCTCCCGTTCCCGAAGAACTGAGGATGAGCACATCGTTCTTTGTCTGATAAAGCCACTGAAGGCCTTTCTTTGCGGCATCCAGCACAGGAAGAAAATCAGGAGACCGGTGATGTATAACGGGCATCGCCATTGCCAGCAGGGCCTCTGACGGCACTGGAGTCGGTCCGGGAGCAAGCAGATAGCGTTTAAGCATGAAACCTCCTTAAAGAGTAATGCGTGAGAAGCGATGCGTCATGCGACTGGGATGACTTTCCCCCTTCCCTCGTCACGCCTTACGGTTTTTTAGCATATATCAAGAAATGTTCTTTGGTCAAGATTCTTTACAAGCTTATAAATTGATTAGTATAATTAATCGATGAAGAAGAGGGTTTTCATCGGTGCCGCGATTCTCCTGACAGGGTTCCTTCTGGGAGGGATTTCCTATTATGTCATGAGCAAAATGGTCGCTCCGCCGTCTTTCAGGCAGTCTTTTGCCCCGAGGGTGCCGGCTCAGATGCTTGAGACAAGCAGGGCCTTTTCCGAGATTGTGAACTCCGTATCCCCGTCTGTTGTGAATATATCCACCACAAAGGTTATCAGCAGGGATACCTTGCCTTTTTCCGAAGACCCCTTTTTTGATCTTTTCAGGCCCTTCCATGACTTCGGCCTTCCAAGGAAATGGAAGGAGCAGAGTCTCGGTTCAGGTGTTATCGTATCCGGCGACGGCTATATCATCACCAACAACCACGTCGTGGAAAAGGCCGATGAGATAAGGGTGACCCTTTATGACAAGAGGAGTTTCAGGGGAAAGGTGGTGGGAGCGGACCCCAAGACGGACATAGCTGTTGTGAAGATATCCGCCGAGAAACTCCCCACTATCCCCCTTGGCGATTCCGATCGTCTGCAGGTCGGGGAGTTTGTCCTTGCAATCGGAAATCCCTTTGGCCTTAGCCACACCGTAACCATGGGAATTATCAGTGCAGTGGGAAGGGCAAACGTGGGCATCGCGGACTATGAGGACTTTATCCAGACTGACGCGGCTATAAACCCGGGCAACTCGGGAGGTCCGCTCGTGAACGTCAAGGGGGAACTCATAGGTATCAACACGGCCATTTTTTCGAGAAGCGGCGGATACCAGGGGATTGGTTTTGCCGTTCCGAGCAACATGGCCCGTCTCGTGATGGATCAACTTATGAAACAGGGCAAGATAGTCAGGGGATGGCTTGGAGTGACAATTCAGGACATTACCCCCGAGCTTTCGCAGAAATTCGGTCTTAAGGATTCCAGGGGCGCTCTGGTAGGTGATGTGTCGAAGGGCAGCCCCGCCGAGAAGGCTGGCATTCTCAGGGGCGATGTGGTTCTCGAATTTAACGGCAAAGAGATAAAGAGTGTCGGGGGTCTCCGGAATATGGTCGCCCAGAGCAAGGTGGGATCTCAGGCGACGGTTAAGATACTCAGGAACGGCAAGGAACATGAACTGACCGTTGTGATCGCTGAACTTCCGAAAGAAATAGCGGGAGCTCCTTCGGAGCCCTCTCCAGAGGATATACGGAGAAACGTATTCTCCGGGATCACGGTGATGGATCTCACGAAGGAGATTGCCCGGCAGCTTGGTCTCGGTCCAAATGAAAAAGGTGTTGCGGTGGTGAGGGTCGAGCCGGGATCGGCAGCCGAGGAAGGGGGCCTGAAGAAGGGCGATGTGATTCAGGAGATCGACAGAAAAAGAGTGGGCGGGCTTGGGGATTTTAACAGGATTGCCTCTTCCATTGAACCAGGCGAAACCACCCTTCTTTTTGTGAACAGGGCGGGGAGAAAGTTCTATATAACGATAAAAGGGTCGTAAATGCAGTCACAAGCAACAAGTGACAAGTCATTATTGAGCTTTCAAATTCTTTTTTGCTCATGGCTGATTAAGGAAAGGAGGTGATTCGATGGTGGCGATTCTAAGAATAGCGGTTTTCCTCGTTTTTGTAGTGTCGGGATATTTTCTGGGGTTAAGGTATAACGCATTTATTGAGGGAGTAGTCCTTGGCCTGCTCTGCGGGGTGGTTGCTTTCCTTTTCGAAAGACTGTTTAGGAACGTCTCTATGGGAAGGGTCGTCGGCGGGCTCGCAGGCCTTATCACGGGAATTATCTTCGCAAACCTGCTCCTCTTGCCGTTGAGGAGAATTGTTCCCGACATAACAATAGCCTCGTTTGTGCTTAACGCATTGCTTGGGTACAGCGGCCTCCTTCTGGGATTAAAGAAGGGCGAGGGACTCACATTGCCGGGTCTCGTAAGGATTTTCAGAGGCCAGGATACGGATGAGCATCTGAAGATACTCGATACGAGCGTGATTATCGACGGCAGGATTGCTGATGTCTGCGACGCGGGTTTCCTTGACGGCGTTTTTCTGGTGCCCCAGTTCATTCTGCAGGAACTCCAGCACATTGCCGATTCTCCAGATCCTCTGAAGAGGGCGAGGGGCAGGCGCGGACTCGACATCCTCCACAGGATACAGAAGATGGCGCATATCACTGTGAGGATAACGGATGAGGACTTCCCCAAGATAAAGGAAGTGGATTCAAAGCTCGTAGCCCTGGCCAGGGTTCATGACGCAAAGGTAATCACCAACGACTTCAATCTGAACAAGGTTGCCGAACTACAGGGCGTGACTGTACTGAACATAAATGAACTTGCCAATGCCCTGAAGCCGGTTGTTCTGCCTGGCGAAGCGCTGAGGGTATTTGTAATCAAGGAAGGCAAGGAGTACAACCAGGGCATTGCCTACCTCGATGACGGCACTATGGTCGTAGTCGAAAACGGCAGAAAGCTTATAGGGAAGAACGCCGAGGTAGCTGTTACGAGCGTTCTCCAGACGACTGCAGGCAGGATGATATTCTCCAAACCGAAGGAAGAATACGAGAGAGAGGAATTCAAGGCAGTGAGGTAGGCGTAGCGTGCCGTTATGAAAGAAGATGTTATTGCCATTGTGCCGGCTGCCGGCCTCGGAAGGAGGTTTGGTCCCGGTTCAAACAAACCATTCCACCAACTCCTTGGAAAGCCCCTGATTGTCTGGTCCCTTGAGGTTCTCAACAGACTGAAGGAGATCAAAGAGGTCATACCGGTTCTGAAGGAGGAGGATATGGAGAAGGGGGTAGAGATTTTCGAACGGTATGAACTCTCGAAGGTCAAGAGGATTGCCCCCGGAGGCAGGGAACGGCAGGATTCGGTGTACAGCGGGCTCAGGCTCCTGAAAGAGAAGACGGACATTGTACTCATCCATGATGGAGCAAGGCCCCTTATCGAGGACAGCATCGTGAGGAGCGCCCTTCGCGGTATCCCGGGTTTTGACGGTGTGGTGGTTGGGGTGCCCGTGAAAGACACGATAAAGGAAGTTCAGGACGAAATAGTGAAGAAAACCCTGAGGCGTGAAATGATATGGGCTGTCCAGACGCCTCAGGTTTTCCTCTATGGCTCCATCATGAATGCGTACCGAAGGGCTATGGAAGAGAAGTTCTACTCCACTGACGATTCTGCATTGCTCGAGCGGAACGGAGGGAAGGTGAAGGTTCTCATGGGCTCGTACTCCAACATAAAGATCACGACGCCGGAGGATATTTCCGTTGCAGAGGTGTTGCTGAAAGAAAGAGTAAAGGCCGGGGGATGAGAATCGGCGTAGGCTATGATTCGCACAGGCTCGTAGCGGGAAGAAAGCTGATCCTCGGCGGCGTTGAAATCCCTTTTCCGAAGGGCCTCCTCGGGCACTCAGACGGCGACGTGCTCTGCCATGCCATCACGGATGCCGTTATCGGCGCCCTCGGAATCGGTGACATCGGAAAGCACTTCCCCGACACAGATCCTAGATGGAAGGACACCTCCAGCATCGAAATGCTCAGGTACATAGTTGAGCTTGCTGGCGCCAGCGGGTATGAAGCTGCGTGGTTGGACTGTGTGGTGATTGCCGAAAGACCGAAGATCGCACCCTTTGCGGAATCTATGAAAGAGGCTCTCTCCAGAGCGGAGATACCTCCCGGCATAATCAATATAAAGGCCAAGACAAACGAGGGCATGGGGTTCGTAGGTCGAGAAGAAGGAATGGCGGCATATGCTGTCTGTCTCTTGAGGAAGAGAAGGACCTGAAAGCCCTTCAGTCCGGCTGCGGGAGGACCCTTTTGCCGGTGCTTCGCTTGCAGGATTGAGCCGTATGCCTTGCCTGCAGGGCTTATCATAAATTATCAAACATGGGAGTTCCGGGGAATTCATGATCAGGGATTCTGAATACGACATACTCGTTATAGGGGCCGGTCACGCCGGATGCGAGGCGGCACTGGCAGCCGCAAGGATGGGGATGTCCGCGTGCATATTCACCATAAACCTTGATACCATCGCGCAGATGTCGTGCAACCCGGCAGTCGGAGGCCCTGCAAAAGGTCACCTGGTCCGGGAGATCGACGCGCTTGGCGGGGAGATGGCAAAGAACACAGACAAGGCCG
>CAYYWY010000004.1:0-7142 GCA_964475485.1 uncultured Nitrospiraceae bacterium | reverse complement strand
CAGTTCAGAATGCTCAATAGGTCCAAAGGCCCTGCGGTATGGTCCCTTAGGGCACAGACAGACAGGATGCTTTACAGGCTTTCAATGAGGAGAGCCTTGGAATCCGAAAAGAACCTTTCTATCAAGCAGGCGCTCATCGAAAAGGTCGTGGTGGAAGATGGGAGGGCAAGAGGCGTTGTCACTTCGCTGGGTGTCTTTTATGGGGCGAGGGCTGTTATTGTGACGACAGGCACCTTCCTCAAGGGGCTTATACATATCGGTCTTGAGAATTTCCCATCTGGAAGAGCCGGAGAGTTTCCGTCCGTGGGCCTCTCGGAATCGCTGGCTGAACTCGGGCTCAAACTTGGCAGGCTAAAGACAGGTACCCCTCCGAGGCTTGATGCCCACACCATCGATTTCTCAAAAACAGATCCACAGCACGGCGACGAGCCGCCGACGCCTTTTTCTCACAGCACAGGGCAGATCACTAATCCGCAGCTCCCCTGCCATATCACCTACACGAACGAAGAAACGCACAGGCTGATACAGAAAAATCTCGACCGCTCGCCTCTTTACAGCGGAAGGATAAAATCCGTCGGCCCCAGGTACTGCCCCTCAATCGAAGACAAGGTGGTGAGGTTTCCCGGGCGGGAAAGGCACCAGATATTTCTTGAACCGGAAGGTATCGATACGAAGGAGTATTACGCAAACGGGATATCCACGAGCCTTCCCTATGACGTCCAGGTGAGGCTCGTGAGGACGATTGCGGGCCTTGAAGAAGCTGAAATAATGCGGCCGGCATATGCTATCGAGTACGACTTTGTTTATCCCACCCAGCTGAAACACAACCTCGAAACAAAGAGCGTGCAAGGGTTATTCCTTGCCGGTCAGATCAACGGAACATCAGGGTACGAGGAGGCAGCTGCCCAGGGACTTATGGCAGGCATCAATGCGGTCATGAAGCTACGGGGCAAGGAGCCCCTGATCCTCGCAAGACATGAGGCATACATTGGCGTCCTCATCGACGATCTCGTTACAAAGGGCACAAGCGAGCCTTACAGGATGTTCACTTCCAGGGCAGAGTACCGGCTTCTCCTGCGGCATGACAACGCCGACTCACGCCTGATGGAGAAGGGGTACGCCGTCGGTCTTCTGGATGAGTCTTCGTACAGGAAATTCAAGGAGAAAAAGGAACTGATGGAGCTGGAGTCTTTGAGGCTCAGGAGTACGAGGCTCAAGCCCTCTGCGGTAAACAATGGCTTGAATGCCTTGAATACAGCCCCTGTCAAAGAGGATATCACACTTGAACAGCTCCTGAAGAGACCCGGAATCACCTATGAGTTTATTGAGAGGTACTCGCCTCCTGAAGTACCCATACCGAAGGAACTCCGCAGGGAGATCGAGATATGGATAAAATATAACGGTTACATCCTGAGGCAGGTGGAGGCTGCCGAAAAACTCAAGAGGATGGACGAAAGAAAGATACCTTCAAACATCGACTACACTTCCATCAGCGGGCTTTCAAAGGAGATAGTCCTGAAACTTGAGGAAGTGAGACCTGCAAGTATCGGCCAAGCAAGCAGGATACCCGGCGTGACACCGGCAGCTATTGCCCTGCTGCTGGTGGCGATAGAGAAGGGCAGAAGAAAGGCGATCAGCCCCTCAGAAACGTGAGCAGACAAGAAATGCGTAATAAACGCGCAAGACAGAAAGCCTCAGAATTTTTCTAATCGACATGATATTAAAATGGCATGCCTTCATCTGCTTAAAAATATTGTCTTCTTAGGACCTCCATCAGGTTTTTCTTATGAGGTGTCGTACAAAAATCCTTCTCCTTCCCGCTCTGCGCTTAAGGCTAAGGTGATAGACGCATAAATGCGCCTTTTACCTTCAGCAGCCGAATCACTTTTGAAGAAAGGCCTGGATGAATTGTCTTTAGACTACGGCCCTGGGCAGATCGGGGCCTTCATGAGCTATCTCACCGAGTTAAAGAAATGGAACAAGGCGTATAATCTCACTTCACTAAGAACGGATGAGGAGATTATCGTTAAACATTTCCTCGATTCCCTCCTCTACCTCAAGGCCATTCCCGGAGGAAATGTAAGCGTCATGGACGTTGGAAGCGGTGCGGGATTCCCTGGGATTCCCATTAAGATAATAAGACCCGATATTACGATGTACCTCCTGGAGCCGTCGAGAAAAAAGGCGAGCTTTCTGCTCTATATGATCAAGACCCTCGGCTTGGACGGAGCGGAGGTTATAGAGAAAAGGATTGAGGAAATCGGCTCATTAACAGTTGACATTGCGGTGACAAGGGCGCTCTTCCGGGTAAGGGATTTCTACAGGAAGGCATCTTCGCACGTCAGAAAAGGCGGGCTGCTTATCCTGAGCAAAGGGCCCAGGGTTACGGAAGAGATAAAGGAGACAAGGGACATCGACCTTGAAGTGTTGCCGCTCACCCTGCCGGTGGCAAGGATAAAGCGTTTCGTCGTAGTAATCAAACACCACGGTTCCGCTGCAAGTGCAAGAGAAGATCAGTCAGGACCTTCACATAGCAGCCTGACCGGCTACCGGAGAGGAGAGAGAAAACGTCGTCCGGAACTTTCACATGACCCGTCCGGGAAGACAGACCGCGTCTGTATCAATGTCGAATGCCGCCTCAGAAAGGCTGGATGCAGAGTCTTTGAAGGATGTCCCGGGTATAAAGGGAAAACCTGAATCAGGCGGAGTTAGGGCCTGAGCAGGTCTTCGATATCCATCAACTCCTCGGTGCGCTTGCAGGTTATGCATTCCCCGTTTTCAATCGTACCGTCCTCCCACTGCAATACCTTTATGCTCGAATTCCAGCATACCGGGCAGATGATATAGTAGGACTCGCTGAAGCCCTTTTCAGAGTCAAAGCGCAGAGTCGAATCGTCATACATAATAAGTATCTTAACATTTTTATAAATCTCCCCGCGCCCCTGACCGCCGGCAGGCAAGGCAGGCCTCTTTATCCAATCGGGCTTAAATAACCAGCTCTCTTGTCGCAGACCTAGGGGGGGGTATTCCTTGACTTTCCCCCGAGGGGGGCTACAATGAAAAATACATACATGAGCAGGAGGTGCTGGACATGCCAAAGGCCAGGAAGATAAAACAGCTTAGTTTCACGCTTCCGACAAGGGCCGGACTGCTTTCCGATGTCACGGGCGCGGTCTCGGGTGCGAAGGTGAACATCACCGCCATCTGCGCATACGAGATGGCAAAAAACGCTTATTTTATGTTCACCACAGACGGCACTGCAAAGGCGAAGAAGGCCCTTGCTTTTCTGAGAGTGGGAATCGAGGAAGAGGATGTCGTCATGGTCGAAATGCCGAACAAGGTCGGTGAGCTGCAGAAGGTGGCGAGAATGATCGCGGATGCCGGAATCAATATCGATTACATGTATGGAACCACATCAGCCGGGAGAAGCTCGACATGCATCTTCAAGACCTCCGACGATGCGAAGATGATGAGGGTGATAAACAAATAGCCCGGCGCCCGGGTGTGTGGGTTCCACGCGGAACATAGGGGACCACGGAGCGCGGATCTCTAAGGGCAAGCCAACCGGATTATGGCATAATCCGGGGAAATTCCTATCCTCGTTCCCTGCCGGTGATGACATGGTTTCTCCCTTGTCTTGGTCTTCCCTGCTCTGTTAAACTATTAACGTGATGAGCGTTGAGTTTCTGGCTGAAGAGGCATTCTGCTTTCACCTTGAAAAGAGGATAGTCGAGAGGATCAGTAAAGGGATTCCTATGGATAAAAGGCCCGACCTCGTTCTCTGGATATGTCACTTCCCCCTTTCTTCCCTCTCCGGCATCCAGTGTCCTGTAGCCGCTAACGGTTCTTCCTGCCCCCATAGCGGTCCCTACGGAAACAACTGAAGAAATTGTTCCACGTGGAACATAAATACACCGGCACACGGCCTGAAGCTGCCTGCTTTTAGTCCCGGGACTGTGGCATCATCCGCTTAGCCCTCTTCTTTTGTGCAGCCTTGCCCTGTAATGTTCACCTCTGCTAAAATTACGAAAATGGCGAGCATTATCGCGATTGTCAACCAAAAAGGAGGCGTAGGCAAATCAACCACCGCCATCAACCTCGGTGCATCCCTTGCACTTGCCGAGAAGGATATCCTCCTCATCGACACAGACCCTCAGGGAAACTCCACCAGCGGCCTCGGCATAGACCGCCAGGAGCTCCACAGGAGCCTTTATGATTTGTACGCGGGCAGATGCCTTGCCGAGGAGGCGATCGTACCGAGCCTCATCCAGCACCTGGACATCCTTCCCTCCACGGTTGACCTTCTCGGTGTCGAGGTCGAACTGGTTGGAAAAGAGGGCAGGGAGGGCATTCTTTCAGGGATCGTGGCAGGGATAAAGAAAGAGTACAAATACATATTCATCGACTGTCCCCCATCTCTGGGGCTTCTCTCTCTCAATGCCCTTGTGGCGGCCGACTCCGTCATAGTGCCCGTACAGTGCGAATATTATGCCCTGGAAGGCCTGAGCCTTCTTACGAGAACACTGCAGCTCGTCAGGAACTCCTTTAATCCTTCACTCGAAATAAAGGGCATCCTCCTAACGATGTTCGACTCAAGAACGAGTCTTTCGCACCAGGTGGCCCAGGAGGTGAGAAAGCATTTTGGGGAGAAGGTCTTCGGTACCGTGATACCCAGAAATGTCACGCTTGCAGAGGCGCCGAGTCACGGCAAACCTATAATCCTCTATGATGTCCGCTCTGCCGGTGCACAGAGCTATCTTTCCCTCGCAAAGGAGATCCTGAATGAAAACGGTGTTAGGTAAAGGACTTGAATCCCTCCTCCCCGAAAAGGCACAGGAGATAATCAATATCGACGTCACCCGAATAATACCCGGAGACCAGCAGCCGAGAAAGGTCTTCAAGGACAATACGTTGCACGATCTTGCCGCATCGATAAAGGAAAAAGGGGTGCTTCAGCCCATAATCGTCTCGAGGACGGGAGACGGGACTTTCAGGGTCATCGCCGGTGAAAGAAGATGGAGGGCCGCGTCCTTAGCGGGCCTCAAGAAGATCCCTGCCATGGTCAGGGATGTGGCCTCAAAAGACTCCCTCGAGATCGCGCTTATAGAGAATATCCAAAGGGAGGACCTCAATCCGGTCGAGACAGCCGAGGCCTTTTATCGCTTGATGAAGGAGTTCGATCTCACTCAGGAGGAGCTTTCCTCCCGGGTGGGGAAAGACAGGGCGACGGTTGCGAATTACCTGAGGCTCCTGAAGTTACCCGACGAGATAAAAACCTTTATCAACGACGGAGCTGTAAGCATGGGGCATGCCAGAGCAATCCTTTCTATTGAAGGAAAGGCAAACCAGCTCGAAGCCGCAAGGAGAATTATCCATAAGGGGCTAAGCGTCAGGGAGGCTGAGAATCTCGCGAAAAAATGGGGCAGCGAAGGCAAGAGGAGGACATCCCACCACAGAAAAGACCCACAGATAGAGTCCCTTCAGGAGAAGCTTATACGGAGCCTCGGGACAAAGGTCCGCATTCAGCATAAAGGGAAAAGGGGGAAAATAGAGATAGAGTATTATTCCCTCGAGGAGCTCGACAGGCTGCTGGATATATTAATGCCTCAATAAGTGAGGATTATTTCCCGATACAGAACTCGCTGAATATCCTGTTTAAGATGTCTTCGGTAGTTACCGCGCCGACGATCTCGCCGAGCCGGTCGAGGCAGTCCCTTACCTCGACCGCGACGATCTCGAGCGGCTGCCCCTCACCGAGCATCGAGGCAGCGCGGCCGAGCGTGGCTGCGGCAGAGTCGATGGCCAGGCGATGGCGTATATTCGTGACGATGACCCCGGACATCTCGGCCTGGGAAAGACCCCGGCGGTCCGGCCCGACCGCAATATCAACGAGCGTATCCTTCAGTTCATCAATGCCAAGGCCGGTCTTGGCAGATATCCGTAGCATCGGCACGCCTGCAAGGGAGGCCTCTCCTGGGATATCCCTCATCGCAGCAGGCAGGTCTGACTTGTTAAGGGCGATGATCGCGCGTTTTCCCTTAAGCCTCTCGAGCACCTCCGAATCCTCGGCATGGAGCGGCACGCTCCTGTCTATCACTGCTATCACGATATCCGCCTCGTCTATTGCCCTGAGGCTCCGCCTCACGCCTTCGCGCTCGGCCATCTCATGGGCCTCCCGGATTCCTGCCGTGTCCATCACCTGTGCCGGGACGCCGTTTATGTTCAGGTACTCCTCTATCACGTCCCTCGTAGTGCCGGGCGTCTCTGTAACGATCGCCCTATCGCGGTCAAGCAGGGTGTTCAGGAGCGATGACTTGCCGACGTTCGGCCTCCCGGCTATAGCGATCCTGAGCCCCTCGCGGAAGAACCTGCCCTCTTCGAATGTGCGTGACAGCGCGGAGAGCCCGTCTATGATTGATGCGGCCTCTTTCCTGATCTCATTAAGCGAAGAAGGTTCGATCTCATCCTCAGGGAAGTCTATGTGCGCCTCGATTTGCGCGCAGAGCGCCGCTGCACGGTCCCTCAGACCGGTGATCCGCTCGGAAAGGCCTCCGGAGAGCTGGCCGAGGGCAATCCTTTGAGCGGCCTCGGTCTTCGCCCGTATAAGGTCCATTATCGCCTCTGCCTGGGAGAGGTCGATCCTTCCGTTTAGAAAAGCCCTCTTTGTGAATTCACCCGGCTCCGCGAGCCGTGCGCCCTGCTTCATCACAAGCTCAAGAGTTTTTCTCAAAGGAAGCATTCCGCCGTGGCAGTGGATCTCCGCCATGTCCTCCCGCGTGTATGTGCCGGGCGCCCGCATGACCACAGCAAGGACCTCATCGATCCGTCTCCCTGTGTCAGGGTCTGTGACAAAGCCGTGGATGAGCCTGCGGGGCTCCCGCTCATCGAATCCCCTGCCCCTTGAAGGCGAGAAGAGGCGGGCAGCTATCGCGACCGCGTCAGGGCCGCTGAGCCGGACGATCCCGATACCTCCTTCGCCCAGCGGAGTCGATATCGCAGCAATCGTATCTTCAGTCGTATTCATTGCCTGTCGCGGCCGTACAATGCGTCGAGGGGGCTCTTTGGAGCATTGGACATATTGCGAAGAACATGCGTATATATCATAGTTGTTTCAACATTCTTATGTCCGAGAAGGCTCTTAG
>CAYYWY010000003.1:86892-102768 GCA_964475485.1 uncultured Nitrospiraceae bacterium | reverse complement strand
AAGCACAAGGAATAGGAAAAAAGCAATACTTGGATTCAAGGAGGCATGCGGCAGGGGCGGATCGGTATGCATAGGCGATCAGATGGATTGCAGGCCTGATGTTTCTCTGATATTCATATTATTTTATCTTTCCCCTCTCCCGCCGAAGGGGATACACGGGAAAAACTATGGGACACGATAAGAGACGATACAAACGGTTCAAGGTTGACTTGATGGACATCAACGGTACAATGCTCTTCGCCGATGAGGTCCAGTTCCGGGACATAAGCGCCGGCGGCATATCCCTAAAGGTGGACCGGCCCCTCAATATCGGCAGCGAATATGGCCTTAGGATAAAGGACAAGGCAAAGACCATCTCTGTCAAAGGCCGGGTCGTCTGGTCTGTTCTCTGCGAATCAAGAAAGACCGAAAAGGGCGATTTCGTACCGCTTTACAGCGCAGGCATGAAATTCGTCTCCATCGATTCAGAAACCGTCTCGGAACTCGTCCTGTTTATCAAAGGCCACACAAAGGAAGCGCCTGAAGAAGACCCCCGGGCATTGGGAGGCATGAGGTTGAATGTCAGGTACAGCATAACCGCCGGGGGAAGAGCGATCCTGAACTATCCGGAAGACTACAAGGTGAAAAAAATCAGTCTCGGGGGCATGCTCATCGGGAGCGGTTTCGAAATCGGGGTGGATAGCGGATTATCCTTGGAACTTTTCCTTCCCAATGGCTCCTTTATCTCTTTCACCGGTAGGGTTGCTTCCTGCCTGCCGACCAATGAAGGAGGACCGGCACATTATGACATCGGGATCGAGTTCCTGGATATGTCCGAGCAAGACCGCGAAAGGCTCAGGGCCTTTATAGACAGTCTCCAGGAAATGGAGGCGGATCAGGCATAGGCAGGCAGGAACCTCTTTCCCGGGCGGGGAATTCAGTTATTCTTCAAGCCGTGCTTTTCAATCTTGTAGAACAGACTCCTGACCGAAATTCTCAGCAGGGCGGCCGCTTTTGTGCGGCTGCCCTTGCTCTCACGGAGCGCATGCAGGATAGCAGCCTTCTCAGCCTCCTCCATGACCCTTTCAAGGGGTTGCACCTGAGACGGCACAGAGGAGACATGGCCTGTCTTCTCGCAGGGCAGAAGGGGAAGGTGTTGCACTTCCATAACAGTATCCCGGGGGCGCATCGCGATCATTGCCCTGCCCATCACGTTTTCGAGCTCCCTGACATTACCCGGCCAATCATAGTGCATCAGTTCCCTGAGGGCATTCTCTGCCAGCTCCTGCACCTCCCGCCCGAAGTCCTTGTTCAGTTTGAATATGATATGTCCGGCCAGGGGCGGGATATCTTCCTTGTGTTCCCTCAGGGCAGGAATATGGATAGGGATGACGTTCAGGCGGTAATACAGGTCTTCCCTGAATGCTCCTGCACGGACCTTTTGCTCAAGGTTTGCATTGGTGGCCGATATCACCCTCACATCCACAGGGATCGGTCTTGTACCGCCCACCCTGACTATCTCCTTTTCCTGGAGCACCCTCAGTAGCTTCGACTGTACGCTGAAGCTGATATCTCCTATCTCGTCAAGAAAGAGAGTGCCTCCGTTGGCCTCTTCAAACAGGCCCCTTTTCCCGCCTTTGAGTGCCCCGGTGAAGGCCCCCTCCTCATACCCGAAAAGCTCGCTTTCCAGGAGGTTTTCTGCAATGGCGGCACAGTTCACCCTCACAAACTGGCCCTTTCTGCGCGGACTGGCATTATGGATTGCGTGGGCAAAGAGCTCTTTCCCTGTACCGCTCTCGCCCCTTAGAAGGACTGTTGCAGGGGTTTCTGCAGCCATCTTGGCCTGTTCCTTGGCCCTCTTGATGACCGGACTGTCGCCTATAATATCTTCCCACTTATAACGGGCTTCGAGGTGGCGCAGGAGTTTTTTCGTCCGGGAGAGCTCCTCGGTGAGGGCTATGATCTCTGAAATATCATGAATCACTCCCACGCTTCCCCTGATCTTTCCCTCGATGAAGATCGGGGCGACATTGACAATCACTTCCTTCCTTCCCGGACCCACCTTCATGCGAACGTTGTGAACGGGTTTCCCCGTCCTCATCACATGTATATGCATGCTTTCCCCCTCGGCGATATCCACGGTCACGGGCTTATTCAGAACCGCTTCCTTCGGGAGTCCGGTGATCCTTGTATATGCGGGGTTCACGATGATGTTGTTGCCCCTGTCATCCGCCACTGAGATGGCATCCTCTGTGGCCTCGATGACCGCCTCAAGCAGGTTCCTCACCTTCCAAAGGTCCGTCACCTGATCCGTGAGGGTCTTAATCTCGGTAATATCCCTGAATACCGCCACAGCACCTATCAGTCTTCCGGAATCGTCGCGGACAGGGACCCTGTTGGTTATGATCACGGTATTGCCGAGATTTTGCTGCCTGTTCAGTTCGGGTTCCCCGTTCGAAAGGACGATATGAAGGCGTGTGTTCGGAATCACCTCTATAGCCGGCCTTCCGATGACCGCATCGGCCTGAAGCCCTGTGATCCGCTCGGCGGCCTTGTTAAAGAGGGTAACGATCCCTTCATTATTGACGGCGATCATCCCGTCGTGGGTGGAGTCGAGAATCGTTCCTATTTCTCTCCTGGAAATAGTGTCCATATTGCTGTCCGATTACCTTTATTCTAACATTTCAGCGGGATCGGGAACTCATTCATTCAGCGGTATGGTAAAATGGGATAACAGGCCTGTCCAAAACAAGAGATTGCTTCGCTTTGCTCGCAATGACAAATTGAGCATTGATGCCGTTTTGCCGTCATTGCGAGGAGCTTTAGCCCTGAAGCAATCTCGTTTTTGAAAGCCGATGTTATCAAGCATCTCATAGGCAGTTTTGGACGGTAGTGATGGGATAACAAATACAAGGAGCTATCGATATGCTGATTGTGATGCACCACCGGGCCACCGAAAAGGACGTCGAGAAGGTGAAAAAGAGCATAACGGCGATGGGCCTGAAGCCGGTTGCCATTCCAGGCTCCGAAAGGACGGCCATCGGGGTGATAGGGAACCAGGGATGGGTGGACGATGCCCCTCTGAGGGGGATCAAAGGGATACTCGAGATCATCCATGTAACCAAGCCGTACAAGCTGGTGAGCAGGGATTTCCATCCCTCCGACACCGTGGTAAAAACCGGCAAAGGTGTGAGGGTGGGAAGCGGGGCCCCTTTTCTCATCATTGCCGGTCCATGTGCCGTAGAAAGCAGAGAGCAGATATTCAAGACTGCGAGGTTTCTGAAGAATCTCGGAGTTCCAGTGCTGAGGGGCGGGGCATATAAACCAAGGACAAGTCCCCACAGCTTTCAGGGGTTGAGGGAGGAGGGAGTAGCCCTTCTTTCAGAGGTAAGGAAAGAATTTGGAATCATGGTGGCGACGGAGGTGATGAGCCCTGAACATGTGGCAAAGACAGCTGAAGAGGCTGACATCCTGCAGATCGGAGCACGCAACATGCAGAACTTCGACCTTCTCAAGGAAGTCGGCAAGACGAAACGCCCGGTCATCCTGAAAAGAGGACTTTCGGCTACGGTGGAGGAATGGCTCGCCTCTGCGGAATATATCCTTCTTGAGGGAAACCCTGACGTCATCCTTTGCGAGAGAGGGATAAGGACCTTCGAGACCTCTACACGAAATACGACCGACCTTTCGGTTATACCGCTGGTAAAAGAGAATTCTCACCTCCCCGTCATATTCGACCCAAGCCACGCCACGGGGAAGAGAAATCTGGTGTCCCATATGGCTCTTGCGTCCGTTGTGGTCGGGGCGCACGGGGTTATGGTAGAGGTCCACCCTGACCCCGATCATGCGCTCTCCGACGGTCCCCAGTCACTTCACTTTAAAGAATTCGAAAAGCTCCGGAAACAGATAAAATCCTTGGAAGGCTTTATGAAAACCGTCAAGGAACAGTGTTAATTCACATCAAGAGCTTATCGGCGGACAAGAGCGCCATGACAAGGAGCATATAGACATTGATCTTCCTGAACGTGAGAGGATACGGAATGCTTTCCTTGGGGCGCAACAGTTTTATCGCATTCGAGATAAGCCAGAGGGAAGCCCCGAAGAGAAGGATGTTCACGAGGGGGGTATGGATTATCCCGTGCAGAGATATGAACAGACAGCTCACTGCAGTTGCGATGATCCAGTGAAAGACTATACGTAACAGCTGCTCCCTGGCGAAGACCCGTATGAGGGACGGGAAACCTGCCCTTTCGTATTCCTTCCCGTAATTCAAGACGAGGAGCCAGAAATGGGGAACCTGCCACATGAAGAAAAAGAAGCAGAGGGCCAGAAGACCCGGATGCAGGGGTGTTCCTCCAGCCGCAACCCATCCGATGGCAGGCGGCATTGTCCCGACAAGGGCTCCGGGGATGAGCGCGAATGCTGTTCTTCTTTTCAAGAAGGTATAGACGCCATTGTACCAGACTACTGCAAGCAAACCGATGAGAGCGACGGATATCCTGCCGGTGAGAAGCAAGATTGTCAGGCCGAGGACCATCAGCATCAAAGAGAAAGAGAGTGCACGGGAAGGGCTGACCCTTCCCGAAGGGATCGGCCTTTTCATCGTCCTCTGCATAAGGGCATCGGCATCCCTTTCCTGATATTGGTTAAGGGCCGAAGAACCGCAGGCAAGGGCAAAGGCGCCGACCATAACGACGAACATCTCGGCTCCAAACTCCGAGGCGGCAAGAACAAAACCCGTCATGGAAGACAGGGCGGAGAAAAGCGATATCCTTACCTTGCAGAGTTCGAGGTATGTTTTCGCGATCTTCTTCATTTCAGGGTCTTCAGATAGGCCGCCAGGATATCCAGTTCCTCCTTGGTCACCGGCAGAACGGGCATTATGTTCGGATACCCCTTTACCACATCGGTTCCCGGTTCAAGGATAGATCTCCTCAGGTATTCCTCGTCTGCAGTAATAACCCTTTCCATACCTTGCGTGAGAACAGTGATGCGCGAGCCGTACAGCCCCCTGAATGTCGGTCCAATCTTTTTCGTCCCGTCGGTGCTGTGACAGCCGAGGCAGCCTTTTTCCTGAAGGAGCTTTAGCCCCGACTCTGCGGCGACTTCCTCGCCGGCATACCAGGTCTCGAAATCCTCTGGAGGGCTAACCACAACCTTGGAAAGCATGCCCGAATGCCCAAGCCCGCAGTATTCGGTGCAGAATATGTCATAGGAGCCGGTCTCCCTTGCCGTGAACCAGAGATAGGTCTCGAGGCCTGGAACGCAATCCTCCTTTATCCTGAAGGCGGGGATATAGAGACAGTGGATGACGTCCTGCGAATTAAGGACAAGCTTCACCGGCTTTCCCAGGGGGACCCGGAGCTCGCCGCTCTGTTTTCCGTTTTCGTAAGTGAACTGCCATGACCACTGGCGGGCCGTGACTTTCACGGTCATCGCCCCTTCAGGTACTTTTCTTATTTCCGCGAAGCTTCTCCATCCGATATAGAACATTATAAGCACCAGGATTGTCGGGATAACGGTCCAGAGTATCTCAAGGAGAGGGCCGCCTTCGATGTTCTCGGCGCGGGGGTTCCTTTTCCTGTTGTATCTGATGACGAAGACAATCATCGAGAGGGTGACGATGGCAAGGAGGACGACCTCTATCCAGAGGATAACGGCAAACGCGGTATCAACGGAACGGGCCGAATTTGAAGCGTCAGGGAGCAGCACGTTTCACCTCACCGGTAAAGGACGTCTGAAAACGTCAGCATGACAATGAAAGTGAATGCAAGAAGCGCAACGAAGAGCATCAGTTTCAGTATCCACGGCTCGTACTTCAGATGCATGAAATAATTTATCACAAGGCCTGCCTTTGAAGTGGCGATCCCGACGGCGATGAGAATCGCATACTTTGTGATATGGAGTCTGGAGACAACCACAGTTATCGCAGTAAGCGCCAGGAGGGCGGCCCAAACGAGGACGTACGTCCTGTATCGGGTCATCTGTAAAGGAGATTCGTTTCTTTCCAAGACGTCCCTCCTTCTTCACTATGCGATAAGGTAAAACAACGGGAAGAGGTATATCCATACTATGTCCACAAAATGCCAGTAAAGCCCGGTATTTTCCAGTTTTAAAAAGTCACCGGGTGTGATCGCCTGCCTCAGGCTCAGGACAAGTACAGATGCGATCACCGCTACCCCCGCGAGGACATGGAGGCCGTGAATCCCCGTCATCACGTAATAGAGGCCGAAAAAGATGATTTTCCCCCTGCTCTTTGAAAGGAGTGCAGGGGAATCGGGATAGAGCCCGTGGCCGAAATGAGCGCTCCATTCAATATATTTGTTCACAAGAAAGACCAGCCCCAGTGCTATCGTAAGGGCCTGGCACAGGAACGATAAACGCCCCTCCGCCTTCTTCATCGCAGAGACCGAAATGGCCATTGTAAGGCTGCTCGTGAGGAGAACTGCAGTATTCGCAGTCCCGAGGTAGATGTCAAGGCCGGCCGCAGACTTATGGAAATCCGCGGCATACTTTGTGCGGTATACGGAATACAGGAGAAACAGCCCTCCGAAAAGGAGCATCTCGGTAAAGAGGAAGAGCCACATACCCATCTTCGCTCCTGTATAATCCACGTGTTTCTCCCTAACAGAAGTCCTTGTCTTATCCATGGCTCTCTCAATCATACTTGTACGGTCCGTACCTTATCACAGGGATCTCCCCGAAGTTTTCACGCGGCGGAGGGGAAGGTATCTGCCACTCCAGGGTCTTTCCGCCCCATGGGTTGTCAGGGGCCTTCTTCCCCCTGAATAATGCCGCGATGAGATTTCCGAACATGATGATGAGGCCGCTCACGAATATCCATGAACCGACTGTAGAGATGATGTGGTTCGTCCTGAACTGGGGGAGATACTGGAAATATCTCCTCGGCATTCCCTGAAGACCGAGTATGAACATTGTGAAATAGAGGACATTGAAGCCTACGAACATGATGAACCATGCGCTCTTGGCCGCCTTTTCATTGTACAACCTCCCGAACATCTTGGGGAACCAGTAATGAAGCCCTGCAAAGAAGCCGAACCCTGTGCCGCCGAACATGGTGTAGTGGAAATGACCTACGATGAAGTAGGTACCGTGGATATAGAGGTTCGATGAAAGGGTGCCGTTGATCAGCCCCGTAAGGCCTCCTACGGAGAAGAGGAAAATGAAGGCGAGGCTGAAGAGAAGGGGAGAATCCAATTCAATGGAGCCCTTGTAAAGCGTTGCGATCCAGTTGAAGACCTTGACCCCGCTCGGCACCGCAACGAGAAATGTGATGAGGGAGAAGATGATCCTTGATGTGTCGCTCATCCCGCTGGTGAACATATGGTGTCCCCAGACGAGATAGCCGAAGAAGGCGATGCCCAGGCTCGAGAAGGCGATGGCCTTATAGCCGAAGATCGTCCTTTTTGCGAAGACGGGAAATATCTCGGTCACTACACCCATGGCAGGCAGTATCATGATATAAACGGCCGGATGGGAATATATCCAGAAGAGATGCTCAAAGAGAATCGGGTCGCCTCCCTTTGAGGGATCGAAGAATCCGATGCCGAAGAACCTCTCAAGGATGAGGAGAAGGACAGCGATGGCGAGGACCGGCGTGGCGAGTATCTGTGTCCAGGAAGTGGCATAAATCGACCAGACGAAGAGGGGCATGCGGAACCATTTCATCCCCGGCGCTCTCAACCTGTGAATGGTGGTGACGAAATTCATCCCCGTGAGGATGGACGAAAAACCGAGGACGAATACGCCGAAGAGTGCGAGTGAAACATTGGACTTGGTCTGAATGCTGTAGGGCGCATAAAAAGTCCAACCCGTATCAGGCGGACCTCCTCCTGTAAAGACGGAGACGATGACAATGATCCCGCCGGTGATGAAGAGCCACCATGAGAGGATATTGATGCGGGGGAACGCAACATCCCGCGCGCCGATGAGGATGGGGAGAAAAAAGTTCCCCAGAGACGTGGGTATGGCGGGTATGATGAAAAGGAATATCTGTATGATTCCGTGAATGCTGAAAAGAGAGTTGTAAGTACTTTCCGAGATGAACCTTCCGGGGTCGATAAGGTTAAGCCGTATGAGCACTCCAAGGGTTACACCAACGGCAAAAAAGGTGAGCACCGACATGAGGTAGAGGAGCCCGATCCTCTTGTGGTCAGTGGTGAATATCCACCCGAGGATTCCTCCGTACTTCCCCTTTTCTTCAAGGAAGTTCAACAAACCTGATTCGTTGCCCAGCGACATCGCCTTCCCTTCTCCCGGTAATATGTCCTCACGGGCGTTTCATCTCCTCTGCCTTCTGCACGAAGAGTCTGTAGTTGGTCGCCGGGTCCCCGTCGAGAAATATCCTGCTGCCCACGCAAACGTAGTCAACTCCGATATCAAAAAAACTCTTCAGATTCTCCATTGACACGCCTCCGTCAACGGAGATAACCTTGTCCGGGAAGATCTTCCTTGCCCTCTCTACCTTCCCGATGACCTCGGGCTTGAAAGGATGCCCATAACAACACGGGTCCACGGTCAGGAAAAGCAGATCTTCCGCCTCTTCGGCCATCTCCCTGAACCGGTCTATCTCGGTCTCGGGTTTGACTGCCAGCCCTGGGACAAGGCCCCTGTCCCTGATCTTGCCGATGAGATCACGCGGTTCCGTCACTGCTTCGACATGAAAGAGTACCTTCCTTAGCCCCGGGTGTTTCATCCTGGCAGTGTAGGAAAAAGGATCATTCACCATGAGATGGGCCTCGAAGAGAAGAGGGGTGTCGATCTCGTTTATCTTTTCGACTGGGAAGCTCCTTGTCTCTACGAACACCCCGTCCATTATATCGATCTGAACGTACTCGGAAAAAAACTCCGCCTGCCGCAGCCTTGTGATGAACTCGCCGAAGTTTTCAGTGAGAACGGACGGGACAATCCACCTCTGTCCCCGGATAGGAAGAGACGGAATATTGCTCAGCATTTCATAAATTCCTTCTCTATCTCCTTCACCTTTTCGAGCCTCCGGACATGACGCTCTTCCCCTGAAAACAAGGCGGCCAAGAACCGAAGGACGATTTCCTTGGCAAGCTCCTGCCCTATTATCCTCTCGCCGAGACAGAGGACGTTCATGTCGTCATCCTCAACGCCCTGACGCCCTGAAAAGCTGTCGTGACAGACCGCAGCCCTGATCCCTGGGAACTTGTTTGCTGCCACCGAAGCGCCCACTCCGCTGCCGCATATGAGGATGCCTCTTTCCGCCTTGCCCCTGAGGATCGCCTCGGAGACCGCCCTTGAAAAATCCGGATAGTCCGAAGGTTCGGCGCTGTAAGCGCCTAAATCGAGGGTCTCATATCCCTTTTCCCTGAGGAACTGAAGGATGATCTTCTTGAGGCGGAAACCTCCGTGGTCCGAACCCAGGGCCACCCTCATAATATCTCTTTCACCTTCCTTATTATCGCGTCCTTAGAAATCTCCTCGTAATTCAGAAGCTGATCGGGCTTTCCGCTCCTGGGCATCTTCCGCACCGCAAGTGAATAAATTGGAATGTCCACATCTTCCATGACGCTCCTTACGGCTTCTCCCAGTCCGCCCTCAGGGAAATGGTCTTCGACCGTGATTATTGCCGAAGTGACATGCGCGGCCTTCCTCAGAGCATCTTTGTCCATTGGCTTAATACTGTAAAGATCTATGACGCGAATGGAGATGCCCTCTTTCTTCAACTCCTCAAACGCGGCAAGGGCCTCGTGGAGGGTTATTCCGGCCGCCGCAACCGTCACCGCATCATCATCGCTGCTCCTCAGCACCTTGCTCCCGCCTATGGGGAATTCCTCATCTGAACTGTAGATAACGGGCGTTTCTTTCCGGGTCGTTCGCAGATAAGCGATTCCCTTGTATCCTGCGGCTTCCTCCGTGAGTTTTTCAGCCGAGACGGCATCCGAAGGGTACAGCACCACACTGTTTAACAGTGTCCTGAACATGGCAATGTCCTCAAGGCCCATCTGGGACGAGCCGTCCTCTCCGATCGAGACCCCTGCATGGGAGCCTGAGAACTTGATATTCGCATCGGAGTACTGGCTCATGCGTATCTGATCAAAGGCGCGGGTGAAGAACGCGGCAAAGGTCGAAACAAAGGGAATCTTGCCCCTGCGGGAGAGACCGAGTGCAGCCCCCACCATGTTCTGCTCTGCAATGTACATCTCGAAGAAGCGCTCAGGGTGAGCTTCTTTGAATATCTCTGAGAAAGTGGAATTGCTCACCTCGGCATCAAGAACGACCATCTCCGGGAATTCAGGGAATATCCTCACCAGTGCGCTGCCGTAAGCGCGCCTTGTCGCAACGGGCTTATCAGCCTGATAAGAGACTGCCTCAGCCCCCTGCGGGGCCTTTCTGTCAGGCTTCAGGTCATCCGGCCCGGGTATCTCGGCCCGCACTGTCCTGTCAACATCGCCCAATTCCTCAAGGGCGAGTCCGAGCTCTTCCTTCCCAAGGGCCTTGCCGTGCCAGCCGTTCCTGTCCTCTATAAATGATACGCCTTTGCCCTTCGTTGTTCTTGCAATAATCATCGAAGGCCTGTCTCTGACGGATTGTACCTTCTCATACGCAGTCAGGATTTCCGGCATGCAATGACCGTCTATAACAAAGGTTTCCCATCCGAAGGATGCAACCCTTTTTTCATAGACACCGAGATCGTGGCCGTACATGGTCTCACCTCTTTGTCCCAGGCGGTTCACGTCTATGATGCCGGTGAGGTTGTCCAATTTATAATATGCAGCGATCTCCATCGCCTCCCACTGAGAGCCCTCCGTCATCTCGCTGTCTCCGAGAAGCACATAAGTCCTGTAGGGAAGCTTATCGATATACTTCCCGTTCAGCGCCATCCCCAGGCCGATGGAAAGCCCCTGGCCGAGGGAGCCCGTGGAAGCCTCGGTATAAGGAAAAGCGACGGTCGGGTGGCCTTCCAGGGGGCTGCCGAATTTTCTCATGCCCATCAATTCCTGCTCGGTCACCTTTCCGGCAGCAGCCCACAGCGCATAGAAGAGGGGAGAAGCGTGCCCCTTCGAAAAGATAAGACGGTCATTGTTGGGATGTTCCGGACTGTCAACGTCGAACCTGAAAAAGCCCCCGAAAAGAAGGCACGTCATCAGGTCGGCGGCGGAGAGGGAAGACGTGGGATGCCCTGAGCCCGCCTCAGTAGACGAGACCAGGATGAAGTAGCGGATTAGTTTTGCGATCTTTTCGAGCTTTTCCGTATCCGGCATACCCTCCCCTTCATCAATAACCATCTAAATTCTATCAAGTTCCATTACGTTGTCAACCTGATAGACGGGGAGGCGCTACCTCCGGGGATACCCGGTGAATATGAAGTCCTTCGCCTTCACGAGAGTGTGGCACTGATGACATTCCTGGACAAAAGAAGCGTCCTTGCCGTAAGGCGTAAACGTGTCCGTCTTCGCGCCGTAGACGAATCTTGCATATCCCCATCCGCCGGTATCCGGGAACCTCTTTGAATCCTTGATGATAAACTCCACCCGCTGTAGAACATCCGGCTCCAGGGCAGCAGGAAATACGGGGCTCTTTCTCTCCGACCACGCGAGCTTGACAATGATCGACCCATCAGGAAATGGCTTGCCGTTTTCCGGAACTCCGTCCCTGTAAGCATTAACCATCTTACCGTTCGCGATGATGACCCTCACTTCGTTCTTGTCTGTCCTGTAGCTGGGAGCAACAACCTGCCAGCTCTCGTAACCCCTTATCTCGGAAAACGATATTCCGTTGGGAGCCTTGAGTTCGTATCTGTCCTGCGCCGCAAAGACCACGGCCCGGGCAATTAGAAACGCCAAAAGACCCGCGAGAAAACAGAAAAGAAATCTCTTCATCTCCGATACCTCCTTCATTCTATTCATTGCACCGTCTTCCCATGGACTTACTTACCTCTTATCACAAAAGGCACGAATGTGCAACCGTTGACTTGGCAATTACGCATAGTCCGGATAGAGACCGGAAGCGTTAATCCGGCCTGTTCCGAACTCAGTTGGCGGCTCGCAATCCCGAAGCCTTTGGTATATAATAAACGTCATTCGCATCCCGTTTCAGCGCCGACAAAATCACGACCACGGAGGACCGTTATGCCGAAGTTTGAGTTTGCCCACAGGGTGAAGAACCTTCCCCCCTACCTGTTTGCCGCCATCGACAAGATGAAACAAGAGGCCCTGGCAAAGGGAGTAGACCTCATAGACTTGAGTATCGGTGACCCTGACCTTCCTACACCCGCCCATATCGTTGATGCGATGAAACGTGCAGTGGAAAAGCCCGTGCATCACCGTTATCCTTCGTATGAGGGGATGCTCTCCTACAGGGAGGCGGTGGCGAAATGGTACAAGAGCAGGTTCAACGTGTCGCTCGATCCACATTCCGAGGTCCTTTCTCTCATCGGCTCGAAGGAGGGGATCGGTCATATCCCCCTGGCCTTTGTGAATCCCGGAGATGTCGTCCTCGTTCCCTCTCCGGGCTATCCGGTCTATCCCGTCGCGACGCTGTTTGCCGGTGGCGAGAGCCATCTTATGCCCCTTATTGAGGCAAACGATTTCCTGCCCGACTTCTCTGCAGTTCCTGAGGAGATTATGAAAAGGGCAAGACTTATGTTTATAAACTACCCGAATAATCCCACCTCGGCAGTGGGCCACAAGGGTTTTTATGAGGACGTGATCGGAATAGCAGAGAGATACAATATCATCGTCTGTCACGATGCGGCATACTCGGAGATATATTATGACGGCAGGAAACCCATGAGCTTCATGGAGCTGGACGGTGCGAAAGAGACCGGCATAGAATTCCACTCGCTATCGAAGACCTACAACATGACGGGATGGAGAATCGGCTTTGCCGTCGGCAACAAAGAGCTGATCGCGGGTCTCGGCAAGATAAAGACCAATCTCGATTCAGGGGTTTTCCAGGCAATACAGGAGGCTGCCATAGTCGCCCTTGGAACGGGCGATGAAGTGCTTTCCAGAATCAGGGACACCTATCAGGCAAGGAGGGATACCCTCTATAACGGACTGAGGGGAATCGGCCTCCATGCAATAAAGCCGCAAGCTACGTTCTACCTCTGGACAAGGGTTCCTTCCCGGTTCGACTCATCGGGTTTTGTGGCTCACATCCTCGAAAAGGCCGGGGTCCTCGCGACCCCGGGGAACGGCTTCGGAACCCCTGGAGAGGGGTACGTGAGGTTTGCCCTCACAGCTTCTGTGGAGAGGATAAAAGAAGCGGTAGAGAGGATGGGAAAGGCGCTTTAATATGGCGTAACCCGCTCGAAGGGCGCTGAACATATCTGCACTATTTTACAGATTACACGCTAAACGCTGCACGCTGATCTTATGGCCATCGTTCACATAGGTATCGGTTCAAACCTCGGCAGCAGGGAAAAGAACTGCATGAAGTCCCTCGACCTTTTGTCTGCTGCAGGCATCGTTGTCAGGAAGAGGTCTTCCATGCACGAGACGGAGCCGTGGGGCGTTAGGGAACAGCCGGATTTCATCAATATGGTCGTTGAGGTGGAGACCGGACTGGAACCCCTAAAACTTCTGAAGGCGCTGAAAGAGATCGAAGATAAGATGGGGAGGGAGGAGACTCACAAATGGGGTCCCCGCATTATCGACCTCGATATCCTTTTTTACAATGACCTTGTGATCGATACGCCCGAATTGAAGATCCCCCATCCACTTATTCACGAGAGGGAATTCGTCCTGAAGCCCCTTTCCGAAATCGCCCCCGACAAGGTTCATCCTGTTCCGAAAAAGACGGTAAGAGAACTGCTGGCGGAAGTGAAGAGCAAGTGACGTCACCGGGACTATGACCGGTGTCATTTCGGCTTCCACGATAACTCCCTTAGGGGGGAAGAGGGGTTACGCTTTCCTTACAAACTCTCCGAAGCCCTTGAGGATCTTCAAGCCCAGCTCCTGGCTCTTCTCGGGGTGAAACTGAGTGGCGAGGATGTTGTCCTTCCAGACCATCGATGTGAACTCGGAGCCATATTCCGTAGTCCCGGCAATAATGCCTTTATCCTGGGGCACGACGTAAAAGGAGTGCACAAAGTAAAAGAAGCTCTCGTCTGCTATGCCGTCGAAGGCCGGGGGCCTTCTCACGAGCCTTACAGTATTCCAGCCCATGTGAGGCACCTTCAGCCCGGCCTCGGGAAACCTGACCACCTTCCCCTTGAAGACATCCAGTCCCTTGCAGATGCCGAATTCCTCCGACTCGCTGAATAGGACCTGAAGACCGAGGCAGATGCCGAGATAGGGCTTGCCCTTCTCGACGGCTCTTATGATGGCGCCGGTGAGGCCGGCGTCGGTGAGGTTCCGGATGCAGTCTCTGAAGGCGCCCACGCCGGGGAGCACCACGCCCCGGGCATCCTCGATGGACCTCCTGTCCGAGACGACGCGTGCGTCCACGCCGACCTTCAGGAAGCCCTTCTCCACGCTCCTGAGGTTTCCCATCCCATAGTCAACAACGGCGATCATGCGTCTTTCTCCAGAAAGATACCTATGCATCGTGCAAATTCTCTGAAATCGTCAAGTCGATGTACAAGGTAATCATAGAGCACTCCGTAATCGATTCCGGTATATTCATGAATAAGTATGTTCCTGAATCCGGCCATTCCCTTCATGCGCTCTGCGAAGCCTGAAGATACAATTCCTTCATTGCCCAGTATCCTGATTATGTCCTCATTATCGTCAGGGGTTTCAAACCCCTTTTCCGCAATAACGTGATTTCCTATGTCCAGGATGCACTCAATCGCGACCTGGAAATTCCGTTCCACGGCGCTCAAGAGCACATCATTTCCCGTCAGTTCCTCAAAGGTTAGCTTACTTGACTGCTGCAGTATTTGGAGCGCCTTTTCTAAGCGCTTCAATCGAGCATTTATGACTTCCCTTGAAATAACCAAACTCCCCTCTCCTTATCTTCTCATGGAGGACCCTGTCCTGGACCTTTCTGAGATGGATGGTATCGAGATAGCGCATAGTCGCCTTCACGGTATATTCCAGACGTCTTTTCTCGTCACTTGAGAAAAGCAATTTCCCTCTCTTGATAATCTCATGCGAGAGCAATGGAGGCGCGGCATTCAATATGACGAGATCAATCTCATTAAAGGAGAGGACCCTTATGAGGTCAGTAGTGATATGCAGCTTTATAAGGCCGTAATCCTTATCGTTTATCGCGCTGTCCAGCAGCACGGCAATATCGATATCACTTAGAGGACCTGATCTTTCCGAGACATAAGAGCCGAAAAGATAAGCGGCTGTTATCTCCCTTTGTGAGAAAAGGTATTCCTTGAGCTTTGCAACGTCCACCTTCTTCATTGAATCATTATATCACAAACGTTCTGAGCCGAATCATGAGGCCTTTGTGGGCGGCAGGTTCGTAAAGCCAAATCAAATAGTCGCTGTCCCTATTCTTGAGTCACTATTTCTCTTACGCCACCTGAAGCTCCAGCCCTTCTATCCTTGAAGTCCTCATCGAATGAACTTTCACATAAACCAAGGGCTGACCTTCCTCTCTGTTCTTATCCGCAAGTTCCAGATTTTTTCTGCTTAACTCTTCATCATATTCCGGCAGCAGCACGATCATTGCATTGTCCGGGATCTTTTCTTCAATCTCAGGATGCTCAGACAGATAGAGCTCAAATTCCGTTGATAGCTGCTGGTTTTTAGTGAACAATTCATGGTCATTCATGCTTTATCCTCCTCACATACCGGTCCTTATATCTCTGCCAGTTATCATTTATATCCCTGTCTGCCCGGGTCAATAGCTCATTATCTGATTCCAAACCAACAGACCGTTCGGACACATGAAAAAGGGCGGGTTTTCGCCCGCCCCCCGGAAATTAGAACCGTCCCTATTTCCGTT
>CAYYWY010000003.1:0-86868 GCA_964475485.1 uncultured Nitrospiraceae bacterium | reverse complement strand
CCTTTTCTATTCCTCCAACGCCTCCACAAACTCCTCGACTGTTATCCCTGCCCGTGCAATTAAACTTCTTAATGTGCCGCGAGCTACCTCGGGATGATTTGGCACAGACAGGGTTGCGATATGGCCTTCCTTAGTCATAATTATATGGCTGCCCCGTTGCCTGACAACCTCCCAACCAAGTCTTTCAAAAGTTTTTGTAACTTCCCAGGGCCGCAATAATGGCACAACAGGCATCAAACATTAACCTCTACCTGTCGGGTAGCCACGGTTAACGGCATCCCCTTCTCAGCCCTCACCTCCAAACATTCTCTTATCGCTTCATGGATATTCTCCACCGCCTCTTGTTCGTTCTTGCCTTGACTTACACAACCGGGGATTGCTGGACATTCAGCAATGAACATCCACTCCTCATCCTGAAATATGGTAATAACAAATTTCATACTCTTAACCTCCCGAATAGTTCACCCTTTGTTTGTAGTTTAAACCATTGTCCCAAATCATTCAATCACCTTATCATTCCAAAAAAGGATTCCGAACAAGTCGGAATGACAAATAATGGGACTACCGGAAGGGGTTACTCCTTAAGACAGTCCTCGCCGCTTTATTCATAACTCCCCCTCGCCCCCTCTTACCTTAAGAGGGGGAATGAGGGGGTTACTTCCCACTCAGTTTCCCGAATGAACCACAAAAAGGGGGCGGGTTTTCGCCCGCCCCCCGGAAATTAGAACCGTTCTCTTTATTTGTCATTCTATTTGTTCTTGCGTTTCCTTTGAGTGCATTTCAAGATGTACGAGCCGTGCCGAAAGCTCGCCAAGAATATCCTCCTCCTGAGCCTCTGAGATGCCGGGAGTTTCCAACTGATTGAGGAGACTGAGCACTTTAAGGCATTCGTCCTTAAGCTCTCGCAATAACGTCTCTCGTAATTTATTGACAGTTAACACCTTATCTTTCCTCCTTTTTCATCGTCTTTTCAATCTGGTTTCTAAAATTCGTTATCTCTTTCTCCCAATGAGCTATTAAACCTTTATCAGGGAAAGATGCCTGTCTTTCAGCTTCGATTTTTCTTTTATGTTCTTCTATCATATCCTTCAGACTTTCAATCTTCTTCCTTATTCTCTTCCTTTTCATATATTCTATGCTTATTTTACTTAATAGCTCAATATTCTTCAATCACATAAAAGGTTGGTGAACATACAAAATAAGGGAGGCGGGCAATTGCCCGCCCTGCTCCCTCTTAACTCCCCCCGCCCCTGCCTACCGCCTGCCTGCCGGTAGGCAGGGACAGGCAGGCCCTCTTATCTTAAGAGGGGGTTACTTCCCACTCAGTTTCCCGAATGAACCACAAAAAAGGGGGCGGGTTTTCGCCCGCCCCCCGGAAATTAGAACCGTCCCCTTTTCCGTTTTCCTAACTTTTGCGATCCAACAATTCAAAAAACCGTTCTCTCGTCATTCCAGCAGTTGTCATGTTGGTGCGGATATGGGTTACAGGAACAAGCCTTGGACTGGTCTTTATAACAAGCGGCCTTTTTATGCCTGCCTTTGTCATTATGATATGGTCTCCCCGTTTTCTTTGGATAGCAAAACCATCAAGTTCAAATATCTTAATCAGGATTTCGTAATGAACAGGGATTATTTTTCTTTCGTGCATCCAATCAGATCGCAAAGGCAAGGGCTTCTTCTGAAACCGGTCTTCTCGATACCCATGAATCATTGGTTTTTGAGAAACCTGATTCCTCAAGGACATCTTCAAGTGTCCCCATTCTTTCGCATTCCTCAATAAAAGCCTCTATAGCTTCTTTAACAGACTTTCTTGCATCTTCAATCGTATCTCCAAAACTCGAGACATTCAGTTCTGGAGATAGAGCAACATAAATATCTCCTTCTTTAAAAATCTCAACCCTCACAGATATATTCATTTATATCACCTCCGTTGAGTCAATTATATCATATTGCATCATACATGAAAAATTGCTTCGGATGCGCTTCACAATGACCATAAAAAAGGGGCGGGTTTTCGCCCGCCCTCTCGGAAATTATAACCGTCCCCTTTTCCGTTTAACACACTACAGGCTGAAGCCTGAGACTACAAGGCTTTTTTATAAACAGCACGCCTGTGCTCAAAGGCAAAAATAAATATCGTCTCACCTTTAACTTTATAAATAATCCTGAACGGGTCTATCCTTATCCGTCTGCAGCCTTTGAAGTCATACTGTAACGGCTTCCCAATGTCAGGATTTGAAACCACCTTTTCAACCCCTTTATAAAATCTCTCTTTAAGTCCTTTGTCGAGTTTTATGATCTCTTTGAGGAGTTCAGGGTCTATCTCTATCTTCACGCCTAAAGTCCCATCACCTTTTTGAGTTCAGGCAGTGTGTATTTTTTTGTCTTCCCTTCCTTTTCCGCCTTAAGAGATGTTTCTATCTGCTTTCTTATCCTCGGATTACTTAACATCTCAAGCTCTTCGATAATCTCATCGAATTCAGATCTAAGCTCTGTCATGCGTTTCAAGACATGTGGCAGGTCTATTTTTGTTTCGAGCATTCTCTTGCCCTCCTGAATAATTTTATTTTTATAATAGCATTCCATCTACATGATTTCAAACTGAATGAAAAAAAGAGGGCGGGTTTTCGCCCGCCCCCCGGAAATTAGAACCGTCCCCTTTTCCGTTTTATACGTTCTTACGTTACTTTCTCTAATCCGTAACTGTTATAGTCGCAGTAACAGTTGCTCCGACCGAATCCTGTACAGTTACAGTTATAGCACCGACATCTGCTGCGCCTGTGCCTATGATACTAACAGTCACAGCCAATGTACCGGGCGCTGCCTGAGGTGAAGGTGCTGTCGCTGTAAAGGAGGCTGGGTTGTTTGAACTGACAAATATATTATACGGAGCACCACCACCAAGAACTGTAAAGTTAATGATCGCCGGTGAAGCAGTATCATTATCAAGCGTTACAGCACTTGGTGTTATTGACAGCGCTGTAACTGAACCGACCGTCAACGTTGCTGTAACAGTTGTGCCGACAGAATCTCTGATGGTATATGTCACTGTCACAGCAGGCGTATTTGGAGGCACTGTGACCGTGAATGTGCCGCCGCTTGTTGTCACTGTCGCAGGCACAGGCGCTGTCCATGCAGCAGCATTGTCTCTGGTGATCGTGTAGCTCGGCACTCCGCCGAAGATGGTGAAGGTGGCAGGTCCACCCGTTATCCCGCTTATCGTCTGTGTTGCCGGCTGAACCGACAGCGGCACTATCACCAGTATGTCGACGCTTCCGATCACCATGCCTTCAACCTTGCCTGTAACTCTGCATGTTCCCGGTGTTGCCGGCGCAGTGAATGTCGCAGTAGCCACACCGCCTGTTGTCTGGCCAAAGGGCGTAATCGTCCCGCATGTAGTGCTGAAATTGACTGTCACGCCGTCCGGAGCGAACGCACCAGTGTTAAGTATTACGACTGCTGTTATATCGGACGTTCCTCCGACATCCACGATGGAAGGCTCGGCGCTGAGGAATGATTCAGCCGTATCAATGACGACAGGATTCAGGAACAGAGTCACCATGTTGGCGGCTCCATTGCCGGCTGATGCCATGATGTTCACATGCGTCTCGGTGTTCCTGATAGATTCAGGTTTTATCTTTACTACCGCCCTTGCCTCTCCGTTTACGTCTGTGATGGTCTCGGTCCCGGCGAGGAACTCTATATTGTCGCCCGTAAGGTCCGCACTCCAGGTCACGCTAATACCCGGCACACGCAACCCGCCTGCATTGCGGACAATTGCTCTGATCACGACAGTGTCATCAAAGGGAAACTCAAAAAGAGTGAAGTCGGACAGTTCGTTGTAAATCCCGTTTCCGGAGACACTGTCAACGTCCAGGTCCATGGATACCGCGAGCACGTCCAGGGTACTAAAGAAAACCGTCTTTCTGTCCCTTACAATACCCACTCCAGTATTCACCTGCGCCATAATGGTGGCAAAACCGGAGGTTGTAGAAAAGAGACTAACGCTTGCTATGCCCTGGCTGTTGGTGAAAGCCTGGGTTACGCTTAGTGTGCCAAGAGGTTTCAGTGTCCCAAAAGGTTCGGAAAGATTCCTGAACGTAACTGCCACGCCCTTAACCGGCGCACCGTTTCCGTCGAGGACCTTGGCGTGCAGGGTAATGCTCGAATTCGTCTGAGCTATAAAGTGGGAGGGCGAAAGCTGGACAACAGAAGGAACCCCGGGGTTTTCTCCAGGCGGCTGATTAGCAGATCCGGCCCCTCCGCCGCAGCTGAAGACGCCGAAGGATAGGGCCAGGACTGCCAGTAGTATAAGAACCTTTTTCATTTTATCCTCCAATAACTGATTTAGGTATAAATACTTTCATTATCCCTTTAACCGCCCTGTTTGCCACTGGGAACCTTTGCTCTCAGTGCCGGATTGCTTCGGGATCTTGTCCCTCGCAATGACATTTTCTCTAACCGATTAATCACAATAATCAAATGAACCTATCTGGAAATCAGTCTGTGCCTTAAATGAGAAAGACTCCCCGTACTGGTTCTTGCCTTCAAAGGTATAAAGAGCCGTGTAATTGTTTATAAATGCAAGCCCGGAGGTGAACTGTCCGCTCTGCATATCGGCAAGGTACTTGTCTTTCCTCTTAAGATCGAGGAATACCACCGATGCCTCAAGCGTATTCGTGCCGGTTCCAGAGGCAGGCGGAGTGATAACTATGGTATTGAACCTCGTATCCGTTTCTATGGGCGGCGCGCCTATAGAATCGGGCGAACGCCTGTATTCTATAGTATATTTCTCCACATAAAGCGTGCCGGGCGGTATAGGAGGGTTTGGGTTTATGAGACGGGTATTTATGGATACCGTTGCCCCGTGGTCTGTGAACGCCTCAAGCGTGGGCGGCGGACCCGGATCGCAGGTCTGCTGGAAGACGTCCACCGAATAGGTATTCTTCCCCAGATAAGTAGGAGTAAGGAATGCATCAATTATGACCCCTGTTTTATCGCTGTTGTCGCTGCCCGGCGCTCCGGCCCCCGAGCCGCAACCCCATAAGAAAAAAGCAGACAGCAGACAGCAGACAGCGCTTAGTTTAAAATGGCTTTTCTTCATCTCGCCTCCTCAATTAAAAGCAAATTCTAATCTCAAATTTTCAAAGCTTTTTAGAGTTTAGTGCTTCGGATTTAGTATTTGTCTTCTCTATATTGGTCAAGGTTTTGGGCAATACACTAATAGATCCCATCACCCTCTTGGCAAAGAATAATGTCCTGTCTTCAAGATCGTACTGTTTCGGATCTTGAATTTTATTCATTTGATATTGTTTAGGATTTAGAGTTTCGTATTTAGAGTTCATCAGTGTAGTCATGGTTTCTCAACAATACGCGGGGTGATGAATATAAGAAGCTCGCTCGTGCTCACCGTTGTCTTGTTCTCTTTGAAGAGCCACCCCAGAATCGGGATCTTCATCAGGCCAGGGACCCCTGTATCGGTTTCGGAGGTATTGATCCTGTACATTCCGCCGATAACAATCGTTTCCCCATCCTTTATGATGACGCTCGTCTTTGCTTCCTTCTTGTCCGTACCAGGCACCCCTTCGATGGACGGCACGGTAGGATCGATTTCTTCCTTCTTGATTTCGATTTCCATGTTTATGGATTTGTCGGGAGCTATGTGAGGGGTTACGTTCAGTTCGATGTTGATGTCCTTGAACTCTGTCGATACTGTGCCCTCAGTCGTGAGTTTTCGGACAGGGATGCTCTTGCCCTGAAGTATCTTCGCCTTCCCGTTATCGAGCGTCAATATCTTAGGGTTCGATATGATCTTTGCACGTCCGACCGTCTCAATGGCCGAAAGCTGCAGATCCAGTCCGAAGGTACGGTCGGGACTGAGGATTCCAAAAGTAATACCAGTGCCGCGGCCGCTTATGGTGGCCGGGAAGTCCACCACAAAGTTGTTCCCGGTAAATGTGCCTCTGCTCAGTCCCGAAAGTCCGCCGATTGAAGAAAGGGTGTTCGGGGCATTCATCTTAAGGCCCCACTGAATCCCCAGATCCCTGTCATCGCTCGTGTTTATCTCGACTATCCTTCCTTCTATCATCACCTGGGGGGTAGGCTTATCCAAAGTGGCGATGAGATTCTCCACCTGGGGAAAGACTGAAGCCCCGTCCTTGACGACGAGAGAGCTCGTACGTTCATCAACACTGATGCTCCCTCTGGGAGTGAGTATCTTGGCATCCTTTATGGCCTTCTCGACTTCCTTGACTCTGGCATAGCTTATAAGATAAATCTTCGTCTCGAGCGGCTCAGCCTTGACCGCCGCATCCACCGCCTTCTGCTTTTCTTCGCTTTCCTTTGCAAAGACCGACAGGGGCGCGATTCTTATGATATTGCCTTCTACGCTCTTGCCAAGGTGAAAGGTCTTAAGAATAAGTTCAAGAGCCTGATCCCACGGTACATTGATCAGCTTCATCGTGAGCTTGCCCTTCACGTTGGGATCCACCACAATGTTATACCCGCTTATGTCGGAAAGAAGCCTGAAAATGGGCACAATGTCGGAGTCCTGGAAATCGAGTGAAATCTTCGTACCCGTGTATTTGCCTTCCACTATCGTCTCGGGTTCCCTCGATTCCACCTTCTCCTCAGCCGGTTTCCTCTCCTCCGCCTGCGCCATCCCCGGTTCGGAGGGTTCAGGACGTTTAGGCTCGGCAGCAGGAACAGGCGGCGTCTCCCTCTTTGCCTCTGCCGCCGCGGTCTCCGGCGCCTTCAGCGCAATGATGATGGTGTCCTTCACGGACAGCACATCGAAATCCCTTGTCCCGTTCAGGTCCACCACAAGTCTTGTCTTGTCTTTGTGCTTTCCAGCCCTGAGTCCCTTCACTGGAGCCATGACCGTGGAGGGCACCGGCGCCTTCATAACTACGTCGGGAATATCCACAACGATCCGGTTCTTAAGGGTGAAGACACTGGGGCTCATCGCACCGTTCCCCTTGACGATCACCCTCACTATCCCTGCGCTGTGTTCGAAGGTGATGTCGCTAATCTCGCTAGCTTTCGGCATCGAGGCCTTCTCTTCCGCCTTCTGAGGCGTCATCTCCTTCGGCCCGGGTTCGGCCTTAGCCGCCATCTTCACTTCTTCTTTCTTTGCCTCAGCCTCAATGCGGGGGGAGTCTGGCCGCACCTCATCCTCGTCTTTTTTCGCCTTGAGAATCAGGCTGTTGTTGCGGTACTGAGAATCGACTCCTGAGGGGGATTGAAGAAGGATTTCGAGTTTTGCTACGGACTTCGGCTCGTCCGCCTGCGAAGGGGTTATCTCTGTGATCACCGAACTCTTCGGTCTGATCACATCCCTGAACGCACCGATATCGGCATCCGGTATCTCGACAAGTACCCTGTAAGGATCCGACGGCTTATATATGGTGTAAATGAAAGGCCTGTCGCCTTTTATCTCGATGGTGTCGTCTACAACGTTGATCCCGGTGATGGAAGCGGTCCCTCCGGGTGGCGGCCCGGTCTTTGCACTGGCGCCGGCAAGGTTCCCGGCAAACAAGGCAAAGAAGGCGATGATTGATATGATGCCAATGATTGTATTCCTTTTCATTCTCCCTCCTCCTTACGGAGTTTCAATATTGTATCCCTTGTTTGAATCTCGCCCTTATAATCTTTTATGTATTCCCTGACCACGACGCTCCCGGCGTCTATCTTTATAACCTTGCCGCCATGCAGGCCCAGTGCCATACCTTCCCTGACGGTGAAGTATTTCTTGTCGGGCAACTGGACCATGGCGTAATACCTGTTCTTGTCCCTGGCAACTGCAATCACCTTGATATCGGGCACATCGTACGCCTCTGAAGGCCTGAGGCTCTTTTTCTTCTTTTCGACCTCCCTTTCCCTCTTCGATACCTCGATAAGGGACAGGAAAGGGTCTCTTCTGCCTTTTGCATCATACGCATAGGCCTCCATCTCGGCCTTTTTCTCTTCCTCCTTCAAGGCAGCAGCCTCATCCTTTTTCTGGGCCTCTGCAGGCTGCGCTTTCTGGGCCTGCTGCGGCGGTTTCTGGACAGGCCTCGGCTTCTCCTTCTTACAGGCAAAGGTCAAGGTCAAGGTCAAGGTCAAGGCTAAAATGAAGATTCCCCTCAGCCTCGACCTCAACCCTGATTTTTTTGTTACCTCAATCGCCAAAGTCATCATTTCTTATCCCTCGGTGCAGCAGGCCTCGCGCCAGGCTTCGCACCCGGCTTGGCCTCGGCAGCCTTTGCCTCCATCTCTTTCTCAGGGACACCTGAAAAGGTCGTCGCCTTAAATGTGATCTTGAGGGCGGCGTGCGCCGCCTCTTTCCCCGGCCCTTTCGATTCGCCCGCCAGCTTGATATCGGCGATATTCACAATCCTGTTCAGCTTGGTGAGGTTGCTGAAGAAAACACCAAGGTTATGGTATTCACCGGCAAGTTCCACTGAGACGGGTATCTCATAGATGATGCCGCTGGGATGATCCTTTTTCTGCTCGGGCTTCCAGGAGACGATCCTCAGGCCCGACTTTATCCCGAGATCCGAGACCTGTTTTAACAGCCCGGTGATCTCCTTTTCTTCGGGAAGCTGGAGTTTCAGCTCTTCCAGCCTTTTTTTCAGCTTCTCATTTTCGATCTTGAGGGTCGCGAGCTTTGCCGCCTTTATCTGATCGGCAGCGATCTCGTTTTCCTGTTTCGTGATCTCCGCCTTGAGCCTCTTGATCTCCTTGTGCTTGGGAAGTATGAGAAAGACCGCGACGAGGACTGAAATGATGACAGGAATAATAAGCGCAAGAACGATCTTTACGGCAACCGGCATGTTTGCGATATCGAGTTTCAGTTTTGCAGCCATCTTATGCAGCCACCTTAAAGGTCAATTTAAACTGATAGAGAGGGATCTTTTCCACCTCGGCCTGCTTCGACTCCTGAAGATATATTTCGGTCAGGAGCTTTGAGCCCTTCAGGTTTTCCACATACGCCACCACATCGGAGTTCGTGAAGGCATATCCCTCCAGTGCCCCGCCTTTTTCGGAAAAGCTCATCACCGTAAGCCACACCCCTTTGGGAAGGCTCCTGCTCACCTCATCCAGCATCATGACGGGAACCTTCTGGTTCCTCCTGAGCTGTTCGATAAGCCTGTTTCTCTCGTCGATGGTCTTGTTCAGCTTCTCGAAGTTCTCCACTTCCTTTATCTTGTTCTTCAGTTCGCTTATCTTCTGTTTGTTAGTCTCGAACTGCGCCTTTGTGGTGGAGAGTTTTGAACTATAGTAAAAGAACAGGTATGCAAGAACGCATATCACGACAACACTGAACAGCACTGCCGATATGACAAACGTGGGAAGGGGTTTTGCCTTCTTCTTTCTCTTGACCGCAAGAAGATTAACCCTTATCATCTGTCCCCGGGCCTCCTGATTGCAAGACCGGCCGCAACCGCTGCGATGGGAGCCATCTCCTCTATAAAAGCCGGATCGAATTTCCTGGGAACAACGATATTCCTGAACGGCTCGGCAAGCTTCACTTCGATCCCTATCCTTTCCGAGAGAAGGCGCGGGAAGTCCTTTATAAGCGCGCATCCGCCGCTGAGGATCACTTCCTGCACGTCTGCCTGAAGGGTCGAGCTCTTGAAATAGTCGAGGGAGCGGGAGACTTCATTGAAAATCTCACTGGAAGCGCTGGCAATGAGGCCGTATGCATCGTCAGGCTTCACCTTCTCCACAGCCTCGCCCCTCTTCAAGCGCTCCGCCTCTTCGTAGGAAATGTTGAACTCCTTCTGGAGGGCGTCCGTATGGATATTGCTTCCGATGGAGCTGTCCCTTGTGAAGACCGAGACCCCCCCCCTCAGGATATTGATGTTCATGGTGCTCGCGCCGATATTCACAAGGGCAACGTTCCTGCCGGCTTCGATTTCGTAATTAATGCCGTACATGTTCTCCAGGGCAAAGGCGTCCACATCAACGATGACCGCATTCAGACCGGCCTCCTTCACCACCGAGACGTAATCATTTATTACGTCTTTCTTCACGGCCACGAGGATCACATCCATCTGTCCGGGCTCTTCCTTCGGTCCGAGGATCTGAAAATCGAGGTTCACATCTTCTATATCGAAAGGTACGTACTGCTCTGCCTCGAATTTTATCGACTCGCTCAGTTCCTCTTCGGACATCTCCGGCAGGGCGATTCTCTTTATGATTACAGAGGAATGGCCGGATATCGAGATGACGGCGTCCTTCGCCTTTATCTTCGCCTTCCGCACAAGTTCTTTCAGGGAGTCGGTGAGCCTTATGGCGTCTATTATGGAGCCCTCGACGATGAGCTCGGGTGAGATGGGCAGCAGGTCAAAAAGCTCCAGCTCGTAGCCTGAACGGGTCTCCTTGAGCTGAACAGCCTTCAGGTAGCTGGAGCCTATGTCCAGTCCTATTATGCCCTTCGAACCAAACATCAGTCATATGAATACCAGAAAATACAGAACTTGTCAAGTCTTTTTTTACATTAAAATCAGAAGGTTCACATCAAATCTTAAAAGACTGCTTTAAGGTTGGCCGGAAAGGTGAAGCATCCTTACTATTCTTATGAGACCATTTGTGACGTTGCCGACCGCGAACAGGGCGCCCCGCGGGTCTTTCAGCCTTACATATTCACCGGGTGAGAATGAGCCGTCGGAAACTTTGATGGGATAGCCATTCCTCGCTTTACTGAATTCCCCTGCCGATAATGAAATCTCCCTCAGATGCGCCAAAGCATCATCTATCCGGGACATTGATGCTCCGCCGCAGGGAATCTCCGGCCCTTTCATCCTGACCAGTTCTTCCAGTTCTTCCATTGTAGCGGAATCGGGCACAGTGAAGTTCCCTATTCGCGTCCTCCTTAAACCGGTTAAGTGAGCGCCCACTCCAAGGGCCTCGCCGATGTCATGGCAAAGGGACCTGATGTATGTGCCTTTGGAGCATGACACCTTCACCTCCAGAAAGGGATGATCGACTCCGGTGATCTCTATGCTCCGTACCATGACCCTCCTCTTCGGCACTTCTATTGTTATCCCTTTTCTCGCCAGCTTGTAAAGGGGCTTCCCGTTCATCTTCACGGCGGAGTACATCGGAGGGGCCTGCTCTATGGCGCCGGTGAACTTCCCGATGACTTCCTCGATTTCCCTCCTTTCGAGAGAAAAGCCCTCGCACCTCTGCACCACTTTCCCCTCCGAGTCGAAGGTGTCGGTGCTTTCACCGAGTTTCATCGTAGCGAAATATTCCTTGTCGAGGTCTGAAAGAAACCTTGTTATCTTTGTCCCCTCTCCGGTACAGATGAGAAGGATTCCTGTGGCAATGGGGTCCAGTGTCCCTGCGTGACCGGCCTTCCTTGCCCTCAACAGCCTTCTTGCTTTCTCAACAGCCTGGTATGATGTGAAACCCTCAGGTTTGTCGAGGTTGATAACGCAGTCCATCCTTCCTTACTCTCCCCCGAATCTCTTCCACATTTCTCCTATCGCTCTTTTCAGTTCGATTTTTGCCGTCTCCAGATCTTTCTCCGTCCTGTAACCAGCCGCATTTCGGTGCCCGCCTCCCTGAAACTCCGCCGCTACAAGGGCCACGTTCACACTCCCCTTGGAGCGTAGGCTTACCTTCCATCCGTTCTCGGTCTGCCTGAACAAAGCTGAAACCTTTATGTCCCTCATCATCCTCGGAAAATTCGAGAAATTCTCGGTATCTTCGGCAGACGACCCTGTCCTCCTGAACATATCCCTGGTCACCACGGTAATCGCCAGCCCGTCATGCACTTCGAGAGTGTTAAGAGTGTCGATGAGAAGCCTGAACCTCGCGCTGGACCATGTTTCGTAAAGCCCGACCGCTATGCATGAGGCGTCAGCGCCCGATTCAACCAGGTCCGCGGCCGTCCTGAGCACTTCAGGCGTTACATTGCTGTACCTGAAGGTTCCCGTGTCGATGGCGATGGACGCGTACAGGTTAGTCGCCATATCTCTTGTAATTGTCACCCCGAGCTCCTTTATGAGGGCATAGACCATCATGCCGGTGGCAGCGGCCCGTGGTTCTATCCACCTTATATCTCCGAATCCCCTTTCGGTCTCGTGGTGGTCGATGACGGCCGCAAACGGAACGACGATGTTTTCCAGTCCCGCCCTTTCAAGGTCATTGCAATCAAGGAGGATGAGGGGAGAGTCCTTTGAGATCAAAGACGGTAGCGTAGTGGTGAACTTGCCATGGCCCGGCAGAAAGCGATAAGACTCGGGAACAGGGTCGCGGTCAAAGACCACGGTCTCCTTTCCCATCGATTCGAGGGCCATCGAAAGGGCTAAAGATGATCCCAGGGCATCTCCCTCAGGGTTTATGTGGGTTGCGATCAAGAACTTCCTCTCCCGCCGGAGAAGGGCTATGAGATTCTCAGGGACCTGCAATTCAGGAACTTTCCTTGATCTCTTTCAGCAGTTTATCGATCCTGTCTCCATACCCTATCGATTCGTCAATCCTGAACTCCAGGGACGGAAGCACCTTCATCCTGACCCTTTTTCCCACCTCGGAACGGATGAAACTCCTTGCGGAATTGAGGATCTCCAGCGTCAGTTCCCTCTCCCCTTCATTGAGGCAGCTTATATAGACTCTGGCAATCTTCAGGTCTGACGTGATATCGACCCCTGTGACCGTGACGAATCCGATACGGGGATCCTTCACTTTCCTCATGATGATGTCGGCGATCTCCTCCCTCAAGAGATCTCCGACCCTCTGTGAGCGCTTGTATGGAAGCATAAAATAGTGTGATAATTGACAGTCTAAGAGTCAGGACTTAATAGCGCCCGGCCTACGGGCAGTATCACAGTTTCGCGGCTACCTTTTCTATGACGTAGTTTTCGAAAATGTCTCCAACTTTCACATCGTTAAAGTTTTCTATCATAATGCCGCATTCGTACCCTGACTGTACCTCCCTCACATCCTCCTTGAACCTCTTAAGGGATGAGATCTTCCCGTCATAGACGACAATATTTTCCCTGATGATCCGTATTCCGTCACTGGCACGGCTTATCACTCCGTCCAGGACGTAACAGCCGGCGATCGTTCCCAGCCTCGACACCTGGAAGGTCTGCCGAACCTCGGCCCTTCCCAGCACCTTCTCCTTCAGTGTCGGTTCCAGGAGGCCCTCCAGAGCCCTCCTGATGTCATCAATGGCCTCGTAAATAATATTGTAATGCCTGATGTCCACCCCTTCTTTTTCCGCTGTCTGATAGGCCTTTGGCTCAGCCCTCACATTAAAGCCGATAATAATGGCATTGGAAGCAGTGGCGAGCATAACGTCCGATTCGTTTATCCCGCCCACGGACGCATGGATCACTTTAACCTTCACCTGTGCGTGCACGGTCTGTTCCAGGGCCTCTCTCAGCGCCTCGACAGACCCCTGAACATCGCCCTTTATGATTATATTAAGTTCCTTTATCTCCCCTTCCCTGATCTTCGAATAGAGATCATCCAGGGTCAGCTTCCTCGACTTTGCCATTTCCGCGAGGCGCTGCTTCTGCTGCCTTATCATCGCAATCTGCCTGGCCTTCCTTTCGTCATCCACTACGATGAAAGCATCGCCGGCAGTCGGCACATCGGAGAAACCGATGACCTCAACGGGAGTGGAGGGGCTCGCCTCAAATATCCTCTTCCCCGTGTCGTCAATGAGGGCCCTTACCTTCCCGTAGTTCACTCCCGAGAGGAACACATCACCCGCTTTGAGCGTCCCGTTTTGTACAAGGACTGTTGCCACAGGACCCCTACCCCTGTCGAGCCTCGCCTCGATAATCGTTCCCTTTGACAGCCTGGCGGGATTCGCCTTAAGCTCCATGACATCGGCCTGGAGGAGGATCATCTCGAGCAAGTTCTCGATGCCTATACGTTTCTTGGCAGAAACCTCAACAAAGATATTCTGTCCCCCCCACTCTTCGGGAACGATCCCGTATGCAGCAAGTTCGTTCTTGACCTTGGTCGGATTTGCCTCGGGTTTGTCTATCTTGTTGATCGCTACCACGATCGGCACATTTGCAGCCTTTGCATGGTTTATCGCCTCCACAGTCTGAGGCATGACCCCGTCATCAGCAGCCACCACAAGGACCACCACATCCGTCACCTTGGCGCCTCGCGCCCTCAGGGACGTGAACGCCTCATGGCCGGGTGTGTCGAGGAAGACGATATCCTTTCCCTTGAGAGTCACCTTGTAAGCGCCGATATGCTGGGTTATTCCCCCTGCCTCGGTCTCGGTTACCTTAGTCTCTCTGATGGCGTCGAGTAAGGATGTTTTGCCGTGGTCCACATGCCCCATTATGGTCACTACCGGCGGCCTTGCAACCAGCGCGGACAAATCCTCCGCAACTTCCTCGAACACGGGCTCTTCCTCGGCTGTAGTGACCTCCAGCTTGACACCAAAGCCTTCGGCAACAAGGAGCGCGGCATCCATGTCTACCGGCTGGTTTATTGTTGGCATGTACCCCATTTCCATGAACTTCTTGATCACGTCAGGGAGTTTTACACTGATCAGCTCGGCAAATTCCTTAACGGTGATTCCTTCGTGAATCTTAAGCGTCTTTTTGCGAGGAGCGGTGATCGGAGGCGGGAGCTTCTCCATGACCTTCTGTCCGGGTCTTTCCCTGCCGGATTTCTTGAACGGCTTCACCTCATGCCATTTCTTCGGCTCTATCTTCCTGACGGCCTGAAACGCCCTCTGCATTGCGGGCTTGGCCTTGAACTTCTCCACCTTTTCGGTCTCGACATCCTTCTTGAAGCGGTCCGGAACCTGGAACTCGCCTTCTTCTGCAGGCACCGCCGGGATTTCCGGCACTTTCTCTTTCTCAACCAGGGGCTGGTGTTCTTCCGCCTCTATTTCCTTCTTCCCAATCTCTTCCCGGGGCTCCCCTGCTTCCTCTCTTGCCGCCGGTGCGACTTCCTCCCTTTTTCCTTCCTCTTTTATCTCTTCCGCCTCGATCTCCTTGACTTCTTCCTTTATTTTCTCTCTTATCTCTTCTCTTGTCTCTTTTTTCGGCTCCTTTTTTACCAACGCCTTTGCTTCGGACTTCTCGACCCCCGCAGCGGCCGTCTTTCTCGCCCCAGCCTGCACGCCGGGCTCCGCCTCCGGCTGGGACTTCTCCCTGGTTCTGAAGATACCCTCCAGTTTCCTGGCGATGTCGCCCTCTATGCTCGACGCGTGCGTCTTGACCGATATGCCGAGCCTTGCCAGCTCGCCGATCACCTCTTTGTTGGAGACGCCGATCTTCTTTGCAAGTTCATAAATTCTTACTCTTGCCATTTAAGCAAAACCTCCATCCGCGAGAAATCCGAGGGATGTCCGCTTCCTCTTACACGTTGTTACAAAAGCGTCCTGACCCTTGTAACCTTTAAAGTAAAATGTTATCATAAAACCGCTCTTTAATGCAATTTTTAGTCATGGGCGCGCAAAGAGATTATTGAAGAAGAAAACGGAGGATAAGTGAATGGCCACATGTTATGTGTGCGGGAAAGGAAGAGTAAAAGGTAACAACGTCAGTCATGCAAACAACAGGACAAAGCGCGAGGTCCTGCCCAATCTCCAGAGGACCCGCATCAACGTCAATAATAGTGTGAGACGGGAGTATGTTTGCACCAGGTGTCTCCGCTCGGGACTGGTGAAGAAGGCGGTGTGAAGAGGATTGGCGCCCTCATCTCTCCCTTCCTCAAGGGATCGGGGATGGAAGAGGCGGTCAAGCTCGAGATAATACGAAGGGACTGGAGGAATATATTTCGCGAACCGCTGTCTCTTCACATGTCACCCGCCGGCCTGAAAAACGGCGAACTGCTCATCAATGTGGACTCGCCCGTCTGGCTTCAGCAGCTCACTCTCCTGAAGACGGACATCCTTAAGAAGGTTAATCCCTTCGGCGTGATTTCCATCCGGTTCAGGCATGGAAGGGTGAATGCGGCAAACAGAAACCTGAAAGAAAGACCTCACCTCAAAGCGACCCTTGGAATGGATGAGCTTCTGCAGATCGAGACCGTCGTCTCCGGCGTCAAGGACGACTCCCTGAGGGAGACTATCAGACAGGCGATGGCAAAAGCGCTCGCAAGAAAGCATACCAAATCCTGAGCAGGTTCGGGATTTGCCTCTTTACGCCGATTCGGCCTGCCTTTCGTAAATCAGGATCGGCCTTTCTTTCTTCACAATCGTATCATCATTGACGAGGCATTCCTTTATCCCCTTCTGGGAAGGAATCTCATACATCACGTCAAGCATAATCTCCTCGAGGATCGCGCGAAGCCCCCTCGCCCCTGTTTTCCTCTGAATCGCCCTTTTTGCGATTGCGGCAAGGGCGCCTTCAGTGAATCTTAGGCGGACGTTGTCGAACGACAAAAGCCTCTGGTACTGCTTTATGAGGGAGTTCTTAGGTTCCGTGAGAATCTTAATGAGCGCAGCCTCATCCAGCTCCTCCAGTATGGCGACTACCGGAAGTCTTCCCACAAACTCGGGGATCATGCCGTACTTGATCAGGTCTTCCGGCTCAACGAGGCCGAGCACATTGCCCAGCTTCCTTTCCTTGGCGCCAATCACCTCAGCACCGAATCCCAGGGTCTTCTTGCCGGTCCTTTGCTCCACTATGCCGTCAAGCCCCACAAAGGCGCCGCCGCATATGAAGAGGATATTAGTGGTATCCACCTGTATGAATTCCTGCTGCGGGTGCTTCCGTCCCCCCTGGGGAGGAATGTTCGCCATGGTGCCCTCGATGATCTTCAGGAGGGCCTGCTGCACCCCCTCGCCCGAGACATCCCTAGTGATTGAAGGGTTCTCGGACTTCCTGCTGATCTTATCTATCTCATCGATGTAGACGATCCCCCTCTGGGCCCTTTCCACGTCATAATCGGATGCCTGGAGGAGTTTGAGTATGATGTTTTCCACGTCCTCTCCCACATATCCCGCCTCTGTCAGGGTGGTTGCATCCGCGATGGTGAAGGGGACATCCAGCAATTTCGCAAGGGTCTGTGCAAGAAGGGTCTTGCCTGTTCCCGTGGGACCGATGAGGAGAATGTTGCTCTTCTGCAATTCGACGTCTGCGGCGCTCGGGCTGTAGATCCTCTTGTAATGATTATGGACCGCCACGGAAAGTATCTTCTTCGCCTTCTCCTGCCCGATTACGAAATCACCGAGGAACTGGTGTATCTCCTTGGGTGTGGGGAGCTTAGGCAGGGCATGGGTGGCAGTCTCTGAATAAAGTTCCTCGGCAATAATCTCGTTGCAGAGCTCCACACATTCATCGCATATATAGACCGTGGGACCTGCGATGAGTTTCCTTACCTCATCCTGCCCCTTGCCGCAGAATGAGCACTTGAGCCTTCTTTCCTCTTTTTCCCTCTTTGCCATCCGATCCTCCGTGTTACTTCTTCTTGGCGCTGCGGATGACCTCATCCACAATGCCGTATTCCCTGGCCTCTTCACCCGACATAAAGAAATCCCGGTCCGTATCGGTCTGTATCTTTTCGAGAGGCTGCCCCGTATGGGATGCGAAGATACTGTTAAGGGTATCCTTTATCCTCAGGATCTCCCTTGCGTGAATCTCGATATCCGCGGCCTGGCCTTGGAAGCCTCCCATGGGCTGATGGATCATCACCCTTGCATGAGGCAGCGCAAACCGCTTCCCCCTCGTCCCCGCGGCAAGAAGCAGCGCCCCCATGCTCGCCGCCTGTCCGATGCAGTAAGTTGCGATATCGGATTTCACGTACTGCATGGTGTCGTATATGGCAAGTCCCGAGGACACGATACCGCCCGGTGAATTGATATAGAGATGGATATCCTTGTCCGGGTCTTCCGTCTGAAGGAAGAGCAGCTGCGCAATTACAGTATTTGCAACGTTATCGTCAATGCCGGTCCCGATGAATATGATCCTGTCTTTCAGGAGCCTCGAGTATATGTCATACGCCCTTTCGGTGCGCCCCGTCTGTTCAATCACAATAGGTATAAGACTCACCTCATTCTCCTTTCTCAAATGTGGCCTTGGACAGCAGGAAGTCAAGGACTTTTTCCTCAAAGAGTGAATTTCTCAGTCCTTCCAGGGAACCGTCCCTTGAAATATAGAACTTCATAATGCTCTCGGCAGGGACAGAGAGCCTCTGCGAGAGGGAGAGTATTGCTCCCTTAATCTCATCCTCACTCACAGCTATCCCGTGGATCTTCCCTATGGTTTCGATGAGGTGGGACGCCTTCACATTCCTCACGGCGTCCGGCCACAGTTCCTTCTTAAGGGTTTCGATATCCTTAGCCTCCCCGGCACCCCCTTCCCTGTTGGCGACAGTCGCAGACGCAAGCATCGCGGTCTCGTTCTCCACAAGGGTCTCGGGCAGATCGAACTCATGGGTCTCCACAAGTTTCCTTATGATTTCCGCCTTCTGTATCTTCGCCACCTCGTTCTTCTTCGCCTTCTCAATCTCATCCGCGATGCGTTTTCTCATCTCCTCCAGGTTCTCAAAACCAACGTCTTTTGCGAGCTCATCGTCAATCGCGGGGAGATTAACCTTCTTTGCGTCTTTCAGGGCAACCTTCACCGCGAGGCGTCTGCCCGCCAGCTTCGCGGAAGGATACTCATCGGGGAATGCCGTCTCGACGATGAATTCCTCTCCCTTCCTTCTTCCTATTAGTTGCCGCGAGAAATCCTCCGGAAACATTGTGCCCCCCACCTTGAACACCCTGTCCTTTGCTTCGATGCCCTCCTCGGATATGGAATAGTCTATGACAACAAGGTCGTTCAGTTCCACAGGACCCTCTGACGGCTCATACGTCGCCTTCTCTTCCTGCTGCCTCTTCAGGACGCTTTCTATGTCTTCTTCGCTTACGCTGACAGGTATATCCCTCACAACTATATTCTCGTACTGAAGGTGGTCGATCTTCGGCATCACCTCCACGGTAAGCGTCATTGAGATGGACTGATTTCTCTTGAAATCGACTTTTTCCTCCAATACGGGATTGGCGATAGGGGTTATATCCGCTTCCTTAAGCGCCTCCACGTATCCCCGGGGGATGATCCGGTCAAGGACGTCTTTCTCAACCTCCTTGCCGTACCTCCTCTCGATGAGCTCAAGAGGCGCCCTGCCGGTTCTGAAACCCGGAATCGTGGTCTTGCGCCTCAGCTTCTCAATTGAATCCCTTATCTCCTTCTCGACGACATCCGCGGAAATCTCGATCCTGAGACGCTTCTTAGTCGCGCTTATATCTTCAACCGCCTTGAGCATTTCACCTCCGGAATTTATTTAATCTAACATAAACGGACGGAATTTTTCCAAACAGATGAGGACCATGAATCGGAATGGAATCGCCGCAATACAAATCGGTGCAGATGTCATTGCCGCTTGCAGGGTGACGCAGGATCACTTCGGGCAGACGATCTTTTTCCTGGCAAACGGGGAGATGCTCCTCAACTCCCCTATTATGGATGGCATGACATCAATGACCCTGTCGATCTCAGCATCGGTGGTATACCTGCTCAGTGAGAACCGTATTGATCCGTGCACGGCGGTAAAGGGCACGCCCATGGCCCTCAGCACATGGCTCGGCTCAAGCGAACCCGATGTGCAGGCCGAACCTGAGGAGGCGCAGATTCCGTATTCATCGAGCCTGAGGAGTATCGCTTCTCCCTCAACGTATTCGAAGCTGATGTTCGTAGTGTTCGGAAGGCGGTGCAGCGTATCGCCGTTTACCCTTGCGTCAGGACAGCACTGCAGCAGGGACGTCTCGAGCCTGTCCCTCAGCCTTCTCACATCTCCCTCCCTCGGAAGATTCTCCATGGCCAGTTCGCAGGCCTTTCCGAGGGCAATGATAGAGGCCACATTCTCCGTCCCTGCCCTTCTTCCCCGCTCCTGATGCCCACCGATGATATAGGGATAAAACCGCGTCCCCTTTCTTACGTAGAGGGCTCCCACGCCCTTGGGAGCATGGAGCTTATGACCTGACAGGGAAAGCATATCAACAGGAAGAACCTTCACATCAACCGGTATCTTGCCTACGGCCTGCACTGCGTCCGTGTGAAAAAGGATTTTTCTATCCCTAAGGATTTCGCCTATCTCCCGTACGGGGAACACCACGCCCGTTTCGTTGTTCGCGTACATCACAGAGACCACAGCCGTATCCTCATCGAGAGCCTTAAGGAAAGCGTCCATATCGAACCTTCCCAGTGCGTCCACGGGAAGGAAAGTGACCCGATAGCCCTTTCTCGCCAGGTGCTTGCAGAAATTCAGCACCGCGGGATGTTCCACCCTTGTAGTGACCACGTGCCTCTTCTCCGGGTACGACTCGACGGCGCTCATGAGCGCAGTGTTGTCGCTTTCCGTGCCGCAACTGGTGAAGATGATCTCTTCTGGTTCGGCGCCGATAAGAACGGCAACCTTTGCCCTCGCTTCCTCTATCTTCCTGTAAAGATGCCCTCCGAAGGTATGCATGCTGGAAGGATTCCCATACAGTTCTCCAAGATAGGGGAGCAGCGCTTCGGTAACCTCCTGTGCAACGGCCGTTGTAGCATTGTTGTCAAGATAGATCGGCTTCATGCCGCCTCCACAACGATATCCTCGCTCACAAGCTCCCGCAGTTTCTCCTGGATGCCTCCGACTGTTACGCCTCCCATCGGACATCCCACACACATCGCCCTTAGAGAGATTATGACCCTGTTTCCGTCGATATCTATCAGCTCGAGATCCCCCCCGTCGGCCTGGAGCCTGGGCCTTATCTCCTTTTCGATTACAGCCTGAATAAGGGCGATCTTCTGGAGGTTCGTAAGTCTCTTGGCACGGGAAGGCATTTCACAGACCGGCCTCACCGCCCAGATGTCCTTGAGTATGGCCTCTATGGAAGGCACGCAAGCCCCGCATCCCCCTCCAGCCTTCGTGTAGTTGGTGATATCTTCGACGGTGGTGAGACGGTTTTCGATCGCAACCCTCCTTATCTTATCCTCTGAAACCTCAAAACACTTGCAGATAATCTTTTCTTCCGCTTCCGGCGGTTTCCTCTCCCCGCGGTAGTCGGCGATGGCCGCCTCAAGGGCCTCTCTCCCCATGACCGAGCAGTGCATCTTCTCCTTGGGAAGGCCGCCGAGGTATTCCGCGATGTCCTGGTTCGTTATCTTGAGGGCCTCGTCCACCGTCTTTCCCTTCACAAGCTCGGTGAGCACCGATGAACTCGCGATGGCAGAGGCGCATCCGAAGGTCTGAAACCTCGCGTCTACGATTCTCCCTGTCTCCTTGTCGATCTTCAGCGTCAGCCTAAGAGCGTCTCCGCAGATCATGCTCCCCACCTCTCCCACTGCATCGGGGTTTTCTATCTCGCCTACGTTTTTTGGGTGGAGGAAGAACTCCTTGACCTTCTTCGTATACTCCCACATATTTTCATTTTATCTGAATCCAAAGCGCTGTCAATAAATGACGGCTGCTCTCTCTTGACAAGCTCCTATATCAGGGATACGCTGTTGTTAAGTGTATAATACAGATAGAAGAGGCGGGAAATGACTGATGATGTCTCTAGGCAGCTGGTGCACGTCCCCGCAGGTTCAGTGAAACTCGAAGGGGTCATTGCCCTTCCACACGGAACCGATGCTGTAGTGATTTTCGCCCACGGAAGCGGAAGCAGCAGGCACAGCAGGAGGAACATATTCGTAGCCGGCGCTCTAAACAATGAGGGTATCGGCACCTTTCTCTTCGACCTGCTGACGAGGGAGGAGGATATTGTTTATGAGAACCGCTTCGACATCGGCCTTCTCACCGAACGGCTGAAAGCGGCGACAAAATGGGTAAGCGACCGGCCACAGACAATGAATCTGCACATCGGCTACTTCGGGGCGAGTACCGGAGCCGCTGCCGCTCTCAACGCTGCGGCAGATCTCGGCAAGATCATCAGGGCAGTGGTTTCCCGCGGCGGCCGTCCGGACCTTGCAGAAGATAAGCTTGCTGACGTCTCCTCCCCCACTCTCCTGATCGTCGGAGGACGCGACGATATTGTCATCAGGCTCAACGAGAAGGCCTTCGGACTGATAAAGGCGGAAAAGGACCTCAGAATCGTGCCCGGGGCGACACACCTCTTTGAAGAGCCAGGAACGTTGGAGGAAGTCGCCAGGCTTGCCGCAGACTGGTTCAAAAAATACCTTAGGTGAGAGGGGATGTTCCGTAACAGGGCGGATGCAGGCAACAGGCTCGCGGAGAAGCTGCTGCATTACAGGAATAATGCCGAGGCGCTGGTGCTCGCCCTTCCAAGAGGAGGCGTTGTGACGGGATTCGAGATCGCCCGTTCGCTCAATTTGACTCTGGATGTCCTCATCGTGCGCAAGATAGGCGTGCCGTGGCAGCCCGAACTCGCAGCCGGCGCTGTATCGGAGACAGGAACCCTCGTCCTTAACGAACATATCGTATCCACCCTGCGTCTTTCCGATGATTTCATTAAAAAAGAAGTTGCCAGACAGAAGGAGGAGATAGCAAGGAGGGTACTGCTTTACCGTCAGGGGAAGAAGATCTCGAACCTCGACTCAAAGATCATCATCCTTGTGGATGACGGTGTTGCTACTGGCGCCACCATCAAGGCGGCCATCGCTACACTGAATAAGGATAAGATAAAAAGGCTAGTTGCAGCCCTTCCCGTTGCACCCCCGGACACGGCGAAGGAACTGAGGAAGATGGTAGATGAGTTCATATGCCTTCTGACACCTGAAGATTTCATGGCGGTGGGCGGTTATTACCAGGATTTCGCTCAGGTCCCGGACGATGAAGTGGTCAAGCTGCTCCGGATGTCCGAGGAACCCTCCTTATAGAGCGCTCGACATTGGTGCAGGGTGATCGGCTACTGCCCGATAAAAGGCCGGGGGTATAATGACCCCCGGCCTTCAATAATCAGATGTTCTCTTTTCTCTATGCGTTCAGGGCGTCCCTGAGCGCCTTGCCCACCTTGAAATAGAGAACCCTCTTTGCAGGGACGTCCACGCTTTCCCCTGTCTTGGGATTTCTCGCCCTTCTGGGCCTTCTCTGCTTCAGTCTGAAGTTTCCGAATCCCCTTATCTCGATCTTCTCCCCCTTTGCAAGGGCCTCCTTTATCCCTTCGAAGACCGTGTCCACGATGATCTCCGTCTGTTTCCTTGTAAGGCCTTCAACCTTTTCCGCCACCTTGTCGATAAGGACAGATTTTGTCATAAAACCTCCTCCAAGAGATTCGATTTATGATAGGGTTAAGGCTGAGGTTTCCCTAATCTTATCCTTAGCCTTGACCTCTTCTTTACGGTGCGAATACGTACTTTATTTTCACCGAGGGAAACATGTCGGAGAGTTCCTTGGGGATCTTGCCCCTTAGCAGATCCAGCAGGGAAAGCCTGTCCTTCTTCGTCACGACTTCAGGTTCGCCCTTGATTCCCGCAAGCTTGCCGGCTGCCTTCACAGAATCATCAAGGTTGCCGAGTTCATCCACAAGTCCCGACTTAAGGGCTTGCTGTCCCGTAAATATCCTCCCATCCGCGAGCTTTCGGACTTCATCGACCGGCATCTTCCTGCCCTCCGCGACCGCCTTTATGAACTGCTCGTGGACATCGTCGATCACACCCTGGAGGATCAGCCTTTCCTCCCTTCCTACCCCCCTGAATACTGATGCCATATCCTTATGCTTGCCGCTCTTTATCACCTCTGTCTTCACCCCTACCTTATTCATGAGTCCCTCGATGTTGGGAATCTCCATGATCACGCCGATCGACCCGGTCAGGGTGCCAGGGTTAGCAATTATCCTCGAAGCAGGTGAAGAGATGTAATATCCGCCGGAGGTGGCCAGGGAACCCATCGAGACTACCACCTTCTTCTTCGCCAAAGCCTTTCTCACTTCTTCGTATATCTCCTGTGAAGGGGCGACAGCCCCTCCGGGGCTGTCGATTCGCAGGACAATAGCCTTCACCGAGGGGTCCTTCGCATAGTCCTTTATCTCATCAACGGCATTCTTCGAATCGATTATCGGCCCCTCGATCCTCACAATGGCAACCTTTTCCCCTATGGGCATCCCTTTCTGAAGCAGGGCGATCATCAGGCTCAGGAGAGCCAGAACGATTATGAGACCGATGAATACGAGACAGCCCTTCTTCACCGCTGCTCGCCCTTTACGTGTTTCATGCTGAGGCCGATCTTTCTCTCTTCCACATCGACCTTTATTATCCTCGCCCGTATCTCATCGCCCTCCTTCAGGGGCTCCTCCCGTTTCACGACCTCCGAGGAGTAGATCAGCCCTTCGACTTCACCTTCGATCTCGACGAATATTCCGAAATCAGTGCTCTTCAGCACGCGGCACCTGACCTCATCCCCGAGCTTAAACCGCTCCGGTATCTCCTTAGACCATGGGTCCGGAGACAACTGCTTAATGCCGAGCGCGATCCTTTCCTTTTCAGGCTCGAGGCTTAACACCACCGCATCCACCTTCTGCCCCTTCTTCAGAACCTCGGACGGATGCTTGATATGTTTTGTCCATGAGATATCGGATATGTGAACAAGCCCATCCACTCCTTCTGGCAGTCCGACGAAGGCGCCGAACTCGGTCACGCTCCTTATCTTCCCTGTTATTCTCTGGCCGGCGCTGTACCTCTGGGAGACAAGCTCCCAGGGGCTCGGCTTCAGCTGCTTAACGCTCAAAGATATGCGCCTTTCATTCTTGTCGACCCTCAGGACAACCGCATCAACGGTTTCGCCGATCGTGAGATACTTCGATGGGTGCTTCGGCCTTGCAGACCAATCCAGCTCCGAGACGTGGACGAGTCCCTCTATTCCCTCCTCCAGTTCAACAAAGGCGCCGTAATCCGTAATGCTCACGACCTTCCCTTTCACCTTCTCGCCAACGGGATACTTCTCGTCCACCGAAAGCCACGGATCAACCTTCTTCTGCTTGTACCCGAGGGTGACCCGCTCATGTTCCTCGTCGTACTTGAGAACGATCACCTCTACGGTATCTCCCACCGCAAAGAACTCCGTAGGATGGGCTATCCTTCCCCATGAGATGTCAGATATGTGGAGCAGGCCGTCTATCCCCCCGAGGTCAACAAAAACCCCGTAATCCGTGATGTTCTTCACTACGCCTTCAAGGATCGTGCCCTCCTTCAGTTTCGCCAGCGTCACTTGTTTCTTCCTCTGCCTCTCCTCTTCCAGGGCAGCCCTGCGGGAGACGATGATATTTGAGCGTTTGTTGTTCAGCTTCAGGATCTTGAAACTCATGGTCTTGCCGATGAGGCTATCCACATCCTTGACCGCCTTGATGTCGATCTGCGAGCCGGGCAGGAAAGCCTTTACGTTCATAATGTCGACATTCAGCCCGCCCTTTGTCTTGCCGCAGATATTACCATCCACCACGGTACCTTTCTGGTAGGCGGACTCGATGATATCCCACGCTTTTATCTTTGTCGCCTTTTCCTTCGAAAGGGTAACTACCCCCTCCGAGTCCTGGATGTCGACAACGTACGCCTCGATGACGTCGCCGGGACTGAGACGGGAAAGCTCATCGGGAGAGAATTCCTCGGAGGGGATAAAGCCCTCCGACTTGTAGCCGATGTCCACTATGACCCCATCCTGCTTTACATAGACAACCGTACCCTGCAGGATGGATCCTTCTTCGATCTGATGAATACTCTCCGCATAGAGTTTCTCCATCTCATTGTTCTTAAGTTCCATCACCCTGTCACCCTCCTATATCCTTAATCCTTTCCTTCACTTCGTCTATGATCCAGTCGGGGGTCGATGCCCCCGCAGTGATTCCGGCTTTACTGACTCCTTCGAACCATTCCCTTTTCAGCTCGCCTGCGGTCTCGATATGGTATGTCCTGACAGGCATCGAGGCACAGAGCATTGCAATCTGGGTCGTGTTTGCGCTGTTCTTGCCGCCGACGACGACCATGGCATCCACCTTTCTCGCCAATTCTCCGGTCTCTTTCAGCCTCCGGGCCGTGGAACTGCAGATAGTATTATAAACCTTCATTTCCTTCGATTCCTCAATCACTTTCCCCGTGACGCTCTTGAGACCTTCCACCGGATGGGTTGTCTGCACGACGATCCCCACCCTGCTCTTCAGGGCCGGCAGTTTTTCCTTCCCGTCAATAACCATGACATCGTCGCCGGCATAACTCATCAGCCCTTTGACCTCGGGATGGTCCCTGTCTCCCAGGATGATCACCTGATAGCCCTCTTCCTTCAAAAGTTTAGCATAATGCTGAGCCTTTGTGACAAACGGACACGTGGCATCAATGATCTCATATCCTGCCTCCCTGGCCTTTTGCATGAGGTCCAGTGGTATCCCGTGGGTCCTTATGATCAGGACTCTTATACCTTCCCTGTGAATGTCATCCGTGGGCGATATGCCCTTTCCCTTCAGCTTTTCGATGACCTGGGGGTTGTGGATAAGAGGACCAAAAGTGTAAACCCCTTCCTCATTCTTTTCTGCTATGGCAAAAGCGATATCTATGGCGCGCTTCACACCAAAGCAGAAACCGGCGTCCTTCGCAACCAATATCTCCATTTTTCGGAAACGAACCTCCCCGGCTCTCCTCGGCAAATCCGCCTGTGCGCGGACAAGCGAGAACGACAAGAAGAACAATGTCTTCTACGGTGAGGCATCTCGTTCTACGGATCATTCCGTATGATTTCAAGAATTCCTTCGAGTATCTGCTCGATGCCCTTGTCCGTAGTATCTATTATAATAGCATCTTTTGCCCTTGTCAGGGGTGCGACATCCCTGTTCCTGTCTCTTTCGTCCCTTCTTACAATGTCTTCAAATGCATTCTCGGCAGTAACGTCAAGACCCATCTCCCTCAGCTGCCTGTATCTCCTCTTCGTCCGCTCCTCAACAGAGGCATCCATATAGAACTTCTTGCGCGCGCCGGGAAATACCACAGTGGAGGTATCGCGGCCCTCCGCGACGAGATCGTTATCGAGGGATGCCCTCCTCTGCACCTCAAGAAGAAAGTCCCTCACCACTCTTCGTGCGGAAAAGACCGACGAATAATGCCCGACTTCAGGCGTCCTTATCTCGGAGGAAACATCCCTTCCGTTCAACAGTACCTTCCCCGCCACAAACCGCACCTCCGCCAGCTCGAGAGCCTTTGAAAGCACTTCATCGCTGTCCTCAGGCGTTATCCCTTTTGAAAGCAGAAATAATGCCGCAGCCCTGTAAAGTGCGCCGGTGTCGAGATAGACAAACCCAAGCCTCTCGGCAAGCATCTTCGCGATGGTGCTCTTCCCCGCCCCTGAAGGGCCGTCTATAGCGATGACGTCACCCATTGAAAGCCCTTTGCGTCATTCACCCTCCCCCTTATCCCCTCTCCTCTACAAGCCATGGCCGTCAGAGGAATGGAAACCTTACTCCCCGCACTCAAAAGGGGGTTATCTCTCCCCGGTGAAGGGTTGAACATATCATCACCGGCTCAACCTTCTCAACTCTTCGAAAAAACCCGGGAACGAGATATCAACGCACGATGCATTCGCCATCGTAGTCTTTCCTTCTGCGTTCAATGCTGCCACGGAAAGGGACATCGCTATCCTGTGGTCGCCGTATGTCTCCACTTCAGCGCCCTTCAACGCCGGTTTGCCCCTTATGCTGACCCCGTCGGGATGTTCCTCTATCTCGGCCCCGAGTTTCCTCAGCTCCACCGCCATGCCCCTGATCCTGTCGGATTCCTTCACCCGGAGTTCCCCGGCTCCCCTTATTGTGGTAACTCCTTCGGCCCGTGTTGCAGCCACACATAGTATTGGGAACTCATCGATAAGGAGTGGCATCTCATCAGGCTCAACATCCACCGCCTTCAGCCCTCTTTCCGCCCTGCATGAGATATCCGCTACCGGCTCCCCGGAAACCTCATGGGTATTTTCTATGGCAATCTCGGCGCCCATTCTTTTCAGGACGTTCAGCAGGCCCGTCCTTGTGGGATTTATTCCCACTTTTCTTACAGTTATCTCCGAGCCCTTCAGGAGAAGGGCCGCAACGATGAAGAATGCGGCGGAGGAGAAGTCCCCGGGAACGACCGTTTCCCTCCCATGAAGCTCTGCTATACCCCTCACCTTCACTGAAAGTCCTTCCACAGTCACATCGGCGCCAAAGGCAGGCAGCATCCTCTCCGTATGGTCCCTGGATTTCAACGGTTCGATGATCTCTGTTTCACCGTCTGCATAAAGGCCAGCCAGAAGGATGGCAGACTTCACCTGTGCGCTGGCAACAGGCAGCCTGTACCTGATGGGGTTCAGTCTCTTTCCCTTGATGGCAAGCGGAGGATACCGGTCGCTGTCCCTTCCCATGATTTCGGCGCCCATCTGCCTTAGCGGAACGACAATGCGTTGCATCGGCCTTTTTCTTAGTGAATCGTCTCCTGTCACTGCCGAGAAAAAAGGGCTGCCGCACAACACCCCTGAAAGAAGCCTCATGGTCGTCCCTGAGTTACGGCAATCGATAACATTGTCAGGTTCTTTGAGGCCGTAAATTCCATTGCCGCGTATGGCGAGTTCTTCTCCCAGATCTTCTATGTCAACGCCCAGCATCCTGAAAGCAGTAACCGTGCTCAGGGTATCCTCCGCCCTGAGGAAGTTCCTAACGAGGCTCTTGCCCCTTCCTATGGAAGAGAACATGACCGCCCTGTGGGAAACCGATTTGTCGGGCGGCGGGGCAATTTCTCCCCTGAGGGAATTCACAGGCCGAAGTTCAATCCTGTCCACACGCATCCCTCAGGATTTTTGCCTTTTGAAATTCCCTTTCGAGCGATTCAGCATCCGACTGCACGAGGTATTCCCTCACCTTTTCGAGCTTCCCGACGAAGACATCTATGAAATGCACCAGGTTCTCCCTGTTGAACATGCAGATGTCCCTCCACACCTCGGGAGAACTGGCAGCGATCCTCGTGATATCCCTGAAACCCTTCCCTGAAAAGGCGAGGTATGAGCCGTCAATCTCGTCTGCGGTATTCACAATCTCATAGGCAATGACGTGGGGGAGATGGCTCACTATACCGAACACCCTGTCGTGTTCCTCCGGACTCATCACCGACACTTCGGCGCCGAGGCCTTGCCAGAGCTTCTCCACCTCTTGCGCTGCTTTCTCGTCCGTCTCTTCAGTGGGCGTTATGATGCACCGGCTTCCCTTGAAGAGATCTCCGTCCGCGGTCTCTATCCCGGACTTCTCACTACCGGCGATAGGATGCGACCCCACAAAGGAAGCCCTGTGCGAGAACATCTTCTCCAGTGCATAGACAAGGCTTCCCTTCACGCTTCCCACATCGGTCACAACTGCTCCCTCTTTCACCGAATCCTTTATGCGTTCTGCGGTTCCGATGAAATCCCCCAGAGGCATCGAAAAAACTATCAGGTCGGAGTCCTCACATGCGTCTACCGGATCGAGGCTGAAAGAATCGATAATCCCCATCTCCTGGGCCCTGAGGAGGTTGGACTCTTTCCTTCCATAGCCGGCTATATGGTTGCAGAGTCTTCTTTTTCTCATTGCGAGCGCAAAGGATGCGCCCATGAGGCCTACGCCAAGGACCGTAACTTTACCGAAGAACATCTCTCCTCATATCTCCCTTCCTACAGCCGAAGCAACGGGCTTGAGTTCCTCCATGAGTTTCCTGAAAGCGTCTGGCTTCAGCGACTGCTCCCCGTCGGACATCGCCTCCTCCGGATTGGTGTGGACCTCAATGAGCAGGCCATCGGCACCGGCTGCCACCGCGGCTTTCGCCATCGGAGCAACGAGGTCCCATTTCCCTACGCCGTGGCTGGGATCAACCACCACGGGAAGATGTGTCAACTGCTTCAGCAGAGGCACGGCGCTCAGATCCAGGGTATTGCGGGTCGCCGTCTCAAAGGTCCTTATGCCCCTCTCGCAAAGAATCACCTGCAGGTTGCCACGCGACATGATATATTCGGCGGACATAAGCCACTCCTTTATGGTGGCTGAAAGACCCCGCTTCAGCAGCACGGGCTTGCTTACCGATCCTACCTCAAGGAGCAGCCTGAAGTTCTGCATGTTTCTGGCTCCTATCTGGATGACGTCGGCGTACTTCACCATAATCTCGATATCCCTCGGGTCCATCAATTCCGTAACTACGGGCAGTCCGGTCCTTTCCCTTGCCTCGGCAAGGTATTTCAGCCCTTCCTCGCCAAGTCCCTGGAAGGAATAGGGCGAGGTGCGGGGTTTAAATGCCCCTCCCCTCACAAAAGAGGCTCCCGCCTCCTTCACCTTCTCTGCGATATTCATGATCAGGGTCCTGTTCTCGACCGCGCACGGCCCGGCGACAACGGATATCTTCTTGCCGCCGATGCTCCTGTCCTTCACCGTGATGACCGTTGAGGCCTTGAATTCCCTGCTCGCAAGCTTGTAAGGCTTGATGATCCTCATCACGTCTTCAACGCCGGCAATAGCCCTGAAGGCATCCTCTTCCTCCTCTGTTACCTTCGATGTATCACCGATGACACCGATAATCGTCCGTTCGGTGCCCTTGGACACATGCGCGCTCAACCCCCTTGACTCGAGCTTCTTGACGATATGCCTGAGGGCCTCTTCGGTGGCATCCGGTCTCAAAACGATAATATCCATTTCTTCCTCCCTTTCAAAGAAATAGGAATTGGGAACCAATAAGCAGGAAGCAGATATTTCTCACTTCTCATTTCTCACTGCGGGTGTCCCTATACATCACGACCTGACGACTGATTCGAGCGCTTCGATGAACCGGAAATTCTCATCGGGAAGCCCTATTGTAACCCGCAGGGCCTTCGGTCCCATCGGCCTCACAATAACGCCTTCCCTGAGAAGCCTCTCATAAAGCACGGCGGAGTCCTCGACAGGAATATAAACGAAATTCGCCTCAGTGGGAACATACGCAAATCCGAGCTTCCGAAGCTCCGTGTAAAGATACCTTTTCCCCTCCTCGTTTATCTCGCGGGATCTCTCGACGTGCATTGTATCGTCCAGGGCGCCCATGGCAGCCGCCTGTGCCATAGAGTTGGTATTAAACGGCGGCCTAAGCTTGTTCATCTCGGTAATTATCCCGCCCCTTGCAATCCCGTAGCCGATCCTCAGACCCGCGAGGCCGAATATCTTCGAAAAAGTCCTCAGAATCAGTACGTCCTTTCCTTTCCGGAACCATTTCATGCTGTCAGCGTATTCCGGGTGCGAGACATATTCGTAATACGCCTCGTCCACAATTGTCAGGACATCCTCAGGCAGCATCTCCATAAAGACGTCGAACTCAGACTTCCTGTTAATGGTACCTGTGGGATTGTTGGGGTTTGCGATAAAGACGATCCTCGTCTTCTCAGTAACCGCTTCGAGCATGCCACTCAGGTCATGGGCGTATTCCTTTAAAGGGACCTGGATCGCCCTGCATCCCATGGACTGCACAGACATGGCATATACTACAAATGACGGGGTCGCCATGACCGCATCGTCTCCTGGCCTCATATACGTCCTTGCCGCAATATCCAGAAGCTCGTTGGAGCCGTTCCCCAGGATGATGTTTTCGGATGAAACAGACAGCCTGGCGGAAAGGGCGTTCTTCAAGTAATAACCGCCTCCGTCGGGATATCGGTTGAGGTCTTTGGCAACCCCCTTGACCGCTTCAAGAGCCATGGGAGAGGGACCAAGAGGGTTTTCATTGGAGGCCAGTTTGATCGAACCCCTGATACCGAGTTCCCTCTCCAGTTCCTCGACTGGCTTGCCGGGCACATAGGGTCGGATGGCAGAAACATACTCCGGGGGTTTAATCATTTGTCTCTCCTGCAGGGTAGGAGCCGAGAATCTTCAGATAGAGGCATCCCTCCTTCACCTTCTCGATGGCAGTTTTCACCTTCCTGTCATCGATATGCCCCTCCATATCCACAAAGAAGATATACTCCCATGCCTTTCTCTTTGAGGGCCGCGACTCGATCTTTGTAAGGTTGATCCTTGCCGACTTGAACGGCTCAAGAATCGTAAAGAGCGCGCCCGGCCTGTCCTTTGTCGAAAACATGATAGAGGTCTTGTCCCTGCCCGTCCTCTTCGATGGCTCCCAGCTGATGATAAGGAAACGCGTGTAATTGTCTTTGAAATCCTCTATGTGGCGTTCCACAAAGTGCAGGTCATATATCTTCGCGGCAACCTCGCTGGCAATCGCAGCCGCGTCGTCTTCCTTCGAAGCCATTTCCGCAGCCCTGGCAGTGCTCGTCGACTCGATAATAGGTATCCCGGGCATATTCCTTTCCAGCCACTTGCGGCACTGGGCCGTGGGCTGGGGATGGGAGTATATCCTGCTTATCTTCGATTTGTCCCCGCTCCTGGAAAGCAAATTATGTGATATCTTCAGCATAACCTCGCCCGATATCTTCAGGTCATAGTCCATAAACATGTCGAGGGTATAGCTGACGACGCCCTCGTTGGAATTCTCCACCGGCACCACGCCGTATTCAGCCTGTCCCGAATACACAGATTCGAAAACGTCCTTGATCCCTTCAACAGGCACAAAGCTTGCCGAAGATCCGAAATATCTCATGGCGGCAAGGTGCGTGAATGTGGCGACGGGTCCGAAATAGGAGACCTTCAACGGTTGCTCAAGTGAAAGAGAAGCCGAAAGTATCTCTCTATAAAGCGGCTTGATCGCGCTGTTCGGAAAGGGCCCCTTGTTGAGTGATATGAGCCTCTGCAAGATTTCCTTTTCCCGTTCGGGCGAATAGAAACGCGCGTTCTCCTTCCTCTTTATCCTGGCCACCTCGATAACGATCTCGGCCCTCCGGTTCAAGAGGTTCAGTATCTCTTCGTCGATGTCGTCGATCTCATTCCGAAGCTTTTTCAGTTCACTCATGAATACTCCTCATCTTCTATGTGAAGATATTCATAATACAGGTTTTTTTTCATTTTTTTCAAGCTTTTCCCCCGCGAGACACCTTCGCCTGAAAGGCCCGGCATTGAAGGCCCCTCCCCAAACGGGAGGTGCTTCACTCAGGGAATTTATTCTATTGTAATAGGCGGGGAATCTGAATATTATTAATATATATACCCAAGTCCAGCGATAAGAAGCGATAATGTCATTGCGGGCGAAACGAAGAAATCCCGCCTTTCCTAATGAGATTGCCACGCACCCGTTGGGTGCTCGCAATGACCGTCCTGGCAACGTATTGGTTCTGTTATCACTGGATCAGGGATATATATATTTGATCGCATGAAAAAGCCGGGTCCTCTTCCTTCTGACGCTGGAGTGCAGATGGATAGAAGAGACAGTGAACCCAATATGCTTCCGGGGACTGGCGGACGCAGGATATCCGGATTATCAGTCCTGATCGCGACCCTTGTGGTGGCTGTAGCGGCAGTGGTCACTATAGGTATGCTCCGTGAGCAGGCCGCAAAGAGCCACAGGACTCAACTTCTCCCCGCCATCCTTAAAGGGCAATCCCAACGTCTGAACTACCTCGAATGGCAGGCGGCTGTTACCCAGCGCCTCAGCCCAAGAATCGTCGCCGAGATGGAGAAGGTCCGCGACCAGATGATGAGGACATTTGCCGAGCTGATGGACTTCAACCCTTCGGAGAGACGGCTGGAGGAGGTGCTGGCTGCATATCGCACTACGAGGCCGCAGTGAAGGAAGAGATGCAGCTTATTGCGGGAGGAAAGCCGGCCCGGGCTGAACCCTTGAACAGAGAGTTTGCAGAAGCTGCTTTCGACAGGCTCAGTCAGGCTATCACTGCCATGAATGTGGCCTTCAACCGTGAGGCAATGGACAATGACCGTTCCGCTTTCATTATCTCCGTGCTCGTATTCCTCGGCGCTGCGGCGATGATCGGGCTTCTCTTCTGGAGATTCCAGAGAGCACGCCAGGCCGTGGAACTCATGACAGCAGAGCAGCGGGCGCTTCGCTGGAGCGAGGAACGTTTCCGTTCCCTCATCCAGAACGCCTCCGATATAATCATCCTCCTTGACACCCGGACAACTGTATCCTACGTAAGCGCTTCCGTGCACCGGACTCTCGGATACAGACCCGAAGAACTGATAAGCACTCAGTTCACGGAAATCGTCATCCCTGATGAAGTCACCGAGATGCGGGAATATCTTGCCGCCTGTCTTCAGAATCCCGGGGTTTCTCCCCAGTCAGAATTCCGCTTCCGCCATGCCGGCGGCCACTGGCGCCAAATGGAAGTTATAGCAGACAACAGGCTCCATGACAGGAGCGTGGGCAAGCTCGTTATCAATTGCCGGGACATTACGGAGCGCAAGACTGCTGAGGAGCAGTTGAGAAGGTCGCGTGAACAGCTGCGCAGCCTCTCGGCCTATTTGCAGTCCGTGAGAGAAGAGGAAAGGACGAATATCGCCCGGGAGATACATGACGAACTTGGCCAGACATTGACCGCGCTCAAGATGGACGTTTCCTGGCTTGGAAACAAATACAGGGACCACGAACCCCTTGCCGAAAAAACGAGGTCCATGATACATCTCATCGATTCCACTATCAGGACGGTGAAGAGGATCTCTGCGGAGCTGCGGCCCGTTGTGCTTGACGACCTCGGCCTCACCGCCGCCATCGAATGGCAGGCGGAGGAGTTCCAGAAAAGGAGCGGGATTGAATGCGAATTGAAATTCGATCCGGAAGACATCACCATGGACAGGGACCGTTCCACCACTGTTTTCCGCATCTTCCAGGAGACACTCACCAACGTTGTCCGGCATGCGGAAGCAACGAAAGTCAAGGTATGTCTTGAAGCGAGGGACGGCTTAATTCATCTGAGCATCCGGGATAACGGAAAAGGGATTACAGAAGAGCAGATATACAGCCCCCAGTCTTTCGGTCTCATCGGCATTCAGGAGCGGGCGCATTTCTGGGGGGAGACGTAGAAATCAGGGGGGAGAGGAACGCGGGCACGATGATTACAGTGAGACTCCCGGTCAAAAGTAAGGCTCATTGAGCATTCAAAGATAATACGCAGTTTTTTCAGACTGCATTCAGAAGGGCGCTTTTCCTGCTCCTCTGAGAAGGGACCCACCTCCGGCCTCCCTTATCCCCTCCAATCAACTCACTCGAACACTCGATCATCTTTCTGCCTGAGGCAATGCATCCCAAAAGCATGTTGAGAAAGGAGAGCTTTTCATCAAAGGTCATCCCTGCCATCTCTGCGCAAACCCTGAACCCTTCCCCGCTGAAAAAATCAATCCCCTCTTTTCTGTGGGCCGCACTCAAGAGATCCTCGGCGGACTGAAGTATTATCGCCTCTGATAGGGCTCGCAAACTCATGGTCTTCTCCTTCCAAATGAGTGATTAGCATAATCATAGCCGGCAGGAATACAAAGGGGTATCAGCAGGATTCGGATTTTTTTGTAGGATTTTCCCTGCTTTTCCGTGTAGGTCTTTGTCCTACAGGTTCATCGGGTCGGAGGGATATGAAAACCTTTTCTTAGGGTATTTTCGCTAATGCTCCGTGCGTTCATAAACTGCGCGATATAGTCGGGTCCTCCCGCCTTTGAGCCCATGCCCGACATGCCGAAGCCGCCAAAAGGCTGCCTTCCCACAAGGGCACCGGTGATCTTCCTGTTTATGTACAGATTTCCGGCTCTGAACTCATCCTTTGCCTTCCCTATACTGGAAGGGCTGCGTGAATAGATACCTCCCGTCAGTGCATAAGGGCTGCTGTTCGCTATTGCAATGGCCTCATCCATATCCTTTGCTCTAACTGCAACAAGGACAGGACCGAATATCTCTTCCTGCACCACGGGGGAAGCAGGATCGATTTCTCCGAATATAACGGGACCTACAAAATATCCCTCTCCCTCTGCCTTCCTTAAGAACAGGACCCTCCCATCCCTTTTACCTGCATCAACATACCCCAGTATCTTCTCGAGAGCCTTCTCGCTAATAACAGGCCCCATGAAGACACCCGGGTTTTCGGGCGGCCCTATCCTTATACTTTCCATGGCTGCGCCGAGCCTCCTCAGGAGTTCGTCGAATATCCCGTCAACAGCGATGAGCCTCGAACATGCCGAACATTTCTGACCCTGATATCCGAGGGAGGATTCGAGAACGCCGGTAACAGCCTCGTCCAGGTCCGCGGTCTCATCCACTATAATGGCGTTCTTCCCTCCCATCTCCGCAATAACTTTTTTCACGTTCCTTTGACCGGGACGGGTCTCGCCCGCGCGTTTGATTATGCCCAGGCCGACGTCCCTGGAACCAGTAAATACTATGAAGTCCGTTTCAGGATGCGACACAAGGAATTCCCCGATCTCATCCCCCGGGCCGGAAAGGAACTGAAGGACGCCGGGAGGAAGCCCCGCTCGTCTGAATGCCTCCACAAGCTTCCACCCCGTGACGGGCGAGAGGCCCGACGGCTTAAAGATCACGCAGTTTCCGGAAACGATCCCCGCCGACACCATGCCCGCCGGTATGGCAAGAGGAAAATTCCATGGCGAGATAACAACCCCTATTCCCCGGGGCTCATAGCTGTACTCATTCTCTTCCCCCGGATAGTTTCCGGGATGCGCAGGAGACCCGACCCTTATCATCTCCCGCCCGTAGTATTCGAGATAGTCTATCGCCTCGCCTACGTCCGCATCTGCATCCTTCCAGGTTTTTCCTGTCTCATATATTTCGAGCGCGGCAAGTTCGAACCTCGTCCTCCTCATCTCCAGTGCCGTCCTGAAGAGATATCCGGCCCTTGATGCAGGAGGTGTCTTTCTCCATTTCTCCCAAGCCACCTTAGCTTCCTCGATCGCCCTCTCCGCTGTTCTCCTTTCAGCCAGTGAGACCATTCCCACAACCTGACGGGGATCCGCCGGGTACGTCGAGGAGATCTCCTTGTCCGTAAACACTTCTTCACTTCCTATTAAGAGCGGATATCTCCTTCCAAAGTTCTTTTTTACCTCGACCAGCGCCCGCTGCATCCTCTCCCTGTTTGATCCCTTCGAGAAATCCGTAGGAGGCTCGTTCCTGAACATCTCTCTTTCAGGATGCTCCCCGGGAACGGCCGCTTTAGGTTCCGGCCGCCTTATCATCTCATCGAAAGGGATCCCTTCTGCGAAGAACCGCCTCACAAAGGACTCATTGGAGGTATTCTCAAGCAGCCTCCTCACAAGGTATGCCATTCCGGAGATGAGTTCTCCTACAGGGGCATAAACCCTTACCCTGTAGCCCATATTCTTCAGGGTTCTCCTCACAGGCTCTCCCATGCCGTATAGCATCTGGAATTCAAAGGCATCTCCCGGAAGACCGAGGAAATCGGCCCTGGCAATGGCGTTGCATATGCTCCTTATGTTATGGGTGGCGATGGCAGGACGCACGAATTCGGAATTCTCCAAGAGAATTCCCGTAAGTTCCTCGAAGTTGAGGTCGGTCTCCTCCTTGTTAAGAAATACAGGGACGGGCCATCCCTTCTGGCGGTTTATCGCCGTTTCATAGTCCCAGTATGCACCCTTCACAAGGCGGACCGTTATCCTCTTTCTCCTCGCTTTTGCCCATTCTATAAGGTCCAGAAGGTCTTCTCTCGAATCCCTAAGATATGCCTGTAGCGCTATGCCTGCAAAATCATAATCACTGTTCTCTTCCATGCTGTTCTTGAAAATAGCGATTATAAGGTCTTTAAAATAATAATGCTCCATATCAAGGCAGACGGAGGCTCCCGTTTCCTTTGCCTTAATGAACAACGGCTCCAGGCTCTTCTTCGTCCGCTCAATTGATCCCTCCCAGTCCACTGGGTCGAGCTGAGAATAGAGGGACGATACCTTAATCGAGATATCTATCCTCGGGATTGGTCCCCTGTCATCCCTTTCCAGGATCGGGGTTTCATTCCATCCCCTGACCTCGTGATGTAGAAGATTAAGGAGCCTGATATAACTGTCCCTGTATCCTTTTGCCTCATCCTCGCTCACAACGACTTCGCCAAGGAGATCGACACTCCATGCCAGGCCGCCCTTCCATAGGTTCCTCAATGGCTTGACGGCATCTTCGGGGTTTTCCCCTGCAATAAACTGCCTTGCAAGGGATTCAACTGCCGCCCTTATCACCTTGCCCGTAACATAGGGGCCGGCTCCCTTCGACAGCCGTCTGATGCCCTGTCTTATTATCATCGGAAGATTCGCTTCGTCTGAAAAGTACTCTTTCAGCATCCTCACAACGAGGATATCGGTTCTCAGCGAAGGCAGGACATCGATATACGCGAAGAGCCGGAACTTGAATGTCTCATCCTTCATCGCCCACTCCATGACCCTTCCCAACCACTTATTCCTGTCAAAGAAGGAAGGAACTCCCCTCCTGGCTGACGAATAGATTTCAGCGCCTATCTGTCTTATCCTGACTTCAAGACCAGAATTTCGGGCCATACTTAGCATCTCGGGCAGATTTCCGGCGGGCAACCCCCGTGAGACATGGGCATTTGGCTCACAAGGAGGCATGAAGATACCAGTCAACCTTTCCCCGCTCCCTCCCACACCTATTCAAGGCTATTCAGCGTCTCCGGTATGACTTCCGACAGAGAGGGGAATATGTGCATGCTGCCCGTGATATATGCGATATCGCTCTTATTTGCCATTGCATTCGCCACTTCCTGTATAAGAATGGAAGCATGAGGTCCGATGATATGGAAGCCAAGAATCCTCTTTGTTCTCTTCTCGACGACGGCCTTTGCAAACCCCTCTTCCACCCCCATGGCTGTCCCCTTCACAGTGTCCGAATATCTTGCTCTCCCGACCAGGACCCTGTAGTCTTTTCTCGCCTGCTCCTCGGTGAGACCTATGGATGCGACTTCAGGGTAGGTGAAAACTGCATGAGGAACAATGCCGAAATCCATTCTTATCTTCTCCCTGTGTGTGGCATTGTGCCACGCAATCTCTGTCTCCTTGTCTCCGGCATGTGTGAACATCTGCCTTCCGATGGCGTCGCCGACAGCCCAGATATTCCTCTTACTCGTTTCGAGATACTCATTCACCTTGATGAAATTCCTCTCGTCTGTTTCCACTCCGGTCTTACCAACCTCCAGGATGTCTGCGTTCGATACTCTCCCGGTTGCAACCATGACTTTTTGGGCCACGATCTCTCTTTCCTCTCCGCTGATCCGGTCTTTCAGGAGCACCGCATGCCCGCCGCTTCCCGGGGCAACCTCCTTAACCTCCGAGCCCGTGAGTATCTCAACCCGCCTTCCCATTTCTTTCTTTAGGAGGTCGGAGACCTCAGGCTCTTCGCTTGCAACAAGTCTCTCGCCCCTTTCGACTAAAGTCACTCTTGTGCCGATAGCGGAAAAGAAATGCGCATATTCCGCCGCAACATACCCTCCTCCAATGATCACAATGCTCTCCGGCTTCTCCTTCAGTCCCAGAACGCTCTCATTGGTCAGATACCCTATCCTGTCCAGTCCCTTTACCGGCGGGATCAGCGGCCGGGCTCCGGTTGCAATGAATATCTTCTTTCCTTTTATCTTTCTTTTATTCAAGCCAAGGACATATTCGCCGGCGAAGCGCGCCTCCTCGCGGTAGACGTCCAAATTCTTCGTGTCCGACAGGGCCTTCTCTATGCCGCTTCTGCCGAACTCAACTGCGTTTCTCATGCGGCTCATTATCAAGGGAAAGTCGATGTCGGTGATCTCCGCCCTTATTCCAATCTTTCCGGATTCCCGTATTTCCATGATTCTGTCCGCAGACGAAATGAGGGTCTTCGAGGGCACACACCCCACGTTTATGCAAGTTCCCCCTATATTCTCCTTTTCGACAAGGGCCACCCTCAGCCCCTTCGAAGCCGCCTTAAAGACAATGCCGAGACCCACATCTCCGGCACCGATCACGATTACATCATATTCCTTCATGGTTCCTGCCTCCGAACGAGCTTCTTTGCCTGACTTTTTTCATTATATCAGCCTTTAAAATGAATTCAAATTCGCAGGTGCACAAACCAGGAACCCTTGACAACGCACCGCGCTGTGATAGCGTTAAATTAGCAGGGACGACATAGAGGAGGTAACCATGTTCAGGAAGATCATAGAAACAGATACTGATATTTCGAGTCTTGTGCTCAGGATTATGCTGGCCATAGTCTTTTTTCCCCATGGCGCGCAGAAAGTCTTCGGCTGGTTTGGAGGCGCGGGTTTCAGCGGGACGATGGATGCTTTCACGGTAAAGATGGGGATTCCCGCCTTTTTCGCCTTTCTTGCTATACTTGCAGAAACAGCGGGTCCCCTCGGCCTGTTCCTGGGTTTTCTGACGCGGATAGCTGCCTTCGGCATCTTCTGCAATATGGCGGTGGCAATATTCCTTGTTCACCTCCCTCACGGGTTCTTTATGAACTGGTTCGGCAAACAACAGGGAGAAGGCTTCGAGTACCATCTCCTGGCGATCACCGTCGCCGTCGCCCTGATGATCAAGGGGGGAGGCAGATGGTCTGTGGACGGGCTTATCGCAAGGAAGAGCGGTTAGAAAAAGCGAGGGCCCGGCTGAACCTGTCCTTGTCTCAGCAGTCGGCACGTGTATAATTACATATGTCCATCGCCTATTTTCTCGAATCCCTGAAGAAAGAAGCGAGATTTGAATCCTTGCTTGCTGAGCACCGCTACATCCCTCCCGTCGAACCCAGGCACATGAAGCTCGACCTCTATGAGCATCTGAGAGAGGCATTGAAAGCGCAGGGTATCGAGCGCTTCTGGAGCCACCAGGTGGAGGCGATAGACCTTGTCCGTCAGGGAGAGAATGTCGTGGTGATGACCCCTACCGCAAGCGGCAAGAGTCTCATCTATAACATACCGGTACTTGAATCGGTAATGGATAACCCAGAAACAAGAGCGCTCTATATCTTTCCCCTGAAGGGCCTCGAGCAGGATCAGGTGAAAAATCTCAACGGGCTCTTCTCCGCCCTTGGCATCGGTTCATTACCCATGCATCACTCCCCTGACATGGGGGAGCCCGGTGGGAGGAGCGAAGATAGTCGAAGCGGATTTGCCGGGAGTAAAGGGAGAAAGATCGTTCTCATGCCTGCGGAGGTGTATGACGGAGACACCTCGCCTTACAGGAGAAAGAAGATAAGGGAGTCGCTTCCCGCCGTAATATTCACCAACCCCGACATGCTGCACCTTGCTGTAAATCCCTTTCATACAAAATGGGAGGCTTTTTTCAAAAGACTTGCTTACGTCGTAGTGGATGAGATACATGCCTACCGGGGGGTCTTCGGTTCACACGTTGCCCACGTTTTGAGAAGGTTAAGAAGGATATGCAATCACTGGGGTTCGAACCCGAGGTTCATCGCGTGCTCGGCAACCATCGCCAATCCCCGTAGTCTGGCAGAGGAACTTGTGGGCATGCCTTTCAGGGCCGTTCTGGAAAGCGGCGCACCACGTTCGGGCAAACATTTTCTCTTTCTCAATCCTGAAGAAAGCCCTTACACCGAGGCCACTCGTCTCTTCATCGAATGCCTTAAGGCAGGGTTAAAGACCATTGTCTTTACAAAGGCAAGGAAGATCACCGAGCTCATCTACCGCTGGACTATCGACCGAGCGCCCGGACTTTCAGACAGGATAAGCCCCTACAGGGCTGGTTTTCTCCCGAAGGAAAGGAGGGAGATCGAGGAGAGGCTTTTCGCAGGTGACCTCCTGGGCGTCGTCTCCACAAGCGCCCTGGAACTCGGCGTGGACATAGGGGGACTTGACGCGTGCATCCTTGTCGGCTACCCCGGCTCAATATCGAGCACATGGCAAAGGGCCGGGAGAGTGGGAAGGCACGGACAGGAATCCGTCATCTTCATGATAGCTGTTCAGGACGCCCTTGACCAGTATTTTATGCGCCACCCGGGCGCCTTTTTCGGAAAAAGTCATGAGGCAGCAGTGATAGATCCCGACAACAGCAACATCCTTAAGAAACATCTGCCCTGTGCCGCATCGGAAGTTTATCTGAGGAAGGATGACGCTGTCTATCCCGTGGAGAAACTGAGACCCGTCCTTGACGAGTGCGTTCGTGAAGGTATTCTGAACCAGGGAAAGACAGGCGACATATGGTTTTCCCGCAGGAAAATGCCCCATCTTGACGTGGGAATAAGGGCTGTAGGCCGGTCGTTCGCCATCCTTGACGAGGCGGGAAGACACATCGGAGAGTTGAGCGGATACAGGGTCTTCCGAGAGGCATTCACAGGGGCGATCTATCTGCACAGAGGGAGACAATTCAGGGTCACTGAAATCGACTTTCAAACTGGAAAGGTCTTCTGCAGGGAGGTTGATGTCCTTTACTATACCCAGGCCTTGTCAAAGGAAGAGACGGAGATCGTCGACGAGAAAGACAAGAAGGAACTCGGAAAACTTGATGTGCGCTGGGGAACGCTGAGGATGACGAACAGAGTCACCGGCTTTGAGAAGAAGAACATCTTCGACAGGACAAGGATTTCGAGGCACGAGCTTCGGATGCCTGAATATACCTTCGAAACAGAGGGCCTCTGGATTTGGATAGACAGGGATATTGAGAACGCCCTTAAATCCGGAAGCCGTGATCTGGCAGGGAGTCTTCACGCCGCGGAACATTCGGCCATTGCCTGCATGCCCCTCTTCGCGCTCTGCGACAAGGGCGATATCGGCGGCCTCAGTTATACCATCTATCCAGGGTACAAAAAGCCGGCGATTTTCATCTATGACGGATACGAAGGAGGTGTCGGACTCACCAGGAGGGCCTTCGACGTCATAGGCGAATGGTTCGGGGCCGCCCTTACGGTGATCGAGGAATGTCCCTGTGAAGGAGGATGTCCCTCATGCGTCCAGGACCCCCAGTGCGGCTCGGGCAACCAGCCCCTGGACAAGGAGGGAGCGAAGTTCCTGCTTGCAACCTTCCTTCGCCGGCGGGAATAAATCTCACAGAGAGCCGGGGGTTGCACACTCCACCCTGTTCCGCCCGTTCCTTTTTGCCTCGTAAAGGGCAAAGTCAGATGCATTGATCAATTTCTCCCCTGTGTCCAGGAGCGGATCCGGGACGCTTGCGAGCCCTATGCTCACTGTAATCTTTTCCCCGGGCAGATCGGAAAAACCATGTTCTGAGATAAGACTGATCAGCCTCGTAGCAAAACAGAGACCTTTCTCCTTATTCGTTTCAGGCAAAAGAACGACAAACTCCTCTCCCCCCCACCGCGCAACCGTATCGATTTCCCGACAGTTGCTCCGGATAATCTGAGCGACTTCCCGAAGGACAGCGTCTCCGGTACGATGGCCGAAATGGTCGTTTACTCTCTTGAAGTGGTCGATATCGATCATTAGACAGCTCAGGGAGGACTTATATCGCACCGTCCTGCTGAGCTCTTTCTCAAGCACGTTCTCGCAGCGTCTCCTGTTGAAAAGCCCCGTCAGTGGATCGGTGATGGCCAGGGTCTCAACCTTGCCGAGCATTTCCTCCAGCTGGCGGTTCTTCTGCCTCAGTTCGTCCTGGAGCGACTTCGTTCTCAGGCAGGCGTAGATCCTTGCATTTAATTCGATCTCGTTATATGGTTTGGGAAGGCAGTCATCCGCACCCGCCTCGAGACTCGATACCTTGTCCTTTGTCTCGCTCCTGCTCGTAACCATTATTATGGGGATCCCTTTGGTATTTTCGTTGAGTTTAAGCCAGCGGCACACCTCATTTCCGTTCATGTCCGGCAGCACGTAGTCAAGGAGGATTATATCCACAGGATGAGTCCTCGCATTCTTGATGGCTGACCTGCCGTCTTCCACCCAGTCGACTTCGTAGCCCATTCTGCGCAGGAAGTTCCTGGTCGTCTCCGCCTGAGTCCTGCTGTCCTCGACAAGAAGAATTTTCGCCTTTGCCATCTTTCTGCCCTTTTGCATGCAGCCGGTATGACAAAGGATATATCATCGGCAAATTTTTTTCAATATTTATAGGAGCCTTCCGACCTTCCTGTCGGCAGTCAATCAGCCTACTCCCAGATCCAGCGATAAGAATTGTCATTGCGAGTAAAACGAAGCGATCTCGACTCTCTTAATGAGATTGCCACGAACCCGTTGGGTGCTCGCAATAACAGACCGGACAAACAATTGGCCTGCTTACCGCTGGATTCAGGTTACTCATAAACTCAGTTGGCATGGATTCCCTTGCTATGTATCTTTCCTCGCCTTCGGCCTCTTCCCTGCCTCCAGCACCTTTTTCCTCAATCTTACTGAACCTGGCGTCACCTCCACAAGTTCGTCTTCCCTTATGAACTCGATGGCCTGCTCAAGGCTCATGATCCTCGGAGGTATCAGCTGCAGGGCCTCATCGGCATTGGCGGCCCGGATATTCGTGAGCTTCTTCTCCTTGATGACGTTAACGTCCAGGTCGTTGTCCCTTGAGTTTTCACCGACTATCATCCCTTCATATACCGGGGTATTCTCTTTGATAAAAAGCACCCCTCTCGGTTGCAGATGATAAAGCGCATAGATGGTGGACTTTCCAGGTCTGTCTGCGACGAGGGCGCCCGTCTGCCTTTTGGTCAGGGGACCCTGCCAGGGATCGTAACCATCGAAGAGGTGGTTGAGGAGTCCTGTTCCCCTGGTATCGGCGAGGAACTGGGATCTGAACCCGATCAATCCCCTTGAAGGGATCCTGAATTCGAGCCTTACCCTGCCATAGCCGTTGTTCTGCATCTTCTGCATCCTTCCCCTTCTCATGCCGGTCTGCTGGGCAACCACCCCCACATACTCCTCGGGGACGTCTATCACGAGTATCTCCATGGGCTCGTGCAAAACCCCGTCGACCTTCTTCGTGATGATCTCTGGCATGGAGACAGAGAGTTCATACCCTTCCCTTCTCATCATCTCGATGAGTATGGCGAGCTGGAGCTCTCCCCTCCCCATGACAGTAAAGGAATCGGTATCCGAGAAGTCAACTCCTATCGCGACATTGTAAAGGAGTTCCTTTTCAAGCCTCTCCCTCAGCTTCCTGGACGTAACGTAGGGGCCTTCCCTCCCGGCAAATGGGGAGGTGTTTACCATGAAAACCATTGAAATGGTCGGCTCATCGACCTTTATCCTGGGCAAGGGTAACGGGCTCTCGGCGCCCGTGATGGTATCACCTATGGTCACCCCTTCAATTCCCGCAATGGCAACGATCTCCCCGAAGGAGGCCTCCTTCACCTCCGTCCGTTCGAGACCCCGGAACGTATAAAGCAACGAAACCTTTGTTCTGTCCACCACGCCGTCCCCCTTCACCACCGCAACGTGATCACCGGTTCTCACCTTACCTGAGAATATACGCCCGATGGCAAGCCTCCCTACGTAGTCGTCATAATCTATGTTCATGACCAGTATCTGGAGCACACCTTCCCTGTTGCCGGACGGCGGCGGGATCGTCTTCAGGATGGTTTCGAAAAGCGGCCCGAGGTCCTCAGAACCGTCCTCCACAGTCAGTTTCGCAACGCCTCTCTTTGCATTGGTATAAAGAACCGGAAATCCCAGCTGTTCCTCGGAGGCATCAAGGTCTATAAAAAGATCATACACCTCGTTCAGTACCTCCTGAATACGCGCGTCGGCCCTGTCTATCTTGTTAATGACAAGGATCGGCGGGAGATTCAACTCAAGGGCTTTTTTCAGAACAAAGCGAGTCTGGGGCAAAGGTCCCTCTGAGGCGTCCACAAGCAACAGCACGCCGTCCACCATCTTCAGGGTCCTTTCGACCTCTCCGCCGAAATCCGCGTGGCCTGGGGTGTCCACTATGTTTATCTTAACACCGTTGTACTGGACAGCCGTGTTTTTCGCCATAATCGTTATCCCGCGCTCCCTTTCGAGGTCGATGTTGTCCATGATCCGTTCCTGCACCTTCTCATGGGAGCGGAAAATGCCTGCCTGCTTCAGCATTCCGTCCACAAGTGTTGTCTTGCCGTGATCGACGTGGGCGATGATCGCGATGTTTCTGATATCTTCACGTTTCATATTACTACCTTGCTCAGTGTTTTCCGCTTCCTGTCCGTTCCTGCCGCTGAACGTACCACGAGGTGCTTGTCGATTACTTCAGGCAATGTCTCCGGCAGGACAATGCAGCAGCGTTGTTATTTTACCCCAACAGGCGGGACAAATACCAGACCTATTTCTTCTCCTTCAACTTTTTCAGCCTCTCTTCGGCTCTTTTGGCGTATTCGCTCTTCGGATGCTTCTTCACAATCTCTTCATACAGCTCGATGGCGTGCTCCTTATTGTTCTGCACCTCCTCAAATTTGGCTGTCTCGAAGAGCTCCTTCGCGCTGCCGCCCGTGCACGCGGACAGGGCAAGGGCAAAAACCAGGAACAAGGGCAATAAGAACCCTTTTTTCATGGAACCCCCTTTCAGCAATCGTTTTCCACAGAGTCCCGCCTGCCAGCAGGCAGGCCACAGAGACCCTCCCCGCCTTTTATCTCTTTTTGTAGAGCCCAACAATCTGGGCCTTCGCCAGGATATGCCCCTCCATGGCCTTTTCGAGGCCTGCTTTCCCTGCATCGGAGCTGAAATTTAGCAGGGTGTCAAGGGCATAGAGCTTGAAAAAATACCTGCGGATACCTGAAGGCGGGCAGGGTCCTCCATAGTCACGCTTCTCGAAATCGTTCATCCCTTGAACGGAACCTTTCGGGACGGTGTTTTCCCCGATCTCTGCCGTCCCAGGATCGATGTTCCAGACCACCCAGTGGACCCAAGTGCCCCTCGGAGCGTCCGGGTCATCGACAATCAGGGCAAGGGACCTGGCGCCTGCCGGGACGTTATTGAACTTAAGTGGCGGGTTGATATCCCTGCCGTCACAAGTGTACCTGGCTGGTATGTTCCCGTTGTCCTCAAATGCCGGGCTCGTTATCGTCATGGCGTCCATCCTCATTCCCTCCTCACTCAAACCTTGTTAAGAACCCCGTGCAAAAAGCACTCGGCACAAAAGTGAAAAGACCATCTCATCCCAGTATCTCACACCTTTTCGCAGATGTTATGCTCTACTCAACGACCTCTATTACGCCTTCCATGCCTTTCTTCCTGTGGCTCTCGAAGAAAAGAAGTTTCTTGTCGCAGTAGAAGGCATAATTTCCCGCCATGGTCGGCGTGAACTTGATTGACTTGGGATCGGTGCCGATGGATTGGAGAACATCCATTCCAGCCTCCGGAGCCTTAATGACAAAATTATGGGGCACGATACTGGGTTCCTTTCTGACACTCAGCTCCACCGGAACATTCGCCTTTACGACGATATGGTCGGGATTGAAGAAATACTCTCCTGCCAGGACATCAACCCTCTGGACACCGTCATTGTCGACCACTGCCTTGAAAGTGTGTTTCTGTCCCACTGCGCTGGAGACGAGGAAAGCCCCTGCCGCGACTGAGACAAGGAACAATGAAAGATACCTCACTGCCGCCATCTCCTGCATTTATCGCAATGTGCCTTAATAATATAATATCACTCATAGAAGGAATATCAAGAACCGCGTCATAAGCCGTGAAGATCGGACATGGAGCCGGGTTGCAATGAGCACAATATGTATCGGATAATGAAGACATGAGGCGCATCCTCCTTGTCTCGGCCAACAGGGAGCACTTTCCTGAGCCCGTTTTTCCCCTCGGCGCCGCATACGTGGCTTCTGCGCTTTCGCGCAACGGAATGGACGTCAGGATCTTCGACGCAGGGACCACACATTTACCCTTTCTCTCACTAATTAAAGAATTGAAGACGTTCCATCCGGACATTGTCGGGCTTTCCCTCCGCAACATAGACAACGCTTCATACCCTTTCACAAGATGCTATATGAACGGATATGTCTCGCTTATGGACACGATCAGAAGGTACTCTTCCGTCCCAGTTTTTGTCGGCGGTTCTGCTTTTTCTATCTTCCCCTATGAACTCCTGAGCATTCTCGGTGCGGATGCAGGCGTGGCGGGAGATGGCGAAGAAGGCATGGTCCGTCTCTGCAGAGGGAAGAAGGATGAGAGTGCAGAAGTTGAGCGACGCGGAAGTTCAGAGCTTTCCATTTCGCAATTAAGGCTTGATGACCTCGCTCAGATCGAGTTTCCAAAGGACATACATAAGATCTTCCCCTCCTTTCATAAATACCGAACCATAGGGATACAGACAGCACGGGGCTGTCCCCGCAGGTGTGTTTACTGCACCTATCCGCTCCTTGAAGGAGGGAAAATGAGGCTGCGCCCTCCCGAGGCAGTGGCTGACGAAATGGCCTTTCTCTTCAGGAGGCAAGGCAAGCAGGATTTCTTTATCGTCGACTCCGCATTCAATGCTGATGAACGTCATATGGAAGAGGTCTGCCGGTCCATTATCTCCAGGCATCTCTCCATCAGGTTCTCCTGCTATGTTTCACCGGGGATGACCGACCCCTCAGTCCTTTCGCTCCTTTCCGAAGCTGGATGTGTGGCTGTGGATTTCGGCACAGACTCATGTTCGGAAGGAATGCTGAAATCACTGAGGAAAGGGTTCTCAGTCAAGGATGTCATGAGGGTCTCAGAAGCCTGCCGGAAGGCGGGAATCGATTTTTGCCACTCCCTTATTTTCGGCGGGCCCGGAGAGACTCCGGAAACAGTGGATGAGACATTCCGGAGGATGGATGAAATCAGACCAAGGGCAGTGATTGCGATGACAGGGATCCGTATTTATCCGGGCACCGAGATTGAGCGTATTGCCATGCAGGACGGCGTAATCTCCCCAGGTGAAGAACTTCTCAGACCCAGATTCTATTTTCACGGAGAAGATGAAGGGCTCCCCCGGAGGGTCTGCAATTACGCCCTGTCGAGACGGAACTGGTTCCTGCCGGGCCAGCGCGACTGGAGCTCGGCACTGGGACCGAAACTGCTCCGCTTCCTCCACCGCAAACTCCCGCTATGGAGGACGTTCAGAAGGTAGGGAAAAGCAACCTGTTCTTGCCTTCTTTCAAGGACATCGAAGAAACGGGTGTTTTGTTCAATAGTTACCTTGGATCTGTCAAGAGGGGTCTGACCCGGTTCGTTCGTGAAAAGGGTGATGTCCGTGCGGGATAGATATCCGTACTTCCTTGATTCATGCTACATATGCTAATTCATGGGTAAATATAGCCTCAAGGGGCTTTCATCGGGAGGCTCATGTCGGGAATCAATGGAATACCTGCTGGAAACAATCGGCGTTTCAAGCAGGGGGGGTGGGGCCTCCCTGGGGGGAGGGAGGCCCCTCTGGCGGAGGGAACTACATCTACTTCTGAGGCATGTTCCTCATGAAGGTGGGGACATCAAGGGGGTCCTCAAAAGGCATCAGGTCCGAGGGGATCGCATCCAGCATAACGCCGCGGGAAAGATTCTTGGCAAGCACCCTGCCCGCGGCCCTGAATGCAACAGGCTCGCTCACCGGCGTCCATTTCTTTATCTGCGGCAGTTCCGCCTTTTCTTTCTTCTCCTCAAACCCCGTGGCGATGACCGTGATCCTCACCTCGTCCTCGATATCGGGATCTATGACATTGCCGATTATGATCGTTGCGCTCTCATGGGCTGAATCGTAGACGATGGAAGCGGCCTCCTGCACGTCGCTGAGAGAAAGATTTATACCGCCGGTGATATTCAGGAGGATGCCTCTGGCCCCGTCTATCGTGGAGTCCTCCAAAAGAGGGTTCAAGATGGCTTTCTTAGCTGCTTCAGCCGCTGCTCCCTGTCCCTTTCCGATCCCTGTTCCCATTACAGCCTTGCCCGTGTTCTGCATCACAGTCTTTACGTCGGCGAAATCGACATTGATGAGCCCGGGTTTCAGGATTATGTCCGATATCCCCTGAACAGCCTGTTTCAGGACATCGTTGGCGATGCTGAAACCCTTCAGCAAGGGGGTATTCTTGTCGGCTACAAGAACGATCCTGTCGTTGGGAATTACGATAATGGTGTCGACATTGTTCCTCAGTTCCCTGATCCCGTCGTCCGCATTCAGCGCCCGCGTCTTCCCCTCGTAGAAGAAAGGCCTTGTCACAACGGCCACTGTAAGGGCTCCCAGTTCCTTTGCCACAGCCGCAACAACAGGAGAGGCACCTGTTCCGGTCCCCCCGCCCATTCCTGCCGTAATGAAGACCATGTCGGCTCCTTCCAATGCCTCCACAACGGACGGTCTGTCCTCGAGGGCCGACTGATGCCCGATCTGGGGGTTGGAACCGGCCCCGAGACCCTTGGTTATAGAGGCTCCTATCTGCACCTTTCTCGGTGCAAGCGACGTGTCCAAAACCTGAGTATCGGTATTTATGGAGATGAATTCCACGCCCTCAAGGTTCGATGCGATCATGTTGTTTACAGCATTTCCCCCTGCTCCTCCTACCCCTACAACTTTAATCTTTGCCGTCTGCCCCTTCACATCATCGATCTCAAACATCCCACTCCTCCTTTCTTTCCCTGTTGTTATCTACAAAAAAACCTTTAACCCAATGCTTCATCCGTTCTAATACAAAGCCTGCGGCGAGCCGCTTTCCGGGAAACGCCACAGAACTTTCGCCGGCGTGATGCAGGCCGTACCTGAGAAGGCCCACGCCCGTTGCATACTCCGGACTGCTCACTCCTTCACCATTAAGCATCTTCCCGGGAACTCCTATCCTTACAGGGACCCCGAGGATCGATGCGGCCATGGCATCTATCCCCCTAAGGAGAGACGTTCCTCCTGTAAGCACAACCGGGAGATGGCTCCGGGAACCTGCCCCCCCGCTCAACTCCCTATTTACGAGAGCCAGGATCTCCTCACATCTTGGCTGTATGATCTCTGAAAGGTGTTTCAAAGGAACTTTCGTAGGCAGTCCGTCCTCTGCCCTGATATCGATCTCCGACCTTCCGTCAGCACTGCCCGCCGAGGCATGTCCAAAGAGCTTCTTTATCCTTTCCGCCTCCTCAGCAGAAATTCCAAGGCCGACTGCAATATCGTTGGTGATATGGTTGCCGCCCAGCGCTAGTACCGCAGTATGTTTCAGGATACCGTCCCTGTAAACAGCGATGTCAGTAGTCCCGCCCCCGATATCCACAAGGCCGACACCTCTTTTTTTCTCTTCTTCATTGAGCACCGCATCGGCAGAGGCAAGGGGCTCGAGGACGATGTCGCTCACTTCGACTCCCGCTGTCTCGCAACAGTGTACAAGGCTCCTGACTGACGCCACAGAGCCTGTGACAATGTGTACCCTTGCTTCGAGCCTCTCGCACGGCATGCCAACAGGCTCCATGACGCCGTTGTTGCCGTCGAGTCTGAAACCAGCGGGTATTACATGGAGGATCTCCCTGTCGGCGGGGACGCATACGGCTCCTGCAGAATCCATTAGCCTGTCCACATCTTCTTCCCTTACCACTCCGCCCTTGACGCTAATCGCGCCGTAACCATTGAACCCCTTGATGTGTCCTCCCGCGATGCCTACAAAGACAGACCGTATCTTGGCCCCCATGCAAGTCTCCGCATCTTTCACCGCCTGCCTGACCGAGGCGGAAGCGAGCCCTGCATCCACCACAATGCCCTTTCTAAGACCACGCGAATAAGAAGACCCCTTCGACAGAATCCTGATTTTTCCCCCCTCCAACTTTCCAGAGATGGCGCAGATCTTGGTAGTGCCCACATCGAGGCCTACGGCAAAATCCCCTTCTTCATTATTTCCAAGGATCATCTCACCACCTCGCTGATGGGTTTCACCACTACCCTGTTTGCGAACCTGAGGTCAACGTAATCCAGCGTTATCCCCCTCTTCTTTATCTCGTCTTCAAGTTCGAAGAGCCTCGTGAGCTTCTGTTCATAATCCCCCCAGCCCACCTTTATGAGCACGTTGTCCAGGACCACTGAGATGCTCTCGGGGTCCCTGCCCGCGATGATCTCGACCCTGTTTCTCTCCGTGGCGACTTTCTTATCCTTAAGGACCCTGGCGAGATTGAGGGCCTCCAGAAAATTGTCTCGGTTCTTAAATGGGTCTGCGATGATCACCGGAAGAAACGGCACGGCGCCTTTCATCTCTTCAAGCATCACGCCCTTCTCGTCGATGAGAAAGGACTTGCCTTTCATCTCGAGGATCGCAAAAGGGGATGTCTCTTCGATCTTTATCAGGACCCTCCGGGACAACTCCTTTCTGACACTGACCTCCCTGATCCATGCAGACTGAAGGAGCTTCGCGGAAATATCCTTCGGAGAAAGGGTAAGGAAACCCTCGTCTCCCCTGATCCCCGACAGTGACATCAATTCGCCATCGGTGAGGTGAGTATTTCCGAGAAAGATCACTTCCTTTACGGGCAGCAGCTTATCGCTTGCCCTGTAAGCCGCCCTGAGCCCGAAAAAAACCCCTGTGGCGGCCGACAGGATCAGGACTAAGGCAATAAAAGGACGCTTCCTCAACAGGCCTTTCCCCGGTCCCTTTCTGTTCATGGATGATCCTGAGGATCCCTTCTTCTTCTCCGAAAACCTCATAACCTCCCTCTTTTTGCGAGCGCATCCTTGAGAATCTCCTCCAAAAGGTCCGGAAAGTCAAGTCCGGAGAGCCTCGCTATCTTCGGAAGAAGACTTGTCTCTGTCATTCCCGGAATAGTGTTCACTTCAAGAACATGAGGTTTACCATTTTCATCCACAATGAGGTCGACTCTCGTGGCGCCCCTGCATCCGAGCAAAGTGTGCGCTGAGAGGGCAACCTCCTCCGCTTTCCTGAGTGTGTCTTTTTCCACCTCGGGAGGAAGGATGTAGTCGGTCAGACCGGAAGTGTATTTGGCTTCATAACTATAGAACTCCAGTTTCGGTCTCACCTCCACCGAACCAAGGATCCTTCCATTGAGGATACCCACCTGGATCTCCTTCCCGGGTATGTGTTTTTCGACAATCACCCTGTTCCCAAAGCTCAGGGCCTTTTCCATCGCCGAATCCGCTGACGCCTTATCCCTTACTATACTCACCCCTATGCTGGATCCCTCCGCTGCAGGTTTTATGACCCAAGGCAGGTCGAAGCCTGTGTTGCAAGTGACGCGTAACGCGTCACGGGTCACTACCTTAAATGGCGGTACAGGGATTCCCCCGGAAAGGAAAACCTTCTTCGATGCATCCTTGTCCATGGCGAGGGCAGAGGCAAGGACGCCTGAACCGGTATAGGGAATGCCGATGACTTCCAGGAGGCCCTGGATGGAGCCGTCTTCTCCGTATCCGCCATGGAGGATTAGGAACGCTACATCGATGCCGTCTCTTTTCAGAACCTCGCAAATGTCATGCCCGACGTCAACGGCAACAACATCGTATCCGAGGCCTTTTAACGCGTTGAACACCGCTGTACCGCTCTTCAACGATACCTCTCTCTCGGCGGAAACCCCTCCCATCAGCACTCCTATCCTCTTAACTGTTATAGGCATGGAATGAACTCCTTCCCTAAACGGACAGGCATGTAATGTGAAAAAGCTTCAGGCGACACCTTGAAGTATTTGCCAGCCACATTCACGATTGCGAACCCCTTGCGGGGGTTTGAATCACATTCCATGCCTTCTGAAAATGATTCCAAATAGACGCCGGAAAAGATCCGCCACGTCTGGAGGTCTTGGACCCTTACATGCCAGCTCTGATCACTGCTCATTATCTCCCGACCACCTTTATCTCCGTTTCCAGTTCGATGCCAAACGATTTTATAACCCGCTCCTTCACTTCTTCCATCAACCAGAGGAAATCCCTTGCCTTCCCGTTTCCCCTGTTGACAAAGAAATTCGCGTGAAGGCTGCTCACCTCCACGTCTCCCCTCCTCATACCCTTGCATCCCGATTCATCAATGAGCCTGCCTGCATAGGCTAGCGGGGGGTTCTTGAACACACACCCCGCCGAAAACTTAGATATCGGCTGTTTCTCCATCTTCTCACGGAGAAAGCCGCTCACCCTTTTCGTCACTTCATGCTCGTCATCCTTCTTGAGCCTTATGTTCGCGCTGAGGAGAATGATACCTTCGGCCAAGGCGGAAGACCGGTAGCCGAACCCTAAATCATCCTTTTCTATGGTGAATATTCTCCCTCCCGTGTCGATTACAGTCACCGACTCCACAACATCGCCCATCTCATAACCAAATGAGCCTGCGTTCCCCCGCACAGCCCCTCCCACGAACCCCGGGATGCCGGCAAGACCTTCAATGCCTTTATATCCTTGCGTCCTCGAAAGGTTTACGAGTTTCTGGAGAGGGGTCCCGGCCTCCACAAAAAGCCTCACATCTTCATCGCTCTCCTCTATCGTCTCCACATGATTAAGGGAGACCGTCGAGATGACCATCCCGTCTATCCCTTCATCAGACACCAAAATGTTGCTGCCTCCTCCGAGGGGCATCACAGAAATACTCTCTCCATTAAGCGCCGTGATGAGATTTTTCAGGGAGAGCAGATTCCCGGGCATCGCATAGATGTCAGCAGGCCCACCTATCCTGATGGTTGTGTGGTCCCTCATAGGCTCGCTGACAAGCACGTCCCCTGCAAAGGCATCCCCTCCGAATATCTCCTTGATCCTCTCACCTAAAAATTGATCCACCGTCACATTCCGCCCTTCATCTTCCTAAGCAACTCTTCTCCTGTTTTCCAGACATCTCCTGCACCGATGGTAATAAAAAGATCATTCGGTCTCAGCTCCCCTGCAATGGTCTCCAGGAGTTCGTTCCTGTCTGCGATGTGGACAGCGCTCCCGTGACCGTTTTCCTTTATCGCTTTCACAATCTCCCGGGCATTCACTCCCTCGATAGGCTTTTCCCCCGCCGGATAGATATCCATCACACAGACGGCATCGGCATCCGAGAAGGAAGATCCGAACTCAGTAAGAAGATCCCTTGTCCTGGTATACCGGTGGGGCTGAAAGAGCACGAACACCCTCCCATCTCCACGGTCCCGACCCACTGACTCCTTTGCAGCCCTGAGCGTGGCTCTTATCTCTGCTGGATGATGGCCGTAGTCGTCGAAAAATCTTATGCCGTTCAGTTCGCCCTTGAACTCAAACCTCCTCTGTATTCCGCTGAAGCCCTGAAGGGCTTCCCTCATGCAGTCGGGATCTACTTTGAGCTCGGCGGCAACGATAATGCTCGCAAGGCTGTTGAGCACGCTGTGCATGCCGGGCATCGGAAGCAAAAAGCGGCCCATATCGTTTCCCTTGTACCTGACATCAAAACTAACTGAAAGGAAACCCTTCTCCATATTGGTTGCCGACACATCCGCGTCATCCGAGAATCCATAAGTGATGGAACGCCTGTGAACCCTCGGGAGTATTTCTCTGACGAACTCGTTCTCAATGCAGAGTATGGACAATCCGTAAAAGGGGACCTTGTTTATGAAGGAGACAAAGGCGTCTTTCAGGGAATCCATGTTCCTGAAGAAATCCATATGTTCCCTGTCGATGTTGGTCACTACCGCAATTGTGGGAGAAAGCTTCAGAAACGAGCCGTCGCTCTCATCCGCTTCGGCTACAATAAACTCCCCGTAGCCGAGCTTGGCGTTGCTTCCCGTTGCCCTGAGCTTGCCCCCTATCACTACGGTCGGGTCCAAGCCGGCATGGCCGAGTATAGTGGCTATAAGAGAAGTCGTCGTAGTCTTGCCGTGAGCGCCTGCAATCAGTATCCCGTATTTCAACCTCCCCAGTTCCGCCAGCATCTCCGCCCTGGGGATTACAGGAATGGATCTTTCCCGAGCGGCGGCAACCTCGGGATTTCCGGCCGACACGGCAGATGAGACTACAACAACGTGGGCATCATCTATATTTTCGGACCCATGGCCTATGTAAACCTTTATGCCAAGGTCTCTCAGCCGCGCGATCGTTTCGGACTCCTTGATGTCCGAACCTGTCACCTCATAGCCGAGGTTGCGGAGCACCTCTGCGATCCCGCTCATCCCTATGCCGCCGATTCCCACAAAATGGATGGTCCTGTACCGTTCAAACATCGACGCTCCTGTTTGGGGATCCTTTCGGGATCTTACAGCCTTTCATTCTTCCCCTTCTTGATCAGGCTCATCACGATCTCCGCGACCTTCTGTGCGGCATCGGGTTTTCCAAGGGATCTGCTGGCCCTTTGCATCTCGCGCCTGACACCAGGATTTTCGTAGAGTTCCCGAATATTCTTCGCCAGCGTCTCCGGCTCAAGCTCATCATCCGGGATGACCCGTGCCGCTCCCATCTCGGAGAGCCTTTGAGCGTTCAGTGCCTGATGATTGCCCGCCGCATATGGATAAGGGATGAGGATCGCAGCCCTGCCAACGGCAGTCAGCTCCGCAACGGTGGTGGCTCCGGCCCTTGATATCACGATATCCGCCGCGGCATATGCCTCGGGCATCTGGTTGATGAATGCTGCCACTGTCCCCTTAAACCCCCATTTTCTGTAGGTTTCCCTCACTGTCTCGTAGTCGTTCCTTCCTGTCTGGTGAAGAAACTGCACCTGTTCCCTGATATCGTTGATATGGGCAAACGCCCCGCAGACCGTGTTGTTGATCCTCCGGGCTCCTGAACTTCCCCCGAAGACAAGGATCGTGAACTTCCCCCTTTCAAGACCAAAGAGCCTATAGGCTGATTCCCTGCCGGCATTCGGGATGCCCTGTCTCACCGGATTGCCGGTGATGTATGTCTTGTTCTTTGGGAAAAAAGAGATGCTCTCATGGTATGTCGCGCAGACGATGTCAACTACCCTGCAGAGAATCCTGTTGGCAAGTCCGGGTACCGAATTCTGTTCCATTATCACCGTGGGTATCCCCATAAGGAAGGCTACAAAGACAGGGCCGAAGGATGCGTAGCCGCCCAATCCGATCAGTACGTCGGGTCTTAATCCCTTCAACAGGCGGTAGGAATCATACAATGAAAAGGCCGCTTTCACCCCTGCCCTCGCCTTCTTCACCGGTGATTTCCCCACAAGCCCTTCCGCCCTCAGATACCGAATGGCATATCCTTCCCTTGGAATGATGGAAGCCTCGAGACCATACTCCGTGCCGATGAATATCACCTCCGCTGAAACATCCTTCTTCTTCAGCTCCTCCGCCACAGCGATACCGGGGAAGAGATGACCCCCTGTGCCTCCGCCCGCGATCACGATCTTCATGGATTTCCCCGCCCATCCATTCTTCCGTAACGGCCAAGGCATTGCCTTCGACCGTACACCGCCATGAGGGCTTTCTTCCTCTCGATGAGACTTTCTGTCTTATCCACGGTCTTCCTCGCCACTTCCCCCTTCGACAGCCTGAGAAGTATTCCCACGGCCGTCATATTCATAAGGAGAGAAGAGCCTCCGTAACTGATGAAGGGGAGGGGAAGCCCCTTTGTCGGAACAAGTCCTGTGGCGACGCAGAAATTAATAAGCGCCTGCAGAGCGATCATTATCGAAAGGCCAGAAGCGAGATAATATCCGAAGAGGTCGTCCCTTGTCTTATTGGCAATAGACACACCCCTGAGGAACAAAAGGAAGAACAGGCAGACAACGATCATCGCTCCTATGAGTCCCAGTTCCTCTCCCACAAGGGAAAAGATAAAGTCCGTATGGGATTCCGGGAGAAAGGAGAGCTTCTGTTTGCTCTCCCCCAGGCCGACCCCTGTGATGCCCCCGCTTCCAAGGGCTATAAAGGACTGCACAAGCTGAAATCCCGAACCCTGGGGGTCCTTCCACGGATCGAGAAAAGCAAGGAGCCTCTTCAGCCGGTAAGGCTCCATCAGAAGCTTCACCAAGATGGGAATAAGGAGAATCCCGAGCAGGGCAATGTACCTCATCCGGACTCCTGAGAGGATGAGCATGGCGATAGTGAGAAAGCAGAGGCTCATGGCAGCGCCGAAATCGGGCTGTTTTAGAAACACACCCTGGAAGAGCCCCATGACGCCGATGGGAATCAGAAATGAATAAATGCTGTCTGTCTTATACGAAGGCCTTGACATATACCAGGCAAGAAAGACGACCATCGCAAGTTTAACCAGCTCGGACGGCTGGAAGGTTGAAGGCCAAAGCCTTATCCATCTCCTTGCGCCTCCGGCACTTATCCCGATCTTGGGCACGAAAACAAGCACAAGGAGGATAAGAGAGAATACGAGCAGGGGAATCGCCGCCTTCTTTAGCGTCTCAGTGCCGGTCCTGAAGGCGATATGCATGAATACTATACCAAGAAGCACTGTAATGGCATGCTTCTTGAAATAGAAGAAGGGGGAGATGTTCCTCTTCTCATGGAAAGGGGTGACAACTGAAGTGGAGCTGTAGATCATTATCGCGCCGAATAGAATAAGGACAACCGTGATCAGCAGGAGCCACCTGTCATGGCGATGGCTGTTCATCATCTTTAAGACAACCCCCTGACGGCCGTCTTGAACTGTTCTCCCCTGTCCTCGAAATCCCTGAACATGTCGAAGCTTGCACATGCGGGGGAAAGCAGAACCACATCTCCGCTGTCTGCCGACTCACGTGCCTTCTGCACCGCATCCTCCATATCGACGGCAAGAACCGTCCCAGTGAGGTCCCCCAGGATACTTTTCATTTTCCCAGCCGCCTCGCCGATAAGAATAAGCGTTTTCACTTTCTCCTTTACCAGCGGTCTGAGCGGGGCGAAGTCACCCGCCTTATCCCTGCCGCCGGCAATAAGTATTATCGGCTCTGAGAATCCCTCCAGGGATTTCATTACCGCACCCACATTGGTACCCTTTGAATCGTTTACATACCTGACGCCATCAAGTTCGCGCACGAACTCAAGCCTGTGTTCGAGCCCTGGAAATCCCCTGAGTACCGAAGCCACGGCATCGGGCGGGCAACCTGCAAGGAGAGCCATGGCCGATGAGGCCATGGCATTCTCCAGGTTGTGGACCCCCTTAATCCTCATTTCATCAGCCCTTATAAGAGGGAAATGCGAAACGGGAAAAGGAATCTCAGGAATGTTGCAGTAGACAACACCCTTCTTGGAATAAACGCCTTTTACCTCTCCACGGCGACTGAAGAAATAAATCCTTGGTCTTGTACTCCTCGGTTCCAGCTTCCTGTCTCTTATTCTGATCGTCTCGGGATCGTCGGCGTTCAGCACAAGGAAGTCATCCCCGGTCTGGCTCCTGAATATCTCCGCCTTTGCATCACTGTACTCCTCCATGGAATGATATCTGTCCAGATGGTCAGGCGTGACGTTGAGGATCGCCGCACCCTTGGGCCTGAACTCGTCTATGGATTCGAGTTGAAAACTTGAAACCTCAACGACAATAAAATCGGCAAGTTCAAGGTTGAGGTTCCCTTTCTCCTCGGCCTCAGCCTTAGCCTTTCCTTGTGTCGCTTTCCTTATCTCTTCCGTCAGAGCATTTCCGATGTTCCCGCCGAGGATCGTCCTGAATCCTCCCTTCTTCAGCATCCTGTCGAGCAGCGTCGTCGTCGTGGACTTCCCGTTGCTCCCTGTGACAGCAAGAAACGGGATCAGCCTTCCCGCCCGTTCCCGCATGCTCTTGACCATCGCGTACGCAAGTTCCAGTTCTCCGATAACCTTTATCCCCTTCTCCCTGGCCATGCGAACCGGCTCGATTTCCAGGGGAACTCCCGGGCTCAGCACCACAAGATCCGTCCCGTTCATGCTCTGAGGGTATCCGCCGAGGCAAAGCTTTACTGAAGGAAGAAGCTTCCGGATGTTTTCAAGGAGCTCGCCCTCCTTCTTTCTGTCTGTAACCGTCACCTCTGCTCCGGAAGCCGACAGCAGGTTGGCCGCTCCAACACCGCTCCGGCCGAGACCGAAGATGAGAACCCTCTTACCCTCTGTCTCCACCTTGTCCCCTCGCCTCTACCCTAGTTGTCTCCTTTTTCTTCTTCGTTGCATGTTTGGATGGTCTTGCCGCCCTCGACTTTTTCTTGGCAACCTTTTTTCGGGCTTTCTTGTCCGCCACTTCTTTTCCCTGGGCACTCTTTGTGCGATATGACGCAGGCTGAACAGATGCCTTATAATCAGCCCTTGTGAAATACATGACCGGGTCTTCCTTACCGTGCATAATAGCAAGACCCTTTTCCATCAGTTCTTCCGTTTCCTTCCATAACGTCTCTCTGCTGGGAGCGCCGAGCAAGGCTGCGATAACCGTCTCATTCTCCTGCTCACTGGCACAGACCAGACAGTGTTTCGCCTCTCTGGTATATCCCGTTTTGCCGCCGAGAATCGATTCATCAGTCCAGAGGAGCCTGTTGCTGTTCTTGATAAAGATGGTCCTGCCGTTCTCTGTGGAGATACGGCCCGCCTTCGTATTGACGATCTCCTTTATCAGGGGGTACCTGAGGGCATACCTCAGCATCCTCGCAAGATCGTATGCCGTAGTATGCTGTCCGTGTCCCGGGAGTCCCGTGGCATTGACGAACCGCGTATCGGACATACCCAGTGCAATTACTTTCTGGTTCATGAGTTCCACAAACCTTTCTTCCGAACCGGATACGGCTTCTGCAAGGGCGTAAGCTGCGTCATTGGCCGATTTTATGAGGGCCGCGTTCAGAAGTGTCTCGACCTTGACCCTTTCCCCTGTTCTGAAATTTGCCTTTGTGGGAGATATATGTGCAGCCTTCTCACTTATGGCGACCGTGTCGTCCGGCCCCAACCTGTCGAGGACGACCATTGCGGTCACAAGTTTAGTGGTGCTCGCGGGGGGCAGTTTGAGACTCGGATTCTTACCGTACAGTATCCTCCCTGTGGATGCCTCCATCACCACAGCCGCCTTTGAATTTATCTCAGAGGCAAAGGAAGAATACGGAATAGAGAAGACAGAATACAGAAAGAAGGCGATTACCGGAACGAGAAAGGGAACCTTCGCCGAAACGCCTCCTGATGCCTTCTTTCGTGTTTCTTTCTTCCGGCTTCTGACTTCCGGCTTCTGGCTTGCTCTGTTCATGCTCACCTCACCTTGAGGGTTGTAAGGCTCAAAAGCGCCAATATTATCCCGACTATCCAGAACCTCACGATTACTTTAGGTTCCGGCCACCCCTTCAATTCGAAGTGATGGTGAATGGGGGCCATCTTGAATACTCTCTTTCCGGTCAGCTTAAATGACGTAACCTGGAGGATTACCGATAAGGTCTCTATCACAAATATCCCCCCAACCAGCGCCAGGACGATCTCGTGCTTCGTGATCACTGCAAGAGTCCCGAGTGCGCCCCCCAGCCCGAGGGAACCCACATCCCCCATGAATACGTCGGCAGGATACGAGTTGTACCAGAGGAATCCCAGGGACGCTCCGAGCATCGCTCCGCAAAAGACGGTGAGTTCGCCCGTGCCGGGAAGATAGAGTACCTGCAGGTACTGGGCGAGGTTTTTGTTTCCGGAAATATACACCAGGGCGCCGTTGGCGAGTACGGCGATGCCCACAAGCCCGATGGCAAGGCCGTCAATGCCGTCTGTGAGGTTCACTGCATTGGAAGAACCTACAATCACCATGATCGAGAATGGGATGTAGAACCATCCAAGATCAATGAGCCATCTCTTGAAAAAAGGAATGCTCAGGACATCGCTGTACGGGTCCTTCGGATTTATATAAAGGAATATCCCTATCAGCAGCGCAAAGACAAGCTGGGAACCGAATTTGTGCCACGCCCTGAGGCCCTTGTGGTTCCTCCTTACGACCTTGAGGTAATCATCAATAAGGCCTATGGCCCCGAACCCGGTGATGGATAGAAGCATCATCCATATGTACATGTTCTTAAGATCGCCCCAGAGAAGCACCGCCAGGACGACTGAACCTATGATAAGGATCCCTCCCATGGTCGGAGTTCCCGACTTGGAGGCATGAGTCCCGGGACCGTCGTCCCTGATCTGCTGCGTCACGCTCAGTCTCCTGAGCCTCTTCACTACCCAGGGACCGAACAGAAACGTAATCGCCATGGCCGTAAGTATGGCAACAGCCGTCCTGAAGGTGATATACCTAAAGACGTTAAACGGAGAGAACCAGTCATGGAGGCTGTAAAGGAGGCTATAGAGCATTCCTCACCTCCTTTGAAGCGCCATCCCCGAGGACTCTCTCCATATTCATGCTCCTTGAGCCTTTAACGAGGACCGTATCGCCCTCGCCGCACAAGTTGCGCAGGATATCCCTTGCCACGTCAGATGTGGACGCTTCAAACACGCCCGAAGAACTCTTACGCGCTGCAGAGAATTCCTCGGCAGCCCTTGCCATCAGAGTACCCACGGCTATGAACACATCAACCGGCAACCCTGCCATCCATTTTCCCAGCTTCCTGTGGGCTTCCTCGGCATAGGCGCCCAGTTCCAGCATGTCTCCGAGAACCGCCACGGTCCTCGTCCTTCTCAATCTCACCATTTCCTTGACAGCCTCCTCCATGGACGCCGGGTTCGCATTATAGACATCGCTAATCACCGTTGCACCGAACAATTCCTTGAACTCGAGTCTCATGGGAACACCCTCAAAGGACTCGATCCCTTGTTTGATCTCCTCGGGCCCTGCGCCCAGTGCGCTGCAGACTGAGGTTGCGGCGAGGGCATTATAAATATTGAATCTTCCGCCGATCCTGAGGGCGATGTCAATACAAGCGCTTCCCAGGCAGAGGGAAAAGAGGGATCTTCCCTCCTCCAGAACGGCATCCTTTGCGTATATATCGGCGCTTTCGCTCATGCCGAAGGTGATGACATCCGGTCCGCCGCCCTTTAACTTCCTTCCGGAGACACCTTCCATGAGGAGCCCGTCGTCGGCATTCACCGCGATGGTCTTCACCGCATCATAAAGCTCGAGTTTTGTGCTCCTCACCGTTGCAATATCCCCGAATCCCTCGAGATGGGCCGGTCCGATATTGGTGATCACCCCATAGTCAGGCAAGGCGATATCACACAACTCCTTTATGTCGCCCCTGATGCTTGCTCCCATCTCCACCACCGCAAACTCGTCGCCATCCCCGATCCGGATGAGGCTCAAGGGCAACCCTATCTGGTTGTTGAGATTCCCGAAATTCTTCGTGACCCTGTGTCTCATACCCAATATCGACGCGATCAACTCCTTTGTCGTTGTCTTTCCGTTCGTACCGGTAATGCCGATCACCGTGATACGTCTCTTCGTCCTTTCGTAACGGGCTATGTCCTGGAGCGCCTTCAGGGTATTCCTCACATGGATTACTGCCTTCCCCTTCGGCGGTACCGCAGGGGGAATGCTCACCACGGCCCCTTTCCCCTTCTTCATCGCATCCATGAAAAAATCATGACCGTCGAACCGTTCGCCCTTAAGGGCAACGAATAGTTCCCCGTCCGCAATGCTCCTGGAGTCTATGGAAACCCCGGTGAAGACGGTCGCATCAGTATCGCCGCAGATCAGCCTTCCGCCCGTGGCAGACAATATCTCCCTGACCGCTATCGTTGCCATGTCTCCTTGTATCTCAATGGATTCCCCGTGGACCTCTACCGTTCCTCACATACGGCCCTGTTCCTTATCGCCTCCTGAGCGAACTCCCTGTCGCTGAACGGATAGCGAATTCCCTTTATCTCCTGATAATCCTCGTGCCCTTTGCCCGCGATTAGCAGGATGTCCCCGGTACCCGACCTTCCGACTGCCGTGAATATGGCTTCCTTTCTGTCGGGAATGACACAATAATTATCTCTCGAAACGCCCGCGACGATCTCCTGGATAATCTTATCGGGATCTTCGCTTCTCGGATTGTCTGACGTTATAATCACATAGTCACTGAGCCTCGTTGCAATCTCACCCATCACCGGCCGCTTCCCCCTGTCCCTGTCACCCCCGCAACCGAACAGGGTTAGGATGCGGGAAGGTCTGTCCTTGTTCTTCAGAAGAGCCCTGGCAGTGATAATGAGCCGTTCGAGCGCATCGGGAGTATGGGCATAATCTATGATGCAGAGAAAGTCCTGGCCCGCTTCAAGTTTCTCAAGCCTTCCCTTAACATGGCCGATATGCCTGATGCCTTCCCGTACCGTTTCTATGGGGATATTCAGGGCTATGCAGGAGGATGCGGCTGCAAGGATGTTGTATACGTTCGGCATTCCTACCAGCTGGCAATCCATCCTGTATGACCTTCCTTCATATGTCAGGGTGAAAGAGACCCCTTTCAGGGAACTCTCGATGTCGGATGCAAGGAGATCGCCTCTTTCAGTTCCATAGGTGATGAGGGAAGGACATTTCCGCCCTCTCTTCGCTCCATGGCGTTCCCGGAAAACCGAAAGGAGTCTCTGCCCCCAAGGGTCGTCCAGGTTGATCACTGCTGTTCCGGCCTCTTCAAGGAGCTCGGTGAACAATCTCTCTTTTGCAGCAAAATAGTTCTCCATCGAACCATGAAAATCGAGGTGATCTCTTGTGAGGTTCGTGAAAGCAACTACCGCAAATCTCGTGTAGTCCACTCTCCTCTGGGAGAGGGAATGGGAAGAAACCTCGGTAACCACATGACTGCACCCCGCCGCCGCCATCTCTGAGAGAAGCTGCTGGAACTCGGGAGGCTCAGGAGTGGTGTGCGCGGCAGGATACTGCCTGTCTCCGATACTGTAAGCGATCGTACCGATAAGCCCCACATTTCTTCCCCATGCCTCGAGTATGGATTTTATGAGATGAGTAGTTGTAGTCTTCCCGTTGGTCCCTGTCACTCCGATGACTGAAATGCCTTCCGAGGGACGCCCGTAGAAATTATTCGAGACGCACGCCAGAGTCCTTCTGCTGTCTTTCGATTTAATGAAGACGGCTGATGCAAGGGATAAAGGAAGATCATCCTCTTCGTAGATAACCGCAGACGCACCTCTTGCGACCGCGTCGGGGATGAAATCATGGCCGTTCAGAGTGCCTCCGCTGATAGCGACAAAGAGGGATTTTTCCGCCACCTTTCTTGAATCATGGGTGATCCCTAATATCTCGGTATCCAGAACCCCCTTGGTAAGGGAGGAATCGGGGAGACCGTTTCTTCCCACTATTTCATATTCGCATCCGGAAAGCACGTCAGCCAGCCTCATCTCGCAACCACCAGCACATTTTCAAAATTGTCTTCCCTCGGCACATCAAGATAAGAAAGGGCGTTCTCTGCTATCTTCTTGAACACTGGCGCCGCCACAACCCCTCCATAGATCTGGCCCCTGGGCTCGTATATCACTACGATCATAGCAAGCCTCGGGCTGTCTGCAGGTACAAAGCCGACAAAGGAACTTATGTATTTTTCTTTTGAATACTTCTTGGTTTGCGGGTCGACCATCTGGGCTGTTCCTGTCTTGCCGGCTACGTAATTGCCGCTCACGGCAGCGGTCTTCGCAGTTCCGCCGTCTTCTGTGACCGTCTTTAAAATCTCCTTAAAGGTCTCTGCCGTGCTCCTTGATATTACCCTTCTTGTCTCTCCCTGAAAGGCCCATAGCAGCTCGCCTTCAGGGCTTATTATCTTAGACACCACATGAGGCGTGACGAGTAGGCCTCCATTTGCTATTGCAGCGTATGCCCGAAGTACCTGAAGGGGGGTGACCGCTATTTCCTGCCCGATCGAAACGGAACCGATGGATACCCCGGACCACCTCTCCGGCGGCCTTATCCAGCCCGTCGCCTCGCCGGGAAGGTCCACGCCTGTCTTCTCCCCGAAGCCGAATTCCCTTGCATACCTGTATATCCTATCTTTCCCCAGTTTCATGCCGATCATGACGGAACCGACATTTGAGGACTTCTGGATAACTTCCTTAAAGGTTAGCACTCCGTGTCTGTGGGCGTCGTGTATAATCCTGCCGCCCACATCCACGACTCCCCTGCTGCAGTCGAAGGTCGTATTCAAAGAAACAGCCTTCTCTTCAAGTGCGGCGGTGCCGACGATAATCTTGAAGGTGGAGCCGGGCTCGTAACAATCGGTCACGGCTCTGTTTCTCCTTTCGAAATTCCTGCTTCCTGAAATCGTATTAGGATTGAACGAAGGTCTGTTTGCAAGGGCAAGGATCTCCCCTGTAAACGGATCCATCATAATGGCGGAGGCTGCTGCTGCTCGCCATTTTTCCATTGCCCTGTCAAGCTCTGTCTCGACCATGTACTGCAGTCCTTCGTCGATCGTGAGGACCAGATTGTTGCCCCTGGACTCCATATTCACTCCCTGGGACAGTGTCCGGCCGCCGGCGTCCCTGGCGAGAAGAACTTTCCCGCCGCTGGTGTTCAGAGAATTATGGTATTTGAGTTCGACTCCCTCTATACCCCTGTTGTCGATATCGACAAAACCAAGGACATGGGACGCAAGGCGGCCTTTAGGATAAAACCTCTTTGCATCGTTCACAAAACCAAATCCCTTCATCCTCAGATCCTTGATCTTCCTCGCAGTATCAGGTTCGATTTTCCTCTCGATCCAGACGAAACGTCCCTCGGAGTTCAGCTTAGCGAGGATCGCTCTCGCAGGCTTTCCGGTTATGCCGGAGAGCTTCAAGGCGCTCTTTTCCGCGGAGTCGACCTCCGAAGGATCGCTGTAGAGGGACTCCAGTTCGAGGTTTACCGCCAGTTCCCTTCCACGGCGGTCAACAATGACCCCTCGCCTCACCTGTATCTCCTCACCCTTTATCTGCTGCATCCTCGCCCTCTCATAAAGCCTTTCGTGATTCAGTACCATTATTTCCACGAGACGCAGGACGACAACAACGAAACAGAAGCCTATAACGGTATTGAGGATGACAGCCCTTTTCCTCATGGGTCCACCGGGCCCATGTCAGCGCCGAACCCCCGAAGGTGCTGCTTCGAATGAGGCCCTCCGGGGCCCCGCGTCTTTTGTCTTTACATATACTACTTTCGTCCTGTCCGGGAAGACAAGACCGAGTTCCCGAAACGCTGTCTTCTCCACCCTGTGTATCGACATAACAGAAGCCTTCTCGGCCATCAGCATCTTTGTCTCTCTGAGCCTGTCCGACTTTATTTTTTCGAGTCCGCTTATCGCGTACTCCATTGAGATGAAATTCGATCTGAGCCAGACAATGCCAAAGAGGCTGCACAGGAGAAAGGCGATAAACAACGGCTTTGAATATGATACCATACTTCCCCTGCGTAAATTAATCACAGCCTCTCCGCCCCTCTCAGTTTTGCACTTCTTGCAGAGGGATTCTGCCTGATCTCCTCTGCTGAAGGAGTCAGCGGCTTCTTAGTGACGGCCCTCGCGAGCCCCTGCCTCTCCGAGTTCCTTATGAAGTTCTTAACAGCCCTGTCTTCGAGCGAATGATACGAAATTGCGCAAAGCCTACCCCCTTCCCTCAAAAGGCTCAAAGAAGCCTTAAGCCCCTCTTCAATCTCGTTTATCTCATCATTCACGGCTATCCTCAGGGCCTGGAACGTCTTCGTAGCTGGATGGACCCTGCCCCTTCTCCATGAGACGGCTTTCACAATGCCAGCCAGTTCGTTGCAGGAGATGATCCTTTTCCTTGCCCTGTATTCCACTATCGCCCTTGTGATCTTCTTAGCGAACCTCTCTTCGCCGTATTCTCTCAATATCCTTATCATTTCCTCTTCAGGGTAGGTGTTCACTATGTGTTCCGCCGTCAACTCCTGAGATCTGTCCATCCTCATGTCAAGCGGCTCATCCGAATTGAAGCTGAACCCCCTACCCATGTCCTTGAACTGCATCATCGAGACGCCGAAGTCGAAGAAAACACCATCCACCTTGCTAATACCCAATCCTTTAATTATCTCTCCCGCATCGGAGAAATTGCCTTTTCTCATTATTACCCTGCCGTCCCCAAGTCTTTCCTTTGCCACCCTCAGTGCCTCATCATCCCTGTCAATGCCGACCAGCCTTCCTTTCGGGCCCAGAAGGCTGAGTATTGCCTCTGCATGGCCACCCAGACCAACGGTTGCATCCACATATATTCCCCCGGGCCTCGGTTCCAGCACCCCCATTACTTCCCTTACCATGACGGGGGGGTGAGCTATCATCTAAAGACCGTATGACGCGAGACGTTCTTCAGCCGCTTTTCTGTCCAGCTTCGATATGTCGACTGCGGCATCCCAGGCTTTCTTGTCCCAGATCTCTATCTTTTCGATCTGCCCCACAATGACCACCTCACCGTCTATGCCTGCATCCTGTCTCTGCGCAATGGGGATGAGAATCCGCCCCTGCTTGTCCATAGGGCATTCCTGGGCAGAGGCGATAACGCGCCTCATAAAGAGGCGCACTTCTTCGATCATCTTCGGAAGCCCCCTCACCTTTTCTTCGAGCCTCGCCCATTCTTCGTAAGGATAGATATGGAGACAGCTGTCGAAGAGGGCATTGGCGATGTAAATCCTCGGGCCGTATGATGAGGACAGTATCTCTCTGAAGGGAGCAGGTATCATGAGCCTGCCTTTTTCATCAACGGTATAATAATATTTACCGGAAAAAGCTGGCATGTTTTCCCCCACTTTTTACCACAATTTACCACCAATATATAAGAAAGGGGTGTTCTTGTCAAGAAAAAAAACTAAAGATTCTAAATCTTACCAGATATTGTGGAAGACCAAGTTAAGGATACAATATGTGAAGGTCTATCTTAGCAGCAACCATGGCAGGACGGCCCGATCAGGAACATCCTGGCCGGGCCGTATTCTTCCTGAGCGGGCAGACCATTCTCAGTTGCTCTCGAAGGCCTTTAGTTTATTGAGCAGGACAATAGACATCTGGTAGGTTCCTTTCTCCTCTTTCTTAACTGCAGAATAGAAATCGCATATCTCGCAGTTTTTATACTTCTGCGCAAAGGTTCCCTGCGTCTTTCCTCCGCACATGGTGCCGGCGATTACCCAGCATGCCCTCCCGGCGTTCTTTCCGTCGTGAACACCATTGAGCCGCGTGTCAACGGTCGCAGGACATACGCCCATTTCTTCCGCTTTTGCGCCCCCTTCTTCCCTGCCGCACTTCTTAAACTCCCAGCAGTTCTTTTTCATTTCTACCTCCCGGTATTCTTTCTATTTCACCATAAAAATACACCATGTGCTCATTTCTTGGCAAGTGATTCTGCTTACACATCCAGGCTGATATAATAGTGAGGTGAATAACGGAGATGGCAGAGCGAGATTACCGGTGATGTTCGTCTTCCCTTTGCTTTTTCTCTTCACGGTTTCCTCTGAGGCATTCCCTGAGGTAGTTGTTCACGACCTCGTCGCTATCAAAGGGAAGAAATCGATGATCAAGGCGGAGACAAGAGGGAGGTTCTTCCTTAAGGGCGGTAAAATTGTGGAGTTCGTCGTCGATGGAAAATCTATGGGAAGCACTCTCTCGGGAGGAGACGGATATGCCTTCAGGCAGTTCGTCCCTCTCAGAGAGGGAATACACCGCATCACAGCAAAGTCGGGCAAGGAAGAAGGGCGCGGGATACTCCTCTCATTGAAAAAAGGAAGAGAGGTGTTCTTTGTGGATGTGGAGGGAGCACTGCTCGAAAACCCCTTTTTAAGGAAACCAAGGAGTCACAGCCAGGAGGTTCTCAGAGATATCGGCAAAAAATTTCCCATAGTCTTCCTCGGCACGGGTATGCTCGGCACAAAGATGCTCAGGGAATGGCTCGAAGAGGCAGGATTCGATGCGTGGCCCGTGATTTCCTGGGCCGAGGGAAGAGTCTTCGATGAGAGCCGCGCTATGGGGCTTGTCATCAAGGCGGTAGTCGGCAGCCCGGCTGTTATCGAATCTGCAAAGAAGTATCTTCCCCCAGCCTTCAGTTTTGAAGAGACAGAAGGAGCAGAAGAGGTGAAGGACTGGAAAGAGATCGGGAAAAGGTTGAAGTAGCGCTCTTCATGGGTTGAAGACTATGCCTGTTCCCGGATTAAGATACGCGTTTCCAACGACACATGATATGATAGAATATCATGTTTCACTTGCAGAGAATCTCTTTCTGGATGTCTATTAGTACATGGCTAATCCGAAAAGTCGACATCTGAAGATAGGCAGAATCCATTATGCGAACCTCTATCCTATCTTCTATAATCTGCAAAGGGCCGACCGCTCTTCCTATGAGTTCATAGAAGGTGTCCCCTCCGTACTGAACAGGATGCTTAGGGAAGGGGAGATAGACATAAGTCCCTCATCTTCCATCGAGTATCTCAGGTACGGGGAGAGATATGCCATTCTGGAGGGCCATTCGATAAGCTCCGCAGGCCCGATCGGGAGCATCCTCCTTTTCAGTAGAAGGCCCATCGAGACCCTTGACGGACTTGTCGTCCTAACCTCTTCACAATCGGAGACATCCGTAGCCCTCCTTGACATCATACTCAAAAAATTCTATGACCTGGAGTGTCCCCTGAAATCCACTGCCGAACCTTTTTCGGAGGCGATCAAATCCCACACAGCGTACCTGCTTATCGGAGATGACGCCCTGAAGGAAGCACTCAAGTGGCCGAAGCTCCATATCTACGACCTCGGCGACATCTGGTACAAGGAGACAGGTCTCCCCTTTGTCTTCGCCCTCTGGACCGTGAGAAAGGACTGCTGTGAAAACAATCCAGCGCTTCTTGAACAATTCAGGAAAGACCTTAATACTGCGAAGACGAAGGCTTTGAAAGAGTTAAGAATCATCGCCAGGGAATTCCCTCTCCGCGCTCTCCTCTCTGAGGATGATCTCGTTTCTTACTGGACAGGGATTTCCTATGACCTCAGCGACGAGCACAAGAGAGGTCTTGAACTGTTCCGAAAGTACGCGGAGGAACTGAAACTTTTGTAAGTTTCAAATGTGCTCTATGATTCATAGCAAGGTCTTGTGAAGTAAGTCTCTGATATCACTGCTTCCCGGGCCATCCTGTCCAAGCACGTTAAGCATGTAGAAAAAAGAGCGGCGAGGTCTGCCGCCAGAAGCACGACATCCAAAGGCGTGATAGGGGACCTGCTTAAAGGACGAGGGGGTGCTCCCGCCTTATCCGGAATTATCTGCTATTATGGTCTGAGTTCAAACCCCTCTTTATCTTCTTTTGCTCATACATCAGCCTGTCCCCCTCGGCAAGGAGTTCATCGATCGAGCAGGGGTTTTCAGGGTCGTAGTAGGGAACACCGAAACTGAGAGAGAGCCTGTAAGTGCGGTTCCGCCTCATGTTGTAATTGTCGATATTCCTCTGAAGTCGGGTGGTGACCGCCTCGATGGAATCCCCCCCAGTCCCTATGGGAAGCACTACAAACTCATCCCCTCCGATCCGGGCGATGATATCGCTCTCTCGGAAGCTTTCCTTAAGTATATTGGCCGTGTCCACCAGCACCAGGTCGCCTTCCTGATGGCCCAGCGCGTCATTGATGCCCTTCAGATTATCCAGGTCTGCATAGAGCATGAAAATCCCCTTCTTCAGCCGGTTCGACAGCTTCAGCTGCTGTTCGGCAAGGGCAAAGAATCCCCGCCGGTTATAAAGACCGGTAAGTTCGTCGGTAATGGAGAGCACGCGGAGTTTCTCCTGGAGTTTCACATGTCTTATCCTCACCATGAGTTCCTTCAGCGTGAAAGGTTTTTTTATTAGGTCCGACGCGCCGGCTTCTATTGCCTTGTCATAGGAGAAGTCGTCAATAAACCCTGTCATGATAATCACCACCATCTCTGGCCTCAGTCTCTTGGCCTTTTCAGTGAGTTCTATGCCCTTGATGCCGGGCAGGACTATATCGGTCAGCATGATGTCGAAATCGTTCCTGCTTACGAGATCGAGGGCGCATTCACCGTTTAAGGCGGTTTCGCACCGGTACCCTTCCTTTGAAAACCCCTCTTTGAGCATGCTGAGAAGGGCCTCATCATCGTCCACTATGATTACTGAATTTAACTCGTTCATTCCTTTTCCCCGCCCTTCTCGCCCTGATGTGCCAATTATATCAGACTTTCACCTATTTGTTCCCTTCTTCCCTCTCCAGAAGTCTCTTGAAGGCCACTGCGTCCTCGTACATGAAGACATTGTCGAACATGACATAGGCGTCAATGCCGGAAAGTCGATCTGACGATGACTGTCCGTGACAGATGCGTCTTCTCAGTTCCTTTAAATCATCGGGGGAATATTTATATTTGTACCCGCCGATCCCATGGAGGCGGTAATAGAGGACCTTACCGTATACGGGCGCTGAATGAAACGGATCCACGACATGAACAAGGTCCAGATCCCTGCATATGGCCCGTATCTCCTCAGCCTTCCACTCCCCTCTCGGTTCCCAGCCGAAAATGAACTTCTTCGTTCGCTGAACCCGCGAGAAGAACTTCTCAAGGTTCTGTTTGTTTTCCGTTGTTGGATTGAAGCTTTGAGGACATTGGAAGATGATAATCCTCGCTTTCAGGACTTCTGACACCTCCCTTGTCCTTTCCCACGCTGAAAAAACTTCATCCGTTGGCCTGAAAGAGCCGTAATTTCTCTCTTTCGACAGGGAAATCTTTGTCTTAAGTTTTCTGTAAGTGGGGCTTTCCGGCTCATGTGTGATCAACTGCCAGGCTTTCAAGGTATATTCGAATTCATCCGGGGATTCCCTCCGCCACCTTTCGGCAAGGGATGTTTCCGGCGGCTGATAAAAGGTCCGCTGCAGCTCCACTACGTTAAAGGCCTCAAAGTATCTCGCCTTTGATACAGGGAATCCGCAGCAGCCTATCTTCATCAAGAGTTCTTATACTTTCAGTGGTAGTCCTTTAGGGACTTTATATGGATCCTTCTCTTCAGGAGCATCTCGATGGCCTTCACGACGGCGTTCGCCCCGGAAAGCGTAGTGGTAAAGGGCACGCGGTACTGGAGAGCGCTCTGTCTGATCGAGAAGGAATCCTTCTGGGCTTGGGCTCCTGTCACCGTATTAATCACAAAGCTTATTTCTTTGTTCTTTATGAGGTCCACAATATGCGGCCTCCCCTCCATCACCTTGTTCACAACCCCGACATTGATACCCTTGTTTCTCAGGTGTTCTGCCGTGCCTCTGGTGGCGACGACATCAAAGCCCATATCGATAAATTTCTTTACGATTTCGCATGTCCCGGGCTTGTCCTTGTCCTTCACGCTGATGAATACCTTCCCGGAGAGGGGGACCTTGTTGTCGCTCGACTCCTGGGCCTTCGCATACGCAAGACCGAAGTCCTCATCAATGCCCATCACCTCGCCCGTGGACTTCATTTCAGGGCCGAGGATCGTATCAACCCCGTGGAACCTGTCAAAGGGGAACACCGCCTCCTTGACCGCGATATGATTTATCTCCTTCTCAGACACGAGACCCAGTTCCTTAAGTGTCTTTCCTCCCATGATCTTCGCAGCCATCTTTGCCAGGGGAACACCGGTAGCCTTAGATACAAAGGGCACGGTCCTTGACGCCCTCGGATTCACCTCAAGGATGTATATCTCTCCGTCCTTCACTGCGAACTGGACATTCATCAGGCCGATGACGTTCAGCTCCTTTGCAAGTGACCTTGTCTGTCTCTTTATCTCATCCACGATGGAGCTGTCAAGGGAATAAGGAGGCAATGAGCACGCCGAGTCGCCCGAGTGTATGCCGGCCTCTTCAATATGCTCCATGACGCCGCCGATAATCACATCCCTGCCGTCCGCTACGGCATCCACATCCACCTCAATGGCGTCTTCGAGATATTTGTCCACAAGCACGGGGTGTTCAGGGGATGCCTTCACCGCGCGCCTCATGTAATCGACGAGCGATTTCTCGTCATAGACGATCTCCATGGCCCGTCCGCCGAGCACATAGGAAGGTCGCACCATCACGGGATAACCGATCATGGCAGCGATCTGCAGCGCCTCCTCGGGCGACATCGCTGTGTCGCTCTCGGCCTGTTTGAGGTCAAGCTTGTGGAGGAGCTCCTTGAACCTCTTCCTGTCCTCCGCCCTGTCGATGGAGTCGGGGGATGTACCGAGTATCTTGACGCCTTCCCTTTCGAGCGGAACCGCCAGCTTCAGGGGAGTCTGCCCGCCGAACTGCACGATCACGCCTTCGGGCCTTTCGGCCTCTATGATATTCAGGACGTCCTCTATGGTGAGGGGTTCGAAGTAGAGCCTGTCCGCGGTGTCATAGTCCGTGCTCACCGTCTCGGGGTTGCAGTTCACCATTATGGTCTCGTAGCCAAGTTCCTTGAGGGCAAAGACCGCATGCACGCAGCAGTAGTCGAATTCAATTCCCTGTCCTATCCTGTTCGGTCCGGAGCCGAGGATTACAACCTTCTTCCTGTTTGTAGGGTTTGCTTCGGATTCAGCCGAAGGCGACGAGTGATGAGTGACGAGTGACGAGTTCAATTCTGAATTCACATATTTACTCGCTGCTTGTAACTCGTTGCCTGTAACTGAAAAGAACGGTCTTTCATATGTCGAATAGAAGTAGGGCGTATATGCCTCGAACTCGGCAGCGCAGGTGTCCACCATCTTATAGACCGCGTGCATGTTCCATTCCTTTCTCAGGTGCCGTATGTCCTCTTCCCCCACCTTAAGGAGCCCCGCGATCGCCCTGTCGGAGAAGCCTTTCACCTTTGCCTCCATTAAAAGTTCCCTTGGAAGGAGATAGGGCGCGAGGCTCCTCGTGCTTTCCTCCCTTATTCCCTTCGCATACCCTTCGATCCTTCTCTCTATTTCGAGTATCATCCTTATGTTGTTCAGAAACCACGGGTCGATCGAGGTGAGTTCGTGGATTTCTTCCACTGTGATTCCATTCCTGAGCCCTTGGGCCACATACCATATCCTCTCTGCATTCGGGATCTTCATTTTTGCCTTGAGCTCGTCAGGGCCCGCCTGCACCCTCTCGAACCCGTAACTTCCTATCTCGAGGCTCCTGAGCGCCTTCTGGAGGGATTCACAGAAGGTTCTGCCGATGGACATGGCCTCTCCCACAGACTTCATCTGCGTTGTGAGAGTGGTATCGGCCTCGGGGAATTTCTCAAAGGCAAAACGGGGAAACTTGGTAACCACATAGTCGATGGTGGGTTCAAAGGACACCGGGGTCTCTCTTGTTATGTCGTTTGGGATCTCGTCAAGGCTTAGTCCCACGGCCAGTTTTGCCGCGATCTTTGCGATGGGGAATCCTGTCGCCTTGCTGGCAAGGGCTGAACTCCTGGAGACCCTTGGGTTCATCTCGATGACGACCATCCTGCCGTCCCGGGGGTTCAGAGCAAACTGGATATTCGAACCTCCGGTATCCACCCCAATCTCACGAATGATGGCGATGGACGCATCTCGCATCCTCTGGTATTCCTTGTCGGTGAGGGTCTGGGCAGGGGCAACCGTAATGGAGTCCCCTGTGTGGACACCCATCGGATCGAAGTTCTCGATGGAGCATATGATCACCACATTGTCCTTCGTGTCGCGCATCACCTCGAGCTCGAACTCCTTCCATCCGATGACGGATTCCTCCACTAGGACCTGATGCACAGGGCTGAGTTTCAAGCCGTTGTCAAGGAGCTCGGTGTATTCCTCCATGTTGTAAGCAATGCCTCCCCCTGTCCCGCCCAGGGTGAACGAGGGTCTCAGGATCGCAGGAAACCCGATATGTTCCACCGAATCGATCCCCTCCTTTAGACTGCCGATATAAGCGCTCCTGGGGACCTCGAGCCCTATCCTCCCCATCGCTTCCTTAAAAAGCTCTCTGTCCTCGGCCTTCTTTATCGCATGGAGCTTTGCGCCGATGAGCTCCACCCCGTACTTCTCCAGGATGCCTTTCTCTGCAAGTTCCACCGCAAGGTTTAAGGCGGTCTGGCCACCCATGGTGGGAAGAAGGGCATCGGGTTTCTCTTTCTCTATTATCAGCTCAACGACCTCTGCGGTGAGGGGTTCGATATAGACGGCGTCTGCGGTTTCAGGGTCGGTCATTATCGTTGCGGGATTGGAGTTTACAAGCACCACATTGTATCCTTCTTCACGCAGTGCCTTGCACGCCTGAGTGCCCGAATAATCGAACTCGCATGCCTGGCCTATAACAATCGGCCCGGAGCCTATCAGAAGTATCTTTCTTATATCAGTCCTCTTCGGCATTTCTATCCTTCACGTTCCTGCGTTGCCAATATGTGCAATCTGCTTTCCTTTCATCTGTCCTCTGCGCTCCCTGCATCAGGTTCTGTCTTCTTGGTTTCTTCTGCCAAAAAGCTTCTTATCTTGTTCACGACATCCTCCGCCTCCGAAACGTCCCTTGAAGAAAAGACTGTCACCTCTTTTCCGCCCGTGAAACCGAGATTTACCGTTGCGATTTCAATTGTCTTCCCGAATCCCGGCAGCACCGTGCCGTGCTGCAAGGCTATCTTCTCGACCACCTTTATTCCGTCCACATTCTCGGGTTGAAGGGCGACGCGGTGCAGGTTCACATCCTGAAGTTGACCTATCGGATATGATCGCGCCCTGCTTCCTGTTATTCCCTTCAGTTTGAACGTGACGACATGCCGCCCTTCGTCGATTACCGTTTCGAGAATTCCTTCGCGGAAAAGATAAATTCTGAAAATCATGAAGAGACCCGCGAACAGAGCAGCTCCAATCATGAAATGAACGGTCGTTATTCTGGTATAAATGCCCAACAGAAGAGCAAGGAGCATCAGCACGGCTCCGGCCGAGAGGCTCGATGCAAGCTCACGGTTGAAAATCATGCCGTGTAGAAAGCTTCCCTTTTCAGCCCGGAAGGAGCTCGCTCTCAGAATCAAGGTGTCTTCTTTCACTTCCATTTGATAATTTCTACTCACTTTCTCCTACCTGTCCACACTCCCCGCCAAGGGAGGGGTAACCAAAGGTCCCCTCTCACCTGGCGGTCGGGGATAGAGTGAGGGGGATATTAGGAATCCTATCTTACCATCTCGTGCAGCTTTTACCCGTCACTTAGCCATATCTAAAATACACGATCCTGCTTCCGCCGAGATGGAGCGGTATTTCCGCCTCCTCGGCCCATAGACCCTTAATAATGTATTTCTCGTCTGCATAAGCGGAAAGGACTTTGCCGAAAAACGCATAACATTCCCCTGCGTCGACCGTCCTCCATAATCTGCACTCCATATATCCGATGCAACCATCGATCACAGGAGGTTTTACCTTTCTTGCATTAAAGGCTCTCAGCCCGGCTTTCTTGAGTTTGTCCGTATCCCTTCCCGATAACTTTCCGCAGGCCCGGAGCGCCTTAAGGAGCTTCCCCGTCGGAATATTTATCACAAACTCCCTTGTCTGCTTAATCAGCTCAGCGGTATGGCTTTCCTTCGATACGCAGACAACGGCCACAGGGGGTTCTTCGCTCGCAGGTGTCGCCCACGCACAGGTCATGACATTGGGATTTCCCCTGCTATCTACGCTTGTAAGAAAGAACACCATCTTCGGATGGAGAAGGTGGTAAATGCCAGTAGAGACCTCCCTTAACATTTCGATCCCTCTATCATCCCCCTGAAACGTCTGAAGAGGTGTGCCGAATCATTCGGCCCCGGCCCAGCCTCGGGGTGGTGTTGAACGGAGAAAATAGGCAGTTCCACATGCTCCATCCCCTCTTCTGTACCGTCGTAGAGGTTCTTATGAGTCAGCCTCGCCTGTCCCTTGATGCTCTCAATATCGACACAGTAATTATGGTTCTGGGACGTAATTTCGACCCTCCCCGTGGAAAGGTCCTTCACAGGGTGGTTTCCTCCGTGGTGGCCGAACTTTAGTTTGTATGTCCTTCCTCTCATCGCCAGCCCCAGAATCTGATGGCCGAGACAAATCCCAAAGATGGGCTTTTTACCCATCAGCTTTCGCGCGTTTTCTATTGCATAGGTCACCGTCTCGGGATCTCCGGGGCCGTTGCTCAGTATTATCCCGTCGGGGTTCATCTCGACGACCTTCTCCGCAGGGGTCCGGGCCGGTACGACAGTAACACTGAATCCTGCCTCTACAAGGTTCCTCAGGATATTGAACTTCACTCCGAAATCATAAACAACCACGGAAAGCAACGAGTGACGATGGACGAGTGACGGGTCTTTTTCAAGGTTATTCTTGCTTCCGATTTCTGACTTCAGGCTTCTGACTTCTGCAGAGCACCATCTCCAGCATCCCTCATTCCATTCGTACTTCTCCCTTGCGGTCACTTCCCTGACAAGATCAAAGGTCGATATCCCGGGATGAGACTTCACCTTCCTGAGAAGGCTGACAGGGTCGGGATCAGTGGTGGAGATGATCCCCATCTGCGCGCCGTGGCTTCTGAGGTATCTCGTCAATCCCCTTGTGTCTAAGTCCTTGATCCCGACGATATCGTGTCTTTTCAGGTAATCTGTGAGACTTAGGGACGAGCGCCAGTTACTTGGAAAGTCGCAGGCTTCCTTCACTACAAACCCCTCTGCCTTGATCCCTCCGTTGGACTCGATGTCTTCCTCGTTCACTCCGTAATTGCCGATCTGTGTATAGGTCATCGTAACGATCTGGCCCTTGTAAGAGGGGTCGGTAAGGATCTCCTGATACCCTGTCATGGAAGTATTGAAGACCACTTCCCCGATGGTCTCTCCTTCGGCGCCGAAGGACCTCCCCTCAAAGACAACGCCATCCGATAATACTAGAAGCGCCCTACTCATATATATTCCCCTTGCATATGGTAAGGACCGGCATGCCTTTGAGAAGCCATCCCTTAAAAGGCGTATTCTTACCCTTTGAGACAAATCTTTCCGGCTCGACATTGAATTCCCTGTTCGTGTCCACAATTGTAATATTTGCATCAGAGCCGGTTTTCAATGCTCCGGCGTTTATACCTAATATCCTGGCGGGGTTGAGCGCCATCTTTTCCACAAGCTCTTTCAAGGTCAGGACACCATCGTGAACAAGTCTCAGGCTTATGGACAGCGCCGTCTCAAGACCTGATATGCCCGAAGGCGCCTTGTCGAATTCTCTCAGCTTTTCGTCCCTGTGATGGGGCGCATGGTCTGTAGCAATAACGTCTATGGCGCCGTCTCTGAGCCCCTCCTTTATCGCTTCGACATCATTCCGCGTCCTCAAAGGAGGGTTCACCTTCGCATCGGTGTTATATCCCTTCACCGCGTCCTCCGTGATACTGAAATAATGGGGGCAGGTCTCTGCCGTTACCCGTATCCCCCTCTCCTTTGCCTGCCGTATGAGCCTTACCGAACCCTCCGTCGAGACATGGGCGATATGCAGCCGCCCGCCGGTCAACTCTGCGAGGATGATGTCCCTGGCAACCATCACCTCTTCGGCGGCTGCCGGAATACGGCGCAATCCGAGGAACGTCGAGACAGTGCCTTCATTCATCACACCGCCCTCGGAGAGATTGAGGTCTTCGCAGTGGGAAATGATGGGCACGTTGAACACCTTCGAATACTCAAGAGCCCGTCTCATCAGGAGGGAGTTCATTACGGGATGACCGTCGTCGGAAAAGGCCACGCACCCTGCTTCATGCATCATCCCCATCTCGGCAAGCTCTTCCCCCTTCTGGCCTTTTGAAATCGCTCCAATGGGGAAGACGTAACACGCTCCTTCGGCATAGGTCTTTCTCAGAATAAACTCGGTTACTGTCTCGTTATCGTTCACCGGATCGGTGTTTGGCATGCAGCAGACGGAGGTAAATCCGCCCTCCACCGCGGCCCTTGTGCCTGAACTGATCGTCTCCTTGTACTCAAAGCCCGGCTCCCTCAGGTGGGTATGCATATCGACAAGGCCGGGCAGAACGTATAATCCGTCTGCGTCGATAATTCTGAGTTCTGCATTTTGGGTTTTGGGCTTCTGCTTTTTCTCCTGTCTCCTGTCTCCCGACTCCTCGCGCCCCACGTATTTTATCTTCCCGTCTTCGATCAGGATGTCCCCAATGCCGTCAACACCATGGAGAGGATCGATGATATGACCGTTCTTGATAAGGATGCCGCCGTTCATACCTTCAGCCCTGCCCCTCTCCCCTGCTCAGGAGAAACATGACCGCCATCCTCACCGCTATGCCGTTCGTCACTTGGTCAAGGATTACCGACTGTGAAGAGTCCGCCACATCCGAGGATATCTCTATTCCCCGGTTCATCGGTCCAGGGTGCATGACAAGTGCCCCTTCTTTTGCACGTCTCAGTCTGACCATATCCAATCCCCAATACCTGAAGTATTCCTGCGTCGAAGGAAAGAATCCTTTCCCCTGTCTCTCCATCTGGATCCTCAGCATCATGACCACATCAACGTCTCTCAGCCCTTCGTCCATGTCATACAGTACTCTTGCGTTATACCCATCCATACCGGTTACAAGTGTCGGAGGACCGATGAGCCTGATATCGGCATCGAATTTTGAAAGGAGATACACATTTGATTTCGCGACCCTGCTATGGTATATATCGCCTACTATCGCGATCTTTAGTCCCCGTAGGTCCCCGGTTTTTTCCCGTATGGTGAAGGCGTCGAGCAGAGCCTGAGTGGGGTGCTCATTGATACCATCGCCGGCGTTGATAACGGACGCATTCACGTTGTCTGCAATGAAGTGGGGAACTCCGCTTGAAGAGTGCCTTATAACAACAAAGTCCACGCCGTATGCTTCGATGGTCTTTATCGTATCATACAGGCTTTCTCCCTTCACCACGCTGCTTGTAGGAACAGAGAAGTTAAGCACATCCGTACTCAGCCTCTTTTCAGCCAGCTCAAAGGAAGTCTTGGTCCTTGTCGAAGGCTCGAAAAAGAGGTTCACAGCGGTCTTTCCCCTGAGGGTCGGGACCTTCTTGATGTCCCTTCTCAAGACATCCTTGAAGGAAGAGGCTGTATCGAGTATCGCCTCAATGTCTTCCTTCGAGATATCCCTGATGCCGACGAGGTCCTTTCGCATGTCTATTCCGGCGCGAGGATGAAAACACCGTCCTCATACCCCTCCTCCTCAAGCCGCACATCTATATTTTCCGACCTGGACGTCGGGATATTCTTTCCCACGTAATCGGCCCGGATCGGGAGCTCCCTGTGCCCCCTGTCGAGGAGGACGGCAAGTTGTATCTGGGAAGGCCTGCCGAAATCCATAAGGGCGTCCATCGCAGCCCTTATTGAGCGACCAGTAAAGAGCACATCGTCCACAAGTATGACCTTCTTGTCCGTGAGATCCCATGGGATATTCGTCTTCCTCACCACTGGATGCTCCTTCCTGATACCGAGGTCGTCCCTGTAAAGGGATATGTCGAGGGAGCCGACAGGCATATCGGCTCCCTCGACCGCCTTGATCTTTGCCGCTATCCTGTTGGCAAGATGGGCCCCGCCGCGCTGGATTCCGACGATACAGACGTTCTCAACACCTTTGTTTTTCTCGATGATCTCATGGCTGATGCGCGACAGTATCCTCTCGATGTCTTTCTTGTTCAGAAGTTCCTTTGTCATAGGGGCATAAAAAAACCCTCCCCGTCAGTCTGGGGAAGGTTCATCTGGTATCGTCTCAGCAGTCGGACTCCTTTGCCTTCGCAGCCTCACCGGGCTGTTCTTAAAGGCAGAAATATTAAAGCATAACAATTACCACACTGTCAACCTGTGAGCCTGTTGTCAATGCCCGGCATTCAGAAGCGTTATCTGGATATCCATAACGTTCGTGCCGGTCGGCCCAGTGATCAAAAGACCGCCTGCGTTCGCGAAGAAATGGTAGGAATCATTGCTTTCGAGATACGCCTCAGGGCTCATTCCAATGGCCCTTGCCTTACGGACCGTCCCACCGTCCACAATCGCACCGGCTGCATCAGTGAGTCCATCAGTGCCATCCGTTCCGGCGGACAGGAAAGTGATGCCCTCCATCCCTTCTATCTCCAGGGCAAATGAGAGGGCAAGCTCCATGTTCCTGCCCCCCCTCCCACTGCCTGTGACCGTAACCGTGGTTTCTCCTCCTGAGATAAGGCATATCTTGCCGGGCCCGCTTCCTGAGGCCTTCATTTCCTTCACCTTTTTTGCGAGCCACTTCCCGATATAGCGCGCCTCTCCCTGAATCTCAGTCGAAACGACAGTTGCCTCAAAGCCTAAGGCGATCGCCTTATCCTTCGTGGCATCGATGGCTTTCTTGCTGCTTCCCACAATGATATTCTCCACTCTCTGGAAGACAGGGCTCGACACCTTGGGAGTTTCAGGAACAAGACCCTTTATGCCCTTCTTAAGCAGATCCATGATACTCACCGGCATGGCATCATTCAGCATGTGTCGCTCGATTATCCTTAATGCATCCAGGTAGGTCGTACTGTCGGGAGCCGCAGGCCCCGATGCAATCACATCCAGCCTGTCGCCGATGACATCGGAAAGGATAAGGGATATCACTTTTGCAGGATAGGCAATTTCGGCGAGCCTTCCTCCCTTAACTTCCGAGATATGCTTTCTCACCGTATTGAGTTCGAAGATGTCCGCCCCTGCATTGAGGAGGAGTTCCGTCGCATTCTGCTTTTCCCGGAGCGTTATCCCGCCATAAGGAGAGACCAAAAGGGCTGAACCTCCTCCGGAGACAAGGCACACCACAAGGGTTTTGCTGTCAGCATCCTTCAGAGAGTTGATTATCTTTTCTGTTGCCCTCGCTCCGTTCTCATCAGGGAGAGGATGTCCTGCTTCATAGACCTTTATGACGTCCTTCCTGTCAGTTTGGCCTGCATGCCCGTACTTCGTTACGATGAAACCTCCCGTCACCCTTTCCCCGAGATCGTCCATTACCGCCTTAATCATGGGAGAGGCGGCTTTGCCGAAACCGACTGCCATGAGTTTCTGAAAGCCCTCGTTTTCATAGACGGAGAGGATCTTGCCTGTATGAAGGCGCACTGCCTCATACGGGTCGGCAGCGTAAAGCGCCGCATGAAAAAGTCCGATGATCTGTTCTCTGCCGGGTTTGTATTCCATATCATTGCTGTCCAAAATAATTTAATTTCATGCTGACCATCCGCATAAAATAAGGCTTTTAGACAGGCAGGGTGCGTTGCCTCTTTTGAAATTACTTGGCTGGAGGAAGCGTCAGACCCGCAAAGTTTCTCTTTCTCAGCAGCCTCTCGACCTGTCTTCTGATATCCACCCAGACAGGTGAATGAAACAGGTATCGCTGAGCCTGCACATTTCCTTGCCCATGGCGCATATGTTCATGACAACGGGCCCCTGTATCGCCTCGATCACGTCCAGCAGGCTTATCTGTCTCGGGCTCATGGCGAGTCGGAACCCGCCTTTCACACCCCTGAAGGACTCGACGATCCCGGCTCTCGCGAGCTTCTGCAGGATTTTCGCCAGGAAGCTCTTCGGGGTGTCCATCTTCCTGGCGATCTCATCCACCATCGTTACCTCGCCCTTCTTGCCGGCAAGGTAATACACACACCTTATCGCATAGTCTGTTTCTCGGGTTATTTGCATTGCGCCCCTCTTGCATCAAATGATTTTGCCCGTCCTTAGACGGTGCCGACTCGTCATCTTTAACAATATGATTCCTTTCGAAGCGCAATGTCAAGAGTCGATGTGCCGCGCTTAATCCGTGTGCAGGGATCCCGGAAAGAAACCCCTGCACACTTTCAGAAGATCCGGCTACCGGACGGGAATAGTCACGTATATTGTCGAGCCGTTTCTGTATACGAGCATCAGTATAGCCTGGTTGGGTTTGATTTTCGAAACAACGGACTCGTAGTCCTTCATGTCGCGTATCTTCTTTCTATTAATCTCAAGAACCACATCGTTCCTCATAAGTAGGCCATCAGCAGGGCTTCCGTCTTCCACATCGGTAACTATGACACCGGTTATACGCTTTGGTACATCGAGGCTTTTCTTGAGGTCGGGAGTGATGTTCTGGACATGGACTCCCTTCAGAAGATTGTCGAACTGCCCCGAGATCTTCTGCATCTCCACCGGCAGTTCCCCTATCGTGACCTTGAGCGAAAGAGGCTTCCCATCCCGCGAAACTCTAATCGTCACGTCCTTGTTGGGCGGGGTGTTTGCAACCATGTTTCTCAGGGTCCTTGGGTCGCTCACCTCTTTACCATCGTATTCGATGATCACGTCGCCTCTCTGCAGACCTGCCTTTTCCGCAGGGCTGTCATCGGTCACGTCTCCTATGAGCACCCCCTTATCACCCTTGAGGTTGAACTGCTTTGCAAGGTCGGGCGTTATGGACTGAATAGAAACTCCCAGCCATCCCCTGATCACCTTGCCCTTTTTCACAAGGTTTTCCATTACGACCTTTGCCATGTTGCTGGGGATGGCAAAGCCGATTCCCTGATATCCTCCCGAGGTACTGAATATTGCCGTGTTGACTCCTATCAACTCTCCCCTCACGTTCACCAGCGCGCCGCCGGAGTTGCCGGGGTTGATGGGAGCATCAGTCTGGATAAAATCCTCATAATCCGCAATCCCCACATCAGCCCTTCCGGTGGCGCTCACTATTCCGGATGTGACGGTCTGATTCAGTCCGTAGGGATTACCTATGGCGATCACGGTCTCCCCCACCTTCAACGTGTCGGAATCACCCCATCTAACCACCGGAAGATTATCGGACTCTATCTTGATCACGGCCAAGTCCGTCTTTGGATCGACCCCGATCACCTTGCCCTTGAATTCTCTCTTGTCGGAGAGCTTTATCTTTATCTCATCGGCATCCTTTACCACGTGGTTGTTGGTCAGTATGTAACCGTCCTTATCCACAATGACACCGGAGCCAAGGCTCGCCTGCTTTCGTTCCCGTGGCCTCTCCATGTGTCCGAACTCGTCGCCGAAGAACCTCCTGAAGAAAGGATCATCAAGGAACGGCGATTGCATCCCTTTGGTCCGCACGGTCCGGGTCGACGATATATTCACTACAGCGGGTTTTACCGCAGCGGCGACCTCTGCCATCGCCCGGCTCGTTTTAGAGAGAATATCTATGGCCTCCTTCGAGATCTTTGCATCCTCTGCATAAGCCGGAGAGTGGACCTCGAAGTTCCAAGATATGCCTGATCCGATGAGCGCGCCGGCGAGGATAAGGGTCGCTGCGAGAAATATCGGTCTTCTGTGTTTCATGACCTTCCTCCTTGCATACTGATCTTGGAATCATCTGCGATTTTTAGCATATATAAGCTATCAGGGAAAAATGAAGAAATTTTGAAGAGGGAGAATGGCTCCCAGCATGTGGCAGGTTTAGAACCCGAAGGGGCGAGCCCGAACCGATATGCGTTATATCGGCAATCCGCATGAGCATTGCGATATATTCCCCAAAGTCTTCACTGAATGTCTTGATGCCTGAGGCCATAGCCGGTCGGGCGTTGAAGAAAGCTTAATCTTAGAGATGCCTAAGGAGCGTGGTCTTTCCCGACTGGCGAGGGCCCGTCAGCACTACTGCAGGGAATTCCTTTACGGCCTTCCGGATGACGGGTTCTACGGTTCGTCCGATATAGCGTTCAGGCATGTTGTATTATTGCATTTAAAATGCACATTTGCAAGATAAAAGGCTTATGTACCGCCTCGATGCGTTTAGACATTGTCTGGGGTCTTCGAATGTATCCATAGCCCGGAGACACGCTCAAGAAGCAGTCTCTTCCCCTTTCAAGCCTTTCTTTTGAATTGCGCTGAAGCAAAAGGCTCTTGTCCTTCACCTCGATATTTCCGAGCGCCGTAGCAGAGCCTTCCTTGTCTCTTCCGGAAAGCCATACAAACTCGCTCTCTTTTCCTAAACTCATTTATAGTCTTAAGGCTTTCGATGACGGTGCCTTCAAAGTCCTCTTTTATTCTCCGAGTGGCGGCTCAGGCCGCTTCTTATGATACTGGAACCGGCAAAGCAGGTGAGGGATTCAATAGGATGCTTGGAAAAGTACGGGCTTTGTCTCCCACTCCTTTCGCGACCGATGACCATACCAATCGGCAAATCCCTATTGCTTCATACACATAAATGTGATATAGTTTGTGTATCAAATGGAAGGAGGGCTGTCCCTATGTTAAGGACGAATATCGAGCTTGACGAAAAACTCGTAAAAGAAGCCATGAAGCTCACCAATAAAAAAACCAAAAAGGAACTCGTGAATTATGCCCTTGAGGAACTCTTAAAGAGGTTCAAGAGGAAAAAACTTCTCGAACTCGAGGGCAAGGTCGAATGGACCGGCAACCTTGATGAAATGAGGAAAAGTAGGGTATGATCCTTGTTGATACCAGCGTCTGGATAGACTTCCTGAATGGCGCAAACTCCAAAGAACGCCATATTCTGCACAGGCTTATCAAAGACGAAGAGGATATTTCGCTTACGGAGATAATTCTTATAGAAATCCTTCAGGGGATAAAAGACGACGAGAACTTCAAGAGGGTGAAGGGCTACCTTTTGGAATTTCCAATCCATAAACCAAAGGGCACCGAGACCTACCTGAAGGCGGCCGAGATTTACAGGGACTGCAGAAAAAAGGGCAAAACCGTAAGGAAGACCGTAGACTGCATCATCTCCGCGATTTGCATCGAAAATGGTCTTACCCTTTTTCATAAAGACAACGACTTCGACATTATCGAAGGATGCGCAGGACTTAAAGTGCTGAGAGCATAGAAGGATGGCTTCACAATCCCTTCTTTAAGGTGCCGATTCGGGAAAGTAACAGAATCAACTGACCTGGAAGAGAAAGGGCAGCCGGGATGTTTAAGGAGATAAAAAATATGGAAAGGAAATAGGGTATGTCCCTCTGTAAAATTTCTTGCAATTTTGCATTTTAAATGCAAAAATACATTCATGCAAAACCTTTATATAGAACGAGCCATCGAGCCGATCATCCGTCGGGCCGTAAAGGAGTTCCCGGCCATGGTAATTACCGGGCCAAGACAATCCGGCAAGACCACACTCCTAAGGCATCTCTTCAGTAAGAAATACCGCGCATATCCAGGGCCCTTTGTGCCGCTTCGTGTGTTGCGTCCCTCGATATTCAAGGTCGTTGTGCTGAGCAAGCCTCCGTGCGAGATCGCCGGTATGGCCGATATAGTACCGGGAAGTTGACAGGCTCTGCAAAATGTAAACCACGTAGGGCAAGCGTTACACTCGAATTGATAAATTGGCTCCCCATGTGCAACCCTTTTCATAACCGTTCCCGTTCTCCGGCTGTTAACCGAAAACCGTTGTGATTCAATGATCTATCAAAGAGCATGTGGCCCCCGGCAGGCCCGAAGCCCTAACGACCCTGTTTCCTCATCTACCCTACAAAGAGGGGTGTCGCAAGTTGTGCCGCAAACCTGTCGCGGATTCAGCAGCGGTGTCCGTCGATCAGGTTGGTGCCGACGTCGGCACGCATGACTGATCATTCGGGTCAACTCCACGGAGCCTGTGGGTATAGGCGCGATGGGTAACGGATGGCCTATTCTGTTGTGGCATCGTTATCCTCATAGAAGAGTC
>CAYYWY010000002.1:91459-173833 GCA_964475485.1 uncultured Nitrospiraceae bacterium | reverse complement strand
GAGCAGGTCCTCGGCTTTTTTGCGCGATTTCGGCACCTGCACCAGGCGGGCGCCAGCCTGCAGCTTCTCCTCCACATTCATGGATGCCCCAGGCGACTGCTCGCCGTCACGAAGCGTCGTATCAAATATCCTGATTACTCTCATTCTTCACCTCTTCACTCACAGAACGCCCCTTTTCCTCCTGTCCCCCCGGACCACCTTCCGGGGGAATCCGCTGCTCCAATAGTCTCGCCTTCCTCTTCCTTGCCATAGTAATAATACTCTCCATTATACCCCAAACAAGGTATGCCATTGCAAAGATAAATATTGCGGTTGAGGGGTGGACGAAGAGCACAAATAGAATAAGGACAAATACGATAAGGAACCAGAAGGGCTTCTTCTCTCTGAAGTCGATCTCTTTCAGGCCATGGTAACGGATTGTGCTGACCATCAGTAACGAAAGGAGAATGGTGATCACAAGGAAAAAAGCATTCTTCTCGGGAAGACCTTTCCAGAAGTCGTAATAAAAAATAACGATGGATGCCATAACAGTCGCCGCTCCGGGTATCGGCATACCCTTAAACGCCTTTGAACCCGTGGACCCTGTCTGTATATTGAACCTAGCAAGTCTCAGAGCGCCACACGCAACAAAAAGGAACGCCGCCGCCCACCCTATCCTTCCAAAAGGCACAAGCGCCCATTTGTACATCATCACAGAAGGAGCAATGCCGAATGCAACAAGGTCCGAAAGGGAATCGAGTTCTATCCCGAACCGGGTTGTCGTGTTGGTCAGGCGTGCGATCCAGCCGTCAAGGCCATCGAAGACATTGGCAAGCACTATTGCCCATGCAGCATAAAGGAAATTGCCGTTGATCGCTGAAAGAATCGCAAAGAAACCGCAGAACATCCCGCAGAGGGTGAGGGTGTTGGGAAGAAGATATATCCCTTTCTTGGGCTGTTTCTCCGTGCTTCTCTTATGTTTCATATTCATTACCATAGAGGCTGACGCACCGCATGCCTCGGTTTTTTCTATTATAATAAAAAAGCGAGATAAATACTTAAGAAATAACGTTTTTGTCAGGACAAATGATCTCCGTTTGACTTGAGAGAGCCCTTCTGCTATCTTAACTGTAAGGCGATGGAGTTCGCCGTTAACCGTCCGAAGGACTGATAACTCCTACTCTCGATTGAGATATGAGGGTAGGAGTTTTTTATACCCGGAAAGGAAATGGACAATGCATGAAGTCTGGGGCATGGCGGCTCTATGGCTTGGCCTCGCCTTAATCGCGGTATTGCTTTCAACATGGTTCCGCATTGCGACAGCCCTGTCCGAAATAATTATCGGCACAGTCGCTCAGCTTGTCGTTGTGTCAGTTCTGGGGTCAACGTTGGGCGCTGATTTCCCTTGGATAAAATTCCTGGCGGGTACCGGCGCGATTGTACTGACCTTTTTGGCTGGAGCAGAGCTGGATCCACTCGTATTCAGGGCGAAATGGAAGGAGGCAACAGCTATTGGATTCATTTCTTTCCTGGCGCCCTTTCTCGGATGTACTGCCGTCGCCCACTATGTTCTGGGTTGGACGGTGATGTCGAGCTGGCTCGCCGGTGTTGCCCTTTCTACTACTTCCGTCGCGGTCGTGTATGCGGTCATGCTCGAGCTGGGGTTAAACAAGACTGAGTTCGGTAAGACCGTCCTTGCGGCGTGTTTCATCACCGACCTCGGAACAGTGATATCCCTTGGATTGATATTTGCGCCGTTTACCATAAGAACGGTGATCTTTGTGGTGGTGAGCATCCTTGTATTCGTAATCCTGACCCTACTGACCCCAAGATTCTTCAAGAAGTATGGGGGTAAGCCTTCGGAGCTGGAGGCAAAATACCTCTTACTTGCACTCTTCGGGCTTGGGTCCCTTGCTGTCTGGTCGGAAAGCGAGGCGGTCCTTCCAGCATATATTGTAGGGATGCTTCTTGCGGGAAGCGTGGGTAAGAACCATGCCCTTGTCAGGAGGTTAAGAACCTTAGCGTTTGGTTTGCTGACGCCGTTTTATTTCATAAGGGCAGGTTCATTTATATCCCTGCAGGCGATTGTAGCCGCGCCCGTTGTCCTTCTTGTGCTTTTCCTTGCAAAGATGATGACCAAAATCGTGGGAGTGTACCCCGCGACAAAGGCTTACGGATATGCTCAGAAAGAAGGGATATATACAACCTTGCTTATGTCGACGGGGTTGACCTTTGGCTCGATATCAGCGCTCTTCGGTCTTTCTCATGGGATAATCGACCAGCAGCAATACTCCCTTTTAATAGTGACGGTGATCGGCAGTGCTATTGTACCAACGCTCATTGCAAATGCCTTCTTTATTCCCCACTATCTTTTGCCGAAGAAGGGGAACGAAGAAACGCTGAAAACAACAGTCGTTGAAGACTGAAGAGAGGAGGATTCATGCTTAAGAGGATTCTCGTTGCCTTTGATGGTTCACAGCAGTCATACAAGGCTTTTGACCATACCCTTGAAACGGCAAAACTCTGCCCCGGCACCGCCCCCGAGATCATAGTCCTTTCCGTTGCTCAGCCTCCCGAACCTATTGATATCGTGGAGATGGATGCCATCATCGATAGTGCGATGCAACATTATGAAGAATTATTCAGAGATCTTAGAGAGAAGGCAAAAGAGAAGGGCATCGAAATAAAAACGGAAGTGGTGGTGGGCCATCCCGCGGACCAGATCGTGAGATATGCTGCCGACAAGGGATGCGATCTAATTGCTATCGGGCAGAGGGGCAAGTCAAAGATAGAGAGCTGGCTTCTGGGCTCGGTCTCGAAAAGGGTCGCGACCTATGCACCCTGTACTGTGACAATTGTAAAGTAATAGAAGGCGACGGAGTTCACTCTTGACCGGGCCTCCGCTTTATCACTGCGCACTGTCGACATCCCCTTAAGCATTTGTAACCTTTCATTAGGGGAAGGGAAGATGACAGAACACTTCTGCGAAATACCAAAGAAAGGCCGGGGTAAATGTCCGGTCTCTCCTGAAGGGTCCGTCATGAATTTGCGCGAAGGGATTGCAATGGTCGCGTACGAGTTGTTCGGGTCAGGGGGCTGTATTCACGGCTGTAATCTCGATGACAGGCCTGAAGCGGGAGAAAAAATGGTTTTGGGCAAACATGCCGGCCGGGAAATCGAGGAGCCTGAGGATGTAGATATTTCAGATGAAGCGGCAGCTATCGAGCTGGAGAAGATAGAAGCCCTGGATCAGGCGACCGTCGTTCCTGCCGAATTTCTGCAGAACGCCGATTTTCTCATAATATCTCAAAGTCCTGGGATTCAGTCCGAACTTCTTTGAAATATCTCCGATAAAATATTTTTCCGTACTTTAATTATAAACCTTCCGTTCGACTGGAAAGTCAAGAAAGGAATTAATCGGGACGTTTAACATGTTTTTTGCTGAAAAGTGTATAATTAAATATGGTCTTTACTGCTTCAAAGGTTTTCACTCTTGTCCTTTTAGTTGCGGTGAGTCTCATGTTTACGGGCTTGCTGACCACAGCGCCTGCGGTAGACGTCGAGAAGGCTGCAAAGCCTTGCTGCGATGAATGTAACAAGAACGAGAGCCAGAGCACGGATCATTGTTCAGCGCCAGACTGCCCGATGTTTCTCTGCCTTTCGGTAGATGTCGTTTCGTCATTTACGCCCTCTGAATTGTCAGGGAGCATTCACATTCCCCACTTCGCAGAAAGACTGAATCTCGAATCTCCTGCAAAGCCGATCTTCCATCCTCCTGTCATAGCCTAAACCCAAAATTGCGCAAGCCTCTCAAAGCGTCATTGCGAGGAGCTAAGCGACGAAGCAATCCTATGAGTTTAGAGATTGCCACGCCTTCGGCTCGCAATGACAAGACATCTTAAACTTTTTTTCAGGAGGATACCATGAAAAAGCATATTCTTGTTCTTTCGGCAATTGTGCTCATTGCAGCGGTTGCCTTTACCGGCCTCAGCAATGGAAAGACCAAGACGGTGAAGGAAGGCGGTATATTGAGCGTGAACGATATCCAGGCAGACCCCTCTGCCTATAAAGGCACTATCACCATTACGGGAGTTGTGGCAGATAAGTCGCGGTTCAAAGTGCCCGCAAACGCCTTCATAATGGTAGAGACTTCGGAGGCTAAGATCTGCAAGCAGACAGGTTGTGCGAGGTTTTATCTTCCGGTTCAGTTCGACGGTAAGATGCCGCAGGAATGGGATGAGGTGAATGTTACAGGGACTTTTGTTGATGGTGGTCGTATCTTTTCAGCTACAAAGGTGGATGTCCTGAGACATCTTACTTTCAAATAGGAGATGCCAATGAATATACCAAAACTTGTATTAAAGAACATCACACGCAGAAAGGGGAGATTCGTCTTCACACTCCTCGGGATAACCATAGGCATCGCCTCTTTCGTGACGCTCCTTTCTCTCGGAGGCGGCCTTAAGAATGAGATCAAACGACAGGCAAGCGAGCTTGGCGCAAACCTTATCGTAACACCTAAAGGCTGGTGCGCCTATGAGCAGGTATCAGTTCTTACCGGCGAGCAACTGCCTGAGGCGATACCCTTTGATGTAGTGAAAAAGATATCTGCTATAAAAGGGCTTGCAGCCGTCCCTTATCTCACCGAAAGGACTGCTATAAAAAACAGTCCTGTACCTGTTATCGGCATCCTTCCAGAGGAGATGAAGGCATTTAAGGCATGGGAGATGGAGAAGGGTTCATACTTTGAAACGCAAAACGAAAAGGCTGTCATCATTGGTTCAGGTATTGCACAGCAGTTCAAGTTGAATCCCACGGATGAGGTTAAAATTAGAGGGAAGAGTTTTCCTGTAAAAGGGATTCTTAAAGAGACGGGAAGTAAGGATGACATTGCCATGTTCATGCCACTTCCGGTTGCACAGAGACTTTACGGTGTTAGAGACATGGTCTCCTTCATAGCAGTTAAGGTGGCTGATATAGCAAAAACGGATGAGTATATCCTCAAGATTCAGGAAGCGGCAAACGTTGCCGTGGTGTCTGACAAACAGCTTCTCAAGTCAGTCCTTTCCATTGTAGGCACCGTCAGCGTCACATTACAGCTTATCGCTGCTGTGGCGATCCTTGCGGCTGCCTTCGGGATAATAAACACCATGACGACAGCCATTTATGAGAGAAAGCGTGAGATAGGGATACTACAGGCAATCGGTGCAAAGAGAAGCACAATATTCAAGGCATTTCTCTTTGAGTCAGGATTCTACGGCATTCTCGGAGGCATCATTGGAGTGGCTTCAGGTCTTGTCTTTTCTTCCGTCGCTTCTCCATATATATCCCAGAATGAGTTTACAGCCTTTATGAAAGGAACAGAGGTTGCTGGGTCATTTGATTTGAGGCTTGTCCTTTGGTCATTGATCTTTTCTATTTTTGTATCCCTTATATCAGGAGTTTACCCTGCATGGAGGGCTTCTAAACTTTCACCGGTGGAGGCAATAAGCTATGAGTGATATGATTGTTAAAACGGAAAATCTCATTAAGGCATACAACTCAAGCAAAGTAAGAACTTTTGCCCTCAGGGGCGTGAGCCTCGAAATACCGAGGGGTACGTTTTCATGCATTACAGGGCCATCAGGTCATGGAAAAAGTACATTGATGCATTTGATGGGAGGCCTCGACAGACCTACAGAAGGTCGTGTCTTTATTGATGGCATAGATATTACAGAAATGAACAATGGTGAGCTTGCAGGCTTAAGGGCAAGAAAGATCGGCTTTGTCTTTCAATTCTTCAACCTTTTGCCACATCTCACTGCTAAAGAGAATGTGGAGACTGCCATGATGTTTTTAAAAACAGATGAAAAGGCGCAGAAGGAAAAGGCAAGAGGTCTTTTATCAATGGTAGGGCTTTCGGAAAAGTTCAATGCAAAACCATCCGAACTCTCAGGCGGGCAGCAACAGAGAGTTGCCATCGCAAGGGCGCTGGCAAACGACCCTGAGATTTTATTGATGGATGAGCCTACGGGTAATCTTGATTCAGAATCAGAGGCAGAGGTCCTGGGGGCGATCTTCAAACTCCACAGGGAAGGCAAAACAATCGTCATCGTTACTCATAACCATGAAATAGCAAAAAGGGCGGAGAGGGTATATGAAATAAAAGATGGAAAGGTGATAGAGTAGGATATGAAAAACAAAGGCCTCATTCTCATAATTCTTATGATGGGCGGCTTCTTTTTTCTTTTTGGGAATTATGTGCAGTCCGGGGAGATGAGCATTCCAAATTTTCATAAAGTGGATACGGGTATTTACAGGGGCGCACGTCCGAGGGAGCAGGGCATTAAAGAGCTGAAGCAGATAGGAATAAAGGCTATCGTCAATCTTGAAAGAGAAATCTTTGAAAAAGTGCCCGGCGAGGTGAAAAAGGAGAAACAATGGGCAGAAGAAGCGGGAATAAAATTCTTCCATGTTCCAATGCACCCGTTCTTTGCGCCGAAGAAGGAGGAAATAGAGAGAGCATTGGCATATATCACTGATCCTGCGAACCATCCCGTTTTTGTCCATTGTGACCGTGGCAGCGACAGGACAGGTGTCGTCATAGCAGCGTATCGTATACGGTTAAACGGCTGGAACTTCGAGAAGGCCTATGAGGAAATGAAACGATATGGGCATAGGGACAAGCTGTTATTCTGGTGGAAGAACTCTCTCTCCAAATAATCGACATTTTCCTGAGGGTTAATGCTTCCACCCTCTAGTTGACTCATCAAAGGGAGAAGCGGGACACACACCTGTCATGGCGTCAGCCGTTAAGGAAACCTCAACCATTGCAGTGGCGGTTAATGACTCAAGACTTACAGTTGAAGAGGATGGGAACATGAAAACCATCGAGCTAAAAGTAGAAGGTCTCTGCTGCGCCGATTGTGCGTCTAAGGTGGAGAAGGCTTTGAAAGCTGTTAGAGGAGTCAGGGATTTAAGAATCCTCATGGCAGCTGAGAAGGCCATCATCACTTTTGATGAGAATGAGATCAATACGGCAGATCTCATCAGGCACATTGAGAAGATTGGCCATAAGGCAGAGATTCAAGCTGGTAAACCGGCTGAAGAACCGTCAAAAAAACGAGACATTGCAGGCACCCTGCGCCTTGCCTTTATCGCTGCTGTCGGTGTTATTGCCCTTGGTGAGATAGGTCTTGAGTATCTTGGTCTTCTGGAAAAGGGACTGGAATTAATCCCTCTGCATGTCACTCTTCTTGCGATCTTCCTCGGCGGCTATCCTATTTTCAAAAAGGCACTCGGTGGTCTTTTAAACAGACAGATTACCGTTGATCTCATGATGTCCGTTGGGATCATCGGCGCCGCTGCTATTGGCGAATATACGGCCTCCATGCTCGTTGCCTTCTTTATGAATCTTGCTCACTATCTGGAGGAGTTCACGGTGTCGAGGTCGAGGCGAGCTATAAAGGAGCTCATAAAGCTTGCGCCTAAGACGGCGAGGATAAAACTCGATGGAAGGGAAATAGAGGTCGGTATTGAGGAAATAAAGGCGGGAGATATTGTTGTCGTAAGACCAGGGGAGAAAATACCTGTAGATGGAGTCGTTGTTGAGGGTTTAAGCTCTGTGAATCAAGCCCCTATCACAGGTGAGTCCATCCCTGTAGAGAAAAGTAGAGGAGATGAGGTCTTTGCCGCCACACTGAATGAATCAGGTTATTTAGAGATAAAAACGGCGAAAATCGGTGAGGATACAACCCTCGGGAAGATCATCAAGCTTGTCGAGGAGGCGGAGGCTCATAAAGCACCGGTTCAGAAATTCGCTGATAGATTCACAACCTATTTTTTGCCGTCAGCCGTAACTTTCGCTATTCTCACCTATCTTATTTCAGGAAAGGCTATCTATTCCATTGCGGTTCTTGTCGCAGCCTGTCCATGTGCGGTCGGTCTTGCCACCCCGCTTTCCGTTATTGCGAGTGTTGGAAGTGGTGCAAGACGGGGGCTTCTTATAAAGGGCGGATTGTATCTGGAGGCTCTCGCAAAGGTGGATTGCTTGGTTATGGATAAGACGGGAACGGTAACCTTTGGAAAACCGCAGGTGACGGACATGATAGCAATTAACCCCCCTCAATCCCCCCTTAATATAAGGGAGGAAATAAAAGGGAGTTATTCAATATCAGAAATCCTTCGTCTTGCTGCCTCTATAGAAAAACACTCCGAACATGCCATAGCCTCTGCGGTTATTGAGAAGGCCGAACGAGAAGGCATAGAAATTCCTGAGCCTGAGGGATTTGAATATTTCATAGGCCGGGGCATCACCGGAAAAGCAGATGGGAAAATCCTTTCTCTCGGAAATCAGAAGCTTATGGGAGAAAAGGGCATCGTTATTCCTGATTATGCAATAGCAAAGTCAGAAGAGCTTGAGGCAGAAGGGAAGACCGTCCTCTTCTTAGGGGTTGATTCAACAGTACAAGGCATTATTGCCGTTGCCGATGTCATAAGGGAAGAGGTTCCGAAGGCAATAGAGGAACTGAAAGAGATGGGGATAAAGAGGCTTATTCTTTTAACCGGAGACAATGAAAAGGTTGCTGCAGGCATATCAAAAAAGCTCGGCATTGCCGAATATAAAGCAAATCTCTTGCCTGAGGATAAGATAATAATCGTGAAAAGACTTCAGGAAGAAGGACATAAAGTCTGCATGATAGGTGACGGCGTGAACGATGCCCCTGCTCTTGCACAGTCTGATGCAGGTATTGCAATGGGTGTGGCCGGAACAGATGTGGCTATTGAAGCGGCCCATATTGCTTTGATGAGGGATGATTGGTCTCAAATCCCAAAGGCATTAGGAATTGGAAGAAACACATACAAGATTATCAGGCAGGGGATCGCCCTCGGCATAACATGGGATATAATTACTATGGGGCTTGCTTCTATTGGTATACTTACACCTGTTCTGGCAGCGGCCCTCGAGGAGCTTCCGACTCTGGCAGTAGCGGCCAATGCTTCGAGGTTGTTGGTTGACTCAAAGAGGCAGACAGAAAGAGATTTCCTTGGAACCTATAATATAAGAGATGGCGGATAGTATAAGAAAAGCTGAAAAAGTTCTTCTAATAAAGGACGGGAGATTGGTTAATGGAAGAGACTAAGGGCTTCAAAACCCTCTGTGATGAAGTAGAGAAGATATCTCAGATAGAGAAGTGCAGGACATGCCAGTGTTTCTACGATATGCTCGTCGAATTCAGGGAAGTGCTGACGAAGGAAAAGACAAACGGAGAAGTTGCGGCAAGGCTTCAAGAGATCGTCAGGAAATCGGAAGTGACCCACGACTGCCTCGGATGTGATCCCTGTTATCCTGTGCCTGTATCTAACGCCCTTCATGAAATATCCGGCATGGCTGCAAAAAGCACCTGCGGTCCGGTGTGTAAGCCTGCTACAGCCATTGAACGGAATCTTGTCTCAAGGCTTGATCATGCGGCGTATCTCGGCAGGGAACTAGAAAAGGCGAATCTCTCGATGTGCCATGGATTTCAATATATCCAGGACAGCCACCGGGCAAAGAATAGCTTGACTGAGCAAACAACGCTTAAATTTCCCCTATCACGGTCTCCCCTGCCTTCACTTTATCTCCAAGCTTGACCTTAATACGGGTCTCCTTTGGCAGGTAGATATCCAGCCTTGAGCTGAATTTAATGATCCCGTAACGTTCGCCCTTCCCAAGGCTATCTCCCGGTTTCACTCTACAAACTGCACGTCTTGCGAGGAACCCAGCGACCTGGCGGACAAGCACCTTGCCGTGCCTCGTGTCGAGAAGCATGGCGATATTTTCGTTACGGAGTGAGGCTTCGTGCTTGAAAGCGGAAAGAAACTTTCCTGGCGTGTGAACCACCGACTCCACAACCCCGTCGCATGGGGCCCTGTTCACATGCACGTCAAGGGGAGACATAAAGATGCTTACCTCGATATAAACTCCTTCGCTCACGTCCGATCCTCTCCTTAACAAGAGGGGGAGGGGGGGATTGTGAGAGATCAGGATCACCTTTCCGTCCGCAGGGGATACGAAGACATTTTCTCCTTCGGGAATATCCCTTTCAGGGTCCCGGAAGAAATAGACCATGAAAAAGGTGAGAATGAGGGGAGCCACTGCAAGCCATGGTGAGAAAATAGCCACAAGGACAGTAATACCGAGAAATCCGAAGATAAAAGGGAACCCCTCAGGAGCAAGTTTAGACATGTCTACCTTAAGGTCAAGGCTGAGGTTGAGGTCAGGGAAGAATCCCTTATGCCCACTTTTTTCAACCCTCCCTCAGCCTTGACCTTAACCCCGGACTATTGTTTTTTTAGGCCTTTGATTTATCTACGAGCTTACCCTTCTTAAGCCAGGGCATCATTGCCCTCAGCTTCGCACCAACCTTCTCGATGGGATGCTCTTCGCCCTTCCTGGTAAGGGCGTTAAAGACAGGTTTGTTTGCCCTGCACTCAAGCATCCACTCTCTTGCAAATACACCGTCCTGGATCTCCTGAAGTATATTCCTCATCTCCTTCTTTGTCCCCTCAGTTATCACTCTCGGCCCTCTTGTCAGATCTCCGTACTGAGCGGTATTGCTTATCGAATACCTCATATTGGATATGCCACCTTCATAGATCAGGTCTACTATGAGCTTTACCTCGTGGAGACATTCAAAGTACGCCATCTCCGGAGCATACCCGGCCTCCACCAGTGTCTCGTAACCGGCTTGAATGAGGGATGTAAGCCCTCCGCACAGTACGACCTGTTCTCCAAATAGGTCTGTCTCCGTCTCCTCCCTGAAGGTCGTCTCGATAATGCCGGCCCTGCCGCCGCCGATCGCGGAAGCGTAGGCAAGAGCAATATTCTTTGTCTTCTTCGAGGGGTCCTGATGTATTGCGATCAGGCACGGAACACCGCTTCCCTTTGTATACTCCGACCTCACGAGATGCCCAGGTCCTTTGGGCGCCGCCATAAAGACGTTGGTGTCCGCCGACGGTATGATCTGGCCGAAATGTATATTGAACCCATGCGCAAATGCAAGGAACGCTCCTTTCTTGATGTTCGGCGCAATCTCGGCCTTGTAAACGTCCGCCTGAAATTCATCTGGCAAGAGCATCATGATCACGTCCGCTTTCCTTGACGCCTCCGCCGGGCTCATCACCTTGAACCCGGCCGCAGCGGCCTTGTCCCAGCTTCCACCTTTCCTTAGCCCGATCGTTACATCCATTCCGCTGTCCCTGAGGTTGTTGGCATGTGCGTGTCCCTGACTACCGTATCCCATAACGACTATCTTCTTTCCCTTGAGAGTCGAGAGCTTTGCATCCCTGTCATAGTAGACCTTCATTTCCGTTCCTCCTTATTCTGAGTAAAACAACATAAGCAGCCTAACACACTCCGGTCGTCTCTTCCCTGAGAAGCTTATATTCAATGCTGTCGACAAGCGCCTGCCATGATGCCTCTATGATATTCTCCGAAACTCCGACGGTTCCCCACCTCTTTTCCTCGTCTCCAGATTCGATGAGCACTCTTACCTTCGCCGAAGTCCCTTTGCCCGCAGCGAGAACTCTGACCTTGTAATCATGCAGCTTAACGTGCTTCAGTTGAGGATAGAATTTTTCGAGGGCCTTCCTCAGCGCATTGTCGATGGCGTTTACCGGTCCGTTGCCGGTTGCGGCAGTATGCTCCACATGCCCGCCAACCCTCACCATTATCGTGGCCTCGCTGAGGGACTCTTCCTTCTCTCTGCGTTTTTCTACAATCACACGGAACCCGATAAGATCAAAGAATCTCTTATGAAGTCCGAGGTTCTTCTTCATCAGGAGTTCAAAAGAGGCTTCAGCTCCCTCAAATTGAAAACCCTGATTCTCAAGATCCTTCAGCCTCGTGACAATATCCTGGATCTGAGGCGAATCAGGATCCAGCTTAATCCCGAACTCTGAAGCCTTTCTCAGGATATTGCTCTTGCCTGCAAGGTCGGAGATCAACACACGCTGGGAGTTTCCCACAAGTTCAGGCCTTATGTGCTCGTAGGTCTCGGGCCTCTTCACGATTGCGCTCACATGAATCCCACCCTTGTGGGCAAAGGCGCTGTCACCCACAAAGGGCTGCCTTTTGAAATGACGCAGGTTGGCGATCTCATTCACATACCGTGAAACCTCTCTTAGTCTCTTCATCTGGTCGTCGGTGATCGCCTTAAGACCGAGCTTGATCTGGAGGTTGGGGATGACCGAACAGAGGTTTGCATTCCCGCAGCGCTCGCCGAGTCCGTTGATTGTTCCCTGAACCTGCGAGGCTCCCAGTTCCACCGCAATAAGGGAATTGGCGACAGCGCACTCCGAGTCGTTGTGCGCATGGATCCCTATGCGCACAGACACCCTCTTGCGCACATCATTCATGATCGCCCTCACATTGCCGGGAAGGGTGCCGCCATTGGTGTCGCAAAGGACTATGCAATCGGCGCCCGCATCCTGGGCCGCAAGGAGGCATTTTACCGAGAATTCAGGATTATCCCGGTATCCGTCAAAGAAGTGCTCGGCATCAAAAAATACCTTGTCAACATTTTTCTTGAGATAGGAAACGGAATTATGGATTATCTCTATGTCCTCATTCAAGGATATTCTCAGCGCCTCCCTCACATGGAAATCCCATGTCTTCCCGACAATAGTAACCACCCCTGCCTTTGAATTCAGGAGTGCCCTGATATTCGCGTCATCCTCGACCTTGTGCTTCGGCCTGTGAGTGCTTCCGAAAGCGGCGACACACGCGTTTCTCAAGGTGAGTTTCCTAGCCTTCCTGAAGTATTCCACATCCCTTGGATTCGAACCTGGCCAGCCACCCTCTACATAGTGAACGCCAAGCTCGTCCAGTTTCTCTGTAATGCGAAGCTTGTCTTCCACCGAAAAGGATATTTCCTCGCTTTGCGCACCGTCCCTCAGGGTCGTGTCATAAATCTCTATCTTCCGCCCCTTCGTTATCATTTCCTTTTTTGTAAGGCTCCTTACCCCTTACCGAGCTCAAAGGCATCATGCAGAACCCTAACGGCGAGTTCCGTAAACTTCGACTCGATGACGCACGATACCTTTATCTCCGAGGTACTGATCATCATGATATTTATACCGTGTGCTGCCATGGTCTCGAACATCTTTGCTGCAACACCTGAATGGGTTCTCATACCTACCCCGACGATTGAGATCTTTGCGATATCCTCCCTCTGGGTTACGCCCCTCGCCCCCAGCTCCCTCGCGATCTCTTCGGTAAGTTTTACCGCCTTCCTGCTGTCGGTTTTCGGCACTGTAAACGAAATATCCGTGGCCTTGCCGTCACTGCTCACATTCTGGACGATCATGTCCACAACGATGTTGGCATCCGCGATCCCCTTAAAGAGCCTGGCGGCGATACCGGGCCTGTCCGGCACTCCCATAACGGTAATCTTAGCCTGGTTCTTGTCATATGCAACCCCAGATACCGCAACTTTCTCCATATCCTCATCCTCCTTGGTAACCAGCGTGCCGGGATTATCGTTGAAGCTGGATCTTACCACAACCGGAACTTCGTATTTCATTGCAAACTCCACAGACCTGGTCTGGAGCACCTTAGCCCCGAGGCTCGCAAGCTCGAGCATCTCCTCATAAGAGATCTTCCCGAGTTTCCTGGCATCCGGAACTATATTGGGATCGGTGGTATAGACCCCGTCGACATCAGTGTAAATCTCACAGAGATCGGCATTCAGCGCCGATGCAATGGCAACTGCTGAAAGATCGGATCCGCCTCTGCCGAGGGTGGTCACGTCGTCATGCCCTTCTGTTATCCCCTGAAATCCTGCGACCACAACCACATAACCCTCGTCAAGAACCTTCTTCGCCCTTTCCCCGGTTATCCTCTCGATCTTTGCCTTTGTATGGACGGTGTCGGTGATGATCCCCATCTGTCTGCCTGTGAAGGCCATTGCCTTCTGGCCAAGAGCTTCAATCGCGATGGCAGTGAGGGCGCTCGTTACACGCTCCCCGGAAGATAAAAGCAGGTCCATCTCTCTTTCACTCGGATTAGGGGATATCTCATGGGCCAGGCTAATCAGCTTGTCGGTCTCCCCCGCCATGGCGGACACGACCACAGCCACCTTATTGCCCTGCCGGGCGGCCTGCACCACACGCTCCGCAACAGCCTTTATCCTTTCAATGTTTGCAACAGAGGTGCCGCCGTATTTTTGGACAACAAGCATAATTCAGGGCCTCCTTTTTTGTGAAACTACTATAACATGTTAACGCTGATGACATCAAACAACTGCCCGTAATTCCGATGGATTATGCCCAATAGGGTCGTTTGAGTCGACTCCCGTGAATCATCCCATTGACTTAATTTGGGAAAGATATTACATTACAAGCATGAAAAAAAGATCATCGTGCTTGGGAGAATATGCATCAGGCCGATTTAGCTGGCTCCAGGGTTATTTCTAAAGGGGGTGTCGCCGGCTTTTTGATGGCACAAGGTACATAACCCATAACAGAAGGACCACAGGCGGCAGGAATCCTGTGGTCTTTTGTTTATAAGGAGGACTACATGATTCTAGTTCTGAAGAGAGGCTGCAAGAAAAAGACTGTCGAGTCCATAATGAAAAAGGTGGAGGATCTGGGATTCAAGGCACACGCAATCTTCGGGGTCGAAAGAACAGTTATCGGTGCCGTTGGAGATGACAGGGACAAGCATCTGCTTTACGCCCTTGAGGCCATTCCCTGTGTAGAGAAACTGGTTCCGATCCTACAGCCTTATAAGCTTGCCAGCAGAGAGATCAAGAAGGAACCGACAGTGGTCAAGGTTGACGGAGCGTCCTTCGGAGGAGGACACTTCGGAGTTATCGCAGGCCCATGCTCTGTGGAGAATGAAAAGCAGATAGTCGAGACCGCAATACGCGTCAAAAAGGCAGGCGCCAGGATGCTCAGAGGCGGAGCATTTAAACCAAGGACCTCACCCTATGCCTTTCAGGGACTTGAGGAGGAAGGGCTGAAACTTCTTGCTGCCGCAAGAAAGGAAGCAGGAATCCCCTTTGTTACAGAGGTGATCAACCCTGAGGATGTGGAGCTGGTTGGTAAATATGCAGACGTGCTCCAGATAGGGGCAAGGAACGTCCAGAACTTTTCGCTTCTCAGGCGGGTCGGCAAGTTCGGCAAGCCTATTGTTCTGAAGCGGGGGATGTCCACGACAATCCAGGAATTCCTCATGTCTGCCGAGTATGTCTTGTCGGAGGGATGCAAGGATGTCATACTCTGCGAAAGGGGGATACGCACCTTCGAAAATGCCACGCGAAATACCCTGGACATCTCCGCCGTACCAGTGATCCACGAGCGCTCCCATCTTCCCATAATCATAGACCCTTCGCATGCAACGGGCGCAAGAAACTACGTAGCACCGCTCTGTTTTGCAGCAATGGCATGCGGGGCGGACGGAATCATGGTGGAGGTCCATCCCGACCCACAGAAGGCATTATGCGACGGGCCCCAGTCCCTCAGGATCGAGGACTTTGCGGAACTCATGGTGCAGTTAAGAAGACTGGCGAAGTTCAATGGGAAGAAACTGTAGCAGAGAAGTCAGGGACAGAGGCGACAAAATCAATTTGTGAAGTCGCATATACCGGGAGTAAGGACTTACAGGGCCTGAGCGCAGTCAGATTCTTCAACTGAGTAACTCTCATTGTCGATTGTGAATTCCTGCCCATATCCTATCGGCAGTCTTTTGTCAGCAATGTTTATTCCCCTTTTATAAAATAATCCATCAGTCTGTGTCCTTCCTCAATCATAAGCAAGTCATTCCTTTGGAGGAGGGATTCGTCGAAGGCGGCGCCTTCGTTCTTTCTTTTTACACGGCTGTCGTATATGACGAAGGGAACGGGTTCGTCGGTATGCGTCCTTACTTCGATAGGGGTAGCATGGTCAGGGAGCAGTAAGATCCTGTATTCCTCAAAGGCCCTCACTCCTCTGAGGATCGTGCCGACCACAAGGGCGTCAAAGTCCTCGATGGCCTTGACCTTGTCCCCGTAATTGCCGGAGTGTCCCGCTTCATCCGGAGCCTCAACATGGATATACACGAGGTCGTGCCTTCCCAGCGCATCCAAGGAATACTCGGCCTTCCCTGCGTAGTTGGTATCGAGGTATCCCGTAACGCCCGGAACCTTGAGAATCTCGAACCCGGCATAAACACCAAGCCCCTTTGTCAGGTCTACGGCCGAGACAAGTGCTCCGTCAATGGAGTACTTCTCTCTGAACGTCGGCAACCGGGGTTTTCTCCCCTGCCCCCAGAGCCATATACTGTTTGCAGGCTTCCTCCCTTTGGCAATCCTCTCCTTGTTGAGTGGATGACTGTCAAGGATTCCGACAGAGGCCATCATGACAGTCCGCAAAACCTCTTCGCTTCTCCCCGCAGGTAGATAATCGGAGATCTCCTTGCCGATGATGTCGTGAGGAGGAATGCATTCTACATCCAGTGATCCGTTCTTCCATACCATGAGGTGACGGTAGCTCACACCAGGATAGAACCTCATCTCTTCGGTCCCCAGTTTCGCGTCAATGTCTCTTATAAGGACGGCAGCCTCTTCAGTCGATATATGTCCTCCGCTGTAATCCTCCATCACAGCCCGGGTCCTCTTTTGATCGAATTTCAGAGTAACGAGATTGCACCGGTAGGCTATGTCTCCCTCGGCAAGATCGACCCCCATACTCGCGGCCTCCAAGGGCGCACGTCCGCTATAAAAGGCCCTCGGGTCATACCCGAGTATACTCAAGTTCGCCACATCTGAGCCTGGATGGAAACCGGGGGGAATCGTTCTCACGGAGCCGATGATGCCCTCCCTGGCAAGTTTATCCATATTGGGAGTGAATGCCTTCTGAAGTGGGGTCTTTCCCTCCAGCTCCTTAAGCGGCCTGTCCGCCATGCCGTCGCCGATGATTACAATGTATTTCATAGTATCTCTTCGATCACCTTTGACACGATCTCTATCTCTGCCTTAACTCTCAAAGGTTCCAGGGCAACCTTAAATACCGTATCAGGATCCTTCAGTCCGTGCCCTGTCAGGGTGCAGACGATTCTTGCGCCTTTCCTGAAATAGCCTTCCTTATATAATTTTATGACACCGGCAACCGATGCTGCAGAAGCAGGCTCACAGAATATCCCCTCCGAGGACGCTATAAGACCGTAGGCATTCAGTATCTCCTGATCCGTCACTGCTTCGATCCTTCCTCCGGACTCATCCCTCGCCGCCTCTGCGCCCCTCCAGCTGGCAGGCTTACCTATCCTTATCGCGGTGGCGACTGTCTCCGGCTTTTCCACGGGACGTCCAAGGACAATCGGAGCCGCTCCGGCAGCCTGGAACCCGAGCATCCTGGGCAGTTCCGCGATCCTGCCCCTTTCCCTGAACTCCTTATATCCCCTCCAGTATGCAGTTATATTGCCCGCATTTCCCACCGGAAGGGCATGAAAGTCGGGAGCAAAGCCTAATTGGTCACAGATCTCAAAGGCTGCGGATTTCTGTCCTTCGAGCCGGAAAGGGTTAACTGAATTCACGAGGGTTACAGGGTACATCTCTGACAGGGCCCTCACAATCTTGAGCGAATCGTCGAAATTCCCCTCGATCTGGAGCACATGAGCACCGTGAATTAGCGCCTGCGCCAGTTTGCCCTGGGCTATTTTACCCTCGGGTATGATCACGATCGCCTTTATTCCGGCCCTTGCCGCATAGGCCGCTGCAGAGGCAGAGGTGTTCCCGGTCGACGCGCAGATCACGGCCTTCGAGCCTGTTTCCACCGCCTTGGAAATGGCCATGGTCATCCCTCTGTCCTTAAAAGAACCCGTAGGATTCTCACCATCGAACTTCAGGTAGACTTCGAGGTCCATGCCGAGCTTCCTATCAAGGTTCGTCGATCTGATAAGAGGGGTATTGCCCTCTTTCAGAGTGATGACCGGCGTAGCATCAGAAACAGGAAGGAATGGTCTGTATTCTTCTATTATTCCGCGCCATTCCATGTTACTCTATAATGTCTCCTTCCACAAGCTCCACATCCACTCCCTGCTCCCTCAGGGACCGAATCCCCTTCTCGAGATTCTCCTCCGCCCCTTCCAGTTCCAGCACCATCTCTCCCACCGTCTCGGTCACCCTCGCCCTTCTGATGTTCGGCATCACATCGAACTTCTTTGCCATGGTGAAAATCACCGGTTCTTTAATGAGATGCTGCGGGAAGGTCAACTTCACACGCCGTTTCATATATCCTCCTCTTTATATGCCTCCTGCGATAGCAGGGACAATGGATACCTCGTCCCCGTCCTTCACTACGGTTTCCTCCGCCTTCAGAAAGCGTATGTCCTCTTCGTTCACATAAATGTTGACGAACCTGCGAATCTTGCCGCCTTCGGAAATCCTCTCTCCCAAGCCCGGGAACCTCTTGTCAAGGTCTGTCACAAGTTCCATAATGGTACCAGGAGTGCCCTCGACCTCCTCCTTGCCTTGGGTCAATCTCTGGAGAGGAGTCGGAATCCTCACTTTTACAGCCATTTATCTCACCTCCCAACCCGGACGAGCCGGGCCAAATATATTTTCGCCACAGATTGCACATTAGTTTTCAGTTTTCTTTGAGCACCCTGCAGCTGGTCTCTGTGCCCGCTGTTGCTGATTCCCTTCATTCTGTGCTTTGAATCCTTCCAAGCACTTCCTCAAAGGACGCAAGGTTCGGTTTTATGTAGTGGGGAGACGCGGTATGTCCGTTCAGCGCCTCCTGGGTCTTGAGCCCGTTGCCCGTGATACACATGACCGTTGTCTCATCCCTGTTTATCTTTCCCGTCTCGATGAGTCTCTTCGTGCAGGCCAGAGTGACGCCCCCTGCGGTTTCCGCAAAAACCCCCTCTGTCCTCGCAAGCATCTTTATCCCTTCGATGATCTCTTCGTCGGAGACATCCTCGCCGTATCCTCCAGTCTCCTTAACAGCCTGAAGCGCATAAAAGCCGTCCGCGGGATTGCCGATTGCCAGGGATTTCGCTATAGTGTTTGGCTTTACTGGCCTAATCACATCAGTACCCTGCTTTACGGCAGCGGATATGGGGGAGCAGCCCGTTGCCTGGGCGGCGAAAACCCTGGTATCCAGTTCTTTCAATATCCCTATCTCCTTGAATTCCTTGAACGACTTCCAGACCTTTGTAAGCAGCGAACCGCTGGCGCATGGGACCACAATGTTGTCAGGGGCCTTCCAGCCGAGTTGTTCGATTATTTCAAATCCCTGGGTCTTTGAACCCTCAGCATAGAACGGCCGTATATTGATGTTCACGAATGCCCACCTGTATTTGTTCGCGATCTCGCTGCAGAGCCTGTTCACCTCGTCATAGTTCCCGTCAACAGCAATCAGGTTTGGCTCATAAACAAGGGACGCCACAATCTTGCTCGGCTCCAGGGTGGCCGGTATGAAGACAAACCGCTTGAAACCCGCCTTTGCTCCATGGGCCGAAACAGAGTGGGCAAGATTGCCCGTCGACGCACACGCAACCGTATCAAAACCGAACTCCTTTGCCTTGGTAAGGGCCACCGCAACCACCCTGTCCTTGAACGACAGCGTGGGATGGGCAACCGTGTCGTCCTTTATGTACAGTTCCCTGACGCCCAGTTCTTCCGCGAGGCTATCGGCCCTGATGAGAGGTGTGAAGCCGGACTTCAGACCAACCTGGGGTTCGCCGTCTATGGGGAGCAGCTCCTTGTACCGCCAGAGATTCTTTTCTCGCTTCTCTATGTTCTTCCGCGTAAGAACGCGTTTTATTTTCTTGTAATCGTACACGACCTCGAGCGGACCGAAACAGAATTCGCACACATATATGGGATCGACAGGATACTCCCTGCCGCACTCTCTGCACTTAAGACCTCTCACGTAACCCATATTCACCTCCCGTCTAACTGAATGCGAAGAATTGCCGGATCCTTTGTTGAAATAAAGTATATTTTACTCCAAACGGGTACAAAATAAAATAGATTGATTGGATTATCACGGGACTGTCAGTCTCACCACAGTTCCTATACTTGTTCTGTCTCCTCCGGCAACTCACCGTGCAAACAATCGGGAGTGACAGAGGCGAGGCGGACATCTTTATTTCTATTATCCCGCTTGAGAGCTGGATGCTTCTCGAGAGAGGCGTGGCACAGAAATAACGGGTTTATGAGAAACCCGGTGATTTCTCCCTTATTATGACCTCAACTTCCCCTATTCCCTCCCCGATCGAAAAGGCTTTTACGACAGGCTCTTTTTCGAAAAGACTGACAATGATGTAAGCAGCTTCCCCATAGACAGGCGGCAGGCCGTTCCACGGCTTGGCACGACTGATATCAGTCTGAGAGGGATATGCAGGCGCGGACGGATGGGAGTGATAGATCGAAAGAATTGACAAGTTGTTCTCACGCATATCCTTATTGGCGCGGATGAGTTCTCTTGAGTCCATCTCATACCTGACTGGAGAATGCTCAATATTGTCAGCTTTGTAAATCTTCTGAACCTCATCGCCTCTCCCCGCGAGTATGCCGCATGCCTCGTCGGGATAGCCTTCCCTGCAATGGGCAAGCATCTCTTCAAAGATATGTTCGGGGATAATCAAGCGGCGCATTTCACTATGACCCACGACGAGGCATGGGAAGGTTGGCTTGCAGCAAGATTGTCTGGGTTCGCCATGGAGCAGGTAACGCCCTGTTCCATAACTTCCATGAAGGCAAATACATCACCATTTGATCCAACCCTTGCAGCGCATCAACGACCAATTCAATCTTTCTGAAATACAGTTCTCCCATGCCGGGCGAAAGTATTACTGACTCAGGTTATATCCTGCAGTATCCTGCGTCATAGTCCTGCAGCTCCGTAATAGAAGGATGCTCTCCGCAGACGGGACAGTCCTGGTTCTTCGGCACTTTCACCCTTCTAAAGGTCGTCTTGAGGGCGTCAAAGATAAGAAGGGTGTTCCTGAGGACATCCCCTTTCCCGAGGATCAGTTTGAAGACCTCGATGGCCTGAAGCGAGCCGACCACACCCGGTATGGCACCGATTACACCCGCCTCTTGACATGAAGGCACGAGGCCCGCAGGGGGCATTTCTTCAAAGAGACAGCGGTAGCAGTGCCCTTCCCCTGGTACAATAGTGGTGACCTGCCCCTCGAACCTCAGGATGGCGCCGCTCACAAGAGGTTTCCGGAGCATCACGCATGCGTCATTAACGAGGTACCTCGTGGGGAAATTATCACTGCCGTCGACCACAACATCATAATCCCTTATCAGATCCTTGATATTGTCCTTTGTAATCCTCTCCCGTATCCCAATCACCTTCACATCAGGGTTCAATGCCTCGAAAGTCTCCTTTGCCGAGTCAACTTTAAGAACGCCGAGACGACTCGTATTATGCGCTATCTGGCGCTGGAGATTGCTGAGTTCAACGGAATCGTTGTCGACAATACCTATGGTGCCAATCCCCGCGGCAGCGAGATAATACCCCACGGGACACCCCAGTCCGCCGGCGCCGACAATGAACACCTTCGCACGGAGAAGTTTCTTCTGCCCCTTACCACCAACCTCCGGAAGGATTATGTGCCTGCTGTACCTCTGGAGCTGGTCCTCGGTGAATTCCATCACTCCTTCTCCTTCCTTATCTGGATTATCCAGTCGGTTTCGTTGATCTTCTCGACCCTCAGCACCTTCTGCCCGTGATCTTCCATGGATTTGGGGATGCTCCTCGACGCTTCTTCATAATCAAGAAGTATCTCCAGAACCTGGCCCACCTCAAGATCCTCCACAGCAAGCTTCGACTTCACAAACGTGTAAGGGCAGACAAGGCCCTTTATGTTTATCTTTTTGTCCACTCTGATATCTTCCACGAATCCCTTTCCTCCGCTTTCTTTCTCACGGCACGCTGTCGCTTGCTAATTCACAAACTCATTTTATCAACAAGCACCGAAAAAAGAAAAGCTCATTCTATTCTTCCTTCCCCTCAACTCTTACGAACAATGTTCTGTCAGAGACGACCGGCAGGGTGTCGATTTCCTTTATCGCGTGAAGGACGTCCCTTTCCATTGCCCTATGGGTGAGGACAACCAGAGGAACAGAACCGCCGATCCTTCTCCCTTTCTGGATTACCGAGGCTATACTTATGTTGTGATTCCCGAGAATCCCGGATATGCTGGACAGCACCCCAGGCCTGTCCAGCGCCGAAAACCGGAAGTAATACATGCTCTCGATGTCTTCCATCTTCTTGATATGCCTTAGTCCGGCTACCTCTCCGGACTCTGGTACGACAGGAACCCTTCTCGTACCACCCGTGATTACGCTTTTCCCTATGTCAACGATATCGGCCACTACGGCACTGCCGGTGGGCATATCCCCAGCCCCTCTCCCATAATAAAGGGTCGACCCGACCGCGTCTCCCTCGATATACACAGCATTGAAGACGCCATCAACCTTCGATATCAGGTACTCGTCCGGTAACATTGTGGGATGCACCCTCATCTCCACCTCGCCGTCCGAAGCCTTTGTTATGGCAAGGAGCTTAACCTTATATCCCAGTTCTGAGGCAAACTCGATATCCTGCGGAGTTATCTTCGTTATACCCTCCTTGTATACCTCCTGGAATGAGAGGGGTATATCGTATGCAAGGGATGCGAGGATCGCCAGCTTGTGCGCGGAGTCTATACCCTCAATATCGAATGTGGGGTCGGCCTCTGCATAACCGAGCCTCTGGGCTTCTTTTAGAGCCTCTGAAAATCCGACTTTCTCTTCAGTCATTTTGGTGAGAATGTAGTTGGACGTTCCGTTGATAATCCCGTATATCGCAATCATATTATTCGCGACAAGCCCCTCGCGGATCACTTTTATGATTGGAATCCCACCTGCAACGGAGGCCTCAAAACCCACGTCAACACCGTACCTCCTCGCCTCGTTGAATATCTCGTTTCCCTCCGTTGCAAGGAGGGCCTTATTTGCTGTCACCACGTGCTTTCCCCTGCGTATGGCATCGAGAATGAAATCCTTGGCAGGATTTATCCCCCCCACAAGCTCCACCACTATGTCGATCTCAGGGTCATCGAGTATGTCCTCGGCACCGGACGTGAGTATGCCTTCGGGAAGCGCAATTCCCCTGTCTCTTAGAATGTCCTTGTCGGCGATCTTCCTGATAATTACGTCGAACCCCGCTCTCAGTGAGAGAATCTTTCTGTTTTCGAGAAGTATCCTTACCGTACCGGTTCCCACGGTTCCAAAGCCGATAATACCGACTCTTACAGCCTTTTTCGCCATCCGGGCTTCGTCTCCTTGATTTGGTTCGAGGTTTCCTATATTATGAGCCAAAAGCACCCGTCACTTCAATACTTCCGACACAATGGTTACGGTATAATAGAAACATGCCAGTGTCTCGGCAGCCCCATAGTCAGGGGAATCCCCTGAACGCAGGCGACCCGAGGAGTCAAGGAAAGAGGCAGGGTGCGCCGCGCCGTTTTCTCCTCACAAAATGGAAAATCGCATTCCTGCTTATCTCCTCTCTTATAGGAGGTTCTGCCGGGTTTGTCTACTGGAGCATCTCCGACCTCCCGGCCATCAGGGCTCTTGAGCAGTACTCCCCTGCTGAATCGTCTCTCATTTACTCTTCGGACGGAAAGCTTCTTGCAGAACTCTACCTGGAGAGGAGGACATTCATTCCGCACTATAAGATTCCTGAACATGTGAAAAAGGCTTTCGTCGCCATTGAGGATGTACGGTTTTACAGCCATCCCGGGGTTGACTTCATCGGTATCCTTCGGGCCCTTTACCACGACATCAGGACGAGGAGCATCGCACAGGGAGGGAGCACAATAACGCAGCAGCTGGCAAAAATGCTTTTTCTTAAACCCGAGCGGAGCATAAAGAGGAAGCTGAAGGAAGCTGCCATCTCTATTCAGATAGAGAAGAGATATACTAAGGACGAGATACTGGGCCTTTATCTGAATCAGGCATATTTCGGCACGAGGGCGTATGGGATAGAGGCTGCTTCACAGACGTATTTCGACAAGCCTCTCGACAGCGTCACTATAGCCGAGGCGGCCACCCTTGCCTCCCTGCCAAAGGCGCCTTCTCATTACTCGCCGTTCAGAAACCTGGAAAAAGCCAGGGAGAGAAGATCGACCGTGTTGAAGTTGATGCTCCACCACGGATTTATAAACAAGGCGCAGTACGAAGAGGCGGAGAAGCAACCCATGCCTTCCGTCCCTCACTTCCGAAAATACGAGGCCCCCTATTTCGTCGAGATGCTCCGTCATGACCTCGAAAACAAGTACAATAATGAGCTCTATACTTCCGGGTACAGGATATATTCCACGATCGACTACGGAATGCAGAAAGTGGCTGAAGAAGCGGTTGCCAAAGGGATATCCTCTATTGAGAAGAGGACAAAGAAGGGGGTCCAGGCAGCACTCGTAGCCATGGAAATGAAGACAGGTCATATCAAAGCCATGGTGGGGGGCTCCGATTTCTGGAAGAACCAATTTAACCGTGCAACTCAGGCCCTCAGGCAACCGGGCTCTGCATTCAAACCCTTTGTCTTTCTTTCGGCCATAGAACAAGGCATGAGCTGCGACGACTCGATCATGGACGCCCCCATCTCATTTAAGGGAGCAAGGTCCGGACAGTTTTGGTCTCCCAAGAACTACGACGGGAAATACCACGGAACGGTAACTCTCAAGACAGCCCTCGCAAAATCTCTTAACGCTGCAACCGTAAGGCTCGCCGACAAGGTGGGGATCGAGTCCGTAATCGATACCGCTCAGAGGCTCGGCATAAAGAGCAAATTGCAGCCATATCTCCCGATCGCTCTCGGCGCATCGGACGTGACGCTTATCGATATGGTTTCAGCCTACGGTGCCTTTTCAACGGGAGTTTACGTGAAGCCCCTGTTCTACCAGTGGATCGTCAATAAGGACGGAATCCCCCTCAGCGAGTCCAGACCCGATGCGGTGGATATCATTTCCCGGGAAGATGCGGAGGAGATGAAGAAGCTTCTCCGCGCCGTTGTGGAAGAAGGAACCGCCCAAAAGGCTAGAGAACTCGGAAAGACCCACTACGGCAAGACAGGCACTACGAACGACTACTCGGATGCCTGGTTCATAGGATTCGACGACAGTCTTGTGGTGGGCGTATGGGTCGGAAGGGATGACCACAAGCCAATCGGGACAAAAGAGACAGGTGCCAGGGCTGCACTTCCGATATGGATAGAGTTCATGAAAAAAGGGCCTCGACAAATTCCTTCGAATCAAAATCCCTGAGGTCTTCGATACCCTCGCCGACACCTATGAGTCGTATGGGGATGCCGAGCTCCTTCCTTATTGCAAACACAATCCCCCCCTTGGCGGTGCCGTCGAGCTTTGTAAGAGCTATGCCAGTAATCCCTACAGTGCTGTGAAACATCTCCGCCTGCTTCATGGCATTCTGGCCCGTGGTAGCGTCTACCACAAGGAGTGTTTCGTGCGGAGCTCCCGGCAGAGACTTGTCGATCACGCGCCTAACCTTTTTCAATTCCTCCATAAGCGGGCTCTTTGTATGGAGCCTTCCGGCCGTATCTATAATCACCACGTCAATATTCCTGCTTCGAGAAGCTTCGATACTGTCGAAAGCCACTGCGGCCGGGTCAGATCCGCTCTGATGTTTCACGATCTGCGCACCTGTCCTTCTTGCCCATATCTCGAGCTGCTCTATGGCCGCAGCCCTAAAGGTATCAGCAGCAGCCAAGAGTACCGACTTCCCTTCAGATATGAAGCGCCCTGCCAGCTTGCCGATGGTCGTGGTTTTTCCAACCCCGTTGACGCCGACCGTGAGGATCACAAAGGGCTTCTCTCCGGACGGGACGAGAGGCTGTGAAGGCCCGAGGATTGCCGTCATCTCACGTTTCAGCAATTCCCTTACATTATCCGAATCTCTTATCTCGCCCCTCCTCGCCTTGTCTCTGAGCAACTCCACAATTTCGGCGGTGGCCTTTGTCCCGATATCTGAGGTGATGAGGGTCTCCTCCAGTTCCTCCAGGGTCTCTTCGTCGATCTTTCTCCCTGTGAATATCGCCTCCACCTTGCCGATTAAGCTCTTTCTCGTTTTGGCAAGTCCTTCCTTAAGCCTGTCAAAAAAGCCCATAGTTTCTCCTTTGCAGATACTATTCGAGATTCTAAATCCTTTATCCGCCATTCATCAACTGATATAATACCTCATGAACCCTTATTCCCGCCTCATACCCCGTCTAAACGGCGCAGAAGTAGAGCAAAAGTTCGGGTATTATCTCAGCCTTGTGAGAAAAGGCGTTGCAGGTTTTATCGTGTTCGGCGGCGAGGTCGAGACTGTGAGATTCAAAATAGAGGAGCTTCAGAATGCGTCGGGGCATCCTCTCATTATTGCATCCGACCTGGAACAGGGACTGGGACATCAGATAGAAGGAGGCACGGTCTTCCCGCCTGCCATGGCCATCGCATCTGCGCTAACAAAAAAAGGTCTCAAGTTCCAAGTTTCGAGTTCCAAGTTAAAACTACTAAGAAAAGCATTTAAGGCTATTGCGGCTGAGGCTAAGTATGCCGGGATAAATGCTATTCTGGCGCCTGTTCTGGATATCAATACGAACCCTGACAATCCGATCATCGCCACAAGGGCGTTCGGTGAAGACCCTGACACGGTCTCCTTTTTTGGAGCCGAGATGATAAGAGTGCTGCAGGAAAATGGCATAATGGCGTGCGGGAAGCATTTCCCTGGTCATGGAGATACGGAGGTCGATTCACATATGAGCCTCCCTGTGATAAAGAGAGACCTTTCTTCCCTCGAAAACCGCGAACTTCTGCCGTTCAGGAGGGCGATTAGAGAGGGAGTAAGCATGATCATGCTCGGACATCTGAGTGTCCCTGCCCTCGATCCTTCGGGAATACCGGCATCTCTCTCCGGAAGAGCAGCCTCTTACTTGAGGGACAGGATGGGGTTCAGGGGCATGGTCATCACGGATGCCATAAATATGGGAGGGATCGGTCAGTACACCGAAAACGAAGCCTCCCTGATGGCCCTCAATGCCGGCGTGGATATAATCCTCCATCCTACAGACCCGAACAGTACGGCGTCCTATCTCCAGCAGAAGTATGACTTCATGAGTAAGACCAGATTCTTGTCATTCCCCGGTTTGACCGGGAAATCCAGAAAGGTTCTGGATGCCCGATTAAGACCCCCCGGCTACGAACTCCGAGGGCCTGCCTGCCTGTCAGGTAGGCAGGCTTCGGGCATGACATGCAAAGAAATTGACTTCACTGAGCATCAACGGCTTTCCGACGAGCTCTCAGCGATGGCTGTGACCGTAAAGGGGGAAAAAGATATGAAGATAACAAAGCCCTTCATGATCATCCTGAGTGAAGACAAAGTCGAAAAGGGCGAGCGCCTTGTGAATGTGTTGAAGCAGAGATATGCAGGATTCCAATATTGTTCCTCTATGCCGGGAGATGACATACCATGGGCTCTCATTCCGAAAGACCATGACCTCATAGTAAGCGTATTCTCACAGATAAAGGCATGGAAGGGTCAGACTGCCGCAGGAGTGCAAAGGGCAATTGAAACCCTCGATGGCAGGGCAAAGATTTTCATATCCTTCGGAAACCCTTACGTCCTCAGGAACGTGCGGAATACACCGAGGATATATGCTTACTGGGATTCCCGGTCGGCCCAGGAGGCGGTTGCTGAGAAGCTCAGTCTACGCAGGACAGCATAACCAGAGAAGTCCTGCTTTCCACTCCTATTTTGAGAAAAATTACGCTCTCTCTTAATCTCAGCCGTGCATAGGTATGCCCGGCGTGGGATAAGTAATAAAGGCACGGGATACAATGCCTATCGCCACAAAGATAACGATGGCTGCGGCTATCACCGCAATCGTGTATCCCACGGATTTTTCCTGGGGTGACTTCATGAGAACAGGAAGTCCGAGATAAAGAAGATAGAGGCCATAAAGCCCCAGAATTCCGAGCACGCTCAGTAAAGGAATTATGGAGAAAATCCCGACCACCCAGCCCGGCGTATACGAATAGACAGCCACCTTGAAAGCTTGGGTAAGGTTCTTCTCTCCTGAGAAGGAAGGAGCCAGAGCGTCGATAATAAGGGCCAGGATGTACACCCCTGCAAGGGTGAGGATGTAGTGGAGCACGGCGGAGCCGATTGAAGTGGTTATAGGAATTCTGACCGTGCCTACAAAAGGCAGGCTCAGTCCTACAATAGACATCCCGATAACAGATGCGATCGGGCCTATGGCTGCCAGGGGAATAACATAGTTTTTGTATAAGTCTGCAACTGTCGTGGTTTCTCCGGCAATCGTCTGCCATTCCTCCTTAGGACGAAGCAAAATACCTTTGACACGTTCAATGAAGTTCATCGTTACCCCTCCATCTTTTTCAGGATAATACACAATACCGCTGCCCCGCATCCTTGTCAAGAGAAAATTCGCTCTTCTCCTGACGGCACACGGATAGGAGGATCATATCCCGCCGTATCTTTGAGCACATCCAGCACGCACTACATCTCTTCGGTCCCTTCCGCCTTAATCCTCAGTGACAGGGACGGATCGTGAAGATTCATGCCTTCCGAAACTCCTCCTAAATGATGGATTCTCCATTAAACCGGCAGAGGAGAGATCATGAAGTGATTGAGACGTTTCACTCCTTTCCGGCCTCGCGGAAGATCCTTCTCTGCCTGGCAGATCTTTTGAGGCAAAGAGCATCGGCTTGAAAAGTAAGTTTTGGGAATATATTTGGAGAGCCTTTCGAAACCGTATGGAATAAGAAAGAATACGCTGAATTCAAGGATTCCTCTTACCTCAGAAAGGGGAGGCGCGAGGCTATGCACGGATGCTTGCGGTTTAGAGATACCCAGATCCAGTGATAACTGGATCAATGCGTTGCCAGGACGGTCAATGCGAGCACCCAACGGGTGTGTGGCAATCTCATTAAGAAAGTCGAGATTGCTTCGTTTCACTAGCAATAACGCTTTATATCGCTGGATTTGGAAGATAGTTATTTCCTGTCATCCACGATAGTGGAGCTCGCACCTTACGGGCACTTCTCCCGCCAGTTCCCTTGCCGCTTCTTCGACACGCTTGTGCTCTTCGGGTTTATGGACCACCCCACGAAGAATAAGGCCTTTTTCGTCGTGCTGTACATCAAGGGTCGGGACAAAAAACCCGGGATCCGTTAGAATCCCTGCTTTAACCTTTGCTGCAAGCGCACGCATCTCGAGAACTTTCCTTGCCTCAGCGGTACTGAATATCTCCCTTTCCGTAAGAGCGTTTATCACGATACCCGTAATCTCCTCGATGGACTTACTGCCTGTGTCGAACACCTCATCATACTCCGCCGGATCGTCCCAGGGTCTGCCGTAAAGGATATTGAGAAAACAGGCCCTTTCCCTGTCGGTCTTTTCGGCCAGCCAGTGTGCTGTTTCCCTGTCGACGGATTCCCTTTCCATAATCCTCGCCACCCTTTTTTCGAGGGGCGCCACAACACGAATCCTGAGCGCATGCGGAATATCCTTTAACAGGAAATTCCCCCCCCTCCCCACGATCACTACCTTGTCCCTGAGCGCGTAGTCAAGAATAAGATTCTGAATCAGCGCACCGAAACCCCGAAAAGACCAGTCATACTTCTCCCAGAGGGTGGGGCAGTGCTCATCAAGGTCCCTTCCCCATTTCTCCCACTTCCCGCCATGTGCGCTTACGTCAGAAAGGATCCTCGCCTTGTCGATGTATTCATAGTGCATCGCATCGGCCACAGCCTTACCAATCTCTCTACCGCCGCTTCCATATTCTCTCGATATCGTCAGGATGGACATAATACCTCCTCAGTCTGCGCTGCTCTCATGAACACGTTCCTCTCTTTCAACCCTGGATATCTTCCATTTCATCCAGAGCTTTCCTGCGACGATGACGCCGACAGCAAAAAACGCTTCCACGGAATATATTGCCAATTTGCCGGGCTTCAGAATTCCCGCGGTAAAGGGATCCGTTATGATCATCTCACCGCCCACCTTCCCGAGCACCGCAGCGCCTATGTATATAATAACCGGATACTTATCCATCAGCATAGAAAGCAGGTTGCTCGTAAAGACGACAAGGGGGATGCTCAGACCAAGCCCGAAAAGAAGGAGGAACAGATTGCCGTGGGACGCGCCTCCGACTGCCAGCATATTGTCGATCGCCATGGTGATATCCGCAATCACTATGAGCTTTATAGCCTGCGCAATCGTTGTTGCTTCCTTTTCGATTTCTTCCTCCGGAACGCCCTCCATAAAGAGTCTTACTGCTATCCACAATATCACCACGCCTCCGACAAGTTTTATAAAGCTTATCTGAAGCAGCTGCGACACAAAGAACGTGACGATGACTCTCAACAAGACAGCGGCTCCGGCGCCTAAAATAATCCCTTTTTTCCTCTGCTCTCTGGGCAGAGACCTCACGGCCATTGCGATGACAACGGCATTGTCACCCGCCAAAATCAGATCGATAATAACAATGCTTACAAGACCTGAAAGGAACTGAAAATCGAATGTAACCTTACCCAGGATTCCTAAATCCACACTTCTCTCCTTTTTTCACAAATTCGATTTGTCCTGCTTTATTTTTGTCAAAAAGAATAGGGGTAATCCGAATAAGCCTTCTGAAAGGGCTTCTTCACCGGAAAGTCTTTTAACTCTGTGTTGCCCGCCACAAAGATATCCTCCTCTGCGCTTACCATTATCCCCGAGCCGCTGCCATAAGAAGAACCGCCTAAAAAGAGAAGCTCTCTCCCTTCAGTGCCTATCTTCGTGACGAACGCATTGGTCCCCCCCGTGAGCGCTTCCTCCAAGATAGGTAGAGAAGGCGACATGCCCCGAGGGATCAATTTCGATCACAAAGGCATCCCTCATCCCCTTACATAGGCGCTGCCCTTGCCGTCAACTGCTACGCCATGGACAACGTTGTCTGTGCTCCCTCCAAGACAGGTGGAGTAAGAGACCATGGCTTCTCCGCTTTGTGCCGGTCAGACTGTTACCTGCATGCCATTGCAAAAGACTACCGAACACACGGCAATTGCCGCAAAAGCTTTCAGGCGAATCACTCCGTTAAACATGCCTATCCATCAGGAAAACCCTCATTGACTTGTCACTCCACTATAGCCTTACACTATGGTCACTTTCTGGCCCTCCGGGCTTCCATTTACCCCGAGGAGCACATAGGCCGCCGGGCCTTTCACTCATTTATGGAAGGCTGAACTGGATCGGGACGGGTTCCGGCAACCGATTTGTCATGTATCTTATCTCGCGACAAAGACCGAACAGGGCGCACGTTCAGCCACCCTCGAAGAGACACTCCCGAGAAAGAATTTCTTTGCGCCGTGTCTTCCATGAGACCCTATTACGACGGTATCCACGCCCTCTCTCTCTGCAAGTTTAACTATCTCATCGGCTGGGCTGCCCTTCTTTACCAGTGTCTTCACCTTGATCGCCTTTTTCTCGAGTTCCCCCCTGATGCCGTCGAGAATCCCCTCCGTCTCGTTCTTCAGTATCTCATCCATCCTGGCGCAATCCGCTTCACTAATCCCTATGGGACATACAGGCTCGGTAACGGAGAGAAGCAAGAGATCTCCGCCGAGCTTCGTTGCCAGTTCCACCCCCTTGTCAAGTGCCTTCTTGGAAGCCTTCGAACCATCATAAGCCACAAGAACCTTCATCGTTTCCTCCTCTCCTCAATGAATTTTATCCCTCCATTCTACTCAGCCTATTTATATAACCCTCCAGCGAAACCACCGTTCTCTTAGAGAGAAAAATATATAGACACATGCCGATAAAGAGGGTGTTCCTTATAACCGCTCTCATATCCGCCATGTCTGGGATCTTCAGGATATCCGCCAGGAGTCCAAAACAGCCGCAATCGATCTCCATGCCGCGCAGCATCACCGATGCGATTGCAATGCCGAACATCGCATTTAAAACGATGAGGAGAAGGGAACTCGTTCGGTAGAGTAATCCGAGCATGAGAAAGAGTCCTAGGAGAAATTCGAGCCACGGGAGGTAGATCGCTAGAAACCGGACGGTGATTTCGGGAAATAGGTCGAATTCCCTCAGCGTAAGGAGAAACCGGACCGGATCGGATATTTTCGCAAGACCTGCAGCTATGAAGATACCTCCGATGAGTACCCTGAAAATGAACGATGCAATCGCTCCCACGTTATGCCTCCTCCGTCCTCCAAACACCCTCTTTCATTTCTGCCCCTTTAGCTGCCTTCCCGGGGAATAGTTTTATCCCAGTCGGTGAAACCGCATTATAGAAAAGAGACAAGAGCATAGAAATCAGTAGAATGAGCACAATCTCGATGATAATTCTCTTCATCTGTAAGGAGACGGTACCATTGAACAGAGGGAGTGCGGGGCATGAGATGTCGTGCGCCCGCACTCCATTCACTCCTTACTTCTTCCAAGTTCCTGGTTCTTTTCCTTCTGTCGTGTCGTAGCCCTTCTTAATCCAGTCAGGGAGACCTTCTCTGTACCAGTGAAGGTTCTTGTACCCCGCGTCCTGCAACAGGACTATTGCGCCGGAAGACCTCCAGCATTTTACCCCGTTTCAGTAAAAGACTATTGTGTCGTCCTTTTTCAGGAACTCGGCAGCCTTTCGCCCCTTTGCCAGAAGATCATCCGGGGCCAGCCGCGCTGCGCCGGGTATATGTTCTTTCTCATAGTCGGTAGGAACGCGGTTGTCGAGGACTACGATTTTCTTCCCCTCGTCGAGCCATTTCTTGAGCTCTTCACCAGTAATCTTCTTGACTCCGGGCATCGACTCTGCCATGTCCTTCTTGTCCCTCGACATGATCTTGAGCTCCTCGACCTTCTTCATGGCCTCGGCAGACCACTCACCCGCAAACACCTGAACGCCTGTTGCCAGAAATGCGACGGCTACTGCAATAACAAGACATCCTTTCAATCTGTTTGTCATCCACACTCACCTCCTTTCTCTTGCACCATCGAACCGTCATTGCGACCACGGATTTGATCCAGGGGAAGTAATCTCGTTTAAGAGGCAACGCACTCTTGAGATTGCTTCGTCACTACCGCTCCTCGCGATGACATCAAGAAATCTCTCCCACTCTCCCTTTCATGCACTACTTGATATCCGGCACCGGAAAGATATACCCGCCGAAGAGAAGATAGGCCAGTATGAGCGTCCAGAGGACATTAAATGTCTGAGCGATGATAAAGGCCGCTGCGGGCCTGCCGCCCTCCATCCTCGCCAGATCGACAAAGCGCGTCTCCAGCCCGATCGACATGAAGGCGAGGGCAAACCACCAGGTCCTCAACTCGCCAAGAACGCTCTTCGTGGCGCCGACTGTATCGATGTGAAGCACGAAAGAGAATAATGCAGACGCAACAAGAAAGCCGAGCACGAATTTCGGGAACCTCTCCCAGATAATGCCGGCGCTCACTTTTTGACCTGTAGTAGCGCCCCTCTTTACCGTCCACCAGATGGAAAGCACAAAAGCAGCCACGCCGATCAGGACGTTCTGGGAGAACTTCACTATGACACCAGTCTTCATCGCCGCCTCGCCGACGAGTGCGCCGGCAGCCACAACTGAGCCGCTCGTGTCGAGAGTGCCGCCAATCCAGGCGCCTCCAACAAGCTCGGGGATCCCGAAGGCCTTGATTATCCATGGCTCGATGACCATCATCGGGACCGCCACGATCAGGACGAGAGAAGCCACATAGGAGAGTTTCTTCTTGTCCCCCTCTATCGCGCCACAGGTGGCGATAGCCGCAGAAACCCCGCAGATGGCAACGCCCGATGAAAGCATGGCGGCAAAGTCGTCGTCAACCTTCATAACCTTTGTCGCCAACCAGAAGCAAAAGTACCATACCGCGGCAACGACAAGGACGCCCTGTATTATGCCGAGGGCTCCTCCCTGGAGTATCTCGAAGAATAGGATACCTGCACCCAGGATAACGAGCCCAGACTTGATGTAATACTCGGTCCTCACAGCAGGCATCAGCCATTCAGGGACTCCTATGGTATTGCTTATGAGAAGACCGACAATAAGGCAGAAGACGACATACTCAAATCCCCAGTCGACGGGCCACGCATTACCGGCAATGAAGCGCGACAACCAGGCCAGGATGAACACTATAGGGAACCCCACGATGAATTTCCCCAGCGGGACGCCCCCCATGAACACGAGGCCTATCGCGGCGACAATGAGGTAGACAATTCCTATCTTAATGGCTCTTGTGATATTTTCCCCTGTGAACACCTTGCCGGTAGCGGCCTTGGCGTGCCCGATTATCTCCTTTGCCACCTGCGCGGGAAGCCCTCCTATCGGTTCAACCTTCTCGGCAGCCTTCATGATTTCCTTTCTGTCCTTTTTTGCAAGGGCATCCTTCAGGGCCTGGAGCCGCTTCACAGTGCCCATTTCACCCTTGGCCTCCGCATCCCTAATAAGCGGGTCTATGGCGCCTGACCATTTGTCGACACGACTCGCGATCTGTCCGTCCGTTGCCCACCTGAAGCTCGGGTTGACTTTCTTCAGGTCCAGTATCTTCCACTGGTAGGCTGCGAGGGTCAGAACGATAAGGGAAAAACCTATCCAGACGGCGAGCCAGTCTTCATTTTTCCACAGGGCTGACAACTTGTTTTTCTCCGCCATACATTCCTCCTTTCCTGATAATCTCTATAGCAAACCGGTCAACTAATATTGGATTATTGAAGTTCATCCTTGGAATTATCCTTAATACCCCCCTGTCTTCGGCTTCACAGCCTTCTTTATCTTGCCATCCTGTGTGACAATGACGCTGTCACCGACCTGGATATCGGAAATATCCTTGGCTTTTACCTTAGTTTCCTTTCCCTTGTCGTCCTTAATCGTCACCTCGTATTCCGAAACCGCTATTTTCGTGACGATTCCTTTTGGAGCCGCCTTTTCCTCCTGATGTGCGGCGAAGCCCGCACCCGTAAGAAACATCATGAATACCAGGCTTATCGACATTGCAACTGTCTTCATTTCTCCTTCGCCTCCTTTCAGCAAATATCGGGCATATTAGAGCACTAAAAGCCCCAAGTGTCAATTCGTTATTTCATTACTTTTTCTTCAGCCCTTCAATTTCCTTCTTCAATGCATCAATGGTCTTGAGTGCATCATTCACCTTCACAAAGTCGTACCAGTTCTCGTTCGCAACTGGATTATCCACATTGCTCCCGTAGATGATCCATGAGTCGTCGTAATTGGCAGGGTCCTTGAACCCCATCAGCCTAAGCTGAAGATATGTGAGGGTGGAACGCGTACCGGTCTGGCAGTACGGTATAGTCCTCTTGTTTTTGTCGAGCTTGCCGAAAAGCGCTTCAAGACTGTCCGCAGAATAGAGCTCTCCCGTCTCGACATGATATGTATCGACGTGGGACACGTTCATCGTAGTGTTCGGGATATGACCGCCCCTCAGCGCCCTAATATCGTCTCCCTTGTGCTCTTTTTCCGTCCTCGAATCGATCACCTGCACTCCCTTGATCTCTCCCTTGGCGATCTTGACTACCTCGTCGGTAGTAGCTATCCTGCTCTTAACGACATTCGCCTTGAATGCCGTCGCCGGTAGTTTTACAGGCGCCTTCTCAAGAGGCTTGCCGGCTGCGGTCCATTCCTCAATACCGCCGTTGAGGAAACGTACATCTTTGTGCCCGAGATATTCAAGCACCCAGAAAGCGACAGAAGCGCCTGTTATAAGTTTTGCATCGGCATAAACAACCACCGGTTTGTCCATGCTGACCCCCGCCTCGCCCAGCATCTTCTCGAGATCTCCGGTCTTCTTCACCCTTAATGTGGTGTCCCGCATCACCTTGGCACATGCGCCGCCCAGGTTTATTGCGCCGGGGATATGGCCCTCTGCATATGCCTTGTCATCGCGGCAATCGAGCACAACCCACTTTCCCATGTTCTTCTCGATCTCGGCCGGCGTCGCCAGCAGTTGCGGATTTGCATACCCAGCAGCCAGAGCTGTCGTGGCAGCCAGCAATAATAAGATAACAATCGAAACCGCCGCCGTTAACCTCTTCATCTTCATCATAGCCTCCTCTTCTCTTATTTTGTGAAATACATCCGGCCCCCGATAGTATCGCCATTGGAATTCTAAGGAATGGGAATATCAGGAAAAAGATGGATGCTTCTCATAGTCATAGTAAAGAGCTCGCAAGGACAGTGCCATGTGACAGAATCCTTTATTTATGAATGCTTACAATATCCGGTGAGCGATTAATGTCCTGTTATGGGAACATTAGTCATGGTTATTTGTACCCTCTTGGGAACTTAGGTCGCGCCTATATCGTAGTCTCTCATCTTCTTCCAGAGAACCTTTCTGCTGATCCCCAGAATTCTTGATGCCTCAATCCTCCTGCCTTTCGCCTCTTTAAGGGCATTGATGATCATCTGTTTCTCCAGCCCTGCGACATTTGATTGCAGAGTTGCTTCATGAATTACAGAGCCTTCAGGCCTCCCCCCGCTGGAAAACTCTTCGGGAAGGTCACCCAGATCGATCAGTCCGTTCTTTGAAAGAAGCACGGCCCTCTCTATGGCATGCTTCAGTTCCCGTACATTTCCAGGATAACGGTACGCCATCAGGGCCTCATAGGCCGACGGGGTTATCTTCAACTCCGGTTTTAAAAACTTTTCTCCAAAATACTTGATGAAGAATTCCATAATATAAGGGATATCTTCCTTCCTCTCCCTGAGAGGAGGGAGTACGATGGGTACGACATTGATCCTGTAAAAGAGGTCTTCCCTGAACCCCCCTGTCCTGATCACCTCCTTAAGATTCTTGCTCGTAGCATAAATGCCTCTCGCATCGACCTTCACAGGCTTGTCGCCTCCAAGGCGGGTGACGGTGTGGTCTTCAATGACCCTGAGAAGCTTTGCCTGTAATCCGAGGGGCATTTCCCCTATCTCGTCAAAGAAGATGCTCCCAGCGTTGGCTGTCTCAAATTTCCCTTTCCTTGTTTCGGTCGCTCCCGTGAATGTCCCCCTCTCATGTCCGAAGAGTTCCGTCTCGAAAAGGGCCTCCGGAATGGCGGCACAGTTTATCTTTATGTAGGGTTTATCCCTGCGCGGGCTCATATTGTGAATAGCGTTTGCAACGAGTTCCTTCCCCGTGCCGCTCTCGCCCTGAATAAGAACCGGCACGTCAGTCTTCGCAACGGATTCTATCCGGTCAAATACGTCTCTCATTGAGCTGCTTACACCTATGATATTCTCGAAACATGTTCCCTCGCGGAAGGAACTCCTCAGCCGGAGCAACTCTCTTTCGAGGGTGCGGAACTTAAGGAACCTGTCGACGGTTATCACCAACTCCTCATTGGAGAACGGTTTTGCGATATAGTCAAAGGCCCCGTCCTTCATCGCCTGCACGGCGGTCTTCACATCCGCATAAGCAGTCACGATAATGACGCCGGTATCGGGTGAGACCGTCTTTATCCGGTGGAGAATCGTGAGCCCGTCATAATAGGGAAGCTTGAGGTCCGTAATGACAAGATCGAAGGCCTCCTTCTCAATGGCCGAAATCCCTTTCGCGCCATCCTCGCAAACCTTCACCTCATATCCGGAAGATGAAAGGAAGTGGCTCATCCCAAGCCTCATGGAAGGTTCGTCTTCGATGATGAGTATCTTTCCCTTCATAGCGAGACAGGTATCCTGACCGTAAATCTCGTTCCCTGACTCGAGGTCTCAACGGCGATCCTGCCATTGTGCTGCTCGACGATGGACTTGCTCACCGAAAGGCCGAGACCCGTTCCTTCGCCCACCGGCTTGGTGCTGAAAAAAGGCTCAAAGATATGAGGCATAACTGTTTCGGAAATCCCCGGTCCCGAATCAGCAAAGGAAGCGCTGCAGTAGCCGTCCTTTGATGACGTCTCGATGGTCAGTTCTCTGGGTCTTCCGTTGTCCATAGCCTGAACCGCGTTCAGCATGATATTGAGAAAGACCTGCTCCATCTTGTTCTGATCCACCATGATCTCAGGCATGTCAGGGGCAAGGTTTTTCGTAACCCTGATATCCTTCTCGGAAACAAGATACTCGGTGAGCTTCATTACATTCTCGATAAGCTTATTGATGGAAACTTTCGAAACACTTAAGTCCGATTTCTTCGAGAAGTCCAGCAGCTGACTGATGATGTCCTGGATCTTTATGAGTCCCGAGTTTATTACATCGACGTGTATCCTCTTCGTCTCCTCGTCCATTGAGGTGGTCATGAGGTTGTTGAAGCAAAGCCGTATCCCCCCGAGGGGGTTGTTTATCTCATGAGCGATGCCAGCGGAAAGCTGCCCCAGGGCGGCCAGCTTGTCAGCCATACTCATCTGTTCCTCCATCTTCTTCTTGTCGGTAATGTCCTTTACGTAATGCACTGCCTTAATGACGTTCCCTTCTGTATCGAAAATGGGATAGAAATGCACGTAATAGAAGTGACCGTTGCCTCCATCCCAGTATTCCGACAGTGCCTTCTTTTCCCTAGTCACCCTTTCGAGGAAACAGGCAGGGCAGACGGCATCGGTATCACAGTCCCTCGAAGAACATTCACTTGTGAAGACAGCCGTAATCCCGTTTGCGACCCATTCTCTATATGTGGTATTGGTGATCTCAAGGGAACAGTCGGGATTAACCAAGGCGATCGGATCGCTTATCCCCTCGAATATCGAATGGAGGGTCTCTGCGTTCTTCCTCAGATCTTCCTGGGCGCTGTAGAGATGATATGCCATCTGGTTAAAGGACTCTGTCAACTCTCCTATCTCATCCTTTGCAGCGATGGGAATGTCCTGATTGAGGGACTCGGTGCCTTTGGCAATGCCCTTGAATACCGTCGTCAGCCTGGTTAAGGGTCTGCTCACGAGGCTCCAGAAAGCACCCTGCAATGATATAAAAAGGAAGACAAGGGTGGCAAAACCGAAAACAAAAGTCGATATGGCAATACTCTTAATTTGTCCGAGGGTTACGGCAAGGGGAATCGTAACCGAGTCGACACCCATGACATCCCCCTCCTTCCATCCAAAGCCCGACTTTATCCCATATTTTCTTACGAGTCCCCGGGGCGCATTGGAAGGGTTACCGTGGCACTTCAGACAGCTCCTCTCAGTGATTACCGGCTTCGCTCTCATTATATATTCGAGTCCGTCTATCTTAATTACCCCGTTCCACCATTTCCTGTTATGGTCCCCCTGGAAATAAGCGATCTTCTCCTCATGCAGGGAGTCAGCCTTGTTTCTGGGGTTAATGGGGTTAGTTGATACCCTTTTGTAGATGTAATCCTTCAAACCTTTGTTGAACCTTTCCATGACCCCAAGCTTGACATGAGTAGTTGACATCGCCTCGACCACGAAATCATCTTCATTGTTCTGCGGGAGAACTTCAAACATTCTGGGGCGCAGTTCTTCTTTGATGTAATTGCCGACAGCGTCCATCTGTGCCATGATGATAAGGGTCTTCTCATTGGCGTCCTCGATTACCCTGTTTTTCAGATGGAGGTACAGGAGAAAGGAAAAAACTACGCAGAAAATGAGGAGAATAAGCCCCACGGCGAGGCTGAACTTGGTGCTGAGCCTGAGGTCATCCAGTTTCATTTCTCCCCTTCAGACCCTTAACCAGGGCCTTATTAATTCTATAAATACTCGGCCGGAAAATGCAACGTTATGGATGCCTACAGGATAGGGAGGACTTCGGCCTCCATCCTTTCCAAGTTAACAAAGGCGAGCGTGGATTCGCCTTTATGGAGCTTCGCCGCCTTCCCTGCGTTCACAATGAGGGTATCCCTTAACTTCCTCACGTCGGGCCGATGGGTGTGTCCATAGATTACCAGATCAAAATGCCCGCTGTCGGCAAGGGCGTTCACGACATCGGGTTCGTGGAGGACCACGAGCCTTCTGCCCTCCAAGGTCATAATGTACGGCTGGGGGAGGATGCACCCACCCGATTTCTCTTTAAGGAGGAGCCTGTCTCCGTCGTTGTTTCCGAAGATCGCGCTCATCCCGCAGCGCAAATCGCGGAATATCTCAAAGGTGAATGGAGAGGTGAAGTCACCGGCATGAATCACATGCGAGACGTTCCGCTCATTGAAGAGGTCCACCGCCTTTCGTATGGCGGACATGTCATCATGAGTGTCCGAGAGTACTCCTATAAGCATAGCTTCGACAACAAAACGGGTGAGGGGAAATTCATCACCACCTCACCCGGAACGGGCATATTCCTATATCTTTACGACATTCGCCGCCTTTAGTCCCTTTTCGTCCTCGATGATATCGAACTGCACCCTCTGGCCCTCCACCAGGGTCTTGAACCCTTCCGTCTTAATGGCTGAATAATGGACAAAGACATCCGGACCGTTGTCCTGCTGGATGAAACCATAACCCTTTGCATCATTAAACCACTTCACTCTTCCTTCCAACGACATGCTTCTCACTTCCTCCTTGAATTAAATCACAGAATACCGGGAATCAAAGACCTCCCGGTTAGACTCGCTTTTTTTATAACATTCATTTGGAATGATGTCAACTATTTCCGCGCCGGACGGTTGACAAATTACCTCATGCTGTATTTTAATAATATTCTGTTTCGGGCGGATAGCTCAGCTGGGAGAGCACAGCCCTTACAAGGCTGGGGTCACAGGTTCGATCCCTGTTCCGCCTACTCTTATCCAGCGTTGCGAAAGGGTAAAAAGTTACAATAGCTTCAAGAGTGAGTTGTTTTATTGCTTTTTGAACTATTTGAGCTTTTGAAACTGTTTAAACTTCTCTATTGGGGTGGTAGTTCAGTTGGTTAGAACGCCGGCCTGTCACGCCGGAGGTCGCGGGTTCGAGCCCCGTCCACCCCGCCATTCTTTCCTGTTCGAGTAACGCGCCGCAACGGCGGTGGTGCCTTTTGCAAAAGAGGGCCAATCTAAACAATAATCAGATGCCCTCCATATGCAATATTTTCTCAGCTTTCTTACTTCTGCCCTGGCTTCTCTCCTGCCGGCTCCACTGGAAGGGAAGGGATCTGGTCGCTTTCAAAGAATGCGATTACGCGTGCGTGCTGATATCTCTGATGCTCCTTCATTGTGACGTTCCTCGGGCTGTAAGTATCACCGGTGCCGTAAACCTTGAAGAACTCATGCGGGACATTGACGAGATACTTTTCCAGTATCTCAGCTGAAGTCTCGGAGCGCTTCTTCGCAAGCTTCTGATTGAGCTTCCTGTCCCCGAATGCTGAGGCGCTGCCCACAGAGATAAAGAGTACCTTCCGCCCGCGGCTTTCTCTTGCCAGGAAATCGGCAAAGTCTACCGCCCTTTTGTATTCATGGGAATCTTTTCTTACTGTGCTTACGCCGGCGGGGAAGAACAAGGTAATCTCCCCTGTTCCCTGTCTTTTCGAGAGCTGTTCAATCATACTGAGCGACTTCTGGGCAGTTTCGAGATTGCTCCTGCTCGCCTCAAGGGTCTTCCGACTCGCCTCTTCCAGCCTCTGGATTGCCTCCTCAATCCTCTGCGCCGACTTTCTTATTGTTTCACCGTCTCCCTTTATGCCGGCAAGCTCATCCATTGCCATATTATGAGACTCAACAAAAATCTGAGCCAATGTGCTTGCCTGCTCCTTTGAAGCCGCACCGGTAATCGTGCCCTTAGGAAAATCTACAGTCTTTACGGCGCCAGCGCTATCCTTCATCTGAAGCTGCTTGATCTCACCTCCGCACCCTGCAACTAAGAATACTGCAAGAATTCCCAAAAGAAGATTTTTCATGCTTTCCTCCTTCGATGAATCTATTCGCCGGATTCCCCTCCCTTGGTCTCCATTTTGATCTATAGTCTGCAGAAACAGCCATGACCTGTCATTAAGAATTATTAATGAGAGTTCTTGCGGCGAAGAGCCTCAGCACCCCAGCTCTGCGAGCCGTAGACCTTTGCAGGGATGCAACTCAGAGGCTTTTTCAGCATCCTGTTAGACAATGCCTTACAGCGGAATATGGAAAAAGGGGATTTCAAGTTCGTCAGGCGGTCTTCCGAGTGACCTGCCCTTTCTTTTTCCTGGCTGGCTGGACGCGTATTCTCCTGCCATGGAGTACCATATCGTTGAGTGAACTGATAACCCTGTCGGCAAGGCTTGCAGGAACCTCCACAAAGCTGAACGTATCAAAGAGGGCGACATTGCCGATCTTTCTGCCCGGGATATCGGCCTCGACGGAAATCGACTTCACAAGGTCGCCGACATTGATCTTGTCTTTTCTACCGATGGTCACGAAAAGCCTCGTCATTTCCGCGCGTTCTGAGAACCCCCCTCTTTCCAACTCATAGATGTCTTCCACCTCCGTATTGCCTGCAACAAGGCTGAATGCTGCAGCAGCAATATCCATGGGCGAGTACATAGAAGAAAGCCGTTCAGCAAGGGGCAAGTACTCCTTGTGGTCATCTCTTCCGATTATGCTTTCCAGCGCCTCGGCGAGTTCCTTTTCCTTTACCTTTTTCACCTCGTCCTTTGTAGGCAACTTCGCTTTGTTTATAGTAGTCTTAGCCGATTTCTCTATAAGCCTCAGCTGCCTGTATTCCCTCGGTGTCACAAAGGTTATTGCGATACCGGACTTCCCTGCCCTGCCGGTCCGGCCTATTCTGTGGATATAGCCGTCGGGGTTCTGGGGGATGCTGTAATTGATAACGTGACTCACATCCGGAATGTCCAGTCCGCGTGCAGCCACATCTGTGGCCACAAGGATATCGGTCTCTCCGTTCCTGAACTTCTCCATCGTCTCATCCCTGAAGGACTGAGTGAAATCACCATGGATCGCCCCTGCGCTGTAGCCCATCTGTTGAAGCTTTACCGAGACGTCATCGACCTCCCTCTTGGTATGGCAGAAGACGAGCGTCATTGAGGGTGATTCCACGTCCAGCAGTCTTGTCAGCGCCTTCAACTTGTCCTCTTCCCTCACCTCATAGAAGACCTGCTTTATCTTCGAGACCACCATCTTCTTGGGGTCTACAAAGACTCTTTCAGGCTCACGCATATATTTCCCCGAGATACGAAGAATCTCTTCAGGCATTGTGGCCGAAAACAGCATGGTCTGCCTCTCTTTAGGGGTTTCTCTCAGTATCCTCTCAATATCATCGATGAACCCCATGTTAAGCATCTCGTCAGCCTCATCCAGAACAACTATACGGATATCCCTGAGAATAAGGGTTTTTCTCTGCACATGGTCTATCACGCGGCCCGGCGTGCCGACTACAACATCCACACCTCTGTGCAGACTCTTTATCTGTCTTTCGATCGACTGCCCACCGTAGATGGGAACCGACACGATCCCTCTGTATCTGCCGATCCTGTTCAACTCCTGGGCTACCTGCACTGCAAGTTCCCTCGTCGGAGCAAGCACGATGGCGCTGGGGTTCTTGCCTCTTCCGCTCCTGCATCCTTCGATAACCGGTATTCCGAACGCAGCGGTTTTACCTGTGCCTGTCTGAGCCAGGCCAATAATATCCTTGCCCTTCAGCGCATGACCTATTGCTGCCTTCTGTATAGGGGTAGGTTCCTCAAACCCCATGTCTGAAAGGGCCTTCAGCACCTCGTCCGAAAGCCCGAACTCATAGAATTTCCTGCAATCCATTTCTCTCCTGTCCAAGTATGTGTGTTTTATCTGTCGATGAATGGCCTGATGCGGGCCGTGCGGTAAGAAGTGGGCGAACAATGCGGAGAGGATCGCACAGCTCTAACCGAGATGGCTGTTTTTCCTCATCTGCCTCGCGTTCTTCACTCTTCTTTTCTGGGCTTCTCTCTGCTTTGTCTTCATTTTGACAGAGGGCTTCTCGTAGAAACGCCTCTTCTTCAGTTCCCTGAGAAGACCGTCCTTCTGGAGCTGACGCTTGAGAAGCTTTAGCGCCCTCTCAAGGTCATTTCCGTTTACCCTTATCTCCAATTGCCCGGTTTCCTTCCACCCCTGCCATGGGCTCCTCTACATTCCCCCCTGCCGCCTTTTTCTGTCTGGGGCCTTGCCTCGCTAACCGTCAGGGTTCTGTCAAACAGTGTGGTCCCGTTGAGGCTTGAAATAGCCTTCTCACCTTCCTCCTCTGAAGCCATTTCGACAAAGCCGAAGCCCTTTGAGCGGCCTGTAATCACGTCAGTAATAATCCTCACTGACAGTACCTCTCCGTTTTTCCCGAAAGCGTCCCTCAAGGTCTCTTCATCTGCCTTGTACGGAAGATTCCCCACATAGATCTTTTTCGACATCCTCTTGCCCTCCTTATGTTTCATGGGTTTGTAAGCCCATGCAAAAAAAAAGACCGCAACGTCAAAAGTTCTTGCGGTCTTTCGTCTGACAAAAACTTCCAAGCAGGTGTACTTTGACATACTCACCGCTGAAAAGTCAATTTCCGCTTTCCTGCGGCTTTTTCTGCGCCTCACAGCAAGCCGGAAGCCGGACAGGCAAGGAACTCTTCCCATCCGATACCTCTCTCGAGTGGAATTGACTCTTACGCCCATTCCTGATAGAGTTAAATCATAAGGAATCGCGGAAAGGAGACCGATTATGCATAACGATACCAGGGCCGTTGCAGGCGCTTTTTTGCTGGGAGGACTCATCGGAGCAGGGATTGCTCTTCTCTATGCGCCCAAGTCCGGACGCGAAACAAGAAAGGATATTTCAAAGGCGGCGAAGCGAATAAGGCGTGACGCGGTGGAGCTTGTGGAGGATACGATCCGGACCGTGGATGATTTCGTCGGCACGGTAAAGGACACCGCCTCCGATATTATTGAGAGGGGTGTCGAGCTCTCCGACAGTGCCAAAAGGGAAGTCATCAAGTCCCTTGATTACGGCCAGAAGATAATAGAAAAGCAGAAAAAGAGGATAATTGAAGGGCTCGGGCTTTAATCGCTTTTGACAGGGGTTTGACCGCCCTCTTTAATGATAAAGGAAAACTCTCTTAATCTCCTTGAGTTTCCCAAGCTCCTCAGGTTGATCGCCGTGTTTTCTCACGGCAGCGCTTCCGCAAGGGCAGTGCTCGGCATCCTTCCCTCAGGGAGCGTTGAGGAGATCGAAAAGAGACTTGTCCTGATTGAAGAGATACGGAGGATTTCCAATGAGGGGAGCCCCCTCAGGCTCACTCACTTCGAGGATATCTCCCCCCTTCTGGAAAAGATCAGGCCCCAAGGCGCTGTCCTTGAATCGAAGGAACTCTCCTATTTCATCCCCCTTTTCACGATATGTTCCGACATATCCGCTCAGCTTTCGGGCAGGGTAGACCTCCCCTCGCTCAGGGAACTTTCAGCCCCCCTTACGGGCCTCCCGGACATCCTTTCCTTGCTCCTGAGATCCATCGACAGCGAGGGTAATATCCTTGATTCCGCCTCGGTCGCGCTCTCCGAGTTGAGGGCGCAGGTGCGCCGCCTCGAGGGCAGGATCGCAAAGAAGCTCGAGGAGATGATGAGGGACGAAAGGATATCATCTTTCCTACAGGATAACTTTGTCACTCAGCGCTCCGGTAGATGGGTAATCCCGGTGAGGATGGATTCCAAAGGACAGGTACCCGGAGTGGTGCATGACGTGTCGCGCTCGGGAGAGACCGCTTTCATTGAGCCCCTCGCCATTATCAGCCTTTCAAATGAACTCGAAAACCTCATTGCAGAGCAGAAGGCGGAGGAGATACGTATCCTCAGGGATATCTCTTCAAGAATAAGGGTGGCGGCTGATGAGGTGGACGTCGAGTTCAGGATCGTAGTCACACTTGACGTTCTGAACTGTATCTCGATGTTTGCTGACCAGCTCGACATGGCCTCCCCGAGAATAAATGATTCGGGCATCCTCAGTCTTGTAAATGCTCGTCATCCCTTGTTGTCCCTGGCATTCCGGAAGACTGCGGCGGAACGGGAAGTTGTGCCCCTTGACGTAGCCATAGGAGGGGAAAATACTGTGATGGTCATCACGGGATCCAACGCAGGAGGGAAGACCATCGCAATCAAGACCATAGGGCTCCTTCAGCTCATGGCTCTCTCCGGCATGCCAGTGCCTGCAGATTCGTCATCGAGCTTCCCCTTCATCCATACCGTACTCATCGACATTGGCGATGAACAGTCCATCGAAAACAGCCTCTCCACTTTTTCGGCACATATCTCGAATATCTCTGAGATCCTGAAGGAGGCTCACGCTAAGTCCCTTGTGCTCATCGACGAACTCGGCACCGGCACCGACCCCTCTGAAGGCGCCGCCCTCGCCTGCGCCGTCCTCAAGGAGATAAAAGCAAGAGGCGCCCTTCTCTTTGCCACTACCCACCTTACCGATATAAAGGGGTTCGTGCACCGCTCAGAGGGTATGATCAACGCCTCGATGGAATTCGACGAAAGTACTCTTACGCCTCTGTACAGGTTGAGGATAGGTGAGCCTGGAAGGTCCCATGCCCTTGAAATAGCGAGGAGATACGGCCTTCCGGAACATGTCATTGAATCGGCCCGAACTCTCCTCGGGGAAATCAGGGTTGAGTTCGACACTCTCATTGCCGACCTCAATGCAAAGAGGGCTCATTATGAAAGCGCCATTGAAGAACTCATGATCCGGCAGAGGGAGGCGGAGGAGAAGAATCGCATTCTGGAGCAGCAACTGAATGAGGCGGAAAGACGGCAGAAAGAGACACTTGCCAAGGCATACAGGGAGGCATCCGGGATTATCTCGGCAACAAAGAGGGAGATGCATGCTTTCCTGGAAGAGATCAGGAGAAGAGACAGAGAGAAGAGCCGCGATCTGATGAAGCAGGTCGAGATAAAACATGAGGAGATCCTGAAGAAGATCCTCGAACTCAACCCCGCCAACCTTGTCGTCCTGCCTCTTGAGACCATAAAGACAGGAGACACGGTCTTCGTCAGATCCCTGGGTTATGACGCATTTGTGACCGAAGTGGACAAAAGACGCGGGCGTCTGAGAGTGAGATCAGGTGGAAAGGAAATAGAAGTTCCGGCTGCTGATGCGGGGCCTCAGAGAGGGAGGATCAAGGAAGAGAAAGAGGGGGCAGTGAGGATTGAGGGAGCAGAGGAGGTTCCCTTAAGGTTAAACCTTATGGGGATGAGAGTGGATGAGGCGCTGTCGAGTCTTGAACCATTCCTGAACCGCGCTTCCCTTGCGGGCCTCCCCGAGGTTGCCATCATACATGGGGTCGGAACTGGAATACTTGCAAAGGCCGTTCGTGAACACCTCATAGACCACCCTCTTGTAAAGCATTTCAGGAAGGGCGAACAGTCGGAAGGCGGGGCAGGCGTGACTGTTGTCACATTGGCTTGACTCTGTCTATTCCACGGTGAGGTTTTCAGCCCTAAAATCACCGATAACAACGGTCGCCTTGTTCCCTGCCTTAACAACGCCCGGATTCGTAAAAAGGACAAAATAATTCTTGCCTGCAACCGGATTCTTCGGGGTCTGCCTGAGGGCTCCCAGCTTGGGGGCGTTAGGCACAAGAAGCTTGGCGCCGCTCGTCTCATCGATAAGATAGGGCTTGATCCCGCGGTCGAAGAGGGGCCTGGCCTTTTCAGGATCCGTAAGCCTGTACCTGAAATCGAGCATGGCACCTCCTGCAGACAGCCGTAAGGATATTATCTGCACACCCCACCTCTTTTCAATGCCATGGTCTCCTTTTTGCACGGCAGCCGGAGCTTCTTTAGTTCCGCCTTCGGAGAAGACCTGAGGAGGAACAAGGAAGAGAAACAGAAAAGAAGTTATCGCTGCAAGATTACGTGTCTTCATAAGAAATCGCTTCTTACAATACAATAATTACTATAGCATTCTTGAGGAGAGAAAATATCTGCTCCCGGTTTTAAAGGGCCGGGTTGCCAAAGCAACCCGGCCCTTTCCTCACATCGAACCAAGGGTGAACTTGCATTCTCCGGCTCCGATCGTTATCTCAATCTGGCTCCGGTAAAGTTCTGTGCCTCAACATTGTTTCCGCTTACAGTGAATGACCTGCTTGCAGGCGTAAAGCCGTAGCCTGTCAGGCTCGGCGTCAATATATAGCCGCCGTCGGGCACGCCCCTGATCTGGTACTCGCCCGATCTGTCGGTAGTGGTGGTTGTCGTCACCGGGCCTGTAAGAGTAAGCAGAACCCCGGGAATTGGAATACCGGAGGCGTTCAATATCTTGCCCGATACTGTAACGCCGCCCTGAATCACCGTGAATGTCTGTCCTCCGATAGTAATTGTCCCTGTCCTCTGATTCCCGGCGTTCGGCGCTACGGAATAATTCACCGTCCCGTTGCCGTTACCCCCGGCCCCGCCGGTAACAGCGATCCAGGCGGCGTTGCTCGCCGCGGTCCATGCACAACCTGCCGGCGCTGTCACGGCCACACTGCCGGTACCCCCAGCACCAAGAAACGCCTGACTCGTTGGAGACAACGAATATGTGCAAGCAACCGGCGCCAACTGATTCACCGTGAACGTTTGCCCTGCAATAGTCATTGTTCCGGTTCTTGCACCGCCCGCATTAGCGCCCACCGAATAGGTGACCGTACCATTGCCGCTTCCGGCTGCTCCGCCTGTAACGGTGATCCATGCAGCATTGCTCACGGCAGTCCAGGCGCATCCTGCAGGGGCGGTTACAGTAACACTCCCTGAGCCTCCGGCTGCATTAAAGATCTGATTTGTCGGAACTATGGCATATGTGCAGGCTCCACTGCCGTCCTGTGTCACTGTAAAGGTCTTCCCTGCGATGGTCATTGTGCCGGTTCTCAGATTTCCCGTGTTGGCAAAGACAGTGTATGTCACTGTCCCGCTGCCCGTCCCGGTTGCACCCGCCGTTATCGCTATCCACGGCACATTGCTTGCAGCCGTCCAGGCACATCCGGCAGATGCAGTAACATTCACGTTTCCAGTGCCTCCTGCAACTGGGAAGAAGATGGATGTGGGCGAGATCGAATAGACACATCCAGCCCCGGATATAGTGAACGCAGCGTCACTCGTGTCTGTGTAAAGACTGTTTGTCGTACTTGTTATCTTTATCGTGTACGTACTACCGGCAGCGTATCTGCCGATGTTCCAGTTGTACTGACCGGAACCTATAGGGGTACTGTTAGTGATAGTCGAATAAATCGCCCCCCCCTTGAGCAGCTGAATATGCACAGCAGTACCGGGAGTTCCGCTGTAGGACCACCGAATCGTCTGGGTAGTACCAATCTGGAAGTTCTCTCCTCCGTTAGGTGATAGCACCGTGATCCATGAACCGGAAACATTGAAAGTTGCCGTAACTGTCTTGGCGGCGTCCATGGTGACAATGCACGTCGGACCAGTGCCGGCACATGCCCCGGACCAGCCGGCGAATACCGAACCTGCCGCAGGTGTCGCATTGAGTTTAACCATAGTACCCTCGTTGTATGCCCTATTGCAGGTTAGTCCGCAGCTTATGCCTCCGGGAAGACTCGTCGCCTCCACTATCCCGGTCCCTGAACCTGCTTTGTTCACCGTAAGAACATACTTGTTAAGCGAGGCAATTTCCAGGTACCTCAGCATGCCTCCAGGCGATGCAGGTCCGCTTGTCAGGTTCAGCATTCTGTCATATACTGGAATATATCCTGCGCTTGCAGAAGACATAATTGCGTCGAGAGTTTTCCCTGCGGGCAGAAATACAGAGTACTGTTCCTTCGGATTGGGATAGAGGTTGCCGTCTTCAGCGATCACTGTCATATATTGATTTTGGAGCGTAGGAACCTTCGATTCCAGCCCCGCATTAAGGAAACGGACAAGCACCTTCTGCCCGGGAAGGCCAGCTGGTATCGGCGCAAGACCGGCCGTGTACGGTTCTCCATTAATGAGGAAGTAGGCGGGATTATAATTGACTGTGCTCGTCATCCTTCCGGGTCCAGCTGGGGGGCCGTATGTGCCTGTCGCAACTGCGTTGTGAAGGGCGGGATCGATTTCACTGAATAAAAGTGCCACCCTTGCATCATAAGCGGTTGAAGGATCTTCGTAAGCCCGGGCTGGTGTCACCGGCAAGACTTCGAGGACTCCATATAAGCCCATCTGTACCTGAACCGCCGGGTGTGTACCACTCTGATATATGTACGCTCCCGACTTAACGTTACTCCAGGTGTAAGTCGAGGTTCCACCTACAGGCGTCTCCGCCGTAAAAGACCTCACCCTCGAAGTGACGTCGCCCGGCAACCGTGAGCCGGTGGAGACAACATTTCCGAGGCCGTCAATCCAGACCGGATTCATGGCAGTAATCTGGCCAGGTATAACGATCGAAACAGGCTCGGTGAATGGCCCGGTAAGATCGTTTCTGAGATGGATATTCAGAGCATCACCTTCGGTAGCCGTCAGGGCCGGACCTGGCACTGATACGGCCCCGCAAGAGGCAAAGGTTCCGTCCGTACACTGAGCAAAGCCCCACATAGCAATTGCAGCACCGTTAATAGTCTTTGTGGTCACCCCTGCTTTGAGATAAACGTCAACACTGGCGCCATGGGATATTCCCGCCGCAAGAATGGTGACGACCATCAGCATAGGAACAACCGCTCCGAGTTTGCCGACCGACAAGATGTCCTTCATTTTCATTTCATCCTCCTCATTACGGGATCGGCGCGGCGGGTGGCTGGATTACCGCCATTGTTGCCATGCCACCGACGAAAATATTGTTATTCGTCAATTCTTTTTCATTGTGGGAGTGCCACATCATAAATATTCCGGCATAGGGATTAAAGCCGCCTTCACCGGGAGGAAGAGTACCTTCAATTCCGAGGAAAGGACTCCCGCTCCAGAACATCCCATTGGTCAGGTCCAGCTGATTGGGGAGGACTACGGGAAAAGGCTTGCCGTGGTCAGGACAGTACTCCACTGTCGGATCGCAAGGAGACGTGGGATCAGTATGGCCGTAAATGTCCCAGCCCAGCTTCTCGCCGGTCCATACGTAAATAGCATCGACTGTCTCTCCGGGAACGGAGGTTGTAGTGAAATCGGACTCGGCCAGGTCCGGTAAAGTGGCCGCCGTGGTTTTCAGAAGCCTGCCGTCGCGCGCGATGATGAGGTGGTTTGCGCCATGAGTGTGAAATGGATGTGGATCTCTTCCGCCGCCGATGATCCTCATCAGCACCTTCTCAAACGGATGCATCTGAGGAAAGATGTTATACGGCTGGTTCGGAAGCCAGGATGCAAAGGCAGGTGCCAGCGTGTCGGGAAGATTTCTCCCGTTGATGAACCATAAAACCGGATAGCGCATCGTATTGTCTACGTTCTCCATTTTACCCGTCTCCACAAGCTGATGGATCGACGGGTCCATATCGGAAAGGAGAAAGAGGTATTCCCTGTCGAAGTAGGCATCAGGACTGCAATAGGCGTATCCCCTGCTCGGCTTCGAAGGGTCCGGGGCCGGAGCTGGACAATTTGGCCCTGGTGCCGGTCTAACGACTATCGCACCTATTAGCCCCATCTCGACCTGAAGGTCAGGACGCGTTCCGCTGTGATACATGTACGTCCCAGGCTGTGAGACTGTGAACGTATAAGTGACGCTACCGCCGGGAGGCGCTTCCCGGGTGATCAACCCCGGCATCCCTCCCGTGGCAGTGACATCCTGCCCGGGAAAAACAATCGAAACAGGAACGGCCAGCTGGTTAGTCAGGGTCACCGTAACAACACTTCCCTGGTTGAGGATCAGGGTTGGTCCGGGATACTGCATTGGACCTGCCCCGTCGGCATATCCCCACATGTAAACCGAATCTCCGTCCCCTGTGTTGATATAACCATCCTTTGCCGTCAGGCTGAATGTTGTTCCGCTGATGCCATCAATAACAGCCACCCCGGTCGCGGGAATAGCGACCAGGAGCGCAGCCATTAGCATAATGAGCATCCTCTTGTGCTTTTGAGCTTGATTATTCATATCTTTCCTCCTGATCATTCTCACTCACGGGTTCACAACGATTTCAGTCATCATCCCTCCAAAATCCTCGCTGTCGTTGCTAAGGTTGTGAAGATTTGAAGAGTACAGGAAGTATGTTCCTGCGGGAACAGCGGATGTATCAAGGATTACGTCAAACGACTCCCCGCCTCCGAGGGTAAGGGAGTTCGTGGTGTAGTAGAGGTTCTTTCCCTGAAGCGGCCCGGCGCCGTCGGGGTCCGGGCCCCTGGCTATTCTCGCACCTCTTCCCACCACTTTCATCGGGATAGAGGGAGATATCAACGTATTGAAATCGACTGTGGAGAGGCTGGAGACCCGAAGGAGTATTTTCTGACCTTTGGTTGCTGTAATCAACGCGTTCATCTGCTGAGAAGGCATCCCGTCTTTGTTGAAGATCACCGAGGTGTTTATTGTGTCCGGATATCCCCTTCCGTTCAGCATCCCGTAGGAATCGAACATTGAAGCAAAAGGCAAAGGCTGAATGATAAGGTCCGCCTCATGGAATATGGGATCGAAGGCTACGATCTGAACGGGGTATGCAACATCATACCCTGTGGAGCCGTCCGTATCATTATAGGCGAACTTCGAAAAACCGTTGATGGTAGTCCCGTCCTGTGCGGGTGTCACAAAGAGATTGCCGAGCATGCCCATCTGCATATGCTCCGTGGCCTCGACATGACAGTGATACATATACGTACCCGGCTCGACAATGTTGTAATAATAAGTGAGGCTCGCCCCCATATTGACTGATATTGACGCCATAGGCTCGCCGTCAAATACCGAAGAGGCATTAGGGAATCCGTGATAATGGACAGTATGAGGGTCAAAGAGGTCCGGCCTCATCACCATGCCCACATTGGTGAGGGTCAGATACAGTTCCTGCCCTTCCCTCACGATGATTGTAGGCGCGGAGAAATTCGCCGCCAGCATCCCGGCGTTCATAACCTGGTCCGCCTGAAGCCCCGTGACGTCGGAGAACCCGAAGATATAGATATCGCTGCCGTCCGCCATCTTTACAAAACCATCCCCCGCGGTGAGATGTTTGCAGGCGATATTCCTCAAGCCGATGGTGCATTCAATATTCCCTGATCCCACGGGTGGTGGGGGCTGAACAGGGGTGCCGGGGGGACAGGGACACTGAATATTTACCGCGCCTTCCGCCGGCATCATCAACACTGCCACAAAAAGCAATGCAAAGAGGTATTGCACGTAACGACAATTCAGTCTCATATCATCACTCCTTTTCAGGCCCGCGCCTCCGGTCGAACCGGGGGAAGCATCCTTTAAGAATAGTGTCTGAAACATAGCCATCCTAATACTGGGTAACAGTGAACGTCTTTCCCGCGATAGTTATCGTTCCTGTCCTCGTCATACCGGTGATATTCGCCGATACCGAGTAGGTCACCGTCGCACTGCCCTTTCCATTGCTTGCTCCGGTGAGCTTGATCCATCCGGCGTTGCTGTTTGCCGTCCACTCGCACCCTGACGTGGTTATCACGCTTACGCTGCCGGTGCCTCCGCCTGAACGGAACACCTGGGACGTCGGGGTGATCGAGTATGTACAGGTAACGCCTGCTCCTGCCTGCGACACAGTGAAATTCTGGCCTGCGATCGTGACCGTCCCCGTCCTTGCGCCGCCTGTATTCGCAGCCACGGAGTAAGTGACAACACCGTTGCCCGTCCCGCTTGCACCTCCGGTGACCGTGATCCACGCCGCGTTGCTTACAGCGGTCCAGTTGCATCCGGCAGTGGCTGTCACATTCACATTACCGGTGCCTCCTCCGGAGCCGAAGTTCTGGGAAGTCGGGGTAATGGAATAAGTACACGCCGGTGCTACGTTAAACATTGCCGTTGCCGTCTTGTCGGCATTCATTGTGACCTGGCATGTCGGATTCGTGCCCGTACAGGCGCCCGACCACCCTGCGAAAACAGATCCCGTAGTGGGTAGCGCATTGAGGGTCACCACTGTCCCCAGGGGATAATTCGCCGAGCAGCTGGCCCCGCAGTTGATGAGACCGTCGCCGCTCGTCACCGTGCCCGTTCCCGTGCCTGTTTTCTGGATTGTAAGGAGACCCGTGGTCTTGCTGATTTCGTCTGCTCCTATGTCTGAAATCCCCGTTCCGGGACTCGGCCTCACGTCTCCGTCATAGTCACTGTTCAGCACAGGGAAAGATGCGAGATAGGTATTGGCTCCCTTGTCAACAGCCGGCGATGTTCCGAGGATGTGGTAGTTTCCTGCGTTTTCCCTCAGGGGCGTGTACCGCACCGTGATCGCGTTACCGGCTTCATCCAGGACCGTTGACGATGCAAGTGAATTTGTGTATCCAAGGACGAACATCGGATCCCCGGAGACGTTGGAAGGATCATAGCCGGTCGTACTCGTAAGGAGGCAATACATTGGATTCATGGTTCCGGCAGTCCCTGAAACCTGAAGGTCCCAATAGGGACCGGCCGGGTTGGGAGCCAGCCCCCCTGCGCCCGCGTTGAGGGTATGATTGTTATAGAATGAACGGTTGCGCCAGATGATATTGTTTGCAAGAAGGGGATTGGAAAATGTCTGGCCGGTGGCTGCCGCAAGTTCTGCTGAATGAACATTCGAGACAATGCCCGCTCCCTGGGGCGTTGAACTCAGGCTGCCGGGAGCAAAGGCGTTCGCTGTTGTGGCCGTGCTGTCGTTGTATGCGATGGTATTGTTGATGATATTGGCCGCCGCCACGTCCTGCAGCGCAATGCCTCCGCCTGCAAATCCGGCTACATTATTCGCCATCACGTTGTTAAAGATGTTAAGGGCGTAGTCCGGCATTGGGTCGGGGACATCGGCGCCATTGAACCAGAGCGCCCTGATTCCTCCGCCGCTTCCTGCACCTGCAAGATTGCCCTGGATCAGGTTTCCGTTGATCGTCACATTGCCGGCCCCGTCCCCAAGAGCGCCAGGCAGATTTCCGTTGGCGATCTCGCCGCTTATGAAGATACCCCCTCCTTCGCCGCCGACCGCCACACCGAAGAACACTTCGTTAAAAGTGATCTTGTTCTTAGCAATAAGCCCATTGTCGCTCAACCCATAATGGGCTATGCCCCCGCCGTTCCAGCGGGACAGATTGCCGGTGATTATGTTGTTCTGAACAATATAATTGTCGGAACCGGCGGCAAGCTCCACTCCGCCTGCACCGAAAACTCCCCCATTGCCGGTAATCCTGTTGAACTGGACAGTAACATTAGAGTTACTGAACGCCCCGGTCCCGGCATCAGGCACCCCAACGGTGATACCGCCGCCGTAGCTTCCCTGATTGCCTCTTATCCTGTTATTGCTGATCACCATCTGATGGGCCTGATTGTAAAGGTAGATACCGCCTCCCTGAATGGCCCCGAATATCTGGAAACCGTCGATACGGGGAGTAGTCGCCGGTGTGAGGGAGAAGCCTGAGCCTGCTATGTCACCGAAGACCATTATTCCGGGTGCTTCATTCGCAATGAACGGGTCATTGCCCCTTATCAGACTAACCTTATTGTGCCATGCCGCAAGACTGTCAGCAGGGCTTGGATTTGCATAGATAATCGTCGCATTCAAATCCCCCATGGATGCGCCTGCTCCCGAGCCCTGCAGAACAACGTTCTTATAAAGGATGACGTTCTCATGGTATGTTCCCGGATTAACAAGGATGATATCTCCGGGGGAAGCCGCATCGATAGCCGCTTGAATCGACTGTCCTGGCGAAACGTGATGTCTTGTCACAGTCGCGCAGTCAACGACATGGACGGTCACTCCTATTTCAGAAGACCTGCTATTGTCAGCCCTTGTGACTGCAAGCTGTCCGGTGGGCGTTCCTGCCGGTACCGTGGCAGAGATGACCGTGTTGCTCCAGCTTGTAATTGCGAGGCTCGTATTGCCCACCTTCACACTTCCCTGCGTTGCTCCGAATCCGTAATCCCGCGTAATAAGAGCGGTACTTCCCGGAACCGAAGGATTATAGTCAGGGTTGGGCACCTGCACAGAACCTGAAGAGCTAATGGTAAGGGAGCCTCCCGTGTTGCATACGAGAGGTCCTCCTTCAGGCCCGCTCACCTTCGATATTACCGGCGTTTTGTCCGCGGGCTCCATATCAACCTGTCCTCTGGGATAGCCGACGAATGCGGCAAGAGGGACATTCGGCGTGTCGAGATAGCTCGTGGTCGCAGGCATGAATTGGAACGTCCAAGGTGATGTGGCGTAGTTCGGGTCATAGAAGGGATCAATAGAGCCGTCAGGACGGATAGGATGATTCAGCACAAGTGTCAGCATATTCGGAGAAACGCCTGAAGGAGCCGGGACATTCATGGTATAGGTGGAAGGTATCATGGCGTTATAGGAACCCCACTCGTCTGCGTACACCCTTGCAACTTCATGTCCTGTCCAGTCCTGAATCGATATGGGTATCCAGGCAGGGGCAGATTTCTCTCCATAAATAGGGCTGTTCTTGTCGAACTCGGCCGCGAGGTCGTTGTTGACGAAACCCACTGCACGCGCCGCCTTCGGTACCTCTGTGAAAAGGAAGAAGTCGGCAGCAGCGTTTCTGCTCTGCGTCACAAGAACCTGTTTCTTATCGCAAAGGGGCCTGGTCTGGCCCGCAAAAGCACCCGGCACACCCGGGAAGAGGGCTAGTTCGGGGGGCACTACATGGTCGTCCCCGACACAGGCAGGAGGAAGCAACTGGGGAATATAATCCTCACCGAAATCAACGTTCTTGTCCTCCTCCTTCACGATCTCATACCCAGGAGGCGGAACAGTCTCCACGATATATGTGCCCTGTGAAAGAACTATGGTCGTGCTGGTAGGAAAAGCGTACCCGCCGTCGAACACGCCCGGACGCACCTGGTTCCATGTGCCGAAGTTGTCGAAGCATTCCCTCACGGGCTTGCCGTTGATTACCGGGAGATTCTGGATGCATCCTGTCGGAGTATTGTCGTCCCAGCTGTCTGTGTGGGTAACATCTATCGCGTCGCCTAAATCGAATATCCCGTTGCCGTTCCTGTCGATGTCTTCAGGCCCCGGAAAATTATCCAGGGGAAAGTTATCGACATCGGCCAGCTGGATTCCAGGTACCCCATTTATATCGTCAATGAGGCCATCCGCGTCCGTATCTTTGTACAGATTGACCTGAACCCTCGGGATTCCCGGCTCCCATGGTTCCGGTGCTCCGTATCGCGGATCGTTCTCAGCTCTCGTTGTGGAATAATATACAACGCCTGTAATACCTCCGTTCTGGCCGAGGCTATAGTCAGCTTTACCCCAATCGATTATGTTAGTCTGATTGAGAAAGAGGTGCATGGCCTGAGTAAGAACAGGCCCCTTCTCTGTCCTTGAAAGGTTGTTGCCGGTATTCGGGTTAACTCTCGCCTGCGGCTGAGGGTTAAGCATATCAAAGGAAGGCACGGTCCAGCCGCTTGCAAGAGGGATCGCGCCGCCGTAATCCACGGCAGTTGTCATGCCTGTTGCCTTATATCGGGCGAAATCCACCTCAGCTATGAGCCACTTGAAAAAAGGAAAGACCTCTGTAAAGGCGTATTCCCCCATCATATCGGTGGTTGTCGTTTGGTACATCGAGCCGTCGCGGAAACGAATGTTAAGCACCTGATCCGGCAGCCCGGTTTCTGTGGGCTCGCGGAACCCGTTCTGGTTGGCATCATAAAACACTGTCCCCATCAAAGTACCGAACCACCTGTAGGAAAGCACATTACCAAGATTCACAATTCCGCCTCCGGCCGGGACGGTCACAAGATTGAACCCGAACAGGGCGTCGAGGTTCTTGTCCCATGTCACGAGCTGATATGTTCCGGGAGGCACTCCGGCAATTGTGAAATTGCTGTTTCCATCGCAGGGAACGGCGATGAGACCTCTCTTGGTCACGAGGTCGTTCAGGCCGACCCAGCAGCCTTCCACGGGGGGTCCGGGGAAGAACCCCTGAAGAGTGGGTGGGCGGGAGAAGTGATTGAAGACATTCCTGCCCTGAATAGTACCCGACCCGCCGGGAGGATTAGTCGCCCAAGGCAAGCTCCCCGGTTCCACAAAGCCGAGGAATACATGATAGAACCCTGTGCCGAAACCTTCAAAAAACTTCCTCGGTTCATTTGCTTTCACCCATGCGTCCACCGTAAGCGTTCCTTCGATAGTGGAGGTCTGGATCCAGTTCGAACCCGCAGGTGGCACCGCCCTGACTCCGTATTTCCCAGGCGGCAGGTTCTTGATCACCACCTCACCGACGGTGGTACATCCCCTCAATCCTCCTGCCACCTCGGCGGCAGTGCACGTCATGATCACTCCGTTGCCCGATCCCGGGATGGGATTGCCGCCTGCATCGTACTCGGTTCCGAGCGGGTTCCCGAATGCGTCCTGGGAAACAGGCCCCGCAAGGTCGGAGATGAGTATCGTGAACCCTTCAAGTCCACGCTCGCCGGGGTCATAGACGTTATTAATGGTGTTATGATCTTCAAAGACAAGAACGGATATCTGTGCTGTAGGTATGGGAAGGCTGTGCACTTTGACCGTCACCGCTGCCTGGCCAGGAGCGACCATCGCGCCGCTCATCGTGTATCCTGAGTCGGGAACAACTGAGACATAATATTTTTTTCCGGGATCAAGGGGAGAGCCGTTGATGTCTGAGTTGATAATCACATAATCCCCGGCGGCATTTCCTTTGGAAACAAGAGGTGCATGGCTCTTGTGTATATCGACGCCTATGCTGTTGTTCACCCGTACGCCTGGAGGAGACTGATTGGTGTTGTCTTCTTCAAGGAGCCATCTGAAACCACCGACAATGGGGTTGCCGTTTCCGTCAATTACATTTAGGGTAAAAGCCTGGACGCCGGTCTGAAAAAAGAGGCAGCCAAAAAACGCTGCCGCAACCAGAAACATTATCGCCGGTCCCCTGAAATAACTGATTCGCCTGTTTCTCATGAAACCTCCTTTTTCCTGTTTCCTTCCCTGAAAAACCTGTCTTTCAAAAAGGCCTTGTCCTCGGTTCTAAGGCATCACCCGAACACAGCTTTCATCTCTCCCATACACTATAAGCATTAGACCGATGCAGACAATTGTCAATTGAATTTATCCTACAAGGTTGTAGGAATTTGTCTTACAACATTGCGATTTCTTAATGAGCAAGTCCTAATCGGGACTTCATAAAAGCAATCCTTATGCCAATGCAGAAATCATTCAATATCTCATCATTTACGAAAGGCCGTGACAATCCTGTCAGGTTTTTCGTGACAGATGTGTCATATCTGGCTGAAATGGGCTAGCCAAAGTGCGGCATTGGTGCGGCAAACCGCCCATGCACCACGTTGAAAGCATTCCATTTTTACGTTATAGTAAGAATTGCCGTCATGCAAAACTTTATTGTCATAAAGGGCGCACGAGAGCACAATCTCAAAAACATCGACGTGTCAATCCCCAGGGAAAAGATGACAGTCATCACAGGTCCTTCAGGCTCAGGCAAATCCTCCCTCGCCATAGACACCATTTACGCTGAAGGACAGAGACGGTATGTGGAGAGCCTCTCAGCATACGCACGCCAGTTCCTTGAGCAGCTCCAGAAGCCCGATGTTGATTCTATCGAGGGCCTTTCTCCTTCAATCGCCATCAATCAGAAGACCGTCACAAGGAGCCCGCGCTCCACCCTCGGAACCATAACAGAAATATATGACTACATGCGCGTTCTCTATACCCGAATCGGCAGACCATTCTGTTACAACTGCGGAGGCACAATTTCGACAAGAGACATCGGGAGCATCCTCGACTCCGTGATGTCCATGCCGCCCGGTACGAGGCTCCAGGTCCTCGCACCTATCGTACGGGACAGAAAGGGAGAGTACAAGAAAGAGCTTGCCGAGATGAGGAATGAGGGCTTCGTGAGGGCGAGGATAGACGGCGTAATAGCGGACCTTACCGAGGAACTCAGCCTCAAGAAACAGAAAAGGCATACCATAGAGGTCGTTATCGACAGGCTCATTATCAAGCACGGCATAGAGAAGAAGATAAGGGAAGCCATCGACCTCGCCCTGAGATATTCTGATACCGTTGTAATCAATCTGGTGTCCGAAGACAGGGACATTCCATTCAGCAAGGCGATGGCCTGCCAGAACTGCGGCGCAAGCTTCCCGGAGGTGAACCCCCGGCTTTTCTCATTCAACAGCACATACGGCGCCTGTCCGCGCTGCCGGGGACTCGGCATCCTTGGCATAGGAGAAGGCGATGAGGTCTCAAGCGCCGCGGGGATGGATGCCGAAGAGTTACTTGTGCTTCCTTCAAAGATGAGGCAATGTAAGGAGTGTGGCGGCCTTAGGCTGAGAAAGGAAGCCTTGAGCATAAAGATCCAGGGCAGAAATATCGGGGAATTCTCGCGCCTGACCGTTGAGGAGGCCTTTTCATTCATCAATGTCCTCGCTCTGACCGAAAGGGAAAAGACAATAGCATTTAGGGTACTGAAGGAAGTGAGCGACAGGCTTAATTTTCTCATGAAGGTGGGTCTTGGGTATCTAACCCTGGACAGGATGTCCCTCACCCTTTCGGGAGGCGAGGCCCAGAGGATACGCCTTGCAACCCAGATGGGTTCTTCACTTACCGGGGTGCTATATGTCCTTGACGAACCGAGCATAGGTCTCCATCCAAGGGATTGTACAAGGCTCCTCGAGAGTCTTTCATCCATCAGGGATGCCGGCAACACAGTCATCGTGGTGGAGCATGACGAGGAAACCATACGATGGGCGGATCATGTAATCGATATCGGTCCGGGGGCGGGCGCCAGGGGAGGCTGGGTTGTGGCCGGAGGAACCCCCGCGCAGATACAGTCCGATGAAAGGTCCATAACCGGAAAGTATCTCAAAGGGGAACTCTTAATACCTCTGCCGCGGAAGAGGAGAAAGCCCGCTGATTTCCTTGAAATCAGGGGTGCGGCGGAATTCAATCTCAAGGATATTGATGTGCGCATTCCACTCAGGATCTTCACGTGCGTCACTGGCGTCTCCGGCTCGGGCAAGAGCACCCTCATCATCGAGATCCTCTATAAGGCGCTTATGCGGAGCATCCACAAGAGTCATCTTACGCCGGGGAAGCACGAATCCATCGTGGGAATCGAAAAAATAGATAACATTATCTGCATCGACCAGGCACCGCTCGGAAGGACGCCGAGGTCCAACCCGGCGACATATTCAGGGGTCTTCACCCATATCAGGGATCTGTTCGCCCAGGTCCAGGAATCAAAGGTGAGAGGATACACATCCTCGAGATTCAGTTTCAACGTCTCTGGAGGAAGATGCGAGAAGTGCCACGGCGGCGGCATCCTGAAGGTCGCGATGCATTTTCTTCCGGATGCATATGTCCAGTGCGGTATATGCAAAGGAAAGAGGTACAACAGTGAAACCCTGAACATACGGTATAAATCAAAGAATATCTCAGAAGTACTCTCAATGACCGTGTCGGAGGCTCTTGAATTTTTCACAGCCATTCCGGTGGTTAGGCAAAAACTCGGGATACTTGAGGATGTGGGACTCGGATATCTCCAGCTGGGACAGCCGGCGCCCACCCTTTCCGGCGGTGAGGCACAGAGACTCCGTCTTTCGAGGGAACTCGCTAAGAGGTCGACCGGCAACACCCTCTATATACTCGATGAACCCACTACAGGTCTTCACTTTGTCGACATCCAGAAGCTCCTCGATGTCCTGAACAGTCTCGTGGACAGGGGCAACACTGTGATCGTGATCGAACACAACCTGGACGTGATCAAGTCCTCCGATTACATCATCGACCTTGGTCCTGAAGGAGGGGAAGGGGGAGGACGGTTGATCGCATCGGGGAGCCCCGAGGATGTCTCCCTCAATCCTGATTCGTACACGGGGAAGTTCCTGAAACACAAGCTCTCTGCCGGAATGATGAGGGTGGCGTGATTAACAGGTTCAAAGTTCAAAGTTTGAAGTTCAAAGTCAAGGGAATGCTTTTTTTCTTTCTGGTTTCCACTATTCTTTTTTCATGTTCCCCCAAGAAAGACCGTATTTACAAGAAATCCATGCTTCTCATGGATACGCTTGTCACTGTTACCGTGGTGGCTGATTCGCCCGAAAAGGCGGACAGGGCGATGGAGAAGGCATTTGGAGAGGTGAGAAGACTTGATGGACTGTTCAACTTCTTCTCGGAAAAGAGCGAGCTTTCTCTCATAAACAGAAACGCGGGCGTACAGGAGACCCCTGTTTCTCCTGAGACAATCGAGGTGATCGAAAAGGCGCTCTACACGTCTGAAAAAACCGGAGGCGCCTTCGATATCACAATAGGGCCAGAGATCTCGCTGTGGGACTTCCCGGGAGGCAGGAAAGCCGATGAAGAGTCCGTCAGGGAAAGGCTGGGCCTCGTCAATTACAGGTGGATTACCGTCAAAAGGGAGAAATCCTCCGTGGGTCTGGGGAAGAAGGGCATGCTCATGGACCTCGGTGCTATCGCAAAGGGGTATGCCGCCGACAAGGCCGTAGAAACGCTCAGGGCAGCAGGGATCGGGTCTGGCCTTGTCGCCGTTGCCGGTGACATAAAGGCCTTCGGGAGCAAACCCGACGGGAAACCGTGGAGGGTCGGAATACGAAATCCGAGACAGAAAGGGAAGGATGATGAGATAGTGGCCACGGTGGAGCTGAGGGATATGGCGATCTCAACCTCAGGGGATTATGAAAGGTATTTCTTTATCGGAGACAAGCGATACCATCATATTCTCGACCCGAGGACAGGATACCCTGCTGATGGATGCAGGAGTGTTACCGTAATGGCGCCCGAGGGGGTCTTCGCCGATTCCTTCTCCACTGCGGTCTTCGTCCTTGGTCCGGATAAAGGGATGGACGTCTTGAAACGAATGGGCTTTGAGGGGCTCATCATAGACAGGGACGGGAGAATGCACACAAGCCCGGCCATGAAGGGCGGCATTGAGCCTCAGGGAAACAATTAACGGAACAACTCCCGGGGACAGGATTCTCCTCCTGCTCCTGCTTTGCGCTTCAATCGCCGGCATCTTCTTTATAAAGGAAGTTCTTCCCCGATCACAATGGGTGATCATAGAAGTGGAGGGGAAGGCCACTTACAGATATCCTTTGCAGTCCGACAGGAAGGTAAATGTGGAAGGAGCCTCGGGCCGTTTAACGGTTGAGATACGTAATGGAAAGGTCAGGGTAGTGAATCCCACATGTCCCAACAGGCTCTGTGAGCGCCAGGGGTGGATAATCAGGGGGGTTATCCTCTGCCTTCCAGCAAGGATATATATAATAGTGGGGGAGCCGGGAAGACCGGAGGACAGGAAAGTGGATGCAGTCTCAGGATAAATACCGGATCGCCATACTCTCGGCTTATGCGCTTGCCCTTCACGGGTTCGAGAGTCTGATCCCTATGCCAATACCCTGGGTAAGGGCAGGTCTCGCTAACATCATAAGTTTGACAGCATTCATGCTTTTCGGGTTCAGGGCCGCAGCGATGGTGACGCTCATCCGTGTTGTAATTGCCTCCATTTTCTCAGGTTCGTTCCTCGGGCCAGGTTTTTTCCTGAGCCTGGGCGGGGGGCTGGCAAGCCTTCTTGCCATGGGTTCTGCATTCTCCCTGTTTCCGGGGATTTTTGGCCCAGTAGGGCTGAGCCTCATAGGCTCGCTCTTACACAACCTCGCGCAGCTCTTCCTCGCCTATGCACTGTTCGTCCGGCAGATCGAGCCGGTACTTCTTATAGCGCCCATCCTCGTACTCATCGGGACGATAACGGGTCTGGTGAACGGTCTCGCCTCGGACCTCCTTATCAAAGGCTTGAAAAATATTAACAGAACGGTTCACAATACTGCGGAATGAGAATTACGTGCCCCATGTGCAAGAGAATTACCACATGGGAGGAAAACCCGTGGAGACCCTTCTGCTCCGAACGTTGCAAGCTCATTGACCTGGGGAAATGGGCTTCGGGAGATTACAGGATTGAATGTGAAGAAAAGAAAGAAGAGGAAGGGGAGAGACAAGAAAAGGCAGAAAAGGACAAGAAGGACCAATAGCGACAAGAGCGGCGTTCCTCGCTGTCATTGCGAGGAGTCCTGAAGACGTTCGGGACGACGAAGCAATCCGATTATTACTTGCTCCGGAGATTGCTTCACTCCGCTCGCAATGACGGCTGTAAAGATATTGATAAGGAGGAGGTCATCATGACAAGGATCGCTGTTGCGGGCGCTATGGGAAAGATGGGGAGCAGGATTGCAGCACTTTCCCGCGAATATGGGTCTCTCAAACTCACCGGCGCATTCGAAAAAAAGGACCATAAGGATATCGGCAAAGACGCCGGGATTATCGCAGGCATAGGTGATACAGGCGTGATTTTACGTGACAACATTGAAGAAGTACTCGACGAAACTGATGTCGTAATTGACTTCACCCACACCACCTCGACTCTCGAACACCTGAGGGCAGCCGCTGAAAGAGGAAAGGCGATGGTGATAGGAACAACAGGTTTTACAAAGGATCAGATGAGTGAAGTGGAGGCTCTTGCCAAGAAGACTCCCTGCGTCATGGCGTCGAATATGAGCCTCGGTGTGAACCTTCTCTTGAAGGTACTGCGGGACGTGGCGAGGGTTCTGGGGGACGACTACGACATTGAGATAATCGAAGCCCACCACAGGATGAAGAAAGATGCCCCAAGCGGCACAGCGATGAAAATGGCGCAGGTAATCGCCGATGCCATGAAGAGGGATCTCGATGATGTGGCGGTATATGCGAGAAAGGGGATGATAGGAGAGAGGACAAAGAAAGAGATAGGGATCCAGACCATCCGCGCGGGAGACATAGTGGGCGAGCATACGGTGCTCTTCGGCGGCATGGGTGAAAGGATCGAGATCACCCATAGGGCATCCAGTAGAGATACCTTCGCGAGAGGGGCGTTGAAGGCGGCCATATGGGTCCATGGTAAACCGGCCGGCCTTTATGATATGCAGGACGTGCTGGGTTTGAAGTGAAAGAGGAAGGAGAGCATGAACGCTTCCCTTCCCCATTTACCTTTGCGAAACGGCCCGAATTAACTTCCTACTCCTATGTCCTCCGGGTGGAAGCCCGGGATCAGCTTCGCTTTCTTTGTGCAGACGCTGATAAAAAGACGCACTATGAGGTCGTGCATAATGATCGTTTTCTTGTTCCCGGTTTTCTCAAAGTGGTTCTTCAAACTCCTCTTGAGTTTCCTGTCGCCCGAAACCTCGATCAGGATATCGATGTCACCAGCCCTCCTCACGATATCCATGGGTTTTGTCGTCGTGAATATCCCCTTCTTTGCTGCAAGCCTTATGCCCTCCGCAGCAGGGTTTATGTCTGCGACTCCGACAACCTCCACATACCTGTACTTGAGGAACTCCTTGAGAAGAGGGGTGCCGGTTCTCCCCGCCCCGATGAGAGCCACCCTTATCCTATCAGCCATAAAGATACCTCCTGAACAGTGATAGAGCAAGATTATACAGTTTGCACCGAAAAGTCAAATATGCAGCAGCCGTGTATTCTTGTTTAATCAGTGAACCTGTCACCTTTTGTCTTCTCCGGGTATTTCGCGAACCGCTTGGCGCGCGGTCTTATCCTCGCGCAAACGCAGGAAAAAAGGCTGTCTCAGAAGCCTCTCGACGGTCCAGCCGTGAAAAACAACCTCGCAGACAAGCTCCGGCTTCACCCATGCAACCGGCATCTTGGTCTAACCGGCGCATCCTTTAAGTCTTCCCTTTCAATTGTCTCGCTCAAACGAATTCGGCTTATCCTCTTCAGCCCGGAGGATTTCCCCTGTTTGGCTCCGGAAACCGCATTAAGACTCTTACCGGAGACTACTGAATGATCCTCCCTGAGAATGTCCCCAACGGTTGCATATCGATCTTTCTTCTTCACAGATAAGGAAGCTTCTGCCTTTTCACGAGCACCTCCCGAAAAAGGTCGCCCTGTTTTTTGACCCTGCTTAAGGCTTCCGAATGAATGATCTGGAACTTATCCGGGTCACCCAGCTGGGCCAAACTCTCCAACTCCTTCCATGCAAAGGGGAAAGAAACGACCGGTTTTTCGCAGGCACGCAGGGAATAAACGCAGACCATCGTCTTTCTTGAGTCGTTTTGAGACCAGTTGATAAAGACCTTTCCCCTCCGGTATTGCTTCGCCGTTCTTGCGGTCACCAGGTCCGGGTAATTCCTCTGCATCATTTCCGCTACGGTCTTCGAAAACGCTCGGGTATCCTCAAAATTCGTTTCCAGGCGGTTAAGGGGGACATAGAGATGGAGACCTCTCTTGCCCGAGGTCTTTACGTAGCTTGCAAGCCTCAGATTGGAGAGAAGGTCCCTGAGTATAAGCGCCACCCTTGTGCAATCCACAATGCCAGATCCATCGCCGGGATCGAGATCGAAAACCATGGAATCGGGTTTTTCAGGGGAACGCGCTTTGGCAAGGGGCACATGGAGTTCAAGAGACGCAAGGTTCTCAACCCATATCAGCGCTTCCAGATCATTGACCAGGCAGACCGTCATCCGATCTCCTTCCTCCCTGAGGAGTTCCGCCGTCTTTACCCATTTAGGCCGGTGAGCCGGGCAACGTTTCTCGAAAAAGAACTCCTTATCCACGCCTCCGGGATATCGCTTCAGAGTCAATGCCCGGTCCTCCAAATGGGGCAAGATGAACACTGCGACCCGGCGGTAGTATTCCAGAACATGGGCTTTCGTAAAGCCGTAGGAGGGATAGAGATCCTTTTCAAGGTTCGATAAAGAAAGTCTCCTCCCCGCCAAGTCGATGGCTCTTCGGCTCACAGGTTCTTTTTCACTTTGCGCATGCTCTCCTTGAGCGCTGCTACAAGGTCGGCCGGCGCCTCTTCCCCTTCGACTTGAGGTGCCTCCACCGGCACCTTTTCTTTCGCCTTCTTCTTAAGGATACCCATGATTTGTCTCCGGCGTTCGTCCGCGTATTTTCCCGGGTTAAAATCTGCCATCATTTCCCTGATGTATTTCTTTATGCGGCTCTTCTGTTCGGCTTCGAATTCCCCTTTCTTCGGAGAGATGTCTTCATCAGGAATTATCTCCTCGCGATAATGAAGGGTGAACAAAGCCAGCGCTCCCTCCGTGCTCTTGACCGCCACTAGATACTCGCGCTCCCCCAGCGCGAATTTTGCCAGGCCGGCCCTGTTTGTCCGGCTCATCACCTCGACCAGCAGCCGATATGCCTTTTCGCCCCCCTTCGAAGGTACAAGATAATAAGGGCGATCATAATAGATCGGATCCAATTCATTTATATCGATAAACTCCGTAATTTCGATAGTGCGGCTCCGTTCGGGCGACAGTGATTCCAGTTCCTCGTCGGTTATCAGTATGTATTTCCCGGGACCGATTTCGTATCCCCTGACAATCTCGTCCGGAGAAACCGTCTTTTCTTCTTCGGGACAGAACATTCTTCTCCGGAGGGGAGAGTAATCCCTGTCGTGGAGCATACGAAATGAGACGCGGCCCGGTTCGACTGCCTTAACCAGTTGTACCGGAATCGCAACGAGGCTAAAACTGATAGTTCCGTTCCATATACCCTGCACAGCCATCTCATCCCTCCACCGAACAACTAAGAAATATGAATTAAGAAGTGGGAAGTAAAATCAAAGCAAAGCAATCACCAAGCGGTTTCTCGCTCCTTACTCCTGCTCGTCGCTTCTTGCTCTATGCGACCTTCTTCAAACTTGCCTCAAGAGCCTGAAGCAGCTTATCCGGTGCAGTGGGTTTCAGACGCCTGGGCCGCAGGATTGCTATCCTTTCTCCACGGGCCTTCTTATCAATCAAACTATGCAGCTTCGCCCGATGCTCGTTTATGAATTTCTGCGGCTCAAAAGGTACGGTCAGCTGATTGATCAGTTCGATCCCTATCTTCAGCTCATTTTCAGGCAAGGGAACTTGCTCCAGTTCAAGCGACCTTACGGAAACAACCTCGTCCGCATGCCGCAGGGTATTCAGGCGAAGAATCTTCCCGCTTGCATGCAAGGCTCCGAAATAGTACCTCTTTCTCATGGCCCAGGTGCAGATGCCCGCCGCGTCTGTTTCCTTCAAAGCCGCGACAAGCGCGTTATACCCTTTTAAGTTAATACCCGGCGCCAGGTAATAGGCTCTCTCAAGGAAGACTGGATCGATCTCCCTGATTTTGACAAACTCGTGCACTTCGATCAATCGGCTTCTTTCGGGAGCCGTTTGTTCCAGCTCATCCGGATCGACGATGATGTATTTCCCATCCTCCACTTCAAAACCCTTGACCTGCTCTTCCACGGCAACGTGTAGTTTTTCATAAGCACAGATCATCTGCTGACGCAATTTCACATGATCCCGCCTGTGAAGGAGGTGGAACTGAATCCGCTCTTCTTTAATGGCTGCGTGCAGCCCAACCGGCAGATTGACATCTCCGAAATTGATATACCCCTTCCAGATCGCCTTCCCAGACACAGAAAAGCCCTCCTCGGTTTGGGTCTTACCTATAAGAGAAGTATCGCACAAAATGTACTGCTGTCAAGGTCGTCAAACAAATATACCTCTTCCATCGAGGCTGATTCTATCGTCCTTACTATAGAGCCTGCATCCACAGGCACAGCCGGTCTCAGGGTTGCCTCAAGACCTTTTTTTGCAAGAAATTTCCGCACTTCCTGCATCGTTCCACCCCCCTTTCCCTTTTCCGTAATACTACTCCTTAACTCTTTCTCCTTACAACCTTCCACCCTTCTTCCACCCTTTCGGTGAGTGGATTTCGACCCATCCCCTTCCAGCGAGGGAGTACATAACGAAATGAGGATCGGCAAATCACGGGAAAACCTCTGGCAATGGAACTGCGAAATTGATATACTTAGATAACTGTCACTCGTGCGCGTTACGTGTTACTCAAATCCAGCGATAAGAAATGTCATCGCGAGTGAAACGAAGCAATCTCGGCTTTCTTAATGAGATTGCCACGAACCCGCCGGGTGCTCGCAATGACAGACTGGACAAACAATTAGCCTGCTTATCGTTGGATTCGGGTGTTACTCGATTCTGATGGGCTGTTGCCCGGGCGCCCCGCCGAGGAAGCCCGCGGTTGCTTTTTGGTTCAATGAAAGATTACAGGATAGAAAAGGATTCTCTTGGGGAGGTGAAAGTCCCGAAAGATTCCTACTGGGGAGCCCAGACCCAGAGGGCTCTGGAGAACTTTCCTGTGAGCGGCATAACCTTTCCACCCGCCTTCATCCGCTCAATGGCTTATATAAAACTCGCATGTGCAGAGGTGAATGCGGAACTCCACCTCCTCGACAAAGGCCCGGCGGACGCCGTAATTCAGGCATGTAATGAAATTATTGAAGGCAAGTTCGCCGACCAATTCCCCCTCGACATATTCCAGACAGGCTCGGGAACCTCCACGAACATGAATGTCAATGAAGTGATTGCTACGAGGTCAAACGAGATACTTACCGGCATAAAGAATACCAAAGTACCTGTTCATCCCAACGACCATGTGAATATGGGGCAGTCCTCCAATGACGTGATACCGACCGCCATCCACGTTTCCGCATATCTCCAGGTAAAAGAACTCCTGCTGCCCTCGCTCGATTTGCTACTGGGCGCGATAAGGAACACGCATGGAAAGTATAATTCAACAGTGAAAACGGGCAGGACCCATCTCATGGATGCCATGCCGATCACGCTCGAACAAGAAATGTCCGGATGGGCGACACAGATAGAGAATGCTATGGAGAGGATCAGGGGCGTCCTTCCGAGGCTCGCGGAACTTGCGATAGGCGGAACCGCAGTCGGCACCGGGGTGAACGCACCCCCCGAATTCGGGGCAAAGGTGGCAAGAAGACTCTCAGGACTGACCGGGACGGATTTCACCGAGGCAAGGAATCATTTCGAGGCGCAGTCTGCTCAGGACGCGGTTGTCGAGCTCTCGGGCCAGATCAAGACGTTCGCCACAAGCCTTATGAAGATCGCAAACGACCTGAGGTGGATGAACAGCGGACCAATGGCAGGGCTTTCAGAAATACGGTTACCCTCACTTCAACCAGGATCTTCTATCATGCCGGGCAAGGTGAACCCGGTCATTCCGGAGGCGGTGAGAATGGTGTGCGCTCAGGTCATGGGGAATGATACTGTCATTGCCGTCTCAAACGCCATGGGGGATTTCCAGCTCAACGTGATGTTGCCGGTGATCGCCTATAACATAATCGGATCGATCACTATCATTTCTAATGCCTCGCGGCTCCTGGCGGAAAAAGCCTTGGCAGGACTTGAGGTGAATGAAGAACACATCAGGGAACTGCTCCAGAAAAATCCGATCATCGCTACTGTACTCAGTCCCGTCATCAGCTACGACAAGGCAGCTGAGGTCGTGAAGAAAGCTCTGAGTGAGAAAAAGACAGTACGGCAGGTGGTAGTGGAGATGGGCTATCTCAGCGATGAGGAAGCGGTGAAGATACTCGATCCCATGAAGATGACAAGGCCGGGCTTTTCAGCAAAAGACTGAAGCCGTGATATCTGCCTTCAGCCCTTTTTTATCTTGACGCCGGCGAACTTCCCTTCAAGCTCTACCTTTAGGCTTTTGAAGTTACCCTTCCCTTTTGTCCTGATCACCACGTCCCTGTACCCCTCTTTTACGCCTTCATAGGAGGTGAGGACGCTTTGTAAGGAGCAGCCGTATTTTCTGATGATGTCCGCCACCTCCTTTACCGAACCCGGCCTGTCCTCCACCGTAACAAAGATCCTCTGTCCGCCGTGCCGCACTCCGGTGATATCGACAAGGACGCGGAATATGTCCTTGTCTGAGATTATCCCGACAAGCCTACCCTGTTCCATCACCGGCAGGCTGCCGATGTTCTGGTCATACATCAACATGGCCGCCTCCTCCACCGGTGTGTCTGAAGTGGTGGTAAAGACCTTGCTTTTCATAATCTCCCTCACCTTTGTCTTCCCAAGGAGATAATGGAGCTCATAGATGTCCAGCGTCGTCGCCTTCGAGGGAGTGAATTCCTTTATGTCCCTGTCCGAGATTATCCCTTTCAGTTTGCCGTCCTTCACTACAGGGATGTGCTTTATTCCCTTTTCTTTCATGAGCTTCACCGCGTCGGTTATGCTGTCTTCAGGACTTACGATAAACACTTTCTTCGTCATCCAATCGGATACAAACATGTAAAACCTCCTAGTCCTCGTAACCTGTAAAGCGTGACGCCTACGTAACTACACCCCCAGATACGCCGCCCTCACGTGCTCGTCCTTCAACAATACTTCACCCGTGCCTTGTAGAACTACTCTACCATTCTCAAGGACATAACCCCTGTCGGCTATAGACAACGTCTGCTTTACATTCTGTTCAACGATAAGGACGGTCGTCCCCTCCGCCCTTATCCTCTGTATCACATTGAATATCTCTCTCACCAGTATGGGAGCGAGTCCGAGGGACGGTTCATCGAACATAAGAAGCCTTGGCCTAGACATGAGTCCTCTACCGATAGCAACCATCTGCTGCTCCCCTCCGCTCAAAGTTCCAGCGAGCTGCTTCCTCCGTTCCTTCAGCCTCGGGAAGAGATTGAAGACTGTCTCTTTTGTTTCCGCCCTCTTGTCCCTTGCGTCTCCCTTGAGGGATCCCATGTCAAGGTTCTCCTCGACCGTCATCTCCGGGAAAAGCCTTCTCGCCTCAGGCACATGGGCAATGCCAAGTTCTATAAGATTGTAAGGTTTCACATTGTGTATGGGTTTGCCTTCAAAGAGGACTCCTCCCCTGCTCGGCCTCACCAGTCCCGAGATCGTCTTCAGTGTTGTCGATTTCCCGGCTCCGTTTGCGCCTATAAGTGCAACCACCTCGCCTTGTCTGACTTCAAATGAGATTCCCCAGATGACCTGGAGATCGCCGTAATGAACGTCAATATCCATTATTTCAAGCAACTTGTGACTCTCCCAGATACGCCTCAATGACAACCGGGTTTCTGCTTATCTCACCCGGTGTTCCCTCTGCGATCTTTTCGCCGTAGTTGAGAACAACAATTCTGTCGGAAATGGCCATGATAACCTTCATATGGTGCTCGATGATCATAATAGTTATCCCTCTTTCCCGTATCTTCTTTATGATCTCGATTGACTCATCAAGTTCGTGAGGGTTCAACCCTGCAAAGGACTCATCCAGCAGAAGAAGCGTTGGCTGAGTGGCAAGGGCCCTCGCTATTTCAAGTCTCTTTCTTTTACCGAGGGGGAGGGCCTTAGATATCACTTCCCGGTCGTCATAGAGATGCGTAAACCTCAGTGATTCAGTTGCTATCTCCTGTGCCTTTCCCCTGGTTTTCGCCCTTACAAATGCGGATGCGATAACATTATCCATAGCACTGAGTCTCTGAAGAGGTCTTACTATCTGGAATGTCCTTGCCATCCCAAGTTTGCAAAGCTCATGAGGCTTCATTCCTGATATCTTCCTGCCCTCAAAGAACACTTCGCCTCCGGACGGCCTGTAGAAACCGTTTATCACGTTAAAAAGGGTGGTCTTGCCAGCGCCGTTCGGGCCAATAAGACCGACTATTTCTCCTTTTCCCACCTCAAAGCTGACGCCGTTGACCGCTGCAAGGCCGCCGAAGTTCTTTACGACTTTTTCGAGTCTAAGCAGACTCAAACCTTCACCTTCTCTTTATTCCTTCGGAATACCCAGATCGTAATCTTCTTCCAGTCTCCAACAAATCCATTGGGAAGGAAAAGTATGGCAACAACGACTAGTATGCCGAATCCCATAACATGTGCTTTCGTAATGAATTCCGAAAAGGAGATAAGTGTTTCGGAGCCGCTGGCCTTGGCCAGTTTGGACACAATGCCATATCCACCCGTTCTGAACAGTTCCTGGACCCCGACCATGATAAAGGCGCCTACGGCGGGACCGTACTGCGTACCCACACCACCTACAATGCCCACCAGGATTGCCATGATGGAAATGTCGTGCAGCGAAAAGACCACGTGCGGGTCTATGAATCCCATGTAGTTCATATAAAGGGCTCCTGCGATTCCCGTGAGACCGGCGGCGATGACAAGAGAAATCATCTTGTAATGGTGCGTATTTATCCCCATGCTTTCGGCGGCGTCCTGGTCCTCCCTCACGGAGAGAAAATAATATCCGTATTTCGAACGCATTACCAGCTTCACTGTAATAAGTGTCACAACGGCCAGTGCAAGTGCGATGTAATAGTACGGAAGCTTTGACATGAAGGTCTGCACTATAAGTATGCCGAGCATGCCCTGTGTCAGTTTTTCCCAAATTGTAGCTATATGCCTCATGATCTCATTAAGTGCCAGAGTTGCAAGGGCGAAGTAGGCACCTCTAAGCCTGAAACATATCCATCCGAAGGGCAGGGCTACAAGTACAGCGGTAACGCCTCCAAGAAGAAGACCCCACCATGCTGTCCAGCCGAGTTTCGTGACCAACAGTCCGGCGGTGTAGGCACCCGTCCCAAAAAAGGCTGCATCACCAAATGATACCTGGCCTGTATATCCTGCGATAAGATTCCAGGCGGAGCCAATAACCACCCACATCAGCACAAGGATCATAAGATGCCGGTAGTAATCGCTCTCAACCACCAGCGGGAAGGCCACCAGTACGGCCAACGCAATGAATGGAAACCACTTCTTGAACTTCATATCTTAATTAACCTCTTAAAGCCTCCGGGCATGAAAAGGAGCACAATTACGAAAATCACAAGACCGATGACGTCCTCGAACTCCATGGCCACATACGTTGCCCCAAAGGCCTCGGCAAGTCCCAAAGTTATCCCTCCGAATATTGCGCCAACTGTTGAGCCCAGGCCACCGAGGATGCAGATCACGAACGCCCTTCGCGTAAACTCGCCGCCGATATCTGGAAAGAGGTAGTAAATCGGTATAAGAAGAGCTCCCGCAGCGGCAACAAGTGCAGAACCGATACCGAAAGTTATATATGTAATCTTCTCGGAATTCACGCCCATAAGGATAGCTGCATCTTTATCCTGTGCGGTAGCACGGATGGATTTACCGGTGTCGGTTTTGATCAGAAACCAGAAGAGTGCAAATGTAAGCAGCGACACAAAAACGAGATCGATGAGCAGAGGCACGCTGAAGGATATACTGCCGAGGAAAAAAGTAGCGTTTGAATAAGAGGTTTTGACAGACTTGTAGTCGGATGTGAAAATGAAACGTATTGCTTCGGTTAGTACCATCCCTATGCCAACTGTCATCAGTACTTGGTTTTCAGGCAGTATCGTCTCCACACGGATTAGGGGGTTCAAGAGGTACTTCTGAATCACCGCGCCGATGAGGAAAAGAACAGGCATACATATCAGGAGACTGACATAAGGATCGATACCGAGGAAAGTGAAGCATACATAGGTGATATACATGGAAACCATCATGAGCTGTCCATGGGCGAGATTGATGATCTTCATTACGCCCATGATAAGGGTCATGCCTATTCCGACAAGGGCATAAAGCCCTCCTCTCAGCAGTCCGGACACCAGTGCCTGTAGGAATAGTTCCATTTCAATAATTATCCTTATTGTTACCGCTCACTGAAAATTAAAGAGGCGCCCGCAAAGCGGGCGCCCAGGAAAGACACTTACCGACGTTCTTTTATCCAGTCAACTGGATAAACATATTTTGCCGTAGCAAACTTCTTTGGCCAGATAACCTCGAGCTTGCCGTTTATCCATTGCACGACATACGTATCGATTTTATTTTGGTTTACCTTCTTGTCGTAAGAAATGAACTTCACAGGTCCAAAGACGGTCATCGTATCCGTCTTTGAAAGGGCGTCCCTGATGTCTTTAGGGCTCATGGACTTTGCCCTCTTGAGGACATCGGCGATCACATACGCGGCAGCATAAGCCTCTGCTCCGTGATACTCTGTATCCTTGTTGTACTTCTTCTTGAACTTGTCGAAATACTCCTTTGCACCCGGAAATGGAAGGGATTGGTGCCAAAGGTCTGCAGAGATTATTTTTTCCGAAGCCTTTCCGGCATTCTGAGGAAATTCCGGAAGCGTGAATCCCGCAGCAGCCCCCGCAAATAGTTTAGGGTTCATTTTCAGCTCCATCGACTGTCTCATTAGCAGCGAGGCATCAAGGAGATAGGAAATCATGTATACGAGGTCGGGGTTCGCCTGCTTGACCTTCGACAGCAGTGGCTTGAAATCAACCGCCCCGGCATCATAGCTCTCCCTCATAAGGATCTTTATCCCGAGCTTCTTACAGCTATCCTCAAATTCTTTTGCTCCAGATGTGCCGAAAAGACTGTTCTCATGTAGTATGGCCGTTGTTTTTGGCTTGACCACTTCAGCGAGGAAACTCTCAAGACTGGAGGCATACTCACTCACCGGAGGATTCAGCCGGAAAATCGCAAAACGGTCCATAATGGCCTTCGCCTCCTGACCAGCCTTTTTCTCCAGATCGGCAATCTCTTTTTCAAGAGCGGCCTTTTTTGCAGGGTCCTTCTCTTCATCAATTTTTTTCCTCATCGCTTCGACCCGCTGACCGCTCGGCGTAAAGGCTGAAGGCTCCGTTATGTTGTCCGCAGACCCTGTGTTGACAAGAAAGGGAAACCCCTTGTTGACGGCAACTCCGGCGGCTGCGTAGGTCTCTGACGATGTGTAACCTCCGCCTATCATCACAACCTTGTCCTGTGTGATCAGCTTCTCCACCGCCGAACGGGCTACGTCAGGCTTGCCCTGCGTATCCTCGATGAGGAACTCTATCTTTCTGCCACCTACCCCTCCCTTTGCGTTAATCTCCTCAGCCGCCATGTCGAAAGATTGTTTCTCGATTTCCCCAAACTTAGCCTGTTTGCCTGTGAGGGGAAGGATAATCCCCACCTTAATAGTATCCGAGGCCTGCAACACACCGGCAAACAGACTGAGAACAAACAACAGAACAACCGTCAACGAAAATCTTTTCATCTTTACCTCCTTGGTTCAAATCAGAATTCGGCCCGTCAATGCCAAGTTCTGTGGTTTATGGTTCATAATCATTTTTAAAGTTTTCATTAAAAAAAATTATAATCCATCAGACCGAGATTTGCAAACCTTTTCTTACTATCCGGAAAATGGCTCCGATAGAATCTTTCTGTCCGCGTTCACTATCTGAGCCTTAATAAACTCCCTGTTAAGCTTTGCTATAAACTGAACCTTTATACCCTTTGGACAGACAGCCTGGCACTCATAGTGGTTGCTGCAGTTGCCGAAGCCTTCCCTGAGCATCTCTTCGGTCATTACGCAGACACGGCGTGCGGCCTCTGCGCGTCCCTGGGGAAGCATCGCGAGATGAGTCACCTTTGCAGCGGTAAAGAGCATGGCAGAACCATTCGGACACGCGGCAACGCATGCTCCGCATCCGATACACTCCGAGGCATCCATAGCGGTCTCCGCGTCCTCCTTGGGTATGAGTATTGAGTTGGCATCGGGGACTCCTCCCGTATGGACGGAGACATAGCCGCCCGCCTGAATAATACGGTCAAGGGCGCCGCGATCGACGACAAGGTCTTTTATCACCGGAAATGCCCTGGCACGCCACGGTTCTATGTAGATGACATCTCCATCCTTGAAATTCCTCATGTGGAGCTGGCAGACCGTAGTCTTCTCCCTGGGCCCGTGAGGAACTCCGTTGATAACCTGAGAACACATGCCGCATATCCCCTCGCGGCAGTCATGGTCAAAGGCAATGGGCTCTTTTCCGTCCTTGATCAGACCCTCATTCACCACATCGAGCATCTCGAGGAAGGACATCTCGGGGCTTATCTCCCTTGCTTCATACTGTTCGAGCCTTCCCGGTCTATCGGCACCCTTCTGACGCCAGACAAAAAGAGTGAGGTTCATTATTTGTAGCTCCTCGTCGCAAGCCGGATGGTCTCGAACACTAATGGTTCCTTGTGCAGTTCAGGCTCCCTTTCAATCCCCTTGAATTCCCAGGCAGCTACATAACAGAAATTCTCATCGTCCCTTCTTGCCTCTCCGTCGGGCATCTGGTATTCCACGCGGAAATGCCCACCGCAGGACTCATTCCTGTGAAGGGCGTCCCGTGCCATAAGTTCGCCAAATTCGAGGAAGTCCGCTACACGGCCTGCCTTTTCAAGCTCCTGGTTCAACTCGCCTCCGGAGCCGGGGATTCTCACGTCCTCCCAGAATTCTCCTCTGAGTTCGGGGATCAGTTTCAACGCCTTCTTAAGGCCTTCCTCACTGCGAGCCATTCCGACATACTCCCACATTATCATGCCCAGTTCCCTGTGAAAATCATTTACGGTTCTGCGCCCGTTCAATGAGAGAAGTCTCATTGTGAAGGCATCCACTTCTTCCTTTGATTTCCTGAATTCGGGATGATCCGAACTCACGCTGCCGGGAGTCGTCTTCGCAAGGTAGTTTGCGATTGTATAAGGGATGATGAAATACCCGTCGGCCAGTCCCTGCATGAGGGCGCTTGCGCCGAGACGGTTCGCACCGTGGTCTGAAAAGTTCGCCTCACCTAGCACAAAAAGTCCCGGGATGTTGCTTTCGAGGTTATAATCCACCCAGAGGCCTCCCATAGTATAGTGAGGAGCAGGGTAGATGCGCATGGGCTGCCTGTAAGCATCTTCGGCGGTGATCTTTTCGTACATATCGAAGAGATTTCCGTAACGCTCCCTGATCTTCTCCTCGCCAAGGCGAAGTATGGCGTCCGCAAAATCGAGATACACGCCCCTCCCGCTTGCGCCTACCCCGCGCCCTTCATCGCAGACCTCTTTGGCGGCGCGGGAAGCAATATCCCTTGGAGCGAGATTGCCATAACTGGGGTATTTGCGCTCCAGGAAATAGTCTCTCTCGGATTCGGGTATTTCATGGGGCGGCCTCCTGTCACCCTTCGCCCTGGGCACCCAGACCCTTCCATCATTCCTCAGGGATTCGGACATCAGGGTGAGCTTTGACTGGTGCTCTCCAGTTACAGGTATGCAGGTGGGGTGAATCTGGGTATAGCATGGGTTTGCGAAAAAGGCGCCCTTCTTATATGCCCTGTAAGTCGCTGTTACATTGGACCCCATAGCGTTTGTCGAAAGGTAGAAGACGTTGGAATATCCCCCCGTACACAGACAAACGGCATCAGCAGCATAACTGCTGATTTCACCCGTTACAAGATTACGGACCGTTATTCCCTTAGCCTCCCCTTCCACCACAACGAGGTCGAGCATCTCCGTACGGGGATGGAGGCGGACAGTCCCTGCCTTCACCTGCCTGGAAAGGGCTCCATAGGCGCCCAGTAACAGTTGCTGCCCTGTCTGTCCGCGGGCATAGAACGTACGCGAGACCTGAGCACCCCCGAAGGAACGGTTTTCGAGATAACCTGCGTAGTCCCTTGCAAAGGGCACACCCTGTGCCACACACTGATCGATAATATTGTTACTCACCATTGCCAGCCGGTAGACATTTGCCTCCCTCGCCCTGAAATCGCCTCCCTTTATGGTGTCGTAAAAAAGCCGGAAGATGCTGTCTCCGTCATTGGGGTAATTCTTCGCCGCGTTGATGCCGCCCTGCGCGGCAATGCTGTGGCCTCGCCGCGGACTGTCCTGGTAACAGAAGGCTTCCACATTATAGCCCAGTTCTCCCAAGGTCGCTGCTGCGGACGCCCCGGCCAAGCCGGTGCCCACTACAATGATCCTGTACTTCCGCTTGTTGGCGGGGTTTACGAGTTTCATCTCGTGACGCCGTCTGTCCCACTTTTCAGCGATAGGACCGGCCGGGCATTTCCCATCAAGTATCACAACGCGCACCAAACTGAAAGAGATTCTTGCCACAGAAGGCACAGAGACTTTAAAGAAAGAGGAAGTGCTCTTATCCCAACCATTTCACCCTTTCAGTATTCCCACAAGGATAATGAGCGGAATCGCCACATACCCGAGAAAGATCACAAGTGCAGCAATGGTCCCTGATTTCGTGATGACAGGGAACGTTCTTTCGCTGTTCAGGCCCAGGGTCTGGAAGGAACTCTGTATTCCATGGGTCAGATGAAGACCGAGGGCTATCAGGGCTCCGATATAGGCGAACGAGATAAGGGACTTTCCAAAACTGAACACGACCATGTGGAACACATCGGGCCTTCCTGACGCATCCATATTTCTTGAGGCCGATATCCCTGGATTTGTCACCTGAAAAGTGAAATGGAGGAGATGATAGACCAGAAAAGCCCCTATGACAAGACCGGTCCATATCATGCTCTTCCCGGCAAAGGTGGCACTAATACTCTTCCTCACGGCATAGGCCTCAGGCTTTGCCCTGTAGTTTTCGAGGGTGAGTTGAACGCCGAAAAAGACGTGAAGGGAAAAAAGGAAGATCATAACAAGCCTGTAGCTCCAGACAAGGGGCCAGAGATCACGGAGCTTTGCCGCATAGGCATTGATGCCGTCTGGGCCTGCAAAAACAGATGTGTTTCCCAGCAGGTGAGCCACAATAAAGAGCACCAACATTAATCCGCTCGCGGCCATGATGATCTTCCTGCCCACAGTGCTCCTAAGGAGCTGCATATCTATTTCCTTGCAAGTCCCGTCCTCCTCGCAGCTTCGGCGACTGCGTGGGCGACATTTGAGACTACCTTCCTGTCGAATCCGCTTGGGATAATATAATCCTCATTCAGGTCATCATCCTTGAGGGTGTAAGCGATCGCCCTGGCAGCGGCAAGCTTGACTTCCTCGTTGACGCCCCTGGCCCTCGCGTCGAGAAGCCCCCTGAAGATGCCGGGGAACCCGAGCATGTTGTTTATCTGGTTGGGATAATCAGACCTGCCTGTGGCAAGTATCCTTACCAGGGGAAGGGCGTCCTCAGGGTCGATCTCAGGGTCCGGATTGGCAAGGGCAAAGACAACCGGCTCCCTGTCCATCTTCCGAATGTCGTCGGTCGTGACGGTATTCGGGACCGACAAACCGATAAAGACATTGGCCCCTCTCATGGCATCTGCCAGGGTTCCCTTAACCTTCCTCGGATTCGTCATCCGTGCGATGGCAGCCTTATAAGGATTCATATCCTTCTTCCTGCCAGGATAGATTGCGCCTCCCCTGTCGCATATGATAATATCCCTTATACCGTATTCCAAGAGTATCCACGCATTCGCGATGCCGGCTGCACCGGCGCCGAGGATTACCACCTTGAACCTCCTGATGTCCTTTTTCAGGAGGCGCGAGACATTCATAAGCCCGGCAAGAACCACCACTGCCGTCCCATGTTGGTCGTCATGGAAGACAGGGATGTCCAGCTCTTTTCTCAGCCGCGCCTCTATTTCAAAGCACCTGGGAGCAGAAATATCCTCGAGATTTATCCCGCCGAAAGGAGTCGATATGTTCTTCACAGTCCTTACGATTTCATCTGTATCCTTGGTTGTCAACGCTATGGGGAAGGCATCGATGTCCGCGAATTCCTTAAAAATCATCGCCTTGCCTTCCATTACCGGCATGGCAGCCTCAGGCCCTATATCGCCAAGACCGAGAACTGCGGTCCCGTCCGTAACGACAGCCACAGAATTGCCCTTAATCGTATACCGGTAGGCATGGTCCTTATGTTTCTGGATGTCCCTGCAAACCCTTGCAACTCCGGGAGTATATACCTTTGAGAGGTCTTCCCTGTCCCTCACGTGAACCCTGTTATGGATCTCTATCTTTCCGCCCTCGTGCGCAGAAAAAGTCCTATCCATGACCCTCAGGACCTTCACCCCCTCTACGTTCCTGATGGAATTTACGATCCGCCTTTCGTGCTGCTCGTCGCGGGCGTTCACTGTGATGTCCCTGATTATCTTTCCTTTCTCCACCCGGACGATATCGATGGCGCCGAGATCTCCGCCCGCCTGGCTGATGGCGTTCGCCAGGCGCGAAAACATACCCACGCGGTTCTCTATCTCTGCACGGATCATTATGCTGTAACTTGGGCTCGGAACGCGTGCCATATAAAACCTCCAGGGTCCTTCCTTACAGGACCGGTAATAAAATATCAAAACGAAAGCTATAAATCAATCCTATCAACCTATAATAATTTGTTATGGCTCAAAAGAGTACATCACTTCCTGCAGGGAACTCCGGGGCATATAAACACCTGAATGGATAAGGGTGTGGGACAATGGCTGCGCCTATAACGATATGGCAGCATTACGAGTGTATTAAAGGGGATGTGAAGGAGTTTGAGAGCGGCTATGACCTGTTTGTCCATCAAAAATCATTTTAGCAGAATAAAGGAGCGCTGAAAACAGCACTTTAAAACTTGAACCTTCTTAAGCCCATGGGGTGCCGCCATCGACTATGCTGTGCTCCTCCCACATAAACCAGCTCCCCGAGTCATGGAGAAAGAAGTAGGTATTCGAAAATGCGGCAAAGTGCTGCTCCTCTTCCCTCACCAGTCTTTCAAAAAGCGCTTTCTCCTTCGGAGAAGGCGCTTCAGATGCCGCCTTCCTGTAAAACTCCATGCCCTGCTTTTCCATATCCATGGCGATCATGAAAGATTCCAGTTCATCCTTCGTCGCCTCCACCCTCTCCATCATTTCATGCCTCATCTCTTCGAAGATGGTCTTGATCTTCTTCATGGGGTGTATGTCCTTTGCGGTAATTTCTAGACCCTTCATAATATCGGTGAGCATCTGGAGATGGCGCTTTTCATCCTCGATGATGGAGAGGAACATCTTCTTCCCCACCTTGTTCTTCACCTTCTCGGAAGCGTTCTTGTAGAAATCTATCGCATCGATCTCCATTTTTATCGCTATCTCGATTGCGTTCATGGCAGCCTCCTTGCACTACGCTCTCTCGAACATGTCCTTGGTAGCCCCGCACGCAGGACAGACCCATTCGTCCGGCAGCTTCTCGAAGGGCGTCCCAGGGGGGATTCCTCCGTCAGGGTCGCCTATCTCGGGATCATATATGTAACCGCAGACTATACACTTCCATTTCTCCATACTGGACCTCCCGCTTGATTCTGAATCAACTTGAGCAGATACTTAACTTTATTAGGAATTCATGGCATTGTCAAGAAGAATCTCCAAAATGATATAATGCCTACGTGAAGAGGATTCGGCCATAGATGATCATCCTCGTGACCAATGACGACGGCGTGCATTCGCCGGGACTGATCGCCCTTTTCAAGTCAATGAAGGAGGTCGGCGACGCCTATATTGTGGCCCCTGACAGGGAGAGGAGCGCCGTAGGCCATTCCCTCACGCTTCACAGGCCGCTTAAAGTGGAACAACTGAGGGACCATGTCTATTCTGTGAACGGAACGCCCACGGATGCGGTGGTTGTGGGGGTAAACAAGGTACTTCCCGGAAAGCCCGATATCGTTGTGTCGGGAATCAACAAGGGAGGCAACCTCGGTGACGACATCACATATTCCGGCACTGTCTCTGCAGCCATCGAGGGGACTATTCTGAACATCCCGTCCTTTGCCGTTTCAGTGCCCGGTGACAAGAATTTCCATTTCGAGACCGCAGCCTCCTATGCCGCACATTTTGCGAGATTCATAACGGAGAACCCTCTCCCCTTTGACACATTCCTAAACATCAATGTGCCGAATCTTCCA
>CAYYWY010000002.1:0-91441 GCA_964475485.1 uncultured Nitrospiraceae bacterium | reverse complement strand
AGACCTCGTGAAAGGAATAAAGTTCACCAGGCAGGGAAAGCGCATATATGACAACTCCATACAGGAGGTGTATTCTCCAAGGGGAGAACGGCACTACTGGATAGGGGGCGGGGTGCCGTACTGGGAACATGCCGAGGACACGGACATAACGGCTGTGGAAGCTGGATATGTTTCGATTACACCCATTTACCTTGACTTCACCAATTATGAGGCGCTCGACTTCCTCAAAAAGAGGTTTCCGGGCTTTGCGGAAACGGCGAGGACCGCGAAGAAAGATTAGCCGATGAAGAAATACGATGTCGTGATCGTCGGTGCGGGACCTGCAGGGATATTCTCCGCCCTGGAGCTGACTGAAAACCGGAAGGGCCTGAAGATCCTCATCATCGAAAAGGGCAAGGATATCGACCAGAGACGGTGTCCAATGTCAGCGAAGGATATCTCCTGCAACAAGTGTCCTGAGTGCGATCTCCTTAGCGGCTGGGGCGGCGCAGGCGCCTTCAGTGACGGCAAGCTGAATCTGTCTCCCGAGGTCGGGGGATTCCTTTCCAGGTACGTTGACGTGGATACCCTCAACTCGCTCATCGATGATGTCGACAGGATATACGTTAAGTCGGGCGCACCCGAGGAGATATACGGCACCGATATCGAAAAAATCAAAGAACTGGAGAAGACAGCATCGAGGAACGACCTCATCCTGGTCCCTTCGCGGATAAGGCATATCGGAACAGACCTCTGCAGGGGCCTTCTCAAGAAGATGAGGGAGGCCCTTAACGGCAAAACGGATATCGTCTTCAATTCTGAGGCGGAAAAGATCCTCGTGGAAAACGGAAGGGCGAAGGGCGTTCAACTGTCGGTGGGCGAAGAGGTGCACTCCGATTTCGTGATCCTCGCCCCCGGCAGGGAAGGCTCCCGCTGGCTCGAACAGGAAGTGAAGGCCCTCAATCTCACCCTGCTTCAGAACCCTGTGGACATAGGCGTGAGGGTTGAGGTTCCCGCCACGGTCTTCGAGCACCTGACGAGCGTGACCTATGAACCGAAGCTCATTTATTATTCAAGGAGATTCGATGACAAGGTGCGGACGTTCTGCGTAAACCCCTACGGAGAGGTTGTGAAGGAGTATCTCAAGGGGATATGGACGGTTAACGGCCACAGCTATGCGGACAGGAGGACCAATAACACAAATTTCGCTTTGCTGGTGAGCACCGTTTTCACCGAACCCTTTAATGAGCCGATTTCCTATGGAAGGTATATCGCGAGGCTTGCGAATTTCCTCGGACAGGGAGTGATAGTCCAGAGGCTTGGAGACCTCCACTCAGGCAGAAGGTCGACCGCCGAGAGGATAGCCAAGGGCATCATCCAGCCCACATTGAAGGACGCCACCCCCGGAGACCTGAGCTTTGTGATTCCCTACCGCTATCTCTCGGACATCGTCGAGATGCTCGAAGCCCTGGACAAGATAGCTCCGGGGATTAATTCGAGACATACCCTGCTTTATGGGGTAGAGGTGAAATTCTACTCCATGCACTTGAAGCTCGACAATACCCTGGAGACGGAGATCGCGAACCTCTTTGCCATAGGTGACGGCGCAGGAGTGAGCAGAGGGCTCGTTCAGGCCTCCGCGTCAGGGGTGATCGCCGCACGGGAGATACTGCGACGCCTGCGATAAACCGCCCTCTGTCTCAGAACTTGTCAGCCATTCTCTCGAGCGCTGAGACAGGGATAAGGTATTTCCCGTCTTTGAGATGCCCCGTGACCCTTATCGGGAAGCAACCACCCGCCCCCATGTTCGATCTGTGACACGGGATAGCCCACATTGCAGTCCATGCATTCAATCCGGCCTTCCTGAAAACGGCATCCGCCGTCCCTCTAACCGAATGACATTCTCTTTCTTCATCCCACCGACTAAAAGCTGTATGTAAGTCCTCCCACCCCGCTGTCTCGTATGGTTACGACCACCTCATCGCAGCATTCATCTCCCTCTGCTCTTTTCGAACACCACGTCTTCACCGTCAGGGTGCCGCCGGACGGCATTGCCTGTATCGAGTTAACCAATTCATTCCGCATGCACTGCCTCATCGCATTTCTGCCGAGACGCACAAAGGGTACGTTTCCGTCAAGGTCTGCTCGAATTGTTTGCATTGACAAAAGGAGACTATAGTAAATATAATTACAAATAAAGATTTTCAGGAGGTTTTCATGGCAGAGGGCATTATCGATGTAACCACCTCGAGTTGGGATAAAGAGATTCTTCAGGGCCAGGGACTGGTGATGGTGGATTTTTGGGCTGTATGGTGCGGGCCGTGCAGGATGATCGCGCCAACAGTCGAAGAACTGGCCCGAGAATATGCTGGCAAGGTGAAGGTGGCAAAACTAAATACGGACGAAAATCCTGATATTGCAAGCCGTTACAAGATAATGGGTATTCCTACGATTATGTTTTTCAAGGACGGACAGAAGGTTGAGCAGATCGTCGGTGCTGTCCCAAAACCTCAGTTGAAGGCAAAGATCGACTCCCTCCTTGCCTCCTGAACTGTCTCGGCAAATCAAGGAATTGTGATGAGAAGATTGTGGCATAAGGCCGGGGTATGTGCTGCGATATTTCTCGGAGTTGCCATTTGTACAGTGTCCTGCACCAAAGACAAGGGCAAGGTCGAGGATGGAGGCAGGGCGCCTGATTTTACCCTTAGCAGTATTCAGGGTGACAGGATAAGCCTGTCGGCACTCAGGGGTAAGGTGGTGGTTGTGGAATTCTGGGCCACATGGTGCCCCCCATGTAGGGAATCGATTCCTGACTTGAATAAGGTGTACGAAAAGTTCAGGGGCAGGAATTTTGAACTTCTCGCCATATCTGTAGACAAGGGAGTGGACGCCCCTTCATCGCTTAGGGCCTTTGTGAATGAGTACGGTGTTGTGTATCCCGTGCTGTGGGATGACAATAACGTAAATTCGCTTTATAACGTGAGCGGCATTCCTGTAATGTTCGTCATCGACAAGGAGGGCTATGTGGTAAAGAAACATACAGGGTTCGCTCCCGGGCTTTCCGAAATGCTGTCAAATGTGGTGGAGGCGCTGCTCTGATGCTCGAAGCCCTGAGCGAGAAGCTCGAGTCCATATTCAAGAAATTAAGAAGCAAGGGCATCCTGAAAGAAGAGGACATCGATGCCGCCCTGAAAGAGGTTCGCCTTGCCCTGCTGGAGGCGGATGTGAACTTCAAGGTTGCAAAGGACTTCATCCAGAACGTAAAGGCAAAGGCAGTTGGGAAGGAAGTCCTCGAGAGCCTTACCCCTGGGCAGCAGGTGATAAAGATCGTCAACAGCGAGCTCTGCGAACTCCTGGGAGGCACCAGCACGAGGATACACCTCGCTCCCAACCCTCCCACCGTAATCATGATGGTCGGTCTTCACGGGTCTGGAAAGACGACGACTTCTGCAAAGCTGGCGAGGCTCTTCAAGAAGGAGGGCAGGCGTCCCATGCTTGTTGCCGCTGATCTCCAGCGCCCCGCCGCCGCTGAGCAACTTATAACACTCGGGAAACAGGTCGATGTGCCGGTCTTTCATTCAAAAGAGGTAAAGGACCCTGTTGCCCTTTGTGATGACGCTCTCAGGAAGTCAAGGATGGATGCTCGGGACGTAATGATCCTTGATACCGCCGGAAGGCTCCATATTGACGAAAGCCTGATGAAGGAGCTGATGGCGATAAAGTCGAAGGTGAGCCCCAAGGAAACCCTTTTTGTTGCCGATGCCATGACAGGGCAGGACGCGGTGAATATCGCGAAGAGCTTCAATGAGCAGATCGGCATTGACGGAATAATCCTTACAAAGATGGATGGCGATGCAAGGGGCGGCGCGGCCATCTCTATCCGCGCCATCACCGGGAAACCGATAAAGTTCATAGGTACGGGGGAAAAGATAGATATGCTCGAGGCTTTCCACCCAGAAAGGATAGCCTCGAGGATACTGGGAATGGGAGACGTGCTCAGCCTTATCGAGCAGGCTGAAAAGGCATACGACCGGAAGGAGGCGGAGAAACTCCAGGAGAAGATACTCGGTGAATCTTTCACCTTCGAGGATTTGAGAGTACAGCTAAAGAAGATAAGGAATATGGGACCCATAGAGAATCTCCTGGGTATGATACCCGGTTTTGGGAAGATGAAGAACATTTCAGTGGATGAGAGTGAGTTTGTGAAGGTGGAGGCGGTTATAAACTCCATGACCATGGAGGAGCGAAGTAACCACAACATTATCAACGGCAGCAGAAGGAGGAGGATCGCAGCCGGAAGCGGCACGTCCGTTGCAGATGTGAACAGAGTGATAAAGCAGTATGTCGAAATGAAGAAGATGCTGAAGATGTTCAAGGGGAAAAAGGGGATGCGCATCCCCAGGATCCTGCCCTTTTAGTCCTTTACTTTACTCCTGAAATATATTAAACTTCTAAAGAAAATAGTTGAGGAGGTGAGCTTTTGGTCAAGATCCGGTTGACAAGGTTAGGGGCCCACAAGAGACCATTCTATCGCATGGTGGTTGCTGATTCCCGTGCTAGAAGGGACGGGCCTTTTATAGAGATTCTTGGTACTTACGATCCACTGAAGGGTTCAGCAGAGACAAAGATCGATACGGAGAGGGCGAAATACTGGCTACAGCGGGGAGCGCAGCCTACCGACATCGCGAAGAAGCTTTTACAGAGGGCCGGCCTCTAAACGGTCCTAATTCCAATGGAGGTGGATGAGATGAAAGATCTAGTGGAAGCAATGGCGAGAGCCCTGGTTGACAGACCTGACGACGTGAGCGTTAAGGAAGTGGACGGAGAAAAGACCACTGTGTTCGAACTCAGAGTGGCATCCAGTGACCTTGGAAAGGTAATAGGTAAACAGGGGAAAACCGCCCGTGCTATGAGAACTATACTCGGAGCTGCTGGCACGAAAATAGGCAAACGCTGCGTACTCGAAATCCTTGAGTAATAGATCATCTTTGGAGTTCGGGACATTGTCCTGAACTCCAAAAGAACCCTACCAGTGCCACTTGACCTCGATATCCATCATTGTAAGGAAGCGCTTCTTTAAGGCGATTACTGCCTCACCTGGACACTCCGAGCCAAAAGCGGTGTAAATAGGCGACTCCTTACGGAGGAAAGAAGATGCGCTGTGAGATCATTACCATATTTCCGGGAATCTTCGATTCGTATTTTTCTCTCAAACTATTCGACAGGGCCTTGCGTAGAGGGATCCTGGAAATAAAAATTCACAACCTGAGGGACTACACAGCCGACAGACACAGGACGGTAGATGATTGTTCCTATGGAGGGGGTCCCGGCATGGTTATGAAACCCGAACCCTTCTTCAAGGCCGTCGAAGCGATAAAGGGAGACGGCATCGAGACCTGCACCATCATGCTGAGCCCGCAGGGCAAGCCGTTTAGCCAGGAGATGGCCATGGCGCTGTCAAATGAAAAGAGAAGGCTTCTGTTCATATGCGGAAGATACGAGGGAATTGATGAGCGGGTAAGGGAAACCCTTGCGGACATGGAGATATCCATCGGCGATTATGTCTTGACTGGCGGAGAATTGCCTGCTTTGGTTATAATAGACTCTATTTTCAGGCTTGTCCCGGGGACGCTGGGAGATGAACAATCGGCGGCGGCGGAATCGTTCTCGTGGGGAATACTGGATTATCCCCACTACACGAGACCTCCCGAATACAGGGGACTGAGAGTACCCGAGGTGTTGCTTTCCGGCAACCATGCAGAGGTGGCGCGATGGAGAAGGAAGGAGGCCCTTAGGAGGACCTTCCGAACGAGGCCCGATCTGCTTCAGACGGCGCCGCTCACTGATGAGGACGAGAGACTACTGAAAGAAATCGAGGAGGAAGAGAGATGAATCTGATCCATTCGGTCGAAGAGGGATACAAGAAGGAAGTCCCTCCTTTTGAAGTAGGCGACACGGTGAAGGTTTTTGTCAAGGTGGTGGAAGGCGATAAGGAAAGGATCCAGCCATTTGAAGGGATTGTGATTGCAAGACGGGGAAACAGCATCCGGGAGACCTTCATGGTGAGGAAGATCTCCTTCGGAGTGGGTGTGGAGCGTATATTCCCCGTTCATTCACCCTCCATCGAGAAGATCGTTGTGCTGAGGAAAGGCTCTGTTAGAAGGGCAAGGCTCTTTTACCTGCGAGGGAAGAAGGGCAAGGCGGCCAGGATAAAGGAAAGGGAGAAGACGGCGGCAGTACGGACAACAGATGAATAGATGGACCTCTACCACTACGATAAGTCCTTCAGGGGCAAGGGTTTCCGCTGCATAGCAGGCATCGATGAGGCGGGAAGAGGTCCCCTTGCCGGTCCTGTAGTAGCATCTGCGGTTGTTCTTCCTTCCATGAAGAGGATCAGGGGGCTTAGGGACTCCAAGAAGGTACCCGAAAAGGAGCGGGCAGCGCTTTTCATGGACGTTCTCTGCGATGCCTTCGATATCGGGGTCGGGATCGTGGATGCCGGAACCATCGACAGGATAAATATCTTGAGGGCGACAAGGCTTGCCATGGAAATAGCGGTACGCGACCTTTCCTCGGCGCCCGACCTCCTCCTTATCGACGCATTGAGATTGCCGTCGCTGAAGATCGAGCAGGTTTCAATAGTGAAGGGCGAATCAAGGAGCGCCTCTATCGCCGCGGCATCCATCGTCGCAAAGGTCGTGAGGGACGGAATTATGGTGGAATACGACGGGATTTACCCTGAATACGGATTTGGAAGGCATAAGGGGTACTCTACAAGAGAGCATATCGAAAAAATCTCGCTCCATGGGCCTTGTCCCATACATAGAAAAAGCTTTGAGAAGGTAATGTCGCTTCAGCTTCCTTTTGAGGGGTACGGTGGATAGGGAACGGGTCGACGAGGCGTTGGAGGTTCTCTGGCTCCTTGAAGAGGAGAAGCGCCATGAACTTGAGCGCTTCAGGCTGAGTTCGGACGATGCAGACGTTGATGAACTCCTCAGAGCCTTGATTGCGGAGGGACTTGTGAGAATCGAAGGGAGTCTGATACGTTTTTCAGATAACGGCCGACGTATTGCCAAGGGCCTGATACGGCGTCATCGTCTTGCAGAACGGCTGTTTGTTGATGTCTTTGAGATGAGAGAGGAACACGTGGAGGAGGATGCGTGCAAGATGGAACACATCCTGAGCGAGGAGCTGACCGACAGTGTATGCACGTTCCTCGGCCATCCCCCGGCGTGCCCACATGGAAAGCCCATTCCCAAGGGGGAGTGTTGCAAGAAGTACCGGATTGAAGTGACGCCGGTGGTCACGAGATTGTCCGAATCCGAGGTCGGTTCAGTGGTTAGGATCGTCTTTATTATTCCTTCTGAGGCTGCAAGGATAGGCAGGCTCAGTTCGATCGGGATCGTCCCTGGGAGTACCATCAAGCTCATTCAGAAGACCCCTTCCTGCGTAATTCAGATAGACGAGACCACCATCGCTCTTGATCCAGACATCGCAAAGGAAATACTGGTCAAGAAAGCTGTCTGAGTAGTTCTATTCAATCTGAAAATTCAGTTTACATAGATACGCGATTGCTCACCTATGTAGGTGAAAGCCCTACAAGAAAATCAGCCATGTCCTGATTTATTTCCACACACTGACATGGTAAGTTAAGATTAGAATTGTGCTTCCTTCTTGAAGGAGGTACGAAGATGATGAGGGAAAGAGAAATAATGAAAATAAAAAAGGCTATAATGGTGTCAATCGGGATTACCGCGGTTGTTGCGGTGAGCTTGTTTCATGCAGGCAATGCTTCCGCAGGTCACATAATGCTCGGTGCGGATGAGATAAAGTGGGCAGATTCGGCTTCACTTCCGGGGGCGAAGATGGCAGTTCTTGAGGGAGACCCGGCAAAGATGGGCCCGGTGACCATAAGGCTTAAGCTTCCGCCTGACTATAAGCTCATGCCCCACACCCATCCGGCTGACGAGCGAGTGACCGTGCTGTCGGGTGTTCTCTATATGGGGCTGGGAGATAAGTTGGACGAGAAGGCGAGCAAAAAGTACTCCGCAGGCGGTTTTTTCGTCATAGCAGCCAACACGCCGATGTATGCCTTTACAAAGGGTGAGGAGGCCGTCATACAGATCAATGTGACGTCAGGCCCTTGGGGGCTCAAATATACGGGTGAGCACTGATGGAAAAAATAGACGGGATAAAGCTCGGTCACTTTCAGTATTTGCCGTTGCCCTTTAATCCCCGATTCAGAAGACGCTGAATTTGAAGTACTTCTTCGGGTTTTCTTTTAAGTCCCTTATAAGAGTTTTGAGCTCGGTAACCGCGCTCTTCAGGTCGTCCGCCAGTTCCTTGTCCTTCACCAGACTTCCCGCAACGCCTTCGCCTTTGTCGATTGTCTCCAGCACTGAATTCAGCCTTACGCTGAAGGTCTCGACCGCAGTAGTGGCCGAAACAAGTTTATTGTAAAGCGCGGGGTCCTCGGCGAGCTTCTTCAGTGTCCCTGAACTCTCGTTCATCTTTTTGCTCAGTTCCTCGAAAGAAGCGGATGCGGCAAGGAGATTGTTATAAAGGGAAGGGTCCTCAACGAGCAGCTTCAACGTTCCCTGAGCGTTCCGCATGTCTCTCAGTCCCAGGGCCAATGATCTTGTCGCATCGGCCAGATTATCATAAAGGGCAGGATCCTTAAGAAGCTTCGAGATCGATCCTTCGCCTTTTTCTATATTCGTCACGAGGCTGTCCAGCTTCTTTATGAAATCCGACATCTTCTGTATCGAAACAGTACCTACCTCCATCACATCCTTCAGCTCCATTTGGGCAGTTCCATGGATAGTATCACCGGGCCTTACCGGGCTGGCTTCCTTTGTGCCCGGGCTCAGCTCAACATACTTGTCTCCCAGGAGTCCCATGGTGAGGACACTTGCGCTGGAGTCTTTTCTTATGTACTCGAGGGCGCTTTCCTTAACCGAGAGGGTGATGATCGTCCCGAACTCTGGATGGAGGTGGATGTTTTTTACAGCGCCTATCTCGATGCCGGAGAGCCACACAGGCGAGCCCTTCCTCAGTCCTTTCACGTCCTGTATGAGAGCTTTCAGCTCCACCCTGGGAAAGAGAAGGTTTTCGATCCCTCCGGCAAAGAAAACCGTCACGAACAATGTGGCGAGGGCAAGGGTGATCACAATACCGACTTTGAGTTTGGACCACATAATCTGTTTTTGCATATCAAACATGTCTTCCCTCCTCTTTGTACCGAAGCTCGCTTATGAATATCTGAATGTCAGGGAGAGGGGAATGAAGAAGCTCCTCCCTGTTGCCGTCAAACAGTACGGTTCCATCCTGAAGGAACATAAACCTCTGCGCCACTTTCAGCGCGTCGAAGACCTTGTGCGTCACGATAATGAACCCTTTTCCGTCTCTGGAGAGGTCGAGGATGAGCTTGCAGATGTTGTCCGCATTCACCGGGTCAAGGCCGCTTGTGGGTTCGTCATAGAGGAACATTTTTGGTTCGCAGGCTGCCAGGGAGCGCGCGATGGCAACCCTCCTGTGCATGCCGCCGCTCAGTTCCTCCGGCATGAACTTAATCGCGTGCTCAACTCCCACTCTCATTAGAAGCTCTCTCACCTTAAGGTCAATTTCCTCCTCCGACATTCTCGTATATTCCCTCAGGCAGAAGGCAACGTTCTCTTTCACGTTCAGCGAATCGAAAAGCGCCCCCTCCTGAAAGACGATGCTGAATTTCATCCGTATCTGCCTGAGCTCACCTTCGGTCTTAAGGGTGATATCATCGCCGTCTACGAATATCTTCCCTGAGTCGGGCCGTATGAGCCCCATAATAAGTTTGAGGATGGTAGTCTTCCCTTCACCGCTCCCTCCGAGTATGGCAAGACGCTCGTCTGCCCTGACAGAGAAGCTGAGGTCTCTGAGGATATTGCGCGCATTATAGGAGAAGCAGACCCTGTCGAATACGATCATACTGAAAACCCCAGCACATATAGCAATATCCTTGTGAGGACGAAATCGGCGATGATGATCATGATAATGGAGAGCACCACCGCCCTCGTGGTCGAGCTCCTCAGCCCTATGGCGCCTCCCTTCGTCGAAAGTCCCATGTAACAGCTGATGGAGGAGATGATAAAGCCGAAGATAAAAGGCTTCACCGAGCCCGAAAAGACATTCTCGAAGTCCAGTACGCCGCGGATTGAGCTCCAGTAGACATTGCCGCTCTGATGGCTCACAAAGACCGCGATGTAGTATCCGCCCAGAAGGGATGCGGCATCGCCGATGATGGTCAGGGCGGGCAGCATGATGAGGGCACTGAGCATCCTTGGGGCGACAAGTTTCTTTACGGGGTCCACGCCGAATACCCTGAGGGTATCCACCTGGTGCCCCAGCACCATGGAGCCCAGTTCCGACGCCATGCCGGAGCCGACCCGGCCGGTAAAGACAAGGGCTGCTGCCACAGGACCTATTTCCCGGATTATGGAGATACCCACCACTTTGCCCGTGTATATCTTCAGCCCGAGCATCGAGAGTTCGGCGGAGAGTTGAAGAGAAAGAGCCATGCCAACGAAGAGGGAAACGAGGATGATGATAACGAAGGAACCGGCGCCGGCATAGTCCATCTGCTCGATGACGTCTCTCAGGTAGAAGGGCCTGCGCGCCATCGCCATAAGGCCGTGGAAAGAGAGAAGATAGAATGCCTGAAGCTCGCTTATCAATCTCTTTATTTTCATGATCGCCTTTTTCAATACAAGAAAAGCTTATTTTGACCGGTAGAACATGAAATTTTCAAGTGCAAACAGGACAAGGACAAGCAGGAAAGAAGGATTCAGCGAAGCCGCAAAGGCGGGCTACCCTGAAAAGAAATGATACCACCGTCTTTTTCTCTTGAGCTGTGCCATTGTGGCGTAAACCTCCCTGAACAGCTTCATTGCTTCCGATTGGTGTCTACCGGATTCCTTGACCTCGTTGTAGATTACGGAAAGGGTCTCTTTTATGCCCGTCAAGGACCGGTTGATTTCGCCAACCGAAGTCATCAGAGAGTTCAGACTCTCTTCCATGTAGGAAGATGCTGCAGGGGCTGCAGTCAGGGAAGCCTGTGAACGGGCGGCCGGAATCTCTTCCTTCGGAGGTCTTTTCGACAGGACTGTGCCGGGTTCCGCAAGTTCCACGGTCTCTAACCTCTCCTTTTCAGGGAGCTTCACTGTTACCCCTTCCGCGATTGCCTCCCTGGGAGGCGCGATATCAACCTTATGCTTCTGCGCAATGTCCTTCAGCAGGAGCCTTGTAATGAGGTGAAATGTCTCCTGAACACCCTTGCCGCTCAACGCTACCGCCTCGATACGTTTATAGTTCCTGTCGTTCAGGTCATGGTCCAGTTCTTCCGGCGAGAGGATGTTGGGCAGGTCCCGCTTGTTATACTGAAAGACAACAGGGATGTCGTCAGGGTTCAGATTGTTGGAAAGGAGGTTTTCCCTCATGTTGGAAAGACTCTCGATATTCTGTTCTCTCATGTCCCGCTGGGAATCCGCAACAAATACTACTGCGTCGGCGCCTTTCAGTACCAGCTTTCTCGTTGCGTTATACCGTATCTGCCCGGGAACCGTATAGAGCTGGAACCTCACAGAAAAGTCCTTTATCTTGCCGAGTTCCACAGGCAAAAAGTCGAAGAAAAGAGTTCTGTCGGACTCCGTGGCAAGGGAGATGAACTTCCCCCTGGATGATGCATCCAGAACAGAATAGAGATACTGAAGGTTTGTTGTTTTACCGCTGAGACCTGGGCCGTAATATACGACCTTCAGTGTGATCTCTTTGGTCACATAATTGAAAAAAGCCACATCAAATTATAGCATAAACGCCGTTTCTGGTATAGTTCTTTACGCGGTACATTGCCTCGTCAGCAAGTTTGAGCAATTCCTCTTTTGATTTTGCGCTCTCAGGATAGGAGGCGACGCCGAAACTGGCTGTGATCCTTATGGCATAACCCTCTTTTTTCAGAAAGGTGTTTTGCTCTATGGACTTTCTTATCCTCTCCGCAACCTTTGCGGCGATATCGGGGGATGTCTGGGGAAGCACCACCACAAACTCGTCTCCCCCGTACCGTGCGACAATATCGATGGAGCGGAGGCTCCTGATCAGAAGCTGACCCACTTCCACGAGGACCTTGCTGCCCACAAGATGGCCGAAATGGTCGTTCACCTGCTTGAAATAATCGACGTCCATGAAGATGAGCGAAACCGAGGTTCTGGAACGCTCGCATCGATGTATCTCGACTTCGATGGTCCTGTTCAGGTACCGGGAGTTAAAGAGCTTCGTCAGGTCGTCGGTGATGGCGAGTTCGGCCATCTTGTGATAAAGGGTGGCTCTTTCTATGGTGATTGAGACGTAATCAACGATCTTTGTGAGCAGGTTCAGATCATCCTTCGTGAAGGGGCTGCCGGTGGTCTTGTTCGCAAATTCCATTACTCCGATCACCTGCTCCTTGTTTTTTATCGGAACGCATACGAGGGACCTCGCCTTGATGTCTTCACTCTTTCCGGCGCCGTGGGTCAACCTCTCATCCCGCGAGACATCAGGAACGATTAATGGAATACCTTCCTGGATAACCCAACCGGTAATCCCATCTCCTGGTTTCAGCCTGAGCTTAAGGGCCTTGTCCTTCTTCTTCTTGACGTCCGTTTTTTCAAGGACAAATTCCCCGGTATCTTCGTCCATGAGAAAAATGGACCATGATGAGGCCTTGATCATGTCCTTTGTCTTTTTCATGATCGTCCCAAGCATGGGGTCAAGCTCCATGTTGGAAGTGAGAACCCTGCCAATGTCGTCAAAAAAGTCCAGCTCTTTCCTCGAACAGAGAAGCTCATTCTTCAGCCTTTTGTTCTCCGTCTGCACGTTACGTTCGTCCACGAGCCGGTCCGCAAGGAAAAGCAGTTCCTTCTCATTCGGGTTGTGCACAGGCAAAGTGAGTGGGAGCTTGAGCCATGCGGCAAAGCCTCTTGAGGAATTATCGAAGGAAACCACGATCTTAGGCACATCGGCAAAAGCCTTTGCGAAGCCCTTGAAGGAGCTTTCCCTGTGCTGGTCTTTTTCGATAATGAGGAGCGCCGCTGTTTCATCGGGCCGCAGGTGTACGGTGTTGATGGACTTAAACCGGAGTGGTTCGCCATGCTTGGAGAGAAGGTCATAGTTTCCACGGAGGAGACCTTCTCCTATGATGACTACCTTAGGCATTCACACCACAACATTTCTTGTATTTCTTACCGCTCCCACAGGGGCAGGGTTCGTTTCTTCCGATTTTCTTCCCCCGTGTTACCGGTTGGGCTGTGTCTGCTCCCTCGCCGCGATTATACCTTATCGCCTGCCTGGGCTGTGCAGGCTGCCTCCTCACCCCCGCTTCCTCCCTTATCTGGATCTTGAAGAGCCGGGTGAGGGTGTCCATCGAGATCCTCCCGGTCAGCTCAGAGAACATCTCGAATGCCTCCTTCTTGTATTCCGTAAGAGGGTCCCTCTGGCCGTAACCCCTGAGTCCTATGCCTTCCTTCAGGTGGTCCATCGCAAGGAGATGATCCTTCCACTGGGCATCCAGAACCTGGAGAAAGACCATCTTTTCGAGGTAGCGCATCATATCGCTGCCTATGTCGGCCTCTTTCCTGTCATAGGCAGCTTTGATTTCCGATGAAAGAGACTCTCTCAGGCTATCGATATCCGAAGCGGTGTCGCTTAAGGAGACGGAGAAGACGCCGTGCACCGTGTCACTAAGGGCTTTCATGTCCCATTCCTCTGCGTGCCTGCCGGCCGGACAATAAATATCGAGGAGTTCATCAGCTGTATCGTCAATCATCTGGAATATCTTCTCTTTCAGCCCCTCTCCCTGCAATATCTCGCGCCTAAAGGAGTAAATCTCCGTCCTCTGCTTGTTCATGATATCGTCATATTCGAGAAGGTGCTTTCGTATGTCGAAGTTGTGGGCCTCCACCTTTTTCTGCGCGTTCTCGATGGCCTTGGAAACCATCCTGTTCTCTATCGGCACATCCTCCTCCATGCCGAGTTTCGACATAAGACCTGAAATCCTGTCGGAGCCGAATATCCTCATGAGATCATCCTCAAGGGAAAGATAGAACCTGGATGAGCCGGGATCGCCCTGCCTGCCCGAACGCCCTCTCAACTGGTTGTCGATTCTCCTTGCCTCATGCCTCTCTGTGCCGAGAATATGGAGCCCGCCTACCGCAACGACCTTCTCCCTGTCCTTTCCACAAATATCCCTTGCCTTCTCCAATGCCTGCTTCCATTCTTCATCAGTGAACTCCTTCTTTTCCTTAAGAAAGTCCCTTGCAAGGCCCTCGGGGTTGCCGCCCAGAACAATGTCCGTACCTCTGCCGGCCATGTTTGTCGCGATCGTGACTGCTCCGCTTCTGCCCGCCTGCGCAATGATTTCTGCCTCTCTTTCATGGTACTTGGCGTTCAGCACCGAATGAGGTATGCCCTTCTTCTTAAGCATGTAACTCAATGTCTCGGACTTCTCTATGGAAATAGTGCCGACGAGCACGGGCTGGCCTTTGCGGTGCAGTTCCTCGATCTCCCCTAACACGGCGTTGAACTTCGCCTTCTCGGTCTTGTATATCACATCGGGGTAATCAACCCTGATCATGGGTCTATTTGTGGGGATGACCAGGACATCAAGGTTGTATATCTTCGCAAATTCCTCAGCCTCCGTGTCCGCTGTTCCAGTCATGCCCGCAAGCTTGTTGTACATCCTGAAGTAGTTCTGGAATGTGATGGTGGCAAGGGTCTGGTTCTCGCTCTCAATCTTAACCGCTTCCTTTGCCTCGACCGCCTGGTGGAGGCCGTCGCTCCATCGTCTTCCAGGCATGAGCCTGCCGGTGAATTCATCCACAATGATTACCTCGCCGTCCTTCACCACGTAGTCCACGTCCCTCTTGAAAAGTGTATGGGCCTTGAGTGCCTGAAGGACGTGGTGAACGAGCTCGATGTTGGAGGGGTCATAAAGGTTTGTGGTCCCGAGGAGGCGTTCGACCTTCATGTTGCCCTCTTCGGTGAGAATAGCTGTTCTCGCCTTTTCGTCGATGGTATAGTCCGTATCTTTCCTGAGTTTGGGGATGATCTTGTCGATGGTGTAGTACTTGTCCGTAGACTCTTCAGAGGGACCGGAAATAATAAGAGGGGTCCTGGCCTCGTCTATGAGAATGCTGTCAACCTCATCGACTATTGCGTAGTTCAGCTCCCGCTGGACGTACTGGGAGAGGTCGTACTTCATGTTGTCCCTGAGATAGTCGAAACCGAATTCGTTGTTCGTGCCGTAGGTGATATCAGCATTATAGGCCGCCTGTCTCTCCTCATCAGAAAGGCCATGGACGATCACCCCGGCAGTCAGGCCGAGGAAGTTATAGACCGGGCCCATCCACCTGGCATCTCTCTTGGCAAGATAGTCGTTCACGGTGACCACATGAACGCCTTTTCCGGTAAGGGAATTGAGGTAGACAGGAAGAGTGGCTACAAGAGTCTTCCCCTCGCCTGTCTTCATTTCCGCAATTTTCCCCTCATGGAGCACGATGCCGCCGATTAGCTGCACATCGAAATGGCGCATCCCGAGCACCCTCTTGGCTGTTTCTCTCACCACTGCGAATGCCTCGGGGAGGATGTCATCCAGGGTTTCGCCATTTTCGAGCCTGCTCTTGAACTCCTGGGTCTTTGCCTTGAGTTGCGAGTCGCTCAGGGAGCTTATCTCAGGCTCAAGCGTATTAATCCTGTCCGCAATCGGCCAGAGCCGCTTCATTTCCCTTTCATTTTTTGTTCCGAAAATCTTCTTCAGAAGCGTTTGCACCATAGTTTAATGATAAATAATAGTTCGCGCTAATTGCAAGGAAATGAAGCGCGCAGGAAGCTCGGAAGGGCGTCGGGGAGCCGCGCCCTCAGTGGTAATGGGCAGCGGAACCGTGAGGAGACTTTTCAGCGATCTGGCAGTAAAGTGCTCCGTTTGCGCACTCTGCACACTCGAATTGGAGAATGATATGACTAATACCGAGGCTGGTAAGCAACGATTCGATCTTCTTTCTTATCCCTTCTGTCTCGCTCAACTTCTGGTCATGAATCCAGACATGGGCGGTAAAGGCGATTCTCTTATGGGCCACCGACCATATATGTACGTCGTGAACCCCTATCACGTCCGGCATGTCGCAAAGCTTCTTTGCAATGTCTTCCACGATAAAGCCCTCCGGCGCCATCTCGAGAAATATCGTGAGAGCCTCTTTTACCACCCTGATGCCCCCGGAAACAATAATCAGTCCGATTGTCAGGCTGGCCAGGGGGTCTGCATACACCCATCCTGTGAAAAGGATTATCGCTCCGGACACGACGACGCCGACGGAAGAGAGGGTGTCACCCAGCACATGGAGCCACGCGCTCCTGATATTCAAGTCTTCATGCTCTCTCCCGATGATGAGGGCCATACCTACATTCCCAAGAAGCCCGAAGGAGGCGATCGCGATCATGACCGGTACGTTTATCCGGGGAGGAGAAATGAACCTCTGGTACGACTCATAGAATATGAACCCTGCGATCACCAAAAGACTCAGTCCGTTGATTACTGCTGCCAAAAGGCCCACCCTCTGATAACCGTACGTCGCCCTGTAGTCGGAAGGCCTCCGGCTGAGTCTTGCAGCGATCATGCTCAGGCCAAGGGCAAAGGCATCGGTGAGCACGTGTCCCGCGTCGCTCAGGAGTGCGAGGCTTTTGCTCAGGATCCCCCCCACAGTCTCCGCAATTAGTATCAGGAAGGTTACCGCGAGGGTCAGACCGAGACGCTTCTCCGAGTTGATGCTCATAATAATCCTATTAAAATATAACAGATACCAACGAGACTTCAATTACTACTTTAAACCAGTTACTTCCATAATCCCTGTGTCTGCTTCTGCTTTAGTAAGCGGCTTTCACCGGAAATTATATCATAATTGGCGGTAGCCGCGTTTCAAGGGGATGACCATGTGCAGATGCAATAGAATGGTACAATAATTGCTAGAAAAGAGTCCTGTGACAAGGCGGAGAGATGAATAAAAAACCTTTTCTTTCCCTTACCAGCAAGCTCATCATCGTGAGTGCGATGCTCATCGTCGGGATAAGCACACTTTTTTGGTACCCTTCCGTCCTCCACCTTCAGAAAGAGGAACTTAATAAGAACATCAATTTTGCTGAATCACAGGTGAACGTAATAAAACGGGCGCTTTACTACGGCATGCTGACCAACCAAAGGGACTTTATCAGGCAGACGGTGAATTCCCTGGCTACTGCTCAGGATATCCTGTGGCTAAGGCTCCTCGATGCCCGTGGCGCCGTTCGTTTCTCTTCGGTGAAGATCGGCATCGACCTTGGCGCAGTGCAATCCATTGAGACCTTAAATGGGAAGTTCAGCGCGATAAAAGATGTGCAGGGCCACAGGGCACTTATCATCGCCGAACCCATCCTTAACTCTGTCTCGTGCTATACTGCATCCTGCCATGCCCATGCAAGAGACGAAAAGGTGCTCGGAAGGATCGAATTGGGGTTTTCCCTGCGGTCTGTCGATACCTATATCAGGAAGCAGGGCTTTACCGTCGCGGCATTCGGGTTTGTCTTTATCGCAGTGTTGTCGGTTTCGCTTTATCTCATCGTGCACCGGTTTATCCTGAAACCGATATCCCTCCTGAGCGAAGGAATTCAGAGGGTCGCCGCAGGGGATCTCTCCCACAAGATCGTCCTTGACAGCCGGGATGAACTGGGGGTCCTTGCCCGGAGTTTCAACTCTATGACAAGGAAACTTCAGGAGAAGGACGAAGCCATTGCAAAGGAGCTGGACGACTACAGGGCTTCCCTTCTGCATGCACAGAAGATGGAGGCTATCGGAAACCTCTCAGCAGGGATCGCACATGACTTCAATAACATCCTCACCGGCATCATGGGATACTCCGAGCTCGCCATTGATGAGATGGGAGAGGGCGGAGCGTCGAGGGAATATATCGGCAGAGTGATGGACCTTACCCAGAAGGCCACCGACTTTACACGGCAAATCCTTTTAATAGGACGGAAACTGCCTCCGGCAAGACGGCCCGTTAATATCAACCGTCTCATAGAGGATTCTATGAAAATGCTAAGACGCATGGTGGAGGAAAATATAGAGATAAAGGTCTCCCTCCAGACGGATATCCCACTTGTAGATGCAGATCAGGCCCAGATCACGCAGGTACTGATGAACCTCGTGGTGAACGCCAGGGATGCAATTATGAAAGGCGGTGTGATCGAGATAAAAACAGGTGAGACGGTTGTGGACGAGGAGTACTGCCGTTACTATGCTTATGCCAGACCAGGTAATTATATAACCCTGTCGGTGACAGATAACGGCGAGGGCGTTCCCGACGAGATAAGAGACAGGGTTTTCGAGCCGTTTTTTACGACAAAGACAAAGGGAAAGGGCACGGGACTCGGACTCGCGGTGACATACTCAATAGTAAAGGCTCACGGCGGGTGGATAAACCTCTATAGCGAGGTGGGGAGGGGCTCGGAATTCAGGGTGTATCTTCCCGCATCTTCCGAAAGCGAACTCGTCCTACAGGGCACGCTCGAAAAAGAGGAACTCCCCAGAGGAACAGAGAATATCCTCCTCGTTGACGATGACGAGGTCATAAGGGAGTTGGGTTCCTCCATCCTCGAAGGGCTTGGGTACAGGGTAATCACTGCTTCCAATGGTGAGGAAGCGCTGAAGCTTTACGGGGAAGAAGGCGAGGATATTGCTCTTGTTATCATGGACAGGGTTATGCCAAGGATGGACGGCTTCGAGGTATATAACAGGCTGAAAGAAATCAATCCCACGGTTAAGGTGATCATATCCAGCGGTTATTCGGCAGATGAAGCTCCGAGTCTCAAAGAATCGGGTGTCCTTGGCTTCCTTGACAAGCCGTACAGGATGGCCCAGATGGCGAAAATGGTGAGAAAGGCCATTGACGCATGAGATGTAGGGATCAGGTTATGTTATTCCTTTTGCGACTCAGAAATACTGGACAATATACCTAAGCGCCAGGAAGGCAATGAGGCAGCCTATGAGCAGTTTTATGAACTTCTGGGGGACGAACTTCTGGAACCTTGCCCCGAGATAAATTCCGACGGTACCGCCGATGCCGAAGAGGAATCCCAGCAGCCAGTCCGGGGTTGTCGAAACCCCGTCGCTCACCGGTATTGTGCTGTAAAAGATTATGCCTGCAATTGAGGTAATAAAGGTGCCCATGAGAGCAGCACCTGCAATCGTATAGACAGGAAGACGAAAGACCGCCACGCAGAAGGGCGCGATAATGGCGCCTCCTCCTATACCGTACGTGCCTCCAATGATGCCGACGATGAAGGCCAAAGCGAACATGCCGATGGCGCTGTACGAAAACCTCTCCCCCCAGAACTCGTATTCTATCCTCCCAAAGGAGACAGAGATTGTCTTTACGACTGCCTCTGGCGGCAGACCCGCAGCCACCCTCGAGTTCGGCTTCTTCCTTAACTCATCCACCCTTTCCCTGAACTTCTTTTCAAGGGCCTGCGCCCCTTCGTTACCTGAGGACGCCCTATGGCTGAATTCATAGAGGAGCCTTGCCCCTATGTAGAGCAACACGCAGCCTACGAAGAGCTTGAAGGCCCTCGGGTCCGGAAGATAAAGAACGCGTATTAGATACCCGATAAATACCCCCGGCAACGTGCCGATGACCACCACCCAGGTCAGGGGCCAGGCCATGCGCCCTTCTCTGATATAACGATAGACGCCGCTTGGGATTGCGACGATATTGTAGATAAAGTTTGTCCCGCTCACCGACGGGCTTGTGTAATTCAGGACGCTCACCTGGAAGGGAAGCAGGAGGAAGGCTCCGGAGACACCGCCCATCGAGGTAAAGAAGGAGATCACAAGTGCAACCAGCGGAGGAAGGAGAACATTCGTCTTTACGCCTGAAACCGGGAAAACGAATTCAAGAAAATCCATAATGTCCTTTTCTGAGCAGCCGGAATAAGGCATATTATAGAGGATTTACTGTGAAATTGCTAACATGCCTAACATTCCTTTCCTCTTACTTAAGCTTTTCAGAGAATCCCTTCAGGGAACGGAGGTGTTCTTTGGATCAATGTCACTATACTTAGGAACTCCTCAGTGAGATTGCCTCGAAGAAAGGAGACGGAATGACAGAGGAAAGAGGAAATGTTAAACTTTTATATGCCAATGCCAATCATCAAGGTTGAGCATCTCGTCAAGAAGTTCGGCAATATCACTGCTGTGAACGACATCTCCTTTGAGGTGGAGGAGGGGACCATTTTCGGCTTCCTCGGGCCGAACGGCGCAGGGAAGACGACCACCATCAATATCCTCTGCACGCTCCTCGCCCCCACATCCGGGAAGGCATCTATCTTCGGTTTCGACTGCACACGACAATCATCCCAGGTAAGGAAAGCCATCGGCATAGTCTTTCAGGACACGACCCTCGACAAGGAGTTGACCGCGTATGAGAATATGGTCTTTCACGCCTATCTCTATGACGTCAAGAAATCGGAAATGGCCCAGCGGATAAGAGAAGCTCTGAGCTTTGTTGATCTCTACGGCAGGAGAAACGACCTAGTGAAAAAATTCTCAGGGGGAATGAAGAGGCGGCTCGAGGTCGCCCGGGGCCTAATCCATGAGCCGAAGGTGCTTTTCCTCGATGAGCCGACCCTTGGCCTTGACCCTCAGACAAGGACCAACCTCTGGGAATTTATCGTGGGGCTTCCGGAAAAGCATGGGATGACTATCTTCATGACGACACATTACATGGAAGAGGCAGAGGTCTGTGACAGGATCGCCATAATCGACAGGGGAAAGATCATCGCAATGGGAACTCCCGAAGAACTGAAAAAAACCGTGGGCGGTGATGTGATCTACATAAGGACAAAGGATAACAGGAAGGCCAAGGAGGACTTGGAGAAGATGCTGAAGATTGATGTCTTTGAAAAGGACAGCGAGCTCTTCCTGACCTCTCTGAAGGGAGATGCATGCATCCCCGAGATAATCAGGTCACTGGGCGATTCGGTCATCTCAGTCCGTCTCCAAAGGCCAACCCTAAACGACGTCTTCCTCAAGATGACCGGAAAGGAGATAAGGGCTGAAGAAGCATCCTCGGAGGATACCATCAAAGAGGAAGTGCGTTCCTACAGGAGAAGATTTGATAGAGGTTAACGCCGTTTATGTGCTGGTCGCAAGGGAATTCAAGAAATTCATAAGGGAAAAGTCCAGGCTCATCTCAACCCTTGCGAGGCCCCTCATCTGGCTCTTCCTTGTTGGAGGAGGCATGTCGAGGCTTGTCTCACCAGGGATGGGACTCATGGGAGAGGTAACCTATATCCAGTTCATCTTCCCCGGCATTCTGGGGATGACCATCCTCTTCAGCGCAATATTCTCCTCCATTTCAATTATATGGGACAAGGAGTTCGGTCTGATGAAGGAGATACTCGTCGCCCCGGTCTCGAGGCTGTCCATCGTCCTTGGAAAGGCTGTGAGCGGCACTATCGTCTCAGTGATACAAGCAATCATAATACTTGCCCTCTTCCCTTTCCTCGGTATAAGAATGGATATCCTTTCGATAATCGAGACGATAGTCATATGCGCGCTAATCTCCTTTTGTATCGCGTCCCTGGGGATCGTCATCGCCACCTTCTACGAGAGTTTCGAGAGTTTCAGCGTCATAATGAACTTCATCGTGATGCCCATGTTCTTCCTCTCCGGGGCGATGTATCCCGTGAAGCTGTTGCCGGATATCCTGAAAGTACTTGCAAAGCTGAACCCCTTCACGTACGGCATAGACGCGCTGAAGCACGCCATATTCAGGGGGGAAGGGGTTTTCGATTTTTCGATTGTCACGGACGTTGGCGTCATGCTTATCACATCCATCGTGTGTGTTGCGGTCGCAGGGACCCTCTTTGAGAGGAAGAGATAGAGAGGATGCATAACCTCGTCAGCTTCACGGGAATCTTTATCCTTATGGCAGTGGCATGGTTGCTCTCTGCAAACAGGAGGGTGATCAACTGGCGCGTGATCGTATGGGGCACCGCCCTTCAGCTTCTGCTCGCTCTCTTCATCTTTGTCGTGCCGGCAGGCTCTCAGGTGTTCCTCTGGGTGAACGATGCCGTGGTAAGGGTTCTGGAAAGCGCAGGCGCGGGATCGAGGTTTCTTTTCGGAAGGCTTGCCCTTCCTCCCGGCGCAAAGAACGAGGCAGGGGAGGAGTCCCTTGGTTTTATCCTAGCATTCCAGGCATTCCCGACCATCGTCTTCTTTGCGAGTCTCATGGCACTTCTTTACTACGTAGGTGTGATGCCAAGACTCATACGGTCCTTCTCAAGAGTTTTCACAAGGCTGATGAGGATAAGCGGGGCTGAATCCCTCAGTGTGTCGAGCAATATCTTTGTGGGAGTTGAGGCAAATATGACCGTACTGCCTTATCTAAGAAGCATGACCCGTTCGGAGTTCTGCACCATACTGACTGCCGGCATGTCCACCACGGCGTCGAACGTCCTTGCCCTCTATGTGTTCATCCTCCAGGCAAGGTTTCCCACCATAGCAGGCCATCTCGTCTCAGCATCCATCCTCTCGGCCGTAGCGGCAATCGTCATGTCGAAGATCATCATGCCCGAGACGGAAGAACCAGGGACCCTCGGAATAGATGTGACGCCCCATTATGAGAGGGAATCCACCGCCATGGAGGCGATCATAAAGGGCGCCAATGAAGGGCTGAAGATGGTGGCTGGAATAGTCGCCCCTCTCCTGGCGTTCCTTGGCATCGTTGCCCTTTTGGATTTCCTTCTTGCGGGCGCCGGGACAAAGCTAAACAACCTCATTGGAATACAGATGGACTGGTCGTTGAAAGGACTGTTGGGATGTCTCTTTTATCCCTTTACCCTTGTGATAGGTGTTCGGCCTTCCGATGCCTTTGAGATCTCAAAGCTCATCGGTGAAAGGGCGGTTCTTACTGAGGTGAAATCATACCAGGACCTCGCGGTGCTCCTCTCCTCAGGCGCCCTTAAAGATCCCCGTTCCGCCGTCCTTGCAGCTTACGCCCTGAACGGGTTTGCCCATTTTGCTTCTCTTGCCATATTCGTTGGTGGCACAGCAGCCCTCGTTCCGCAAAGGACAAAGGATCTTTCGGGTATCGGCTTAAGGGCCCTTGTCGCGGCGACCCTCGCCTGTCTCATGACCGCTGCCGTGGCAGGGACGTTCTTCAGCGAGGGATCGATCCTGCTGGGTAAGTGAGGCTGCCCATCTTTCTCATCCCCGGCCTGGCAGCTGCGGTAATTGTTACACTAAAACAAAGTAGGATGCGATGTCAGACCAGACCGCGATTGCCGAGAAGATTATAAAGTATCTCAGAAGCCACCCTCAGGGCATGGATTTCTTACAATCTTCCCGAACGTATGATGGATATGATGAGCCAGATGCCGAGGAGGAAGGCGAAGCCGAAGCTGATCAGCCCGAGAAGGGACATCCCGAATATTCTCAGCCCCACGCCGGATGACTGCATTATGGCCGAGCTTAGGAGCATGGCGGCGATGATTAGTCCGAAGGTGATGCGGTTGCTGGAGCGGTCCATGTCCATGATGAACCTGTCTAGCCCTATGTGGGTCATCTTCAGGTGCAGGTCGTCCCTCAGTATCTTCCTTACTATCGTCTTCACCTGCTTCGGAAAGAGAAACAGGAAGTCGCTCAGTTCCATAATGTTCCTGCTTGCCTTTTCATATATCCTCGAAGGGCTATACCTGTTCTTTACGATCCTCCTCGCATAGGGTTCCGCCGCAGCAACGAAGTCAAAGCCCGGATCCAGTTCCCTCCCGATATTTTCCAGTATGAGCATGGCCTTGTTGATGAGGAGCAGATCAGAGGGGATCTGCATTCTGTGCTTCAATGCGATATGTGTGATGATGTCGAGATACTGTGCGAAGTTGATCTCCTGCAGCGTCATACCATAGAGAGGCTCGAGGTAGTAAAGGAGGTCCGTCCTGAACTCACGCCTAAACTTGTCGTGATCGATGTCTTCGGGGACATAACCCAGCTCGATGTACTGGTCTATCAGTCCGTCAAAATCCTTGTTGATGAGGGCGAGGAAGGTATTGGCCATGGTCTCCATCATCTCCGGCGTAACACTTCCCACGATGCCAAAATCAACAAAGGCGAGCATCCCCTCAGGCATGACAAGGATGTTGCCGGGGTGCGGATCTGCGTGGAAAAACCCGTCCTCGAGGATCATCTTGAAATAGGCGTCCACACAGACCCTCACAAGCCTCCTGCGGTCATGACCCAGGGCGACTATTCCCGGGATATCGTCGATTCTGACCCCTTTGATCTTTTCCATAACGAGTACCTTCTCCGTGACATATTCATTATAAATGCGAGGGATGTGGATATCAGGGTTGTCTTCAAAATTCTTTCCGAAGCGCGCACAGTTCCGGGCCTCGCCGACGAAGTCCAGCTCTTTCTTCAGTGTCCTTGAGAATTCGTCAACGATCCCAGAGGGGTTAAAGAACCTGCTTTCCGGGACGTACCTTTCCAGAAGACGGGCGACGGTGGCGAGGATGTTGATGTCTGTGTCGATCTGTTCACGTATGCCGGGGCGCTGTATCTTCACGATCACATCGCTGCCGTCAAGAAGCCTTGCGTTGTGGACCTGGGCGATGGATGCCGCGGCAAGGGCCCTGTCCCTGAACTCAACGAATATATCTCCCAGGGGCTTTTTCATCTCTGTCTCAACTATCAGTTTTGCCTCCGCCACAGGGAATGGAGGCACCTCGTCTTGCAGTTTCCTGAACTCGTTTGCGAATTGAGCGGTGATGAGATCGGGCCGCGAAGAGAGGATCTGAGCCAGCTTGATAAAGCTCGGCCCTAGCTCTTCGAATGCGGTCCTCAGCCTTTCCGGCACGGAAGGACCTTTCAGTGCAGGCCATTGGCCGAAGGCTTTAAGGCGTTTTCTGAAGGGGATATACCTACCGAGGTGAATCTGGTCTATGATGCGTCCGAAGCCGTGTTTGAGAAAGACGTTGACGATCTGCTGGAGTCTTTTGGCAGACCGGTAGGTGCGGGTGAGTCTGAAGATATCCACAGGGGTTATTCCTCTTTCGGTTCCTCCTCCCTTAGACCCTCGAGCTTCTTGACCCGGGCGCTGAGGCTCTGGATCCTCCTGTTCAGTTCTTCAATATCCTCCTTTGTGGGGAAGGCCATCTTCTCCATGGTCTTTGAGATGATATCAGAGATGCTTTTGCTGAGCTGTTCAGTGCTCTTGTCGGCCTTCTCCGTCCACTCCTTTACGAGTTTTGCACCCTGGGACTCGCTCAGCTCACCTCTCTTCACCAGGTCATCGATGAACTCCTTAACCTTCTCCTGGACTCCGAACCCTGCAAGGAGGGCGTTCCTTAAGGCATCAAAGAATGTCATGCGGCACCTCCTCAGAATAAGTGACGAGTTCGAGCAACGAGTAATGGGAATTTGGGAGAAATCGCATCCGTAACTCGGCACTCGTTATTTGTTACTTGTCACCGCCTTTTCAACTATATCGTATACTGATTGCAATGCCTTGTCCAGCCCTTCCAGGTTTGCAGTGCCTCCCTGGGCCATTTCCGCCTTGCCGCCCCCCCTGCCTCCGGTCATGGCAGCCACCTGCTTCAGTATCTCCCCGGCATTGAACCTGTCGGAGAGATCCCTTGTGACCATCGCGAGCATAGATGCTTGACCGGCCTTAACGGAGGCGAGAAAGAGGATGCCTGAGCCGATCCTGTCCCTGAGGGAATCGGCGAGGACCCTCAGGTCTTTTTGCTCAAGGCCGTCAACCCTGTGGGAAAGGACGGTTATGTCGTCTATCTTCATCGCGCGCTCAAGAATAGAGGAAGAATCCTTTGAGGCTGCCCTTGCCTTCATCCCGTCCAGCTCCTTTTCCATCGCTCTGAGGTCTGAAATAAGTTTCTCTATGCGGGGGTATACCTGGTCCGTCTTGAGAAGCTCTCCGACCTTCTTGAGTTCCGCCCATTTCTCTTTCAGAAACCGGATTGCCGGAACGCCGGTCAATGCCTCGATCCTCCTGATTCCTGATGCAACGCTACCCTCGGAGAGGATAACAAAGAGACCTATGTCTCCTGTTGCCCTGCAGTGGGTCCCGCCGCATAGTTCGGAACTGACACCCGGAACTGACACGACCCGGACTGAATCGCCGTATTTTTCTCCAAAGAGCGCGGTAGCACCCGACTCGACAGCGGCCTTTGTGTCCATTGTTGTTGTGAGCACGGGGATGTTTTCAAGGATTATTTCATTCACCATGGCTTCTATGGAGGCGATTTCCGAGTCCTCGAGCGCGGAGAAATTCGTGAAATCAAAACGCAGACGCGAGGGCGAAACGAGCGAACCGGCCTGCTTTACATGGTTTCCCACGACAGTCCTCAGGCTGGCATGAAGCAGGTGGGTCGCGGTGTGGTTTCTCTTGGTCGCCTTTCGCATTTCCTCATCTACCCTGCATCTTACCCTATCCCATACGCGGAGAGTCCCCTCCTTCACTGTGACAATATGGGAGTGGAGTCCCTCCACCGGCTTCTTTGTATCGACGACCGAAGCCCTGAACGTATCTCCTGCCATGTCTCCGACATCCCCCACCTGACCTCCCGATTCCCCGTAAAAGGGGGTCTTGTCGAGAAAGACCTCCGCTTCTTCGCCCGCCCGGACCTCCTTCACCGCCTTTCCGTCCCTGAGAACGGCCTTGATTACAGAGTCCGACTCAAGGGTATCGTATCCCACGAATTCGGTCTTTCCCACTTCAGAGAGAAGCTCACGGTAGATGGAAGCCACCGCCCCTTCTTCTCCCACCCATGATGCCCTTGCCCGCTCTCTCTGTATCTCCATCTCCTGCTGGAAACCTTCCTCGTCGATGAGTAGGTTGTTGTCTGTTGCGATATCCCTCGCGAGATCCAGGGGAAAACCGTAGGTGTCATAGAGTCTGAAGAGATCAGTCCCTGGAATGACTTTTCCGCCTGATTTGTTCAGTGAGGCGATGATGTCATCCATAACCTGCATGCCCTGTTCCAGAGTTTTCGAAAAGCGCTCTTCTTCGAGCAGTAGGATTCTGGACGACCGTTCCCTTTCCTCAAGCAGTTCAGGATAGACATTGCCCATGGCATCGGATACTGAATCGAGGAGACGGTAGAGAACGGGTTTATGGACTCCCAGCATCCTCGCATGTCGCGACGCCCTTCTGATGATCCTCCTCAGGACGTAGCCCCTGCCTTCGTTTGACGGCATGAGTCCCTCCGACAGGAGAAAGGCGATGGATCTGAGATGGTCTGCGATTACCCGGATGGACGCGGTGGTTGCGGAATCCCTCCCGTAGGAAGAGCCTGTCTCGTGCGTGATGGCTGATATTATGGGGGAGAATATATCCGTATCGAAATTGTTGAGCTTTCCCTGCTTAACTGCAGCTATCCTTTCGAGTCCCATGCCGGTATCGATGCTAGGTCTGGGCAAGGGGGTGAGGTTGCCCTGTTCGTCGCGGTTGTACTGCATGAAGACAAGATTCCATATCTCGAGATATCGGTCACAATCACAACCGACAGTGCATTCATCCCTTCCGCAGCCGACCTCCGGGCCCTGGTCGATGATGATCTCGGAGCATGGTCCGCATGGCCCCGTATCCCCCATCTGCCAGAAATTGTCCTTTGCCCCCAGTCTCACTATCCTCTGCTCAGGGATATCCGTGAGATCCTTCCATATTCCTGCCGCTTCATCATCGTTTTCGAACACGGATGCCCAGAGGTTCTCCTTTGGCAGACCGAACGTAGCGGTGAGGAGTTCCCACGCAAAGGCTATGGCATCTTTCTTGAAGTAGTCGCCAAAGGAGAAGTTCCCCAGCATCTCAAAGAAGGTGTGATGTCTCGCGGTATGACCGACATTTTCTATATCGCTGTGTTTTCCACCGGCCCGCAGGCATTTCTGGCAGCTGACAGCCCTCTTGTAAGGCCTTGTCTCTTCACCCAGGAACACCGACTTGAACTGGACCATGCCGGCGTTGGTGAAGAGCAACGTGGGGTCGCCCTTGGGAATGAGGGGGGAGCTCCTTACGGCCTCATGGCCCCTGCTCCGGAAATAGTCGAGGAATAGGGTTCGTATCTCACGGCTTGTCATATGGAAGGTCCGCTGCCCCTGGCCGTCATTTGTTCTCCCCCGCTTCTGCAGGTTTTGGTTCTGCTGTGGGCGCCTGTTTCGGTTGTGGGAATATGTCCACGAGCTTGCCGTCGACAAAGAGGAGCCGCCTCTCCATGAACACCCCCATTGTGGAATAAAGCCATTCCTCCTTTACCTTTCCCTCTTCCGTGGGAGGAAGTACATTTACTGAGCTGGGCGAACCCCACGCATATCTAACCTGCTGCGCTGTCATTCCCAGTACCACATTCCCCTGTCTGATCTGCTCCTGTACCGCAGGGGGGTAATCCTTGATTTCCTCAGGGGAGTAACGGACAGCCGGCACACAGGCCGAAGAAGACAAAAGCGATAGCGATGCCATGAACATCAAGAAGACATTTCTCATCAATAAGTCCTCCTTAAAAGAAGTGGTAACTGAATCACATGCCCTCCGGGCCGAGAGATGAGGTGGAAATCTATGTTGCCTCGCCCGGACGAAACTTGTTGTCCGACTGAACGCGTTCCAGAGCTTTTCTTATTATGTGCGGAGAATAACCCCTCCGGTACAGGGCGCCGTAAAGCCTCCTGAGCACTTTCACAGGTGGGTAATTTCCCATGAGTCTCAGTCTCTTTTCAACAAGTCTCCTCGCTGTTTCAGCCTCGTCCATGTCTCGTACCGTTTCATCTGCAATATCGGCGGGAACACCCCTTTCCCTAAGGAACCTCCTTGTCCCTGCGATGCCGAGATGCTTTGTTTCCTCTGCATACCTTCTCAAGGACGAGGCCAGCCTCCGGTCGTTCAGGAGGCCGCTCGATCTGAGATCCTCAACAGCTCTACGGATTGTCGGGTCGTCGAAACCCTTCATCCTGAGTTTCACGATCATCTCTGCCTCGCTTCTGCCCCTATAGCTCAAAAGTTTGTACGCGTACTGTAACGCAGAGCGGTGTGAATCTTCTGCCGTCATTTTGCGAATCTTTCGATCTCGACGTCCGTCTTTTTCTCCGACGGCTCGTCGTAGGTAAGATCGCTTGTGGACCTGACACCTTTAACCCTGAGGACAAAATCGTCGGGGTTCGAAGCCCTTCTCAATGCCTCTTCATAAGTGATCAGTCCGGATTTGAAGAGATCGAAGAGGGATTGGTCGAAGGTCTGCATTCCATAATGGATCTTGCCCTGTGCAATCACGTCAGGGATGAGCTTGGTCTTGTCCGGATCGAGGATGCAGTCCTTTACCGTGGCCGTGGCGATCATGATCTCGACGGCAGGCACCCTGCCTTTACCGTCCGACCTCGGCATAAGCCTCATGGAAATGATACCCTTGATAACCGAAGAAAGCTGTATCCTCACCTGTTTGTGCTGGTACGGGGGAAATACCGCAATGATCCTGTTTACGGTCTCGGTTGCATCTATGGTATGTAAAGTGCTGAAGACGAGGTGCCCCGTCTCGGCAGCAGTCAGGGCGGTCTGAATGGTCTCGAAATCCCGCATCTCCCCCACGAGTATTACGTCTGGATCCTGCCTGAGGGCCGAGCGGAGAGCCCTTCCGAAGGATTCGGTATCGCTGCCGATCTCTCGCTGGTTCACGATACTCTTCTTGTCCCTGTGCAGGTACTCAATGGGGTCTTCTATGGTAATGATGTTGCACGTCCTGTTCATGTTGATGTAATCGATCATGGTTGCGAGGGTTGTGGACTTTCCGCTTCCGGTCGTTCCCGTGACGAGGACAAGACCTCTTTCTTCCATTGCAATCTTGTGCAGGACATGAGGAAGGTTCAACTCTTCGATGGATGGTATCCTCATGGGAATAACCCTGAAGACGAGGCCGATAGTCCCCCTCTGAACGAAGACATTGCACCTGAACCTGCCGAGTCCCGGGACGCTGTAGGCAAGGTCGATCTCGTTCTTCTGCTTGAATACCTCCCTTTGACCAGGACTCATGACGGAAAAGGCGATCTTCATCGCTTCCTGCTGGGAGACCCTCTCTTCCGAGGTCATCGGCACGAGGTCCCCTGTGACCCTGGCAATCGGCGGAGTGCCGACCTTTATGTGAAGGTCTGAGGCATTCTGAGAGATGGCTTTCTTGAGCAGTTCGTTTATCTCCATCGTCATCTCCTCATCTTGAGTTCCATTATCTTTTGCTGAACCGAATCACGCGCTTCGGGGTTGTTCTTCAGGAACTCCTTTGCGTTCTCCCTGCCTTGACCGATTCTGCTGCCGTTGAAGCTGTACCATGCTCCCGATTTCTCGATAATACCGCATTCAACGCCCACGTCCACAAGCTCTCCAACCTTTGATATCCCTTCATTGAAGTATATATCGAACTCCGCCTGCCTGAAAGGCGGGGCGACCTTGTTCTTGACGACCTTCACCCTCACCCTTCCTCCTACGGTCTCCTGGTTCTCCTTTATGTTGTCGATTCTCCGGATGTCCAGTCTCATGGAAGAGTAGAATTTCAGCGCGTTGCCGCCGGTAGTGGTCTCTGGATTGCCGAACATCACCCCTATCTTCATCCTTATCTGGTTGATGAACATCACCGTTGTCAGGGATTTTGATATTACTGCGGTGAGTTTTCTCAATGCCTGGCTCATAAGTCTCGCCTGGAGTCCGGGAAGCGAATCTCCCATCTCTCCTTCTATCTCTGCCTTGGGCACAAGTGCTGCGACCGAATCGATGACGATAATATCCACCGCTCCGCTCCTTACCAGGGCTTCGGCCACTTCCAGGGCCTGTTCACCAGTGTCAGGTTGTGAAACCAGAAGGTCCTCGGTCTTCACTCCTATCTTCTTTGCATAATTAATATCGAGGGCATGTTCTGCATCGATGAATGCAGCGACTCCCCCTGCCTTTTGAGCCTCTGCAATTGCTGTGAGGGCAAGGGTTGTCTTGCCGGAGGATTCGGGACCGAATATCTCTATAACTCTTCCTCTCGGATAGCCTCCGACCCCTGTGGCGATATCTAGGGAAATCGAGCCTGTGGGTATCGCCTGCACTCCCTCAGCCACCTCGGCAGCCCCAAGCTTCATAATGGCCCCCTTGCCGAAGTTACGCTCGATTTGCGAGATGGCCATATCAAGCGCCTTTATCTTGTCTTTACTGGTCATCTTTCCTCCTTCTAAAGGGAAACTCTGCGATGACTGAATACTGAGCCCCTGTCGGTTTCAAATCACTTTTCATTAAAGAGATCATATCGACTCTTATATTACCAAAATATGTGTTTTTAAGTTCTTCCACAGCATCGACTAGAGAGCCGCCCGTCCGTGGTGTGCGCACCCTGCCGATCGTAAGGTGAGGGGAGAACTGCCTCTCTTCTCTTTTAAATCCGAGCCTTTCAGTAAATAGTTCAACTTCCTCTTGAAGCCTTATGAGTTTTTCCGAATTCAATATGTCTATCCACACTACTCTCGGCCTTTTCCTGTCAGGAAACAGGCCCATACCGCGAAGCTCAACATCGAAGGGACTGTAGTGAGCCGAGACCTGCGAGAGAACCTCTCTTATTTCCTCGACGGACTCGTCCGGGACGGCTCCAAGGAACTTAAGAGTTATATGAAGATTTTCAGCCGGAACCCACCTCACATCGCGGATTCCCTTTTTCATATGGGCTGTAAGCCTATCTATTTCCATCTTCAGCTCTTCATTTAGGTTTATTGCGATAAAGCATCTCATATCCAGATGTCGAGCACTTCATTGAGGAATACAAGGGAAGCCATTGCCGCCTGGGATTTTATCTCCTCCCTGTTTCCTTCGAAGATCATACCCTTTGAACCCGTCTCCCTTTCCCAGTCAACAGCAATGTACACAAGGCCGACCCTCTTTTCCTCCATCGTATCCGGTCCGAGATTGCCTGTTATGGAAAGGGACACATCGGTCCCCGCCTTCTTCCTTGCTGCAACGGCCATTGCCCTTGCAACCTCCTCGCTTATGGCGCCGTGCCTGGCTATCAGACTTCTTCTGACACCGAGGAGCTCTATCTTTGATTTATTAGAGTAACAGACAATGGAAGAGTCGAAGAAAAGAGAAGCGCCTGGAAGATTTGTGACGAGGTGAGCTATAAGCCCTCCGGTGCAGGACTCGGCAATGCTGAGCCTCAGACCCGAGGCCTTGAAGCGTTTATGAATTCTCTCAATCAACTCTATCTCAGAAGCATCCATACCTGTAACAGAAGGTTTGCATAGATTCCCGCCACGAGATCATCCGCCATCACGCCTGTTCCCCCTGGCAGGGCCTTCTCCATCCACCTGATGGGAGGCGGTTTTAGTATATCGAAAAAACGGAATAAAAGAAAGGCCGCCAGAGTGAAACTCAGGGTGAACGGCACGAAAAGCACCGACGCGCCATAACCTGCGAATTCATCTATCACGATGCGCCTGCTGTCCTTCTCATCGAATATTCTTTCGGCCCGTCCGGATGCAAGGGCGCCGGAGACAGCGATGACGAGGAGGAGTGATAAATGAACATTTGAGGAGGGCTTCAGCAGAAGGAAGAAGGCGGCCGCGGCCATCGCACCGAAAGTGCCGGGTGCAACCGGAAGATAGCCGATGAAGCCGAGGGTGGCAAGGTTTTTAAGAATTACCGACATCGGTCTTTGCTCCCCGTAAGATCCTTTTTCCAATCTTAATAGTATAGTCGGATTTGCAGAAAAATACTCTTGATCAGCTGTAACTCCACGGGAGCGATAATTTGAGGTTGCTACCTATTGCTGACGGCCTCGCTGGCGATGACCCTGTTTTTCCCCGCCTGCTTTGCCCTGTACAGTGCCTCATCAGCCGTAATCATGAGCTCTTTTACGGTCTGGGCATTGTCCGGGCAGGCTGAGACACCGATGCTAATGGTAATGCGGAGGTTGAGGGCTCCTTCCTCGAAGAAATGGTTCGCGATATTCTCTCTTATTCTTTCCGCAACATGCCTTGCCCCGCGGATGTCAGTAGACGGAAGAATCACCACGAATTCCTCCCCTCCGTAGCGGAAGGCCAGATCGTTATCCCTTACCGAAAGAAGTATCTGCCGCGCAACGTCTCGCAGCACAGAATCCCCGACCATATGGCCGTACGTATCGTTCACTTTCTTGAAGTCGTCGATGTCCGCAATAAGCATGGCGAACTTCTCGCCGAACTTCTCATAGTCTCCCATCCTCTTGCCTATGGAGGTGTTAAAATGTCTGTGCGTGTAGAGGCCGGTGAGTTCGTCGGTTATCGCGATCTGATAAAGCATGGCGTTTTCGAAGGCGACCGATATATGATTCGCCATAATCTTCAGAAGTCCGGGCCTCACTGCGTTGAAGTTTCCATCGAGCTTCCTCACCGCTATGAGTGCGAAACTAGAGGCGCCTTTCTTGATCGGCATCGAGATCATCCTGCCGTCCTCCGATATCCTTTCTTCATCGACTTCCCCCTTGATCCAGCTTCGTATGACGCCGGCAAGGGGGTCCTCTTGGGATATCTTCTTGCGGAAGATAACGTCCCTGCTCCTTGACCAGGAGGTAATCTTGTATTCATCCTTGTCCTTCAGCACAACCATGTCGATCTCATCGGCGGCGAGCGATTCCTTGATGATCTCGAAAACAATTGCCTTGAGCTCTTCCAGATCTATGGTCTTGCTGAGGCGTTCTATCATGACGTAAAGGAGCCTGAGTTCGATATTCTGATGGAATATTTCCTCTATATACCTTGTAACGCCCTTTCCGACTATTCTTGACAGCAGGGGGACCAGAAAGACAAGACACGCCAGTCCCGAACCGAAGATGATCAGCTCGATAGCAGTAATAAGAGAATAAGTCCCCTTCAGGGAGCGGTCGATGATGAGTTTACCGTTGATGCGGTCGGATGCGGAATGGCAGCCGTGGCAGGACTCCTCATTGTAGATAACCCTCACGCTCCTGTGCACCGTCGCATCCGCCGTCTTTATGAATATGGTGCTTTCGGATGGAGCGCTGTCGATTCTCTGATGACATCCCTTGCATGAGCTCTCGGTGTATTTGTCGAGGACTTTTCCCAGATCGCTCCTGTCGGAGGAGTACGCAACCCGTCCGGTCTTGTCGAGGATGAACGCTCTTGTGAGCGAATGGTTCGACTTTCCCAGATTTTCGACGGTATTCTGTATCATCTCGGGGTTCCGCGTGAGCATGAGACTCTTAAGAGAGGAGTGTACCGCGTTGCTCAATTCCTGGGTCTTGACGCTGCCGTCCTCGATGAGGTTGTTCCTCAGCATCACGGCGATGAAGACGAGGGTTATGCTTATGGAAAGCGCCAGGAAAGCCGTGATGCCGAGCAGGATCCTCTTCTTCAAGCGGTAAACCCAGTCCAGCTGTATTTTTTTCGGATCCTGCACAAAAGTCATCTAAAAGGTATCCTTCACTTCGTCTCGACAATCCGGTAACTGGAACGTATCCGGGCACTGCCTTCCAGGGTTGCCTTGACCGAGCAGTACTTCTCCATCGAGAGTTCGACGGACCTCTTTACCGCTTCTTCCGAGATATGGTGACCCGTGACAACGAACTCTATGGTGATGTCCGTAAACTTCTGGGGATAAGTATCCGCTTTCTTGCCCTTTACATTGATCTCGAGGCCCCTCACGTCTTGCTGCTTTTTCTTGAGGATCGAGATAACGTCCATGCCGGAGCAGCCCCCCAGACCGATAAGGAGCAATTCAGTCGGTCTGACCGACGTATTACGCCCTCCGAATTTGGGATCACCGTCCATGACGATCGCGTGTCCTGATGAGGCTTCACCGACAAACTGCATCCCGTCGACATACTTGATTTTAGCTTCCATTTCAATCCCTCCCATCTCTATTGTTCCCCCTCTTCAAGCTCCTTATGGATGCGTAAGCTGGAGTCTCTGTATGGCTGTCGCCTTTCCTGTCTTGTCGTCCATCTCGATCACCACAGCGCACAGTATTGCACTCCCCCTTGCGGTCTCGAACTTCCTCGGCATCTGAAGGAGAAACCGCTCTATTATCTGCTCTTTCTCGATCCCTATGACTGAAACAGCGGGTCCGGTCATCCCCACATCGGTGATGTAGGCGGTGCCGCCTGCCAGTATCTTTTCGTCGGCGGTCTGCACATGGGTATGTGTACCTATCACGGCGCTCACCTTCCCGTCTATGAAGTAACTGAATGCTATCTTCTCGGAGGTGGCCTCTGCATGGAAATCAACGATTATGAACGCTGTCTCTTTCCGGAGTCGTTCAACCTCATCTTCCCCGGTCCGGAAAGGACAATCAATGGGCGACATAAAAACCCTTCCCGAAAGGTTGACCACCCCGACTTTTGTCCCTGAGGGAAGGGTATAGATAACGCTTCCATAACCAGGGACGCCTGGGGGATAGTTAAGGGGCCTGAGCAGGCGGTTCTCTTTTGCGATATAAGGGATCGATTCCTTCTTGTCCCAGATATGGTTGCCGCTTGTGATGACATGAACTCCGCAGGCGAATATCTCGGTAGCCACCTTCTCTGTTATGCCGAAGCCTCCCGCCGCATTCTCGCCGTTTGCGATGACAAGCTCTACTTTGTAACGGTCAATAAGGGGAGGGAGGAGTGCCTTGACTGACGCCCTTCCAAGGGTACCCACTATGTCGCCTATGAAGAGGACTTTCATAGTGACAAGTTATGTAACTCGCCGCTATTTCGCATACTCCACAAACCTTGACTCCCTGATTACCGTAACCTTTATCTGGCCGGGATAGGTCATCTCGGCCTCGATCTTCCTTGAAAGGTCTCGGGAAAGCATGGAGGCCATGTCGTCGGTGATGTCCTCGGGTTTCACGATTATCCTCACTTCTCTGCCGGCTTGTATGGCATAGCATTTCTCGACCCCGTTGTAGGACATGGCCATCTGTTCCAGTTTCTCAAGGCGTTTGAGATAGTTCTCGATGCTCTCCCTTCTCACTCCCGGTCTTGCAGCCGATAGGGCATCCGCGGCTGCGACCAGGGCCGCCTCCACAGTGGAAGGTTCTTCATCCCCGTGATGCACGTAAATAGCGTTGATCACCTTCTGGCTCTCCCCGTGCTTTCTGGCGATGTTCGCGCCTATTTCCTGGTGGGAGCCCTCGATCTCATGGTCAACTGCCTTTCCGATGTCGTGCAGCAGTCCCCCCCTCTTTGCCAGTTTTACGTCAACGCCCAGCTCAGCTGCCATCATGCCTGCCAGGTAAGCGACCTCCCTAGAATGCTGGAGCATGTTTTGTCCGTACGAAGTCCTGTACTTAAGCCTGCCGAGAAGCTTTATTATCTCCGGGTGTATTCCGGAAAGCCCGAGGTCAAAGACGGCTTTTTCCCCTTCTTCCTTTATGGTGGAATCCACCTCCTTTTTCACCTTCTCCACGATCTCTTCTATCCTGGTAGGGTGGATCCTGCCGTCTGCGATGAGCCTCTCAAGGGAGATACGCGCTATTTCCCTTCTGACAGGGTCGAAGGCCGAGAGGGTGACAAGTTCAGGGGTGTCATCCACGATGAGGTCGACCCCGGTAGCAGCCTCGAGGGCGCGGATGTTTCTCCCTTCCCTGCCGATTATCCTCCCTTTCATCTCGTCATTGGGCAGGCTCACCGCTGTGACCGTGCCGTCAGCCACATAGTCGCTTGCGTATCTCTGCACGGCGAGACTCACGATCTCCTTCGCCTTTTTTTCTGCAAGCTCCCTGGCTTCGTCCTCTATTCTTTTGGCAAGCTTGGATGCCTCAAAGCGCGTCTCTTCCTCGACTCTCCTGAGGAGTTCCTGCCTCGCCTCTTCGGAGCTAAGGCCGGATATCCTCTCCAGGACAGTCGTCTGTTCCTTTAGAATATTTGAGTACTGGTTGTCCTTTTCCTGCAGGGCGCGCTCCTTTGCGTTGTACTCCTTTTCCCTTCTGTTGAGTTCGTGCTCCCTTTTTTCGGCCTGGCCGACCCTCCTTTCGAGGGTCTCCTCCTTCTGTCTGAGCCTTCTGTCCAGCTGGTTCAGTTCGTGACGTCTCTCCCTTATCTCCTTTTCGACATCGGATTTCGCCTGGTATACGATGTCCTTTGCCTCAATAGCAGCTTCCTTTTTTATGGCTTCCGCAGTCCTTCTGGCCTCTGCAATGATATCTTCCTTTTCCTTTTTCAGGGCCATCTGCTGGTTCCTGATGGAACGTTTGTATATGAGACTCAGGACTGTACCAAGGGAAATGCCGGATGCAACGGCAATGAGCAGGTACCACGTATCGATCATCGCACGTCTCCCCCTTTCGTAACGGATTTCTCCTGAGGGTAGTGCGGGCCTGATGCGACTCTTACGCTATTGCGGGGATGGTAAAAAAGGATAGAGAGATACTGAAAATAAAGGAATCTCGCGGAACGGGTCGGTTTGGGCTGCCTGAAGCGGCCTCAGCCTTCACGAATGTGAGTGTTTTACCGGACTCCTCTGTTTTTTTATTTAAATCCCTCACAAAAAGCAAAGCGATCATGAAAACCCGCAAAATAAACCCGCCCTGCCGTGTAAGTGAATAATTAGATCCGCCCATATTATAGGTGGGTGTCTTGAAGGGGACTTCAGGCTTCCTGGCTGTACGCCTGGCATGCACACCGTACCCCTTACTCTGACTCCCAAAAGATCTAATTTGCCGGATCAACTTTTTTCACCCATCACAAACAGGGCAGGCAACTGCCCTCAGTTCTGATTACTCTATTTATAGCAGAAAGTGGGGTGTTTGGGCAAGGGGAAAGTGAGAGCTCAGGAAACGACGATCCCAGCGTATCCAACGACGTTTTCGTAGTCCCCGCTCACCTCTCCGGAGGTGGCGTATTTTACGAGTCTTGAGGTTCTTGCGCCGAGAAATTTTGCAGCGAAGAGCATGACCGTGGCAGGCAGATATCCGCACATCGAGATATGCTCGCTCCGTACAGTTTCGAAAAGCCCCTCAGGGTCCAGGGCGAGTATCCTGTCAATGGCCATTCTGTCCTTTCTGCGGCATTCGGTATCAGATACGTAATGGCACATATCGGAGCTTGCCGCAATAACAACAGGATAGTCCGAGCTGCTTACCGCTTTTGCGACACCCTCACCGAGCAACCTGCATTCGTCCAGTGTCGCAGACATGATGGTTAGCGGGACGATCTTCGCGTTTTTCGAAAAATGTGCGATGAAAGGGAGCTGTACCTCAAGGGAGTGCTCGAAGATGTGAGCCTGGACATCCTGAGAGACCAGGGGGGTGCAGGCAAGTATCCTCTGAGAGAGCCTTTCGTCGATGAGGAAAACCCCTGTAGGTATCTCCCATTCACCTTCTGACATAAGGGAGATCTTTGCGCCGAGGCCGGTATGGTTGGGGCCGATTAGAACAAATGTATCGGGGATGGCGATACTGGAGTAAACTTCTCCTGCAACGGCGCCGGAGTAAATAAGTCCTGCGTGGGGAGAAAGGATTGCTATTGCGCGCTCCTTCGGCAGGTTGCGACTCACATACTGCCGTACCTGATGGTCCAATTTTGCGGATGCAGCATGGTAGAACTGCCCGGCAACTGCCGCCTTTCTCCTCACATGTCCCTCACTAAGACGCTACCCGCTATACGCTACTTACTGACCGCCTTCATGAACCTCTCATACTTCTCGGCGCCAACGCACTCCCTTGCCGCAGGACACCACTGAAGACAGGTGAACCCCATCTCCCTTGCGATGGTCTTACCGCAGCCCTTGCAGACGGTCTCGGTCTCGTCGCTCCATATCTCGTTGCCCGTATCGCACCAGAAACAACGTATATCTTCAGGGTAAGGGTTCCTGATCTCCTTGCTTCCCGGACATCCTTCCTTAATCATAGTTATATTCTATCAGATTCTTCCGTCGGTGGTATGAGTTAAATCATAATAAAGGGGCATTTCCGCCTTGCATGGACTTGCACACCAACCCGTCTATGATATGGGTAACGTAGGTTAATATGTTTACCGAAGGAGGACATGATGAGGAAGCTATCTGGATTTCTCGGTGCAGGATTTTCTTTTATTGATGCCTGCCTGCAGGTGCGCAACGAATCGATTTCATTTAGATTTCTGATGAGGCAATTCGGTTTCTTGACAAGTGTATTAAACATTGATAGATTTAAAAGCGCTTTATCATGTGAGGAATGATCTGTTAATTAATACAATATCACTTCCATAGGGGGGAAGGGGATATGGAGAGGAAGACTATTCTTCTTGTCGAAGACGACGGGGTGCTGAGGGATTTGTTAAAGGAGGCCCTTGAGCGGCAATACAACGTTATCGAGGCTTCGAGCTGTTCTTCCGCCATTGCTCAAATAAATCACCCCATGGACCTGGCCCTTATCGACTACTCCCTTCCCGATGGCGATGGTCTCGGCGTGGTGAAGGCCATTAGGGAGGCGAAGCCCGGCCTGCCCATTATCATGATGACCGCTTTCAGCACCGAGAATCTTGCGATAAGAGCGTTGAGGTCGGGGGTAACGGACTATATGAAGAAGCCCTTCACTTTCGCGTATCTTGCGGAGAAACTGTCGGAGATGCTGGGGGGCGACACGGGTGGTGGACGGGAAGGGGGCGAAGGAAAGAGGGAGATACTTGTAATGGATTGTGTTGGGGCGTTCATAGAGGGAAACTACGCCGAGCGGCTCTCTCTCGAAAGGCTTTGCAGGATGACCTGCATGAACAAGAACAAGTTCAGCACGGCATTCAAGAGGAGATTCGGACAGAACTTCAGGCCTTACGTAAACGGCATAAGGAACATGAAAGCAGCCGAAATGCTCCTGAAGAGCCCTGATGCGAACATAGCGGAGATAGCCCACTCCGTAGGCTATGGGAGTGTAGACCACTTCGTGCGGGAGTTCAGGAAGACGTTTGGCGTATCGCCAAGAAGCTACAGGAAGAATATGTACCCGGAGACAGGTGTTTCCGGGAAGGCAAAACCATGATGCATGCCTTTAACCTTTCCATCTCCTGAAGAGGTTATGGGGGATGCCGAAGGAGTCAAGGATCTTTCCCGCCACGAAATCGACAATGTCACTCAGCTTCTCCGGCTTCTGATAAAAGGCCGGCACCGGAGGCACGATCCTTACTCCCAGTCTCGCAAGTTTCAGCATGTTTTCGAGGTGTATCGCGCTGAAGGGCGTTTCCCTAGGGGAGACGAGAAGGGGCCTTCCTTCCTTTATCGTGACGTCTGCAGCACGCTCCGTGAGGTTGTTCGCATAACCGTTGGCGATCCCGGAAAGGGACTTCATGGAACAGGGGACCACGAGCATTCCGTCTGTCACGAAGGATCCGCTCGAAAGGGGAGCGGCAAGGTCTAGCTCGTCGTAGCAGCGGATCTTCTTCGCGCCGGCATAGGACCGGACCTTTGCCTCGACTTCTTTTTCGGACTTCCCGGACCAGTCAATGCCTGTCTCGTGCCTTATGATCGGGAAGGACTGCGAGGAAATAATGAGGTGGACTTCCGCGGATTTGCTCAGATGCTCAAGAAGTCTGACACCGAAGATGGAGCCGCTGGCGCCTGTTATCGCAAGGATATATCGCTTCACGCTCCGAACAAAGCCTTGAACTCCTCATTCTCGGAGAGCTCTTTCAGGAGGCGGTGCGCTTCAAGCCCTGCCTCCCTCTCTATCTTCTGGATGGCAAAACCGGCATGGACGATCACGAAGTCCCCGACCCTCGGTTCATCGGGGAGGAGCATGAGGCTTACCTCCCTTCTTGCGCCTCCGACATCGATTGTCGCGGTCAGATCATTTATGCGGACGATTTCTGAGGGGACGGCAAGGCACATTCTACATTCCACTCCTTCAGCGTTTTGACCGTCATTTCGACGACGTCTTTAATCCTGTCGCTGACGCAGGGCGTCAGATCAAGGCCCACATCCATGGACCCGGGCTGGATGCCTATGAGCCGTATCTTCGCCGGGGTTATGCCCATCAGTTTTGAGGCATACAGGACGTCAGAGAGACCGATGTGGTGCACGGAGAGCTTCGCAAAGAGGGCGGAGGGTATCTCCTCGTCCTCTAAAACCCCGATGAACCCGGGTTCTTTCTTGAAGTCAACGGCGTCTATCAGTATAAGCCTGTCTTTGCCTTCGATAAGAGGAAGGAGGTCGAGGCCCAAGGTGCCGCCATCGATGATCTCCACTTCGGGAGAAAAGGAACAGCTTTCCTTTAGGGCGTTGACTGCATGGACACCGACCCCTTCGTCCTTCAAAAGTATATTGCCGAGACCTATTACCGCTGTAATCAACGTCTCCTATTCCTCCATGGATTTGTAGCCGCTGAAGATTGAGCTAATGAGGCCGTTTCTCTCAGCCAGGTCGTTGAACCAGGACATGTATATGTGAATGAATGCGAAAATCAGGAGGAGCCACATGGCGCTGTGGTGGAGGAGTCGCACGGTGCCGGTGCTCATGATCGAAAAGAGCCATCCGCCCATGATGGTCCAGAGTATTCCGGGGGGATGGCTTTCGGAATAGAGCGCAAATCCGGTAAAGATGGCGACCACCGGCAGAATGAACAGGATTGAGTACGTGAGGGCGGCAAGGCCTGTATGCCCTGCGTAGCGGACGGGTTCCTTTTTCAGGAAGGCATAGAACTTTGCGGTGTCCACGATGTTCTTCCACTGCTGGGAGGTCAAAGGGACAAAGTCCGTCCAGCGGGAGTACTTGTTGCCGACAAATGACCAGTATATACGTACCGCCATGCTCACCGCAAAGACATAGCCTGCGATGAAGTGAATGTAGCGCATCTGGGCCATTATGAACTGGTCTTCACTCACGGCATGGATGAACGGCGCGCCGATGTAAAAACCGGTGAACGAGAGTGTCAGTATGCTCAGGACATTCAGCCAATGGGTGAGCCTTACAGGAAACTCCCAAACATAAACTCTCTTTACCATAACCCCTCCTATACCACCCTGACTTTGAGTATCTCGTCATGATTGGAATCGACAACGTGAATGGCGCATGCCATGCACGGGTCAAAGGAATGGATGGTCCTCAGGATCTCGAGCGGCTTATTGGGGTCCTTTACGGGAGTGCCCACCAGAGCCGACTCGTATGGTCCCCTCTGCCCTTTCGCGTCTCTCGGAGAGGAATTCCATCCGCCCGGCACAACGCACTGATAATTGGCAACCTTTCCATCCCTGATCACAACCCAGTGACCGAGCGAACCCCTGGGCGCCTCGTGGAAGCCGAATCCCTTCGCCTCCTTGGGCCAGGACGCAGGGTCCCACTTTTCACTGTTGTGGATGCGGATGTCGCCGCCCTTTATCTTTGCGGCAAGGTCATCGATCCAGACAGAGAGCATCTCCGCCGTAACGAGCGTCTCTATTCCCCTTGCGGCAGTGCGGCCGAGCGTGGAGAACAGCGCTGCCGGGCCCACCCCCAGCTTGCCTAACACCATGTCGACTACTTCCTTGATTCTCTTGTGCCCCGACGCATATGCAACGAGCATTCTCGAAAGGGGGCCCACCTCGGTCGAAAGCCCGTCATAACGGATTCCCTTGACCCAGCTGTACTTCTTGTTCGTGTCAAGGAATTCATAAGGCGGTTTGGGGCCTGTATAATTGGGAGTCGTCTCCCCGTCCCATGGGTGCTTTGCCTTGTCGTCTCCGTCGCTGTACTTGTACCAGGCATGGGCGACGTCCTCGGTCACCTTCTTGTGGTCAACCGGCTCAACCTTGCCGAGGTTCTTGTTCCTTATGAAACCGGCAGGGAGCCAGCAGTTCGTCGTATTGCTGACGTTGTCGTTCTGGAACTCGCCGTATGAAAGGTAATTGCCCACCCCGGCGCCTATGCCCGCCCACTCCTTATAGAAGGATGCTACTGCGAGGAGGTCCGGTATGTACACCTTCTGGACGAAGGCAAGGGACTTCTGTGCTATCTCCTTCATGAATGCGATACTGCCTGCGTTCAGGGCGTTCTGACTGTTAGCGTCCACCGGTATCGCCATACCCCCCACAAGCCAGGTCTGCGGGTGAGGGTTCTTTGCGCCAAGGAGTGCCTGCATCCTTATGACATCCCTCTGAAAGTCCAGGGCTTCGAGGTAATGGGCTACTGCCATGAGGTTTGCCTCCGGGGGAAGCTTGTATTCGGGATGGCCCCAATAGCCGCTGGCAAAGAGGCCGAGCTGGCCGCTCTCCACAAGGGCCTTCACCTTGCCCTGAACCGCCTTGAAATGCGTGGGCGAGGAGTTCGGCCAGTCGGATATCGACTGGGCAAGGGAGGCTGTTTTTGCTGGATCTGCCTTAAGGGCGCTCACCACGTCCACCCAGTCCAGGGCATGAAGGTGGTAGAAATGTATCACGTGATCCTGAACATACTGAATACCGTTAATAAGGTTCCTTATGATCCTTGCATTGTCGGGGATCACTGCGCCTACTGCGTTTTCCACGGCTCTCACGGAGCACTGTGCGTGGACCGTTGTTCAAACCCCTCATATTCGGGAGGTGAGTGCCCAGCACTCCCTCGGATCCCTCCCTTTAACGATTATCTCTATCCCTCTCCACATCGTGCCGGATGACCAGGCATCGGTGACCTTGCCTCCATCCACCTGCGCCTCGATCCTCAGGTGCCCTTCAATCCTCGTGATGGGGTCAATCGCAATCTTTGCCATGCTCTAACCTCCTTCTACCTTTTTATCATTCTTTTTCTTCTCTTGGCCTTCCTTTTGCAGCCCTTACGATTGCGTGGGCTGCCACGCCTGCCGCTGCAACCGCTGCGACCCCAAGACCGATCTTGTCGGCGCTGCTTTGGTAGCCCGCTCCAGGAACGTTCTGAAGCCTAGTATAGATAGGGCCGAACTTGTCCCAGTTATCGGTGCTTGCGCAGGCAAAGCATGGATGCCCTGACTGTATCGGCCAGCTCGTCCCGGCGTTCCAGCGGATGGACGGACAATTGAAGTATGCCTCGGGTCCTTTGCATCCCATCTCGTAGAGACACCAGCCGAGCCTGTGTCCCTCGTCGCCCCATTTCCTTACGAACTGCCCTGCGTCAAAGTGCGCGCGTCTTTCGCAGTTGTCGTGTATCCTCTTGCCGTGGGCGAAGAGAGGACGATGTTCACGGTCAAGTGCAGGCAATGCCCCAAAGGTGAGGTAATGGACTATGACGGCGGTTACGTTTTCGACGTTCATCGGACAGCCCGGCAGGTTGACATAAGTAATGCCCGGCACGGCCTTTCCCACCCCTACAGCGCCCGTCGGATTGGGTGAAGCGCTGGCGATTCCTCCCCAACTGGAGCATGAGCCGACGTTGAGGGTGAGGGCGGCATTTCCGCAAACCTCTTTTGCGATCTCGATGGCTGTTCTCCCTGCTATGGTGCAGTACACCCCTCCGTCCTTCATCGGGATGGCGCCTTCGACGATGGCGATGTACTTGCCCTTCTGGTTCTTCACCACATCCTGCAGGGCCTTTTCGGCGCTCTTGCCTGCACCCGACATGATGGTCTCGTGGTATTCGAGGGAGATGACATCCAGAACTATCTCCGCGATGGTGGGCTTGGACGCCCTGAGCATGGATTCGGAGTCCCCTGCGCAGTCCTGGAATTCAAGCCAAACGGCATAAGGCTTCTGCTTCTTTTCGAGGGCATCAACGATATGCGGGACAAAGCCGGAGGGGAGTGCAAGCGTTGCCGCCATGGCGGTGCAGAACTTTACAAAGTCCCTCCTCGATACACCTTGCTTTGCGAGGCTCATCCAGATACTTTGGTCATCCTTCATCTTACTCATAGATGATTCACCTCCGTATAAATATTAAGACGTGATATGCGCTCAGAGAGGCAGGCATGCGATGCTCGGGCTCCCGTGCGGTGTGTGTGCGTAGGAATATCTCCTCTCCTTCTCCCATGTGCCAAATAATATCAGAACATATGTGGGGTGTCAAGAAATTTTTATGAATTTATCAGGAAATCTTATCGCCCTATTTCAGCATATCAATGGGGGTCGGAAGCATCTCCAAATCCGTGATTGAAAGAAAATAGCTCACCCTGTATTGTGTTGTATTTTGGAAATACATAACAGGATGCGAGCTATGAAGGAGATAAGGTTATCCTTCGAGATTACGATACCATTAAGGCAGACGGATGTCCGCTGGGTGGAGGAGGAACTTTTGAGAGTGAGAGAGGAAGTATTTTGGGGGGATATTGGCATAAAGTGATAGAATTTGGCTGCGGATGCTGCTAAACTTGTTCAGGACCTATTTTGCGGGGTTTATTTACGGTATTGTTTACCATGCCCGTAAAGTTCATTCTACGAGCGATGGACAAAGAGGATTTCCGGAGACTCAGGAACCTTATGGTGGACACCCAGCTTATCCCGCGCGGGATCAAGGATACCCGCGTCCTTGAGGCCATGAGAAAGGTCCCGAGGCACCTCTTTATAGGCGAATCGATGTGGCACAGGGCGTACGACGACATGGCCCTTCCTGTTGGAGAAGACCAGACCATTTCACAACCTTACATGGTAGCGGTCATGACCGAACTTCTCGAACTTAGATGGACTGAGAAGGTTCTTGAGATAGGGACCGGCTCAGGATATCAGGCCGCAATACTTGCCGAACTCTCAAGAGAAGTATATACGATCGAGCGCTTTCAGTCCTTATCGGAAAAGGCGGCAGAGCGACTCAGAAGCCTAGGGTATACCGACATCCGCCTTAGAACAGGAGACGGCACCCTGGGCTGGCCGGAGGCAGCACCCTTCGACAGGATACTGATTACAGCTGGCTCTCCAGACTTGCCCCGCCCCCTCATCGAGCAACTTGCAGAGGGAGGGATCATCGTAGCCCCTGTAGGCGACCGTTTCTCCCAGCAGCTCATCAGGGCGAGGAAAGAGAAAGGGCGGCTAAGGAGGGAATATCACACCCCGTGCGTTTTCGTTCCTCTTGTTGGGAAATACGGCTGGGAAAACGATTATCCTTAATACCACTGCGCCTTGTTTTGAGGCACATGCCACCTGATAAAGTCGTACCATATGCCCAGAGGCGCTTTTTCCACTCCCTTGAAGCGCTTGTGAAGGACAGGCAGGGCGTCGGGAACAAAGAGAAAAGTGACCGGCTGGTCCTCGGCGAGGATGCGGTGAATCTCGCGATATATGACTTTCCTCTTTTGGAAATCGAAGGTCCTCCTGCCTTCAAGGAGAAGCCTGTCCACCTCATCGTTCCTGTAGGAGATGAAGTTGAACTCCCCTTCCTTGGTCTTTGAGGAATGCCAGATGTCATAAATATCCGGGTCCCTTGAAAGAGCCCAGCCCATGATCACCGCCTCGAATTTCCTTTTGTCGATGAACTCATGAAGCATAGCCTGCCACTCAAGGACCTTTATCTCCATGTCGATTCCGATCTTTTTCAGGCTCTCCTTGATGATCTCTGCGGTCTTCCTCCTTGCCTCGTTTCCCTGGTTGATAAGCACGGTGAACCTGAATGGTTTCCCGTCCTTGTAGAAGAGATTGTCCTGCCCCACAGCCCACCCTGCCTGCCGGAGAAGGCTCTTTGCTTTCTCCGTGTCGTATTCGGGATACTTTACGTCTGCATTGAATGCCCATGACTCGGGCGGAAACGGGCCTGTGCATGGTGTGCCGTAACCCAGAAGTACCCCTTCGATGATATCGTTCTTATTTATGGCATGGGAGATCGCCCTCCTCACACGTTTGTCGCTGAAACGGGGGTCCTGGAGGTTATATCCCATATAGGTATACCCGAAGGAGGGATAGCGAAACTTCTGAAAAAACCTGTTGAACCGTTCCGAACCGGACTGGAGCTTATACTGGGGAGGCGTCAATCCCATGTAATCGATCCCGCCGAATTTCAGTTCCAGAAACATGGTGGCAGTATCCGGGATAACGCGCGCGATATATTTATTGATTCCGGGCCTGCCCTCAAAATATTCCTCAAACGCCTCAAGGACGATCTTCTGTCCGGTGACCCACTCCTTTAGTCTGTAAGGGCCTGTCCCTACAGGGTTCCTGTTGTACTCAACAGCCGCAATGTCCTTCCCCTCGAGTATATGCCTCGGGATGATACCCATTCCCCAGGACTCCAGGGCAGGTGCATAGGGTTCGCTGTAGGTGACCCTGACGGTATATCTGTCGATAGCCTCCACTTTACGGACAGGACCGTAATTGCTGCCGTAGGGAGTTGGAACCTTCGGATCCGTCACGGTTTTAAACGTGAAGACGACATCGTCGGAGGTGAACTCTGCGCCGTCATGCCACTTCACACCCTTTCTGAGATGGAAGATTATCTCGAGTCCGTTCCTGCTCACCTCCCACGACTCGGCGAGGTCGCCGGTGATTTTAATATCCTTATCGTATTTTGTAAGGCCGTTGAAGATATGTCCGCTGATTTCCCCCGAGGCGCTGTCAGACGCAAGGAGGGGAAGGAGCCGTTTTGCATCAGCGAGAAAGCCAACGGTAATATCGAACGGCCTTCTTATCTCGGGCTCCCGTGAGCAGGAGGACAATGCTACGCCCGCGATCATGGAAAGTAATAATAAAATTACGCAAGGAAAAGTTCGATGCTCATTAAAGATGCCGTCATTGCGAGCCTTCCTGCCTGCCGGCAAGAAGGAAGGCGAAGCGATCTCTGAGCGATCAGATTGCTTCGTCACTCCGTTCCTCGCAATGACATCGATTAAGGTAAAACCCTATTTTGCAGGCTGAGGGCTTTGCGGAGCAGGTGCCTGCTGAGTGGGAGCCTGGATCGGACCCTGCTGCCCCGGCGCCTGCAAAGGCTGCTGGGCAGGAACTCCGGTCTTCTGCTCTATGGGCGTTGTCTGCTTCACCACGGAGCCTCCTTTTACGGAAGCAATGGCGAGCAAAAGCGAAGTCATCATGAAGACGACGGCAGAAATGGTCGTGAGCTTGCTCAGAAACGTTGCAGCGCCACGGCTCCCGAAAAGAGTCTGGCTTGAGCCTCCGAAGGCAGCGCCCAGTTCGGCTCCCTTGCTGCTCTGAATGAGGACGATGAATATCAGAAAGAAACTGACAATGATATGTATTATTGTGAGAAAAGTGATCATGAGTTCCCCCTTTTGAATTTCACGATTCCTGCGAAACTCCCCGGTTTGAGGCTTGCGCCTCCAACCAGTGCCCCGTCGACATCCGGACATGCCATGAGGCTGTCGATGTTTTCAGGCGTGACACTTCCGCCATAGAGTATCCGTACGGCGTCGGCGCCGTCCTTGTATATCGTCCTTAACTCCTTCCTGATATATGCATGTGCCTCCTGGGCCTGCTCTGGCGTTGCGGTTCTGCCCGTTCCGATGGCCCACACAGGCTCATATGCCACAACAAGCTTTCCGGGCTCCACGTCTTTGAGACCCTGTGCGATCTGGGTGTGCAGCAGTTCGCATGTCCTTTCGGCTTCCCTTTCCTTCAGGGTTTCACCGATGCAGAAGATCACCTGAAGTCCGTTTTTCTGGGCGACCTTCGCCTTCTTGTTCACGACCTCCTCCGTCTCCCCGAAGTACTGTCTCCTCTCCGAATGTCCTATGATAACGTACTCGCACCCCACATCGAGGAGCATGGCAGGGGAAATCTCCCCGGTAAAGGCGCCTTTCTCCTCGTAAAAGACGTTCTGGGCGGAGAGTTTCACGTTCGTTCCTACAAGCCTTTCTGCGATGGCGAAAAGGCAGGTAAAAGCCGGTGCAATCGCTATGTCCGCATCCTTCACATCCTCAACAGAAGGGAGAAAGGAATGGATGAAATCCATCGCCTCGGGCACGGTCTTGTTCATCTTCCAGTTCGCTGCTATGAACGGTCTGCGCATCATAAGACTTATAATTATCTGGCATGAAAGACGCAAAAGTCAAGGCTATGAGGGTAAGGATCGATGGGGTGGAAAATCTGATTCATCGGAAAGCGACTATCATTAAATTACCTGGGGCGCATTCTTTGGGTTCAGCGCTGCACTTCCGATGAAGGCGCGTGCTTCATTTCTTCGGCGTCACTGAGAACCCTTCCTGTACTTCTCCATCAGATAACCGACCAGTTGCTCAACCCTTTCGGCAAGTTTGTCGGGGTCGGGGTCAGAGCCCTTGTTCACATAGCTTGCAGGACTGAGGATGTCCATCTGCGCCTTCAGTGCGTCGTCCGCCTTGGTGGCAGAGAAAAAAACGACGGGAGTGGCGGCTATCTTGTGCTGGGACTCGATGGCGCGGATCGTCCTCGCCGCGGTTATCCCATCCATCACCGGCATGTTGAGATCGATGATGGCGAGATCCGCCCTGGAGTTGTCGGAGACAAGCTTCGAGAAAGCGGTGATGAGCTCCAGACCGTTTTCAAAGGCCATGACATTGGTCGAGAATCTCTTGGCCTTCACGACGTCGGTGATGATGTCCCTCACATATTTCGAATCTTCCGCGATGAGGACGGTGCCCTCGCTGGTTTCCGAAGGCTCCCAGAGCTTCTGGACATCGAGAGTGAAGCCGCAATAAACACATGTGAGCTCTCTTCTCTCATGCCTTTCGACATAATTATACGGCACATTATCACCGCAGCAGAGACAATATTTAGTGTCCCCCATACGTCACCCTGTAGAATTATAAATGTTGTTCATGTATAATGCAAGCTGTTGTTTTATAAAGCACTTTTCCCGCAGGTCGGGTGAGTGCGGGAGGACAGGGCACCCTCGGCAGAAGGATAGTGGACGGCGCAAAAACCGTCTCCATCTTCGGAGAAGACATCGCGGTAAAGGCAAAGACTTATACTCTTGGAGGCTTCTCTGCTCATGCCGGCCAAAAGGAACTCCTGGACTGGCTCTAGGCATTCAGGAACAGCCCCCGGGTTTTTGTGGTGCACGGGGAAGAGGAGACATCCCTCTCCTTTGCCCGCATGATCAAGGAGCGCTTCGGGTTCGTTGCCCATGTTCCTTCAAAGGGCGATTCCTTCGAGCTATGATTTTCGGCTGTTCTAATGTAAACTTATAGTGATGATTCATAGGGGTTCGTGAACGTCTCTTATTGCTATGTTTCTGCCTATAACGCAAGCATGAACTCATGAAAGAAATTAAGATAAGGAAAGACGTTTTGAGGCTTGTCTTTGAGAAGGTCAAGGGTTCTCACAGGATAATCGGCCCTAAGATCGAAAATGATGTCATAGTCCTCAAAGACATCGATTTTGACGACATACCTGCGGGCTATAGAGACCGCCAGGGCAAAGGCATATACAAGCTCAGCAGCCCTCAATCATCCCAGCCGACTGCAGGACCTGCGAAAACTATGTTTTCATTCTCTGTGGGGCCTGATTCATTTAAACGGTTTCTGCACCCTCCTTTCATGGAAGAACTATTCACGTTCAGGAAATCGAAAAAGGGCCTTTATGTAAAGCCCGTCGTCAAGGAAGATAAGCCCCTCGCCTTCATCGGTGTGAGGGCATGCGATATCGCAGCCCTCAAGAAACTCGATAAGGTATTCCTCGGAGGAGCGGTCAGGGATTCCACTTACAGTTCTTTGAGAAAGGATTTACTGGTAATCGGCGTCAATTGCGTGTATCCCGGCGGGAATTGCTTCTGCCATTCCATGGGAACCGGTCCTGAGATCCGGGATGCATTTGATGTGGCGCTCTCGGAAATCGATGAGTATTTCCTCCTTGAAGCTGGAACAGCAAGAGGAAAGGAGATAATGGATGCTTTGCCGTCAGAGGAAATCGATAACAGCGACAGGGACAAGAAGACCTCCGCGATCGAGAGTTGCATACGGTTGATTAGGAAATCAGTCGGTACACATGAACTGCCGGCGTTAATCTATAGGAATCTTGAGCATCCCCGGTGGGCAGAGGTCGCAAAACTGGACCTTGAATGCGGCAATTGCACCCAGGTTTGTCCCACGTGCTTCTGCAATTCAAGCTATGATTACCTTTTGTTGCCCGGTATTTCGAAAAAAGCGGAGATCTCCGGGACAAGGGTGAGAACGTGGGACTCATGTTTTTCCGTAAATTTTGCGAGAGTCCATGGCGGCAACTTCAGACCATCCCGGAGCGCACGGTACAGGCACTGGATGACCCACAAACTTGCTTACAGTATAGAACAGCACGGTTCGCCTGACTGTGTGGGTTGCGGCAGGTGCATCACATGGTGCCCTGCCGGAATCGATATTACCGAAGAGCTTGAGGCGATTAGGCAATAACCTCTGCATAAGAAGGAAACTGAACAATGTACGACAAGTCCATACCCTTTGAGGCAAGAATAAAGTGGATAAAGAAGGAAACAAGGGATACCGCCACATATGCCCTGAAGATTGTAAACAGGGATATCGAAAAGGCGTACTCTTTCATCCCGGGGCAGTTCAACATGCTGTCCGTCCCTGGTGTCGGCGAGGCAGCGATATCCATAAGCTCTGCTCCGTCAGACCATGACCTCATGCACACCATCAGGGTCGCAGGTGACGTTACAACTGCCATATCGAGGCTGAGCGCCGGGAATGTACTGGGGATGAGAGGCCCCTTCGGCAACGGATGGCCTTTGGAAGAGATGGAAGGGAGGGATGTGATGATCATTGCAGGGGGGTTGGGCATTGCTCCTTTGCGGTCCGCAATCAGGCATGTAATGAAGCTTTCTGGAAAATACAGACATTCTACCGGAGCCTCAAGACATATGATACTCTATGGAACAAAGGCGCCGAAAGATATAATTTTCAGGGACGAGTTTCCAAGGTACAGAGATATTTTCGAAGTTTTTCTTACGGTCGACAAGGCCGACCCCGAAGAATACTGGCACGGAGATGTGGGTCTCATAACACGGCTTCTGGGCAAAGCTCCGTTCGATCCACTTAATGTCTTGGTGTTCATATGCGGGCCGGAGATAATGATGCAGACGGTGGTAAAGGAGTTGATCCTGAAAGGCGTGGCAGGAGAGAAGATCTTTTTATCCATGGAACGGAATATGAATTGCGGCATGGGAATATGCGGGCATTGTTTTTTCGGTCCAAAATTCGTGTGCAAGGACGGCCCTGTTTTCAGGTTTTCAGAAATCGAGGAATTTTTCGGGATAAAGGAGATCTGAAATGAAGAAGCCGAAGATCGGTGTATTCAAACTTACCTCATGCGACGGCTGTCAGCTCGCCATCCTGAACCTGGAAGACACGCTTCTGGATCTTATTGAGCTGTACGACATCTCTTATTTCCGGGAGGCCACGGACAGGCCTCTCAGAGGTCAGTTCGAGATCGGCATCGTCGAGGGCTCCGTATCGACGGACCGCCAAAAGGAAGAGATAGTGAATATCAGAGAGAGGTCGAGGCATCTCATAACCATAGGGGCGTGCGCCACCTCCGGAGGACTGCAGGCATTGAGAAACTGGGCGAATCTTTCCGCATACAAGAAATATGTATATCCCTCTCCCAAAAGTATCTCAGCCCTTCCAACCTCAACACCGGTATCGGATCACGTATACGTCGACTACGAATTATGGGGATGTCCCGTCGATAAGACTGCCGTCTCCGAAACGCTCGTATCTTCTCTTATCGGCAAGAAACCCGGGATGCCGAGATACAGCCTTTGCATGGAATGTAAGGACCGGGGGATACCCTGCCTCCTCGTCTCGAAGGGAGAGCCCTGTCTGGGTCCGGTCACGCGGACCGGATGCGGGGTCCTATGCCCATCTTTCGAGAGACCTTGCTACGGATGTTTCGGACCGAAGGAGAATTCAAATATCCAATCCCTTCTTGCCGTCTTCCAGAAAAGGGGATTCACCCAAAATGAGTGCACGCTTTTGCTTGACAAGATGAACACATATGCGTACAGGAAGGCTAAGATAGAGAACACATCGTAATCGTGACGGACAAGGTGAATAAGGTCATCAAGATCGACTACTTAGCGAGGGTCGAGGGAGAAGGAGGGGTTTCCGTAGAAATCGCGGATGGCAAGCTGACGGGACTCCGTATGAGGATCTTCGAGGCGCCGAGATTTTTCGAATCCCTCGTCAGAGGAAGGCCGTGCTCGGATGTGATTGACTTCACGGCACGAATCTGCGGTATATGCCCGGTAGCTTACCAGATGAGTTCCGTCCATGCCATGGAAAAGATTTTCGGAATCGAGATAGAAAAGCCGGTAAGGGACCTGAGGAGACTCCTGTACGCAGGGGAGTGGATAGAGAGCCATGCATTGCACGTCTATCTCCTTCACGGACCCGACTTTTACGGGATTGAAAGCGCCTGGTCCGACAGAGAGTATATTCCCGTTGCAAGAAGGGGTCTGGGCTTTAAGCGACTCGGCAACAGGATACTGTCCATCCTCGGCGGAAGGTCGGTACATCCTGTGTCGGTCAGGATCGGAGGATTTTACAGAGTCCCGGAGAAAAGGGAGCTCGCCTCCATTCGCGGCGAACTTCAACGCGCATACGAGGAGTCTCTCACGGAGATAGAATGGGCGTCGCGTTTGCCCTTTAATGACAACGTCCGCGACGTGGAGTATGTTTCGCTGAGTCATGCCGGGGAATATCCCATGAACGAAGGTCGTGTCATCTCGAACAGGGGACTTGATGAGTCGATGGACGGCTTTATGAAAATTCTGCAGGAATACCAGGTGGGGGACTCCACGGCCCTATACTCCGGGATCAAGAGGAACTCCTCCCTGAGCCCGTACCTCGTCGGCCCGATAGCACGGCTCAACCTTAACTACGAGAGATTACCTTCAGAAATCAGAGAGAGGATCGAAGGATCCCCGGTGACGCTCCCCATTACGAACACGCAGATGAGCATTGTCGCAAGATCGGTAGAGATGGCGTACGCGTTTCACGAGGCGCTGCGGATCATCAAAGATTATGAGAAACCGGATAGACCCTCCGTTGCCTTCGAGCCCAGGGCCGGCGAGGCGGTATGGATAACCGAGGCCCCGAGAGGCATCCTTATCCACAGATACGAACTGAACAACGAGGGCAAGGTGCTCCACTGCGGACTTATCCCTCCCACTTCTCAAAACCTTTCCATGATGGAAGCAGAACTCAGGCATTATGTGCAGCTCAATACTCACCTCGACACGGCGTCCCTCAAAAAGGGCATCGAACGGGCCATAAGGGCCTACGACCCATGCATCTCGTGTTCCACACATCTCCTTGACGTACGCATCACACGATGAGACGGGAACAAGCTCAAGCGGTCTAATCTCTAAGCGTCTCGTATATCTCCTCGAACTCCGACCCGGCATCCCTGAATACCCTGAGGACATCCGGATCAAAATGATGTGGCATTGTTCTTCCATCGCCCTCGGTGATGATCCTGTATGTCGTCTCATGGTCGAAGGCCGGCTTGTAGACCCTCCTGTTTCTCAGGGCGTCATACACATCAGCGAGGTTCAGAATTCTGCCCTCAAAAGGGATGTCTTCGCCTTTCAGGCCGAAGGGATAGCCGCTTCCGTCCCATCGCTCATGGTGGGAAAGGGCGATGCTCCTCGCCATGGTGAACCGCATGTGGTCGCCGAGAATCTTCGTCCCGAATTCTGGATGCTTCTTGACCATCTCAAATTCCTCCGACGTAAGCTTGCCCGGCTTCTTGAGGATGTCCGGCGGGATGTGTATCTTTCCCACATCGTGCATCTGGGCCTGTACCCTGATAACCTTGACGAATTTCTCCGGCATACCCAGTTTCCCGGCGATGAGGCCGCAATACTCCCCTACCCTCTTTATGTGGTTTCCCGTGTCCTCGTCGTTTACTTCAGCGGCCCTCGCAAGGGCATGGACCGTATATGCAAAGGCATCCTCGGTCTCCCTTATCTGACCGGAAAGCGACTTAAGGAAGAGGCTCTGCATGACAAGGCTGTTCAGCACAGCCGCATCATAAGAGCTGACATCGTACCCGTAATTCAATGCTATGATGCAAAACTCGCTGCTGTGATGGCTTACGAGGTTCGAGATCGGTATTCCCAGAGGCCTAAGCAACCCAACAAGGGGGCGGACCTCCGGCCTGTCAAGGTCCGCCTCATTTGCAATAACGTCCATCGACGCAGCGCCGTTTCCCACGAGAAGACATCTATGAACGTCGATATCCAATAGCTCACTTTTCATTAAGCCCTCAGTGAACTCATACCTTACCCACCGGCGTTTCCTCTTCTCATCCGAAATACCGACAAGGATTGTCTTGGGCTTCTGGACGGCCTCATCCGTCTTCCTGATTATCTGGCTTATGATGATATTAATGGCTGTGCCCAGGTCGAAGCGAAAGGGGTCAAAGGTCTTTGCTATGTCTTCGCCGTACGAGATAAGGTCGTTCATCGTGTCATACGCGAAGTTCAGCCTGTCGTTGAGTTCCTTGATTCTGAGGAGCATTCTGATCCGTGCGAGTACCTCTCCCTGATCAAAGGGCTTTGATATGAAGTCCTCTGCCCCCGCCTCTATACCCCTTATCCTGTCCTCTCTGGAACGGAGTGCGGTGAGGAGAATAACGGGAATGTTGCGAGACCTCCTGTCTTCCTTTATCCTCCTGCATGCCTCGAAGCCGTTCATCTCGGGCAACATCACATCGAGGAGCACGATGTCCACCCGCCTGTCGCCTATCCTCTCCAGAGCTTCTTCTCCGTTGCCCGCCTTAATGACTTCATAGCCCCTCGGCACGAGGAATGCCTCCAGAAGCCTCAGGTTTGCAGGCTCATCATCAACACACAATACTGCAGGCCTATAGGAGCTCATATTTCACCCCTTTCGCACCTCCTCCTTCTTCTTATGTTGAGTCGTCGGAATTGCAAACGTAAATTGCGAGCCCTTCCCGCTTTCACTGGCCACGCAAATCTTTCCCCCGTGGAGCTCCACCAGCCTCTTTGCCAAAACAAGTCCGATTCCGATTCCATCACGCGTCTTTGTATACGGCGATTCGAGCTGTTTGAACTCATGAAAGAGCAGCGGGATATCTTCAGCCCGAATGCCGATACCGGTGTCAACGACCGAAATTTCGATGGAATCCCGGTCGAGTTCATAGTTCATGGCCGACAGTTCGCGGTCTGCATCTTTGCCGCTGTGAGCCATGCGCCCAGAGCCGTGAGCTAAGCGCACCTTCACGCTGACGCTGCCCCCGTCGGGAGTGAACTTCACCGCGTTACCGAGGAGGTTGAACATAATCTGGGTCAATTTCCCAGAATCAGCCTCTATCTCAATATCGGCGTCCTGCGCTATTTCGAGTTTGAGGTCGAGGTTGCGCCGGATGGATTCCTCGCTGAACATGATCAGCGACGACCTCAGGACATCCCTCAGGAGAAACGTGCTCAGTCTCAGCTCCATCGCTCCCGACTCGATCTTCGAGAGGTCGAGCATGCCCGTAATCAGTCCAAGCAGGTGCTTGCCGCTGGTCAGAATCTCTGCAACGTACTCCTTCTGCTTCTCGTTCAGATGACCGTAAAGCTCGTCCTGAAGAAGCTGCGAGAATCCGATTATGGAATTAAGAGGGGTCGTGAGTTCGTGGCTCATGTTCGCAAGGAATTCGGATTTTGTCATGCTTGCCGCCTCGGCAAGCAGCTTCGCTTCTTCGAGCTGCCCGATGCGTTTCTTCAGTTCTTCGTTCAGCGCCTGCAGATTTCCCCGGACATTATTATATTTCTTCATCAAGTCGGATTTTTCGACTGCCCTCTTGATGGTCAGGATGAGAAGGCTGTAATGCGGCGGCTTACTGACAAAATCATATGCTCCCCGCTTTATCGCCTCCACCGCCTTGGGAATATCTCCGTGGGCGCTGATCATGATCACGGGGACGCTGCTGTCGATCTTCCTCAGCTCCTGCAATGTCTCCATGCCGGCCATCCCTGGCATTAGAAGGTCAAGTAGCACAGCGTCCGGTCTTTCTCTGGCAAATGCGGCGACTGCCTCCTCGCCGTCGGAGGAAAGAAGCGCTTGAAAGCCGTAACTTTCGAGGACTTCGCCGAGGGTGTTCCTCACCGAATCCTCATCATCCACAACAAGCACTTTCTTCATATGATTCTCATCCTCTCAAATGCTTCTTAATGATCAGCGGCAGCCGCCGGGTATCGACCGGCTTTGCGATATAGTCGTCAAAGCCCGCATTAAGTATCTTCTCCCTGTCCCCTGCCATCGCAAAAGAGGTAAGGGCTATTACCTTCACATCTCTCGTTTCAGGTATACCCCTGAACACCTGAAGGGCGGTGAATCCGTCCATTACAGGCATCTGGATATCGAGAAGGATAAGGTCCGGGCGATGCTCCTTGCCCTTCTTTACACCCTCTTCTCCGTTTGACGCCTCGATGATCTCGAAGCCGTAATAGCTCAGCACATCCCTTATCAGCGTTCGGTTCTTCCTGTTGTCCTCAATCACAAGTATCTTCTTCGCCATCCTTGCTTCTCCGGTCCCCTCCTGCTTCGATACGCCTTAGTGCCGATTGCTGCTTATGACAGCATGTTTTCAACAACATCGATAAACCCTTCCCTTGTGAGATCACCCTTTTTCACTATGTGCGCCGCCATGCCTCCGAGCCTCTCCTTCTCTGCCGCGGAAAGGCTCATCCCTGTGAGAATGACGACGGGCACGCATGCCGTTCCCTCTTGCGCCCTGAGAACGTCCACTACCTCAAAACCGTTCAGGTCCGGCATCACAAGGTCGAGCACGATAAGATCAGGCTGTTCTTCCTTTGCAGCCTCAATGCCTTCCTTTCCGCTGACAGCCTTCCTGACGCTGAACCCCTTTGACAGCAGGGCACCTTCCACCGTCATGAGGGCCAACGGATCATCGTCGATAACAAGCGCCCGCCTTTTTCCTTCTCCAGGCTTTATACGCTTCTTTTGCTGCTGCGACCGCCGCATCCACATCTTCGCGTCTTTTCCACAACGTGGAGGCTTTCAGGCTTTAACGGCTGCTTCACCGGGATTGTGAAAGCGAACCTGCTGCCTTTGTCCGGCTCGCTCTCGACCCATATCGTGCCGCCGTGGAGCTCGACGAGCTTCTTCGTGAGTGCAAGGCCGAGACCGGCCCCTTCGTAATCCTTTGTATAGGGCGATTCGAGCTGGGTGAACTCCTTGAAGAGCTTCGGGATGTCCTCTGCTTTAATCCCGATGCCGGTGTCTGAGACAGAAACTTCAACGAAATCGCCGACAAGATCCTCATTCCGAGCGAAGCGAGGAATCTCGCCTCTTGAAATTGCTTCGGCCTCCTGCCTGCCGGCAGGCATGGCGCCTCGCAATGACAACCTCCGCGCCTTCACGCTCACGCTCCCCCCGTCAGGAGTGAACTTCACCGCGTTACTGAGGAGATTGAACATGATCTGCTTGAACTTCCTCTCATCCGCCTCTATTTCGGTATCAGCGCCTTCCTCGATCTCGAGGTTCATGGCGATGCAGTGCTTCGTTGCCTTCTCTTTCATCATCGTCATTGAGGTATGAAGGACCCTGTTCAGAGAAAAAACACTCGCCTCCAGCTCCATTTTGCCCGACTCCACCTTGGCGAGGTCCAGGATATCGTTGATGAGATCAAGCAGATGCCTGCCGCTTCCCATAATATCGTCCACATATTCCCGCTGTTTCTCATTCAGCTTCCCGTAGAGTTCGTCCTTGAGAACCTCCGAAAAACCGATGATTGAGTTCAAAGGCGTCCTGAGTTCATGGCTCATATTGGCAAGAAAGTCCGACTTTGCCATAGAAACCTCGGCAAGTCTTGCATTTGCCTCCTGAAGTTCCTTCTGCTGGGTCTGCAGCTCCTCGTTCATTGCCTGAAGCTCCGCATTCATCGAATGAAGTTCGCTGTTGGCCTTCTCCAGTTGAGCAGACCGCATAAGAATCTCGTCTTCGAGTTTTCTGCGCTCGGTGATGTCACGGGCAGTTGCATAAATGAGCTTTCCTTCCGGATGCGACCGCCATTCGAGCCAGCGGTAAGAGCCGTCTTTGCACCTGTAGCGGTTGATGAAGTTTGCAACTTCCTTTTGATGAGATGACAGGCTTGCCACCGCTTCGAGGGTGGATTTGACATCGTCGGGGTGAACAAACTCAAGGAAACGCCGGCCTTCCAGTTCACAGACCGGATAGCCGAGTGCCTTTTCCCATTCCGGGTTGAGACGGCGGAAATACCCGTCGGTGTCTGCGATACAAAGAAGATCTAGGCTGCTCGTGAAATAGCGATCAAGCTCCTCGGATTTCTTCTGCAATGCCTCCTCCGCCTTTTTTGACGCTGCGAGCAATTCCGCCCATCTATACGCAAAAAAACCTCCGAGGAGCAGCATGAGCACCGTAATTCCGGCAAGCGACAACGTGACTCTTCTTACAGGGGCAAGGACGAGCTCCGCCGGCTTGTCCACAACGACTCCCCACCCCCATTCCCTGACAGGGTGATAAGCCGAGAAAACAGGCCCCTTGTCTGTCGGATCGATTATCTCTTCAACACCGTCCCGTCCTTTCAGCACCTTCTGGACTATCGGAACCTGCGAAAAATCCACAATTCTATCAACTATAAAATCCTGGTGATAGATAAGATGTCCCTTCCTGTCCACTACGTAGATATGTCCTTTGCCGATATCTATGCCGCCCAGGGCTTCTTTTATGTAATCCTCTTTCGGCTGCATTACAAGGATACCTATTACGTTCCTTTCCAATCTCATGGGGATTGCTATCGCGAAAAGATACCTCTGGGGTTTTGCCATTCTCATATAGAACTCAGAGACATAAGGCGCCCGGTTCTTTGTGACCCCTTTGTACCAGTCCCTGTCTGAAAAGTCCTTTCCGAGGGTTTCCGGTGTTTCGGGATAATTGGCGAGTTGTATTCCCGCAGGGTTTGTGATAAATGCCCTCTCTAACGTATAGGAATTATCAACAATATCTTTAAGGTGCCTGTCCAATTCTTTTTTATCGCCTTTCCTTAACCCTTCCAGTAAATAAGGCCTTGTTGCGTAAGCCCTGCCGTAGTTTATATCACTCCTTAATCTTTCCTGAACATGATGAGCCGCTACGGTCGAAAACCATCGTGTTTCCTTTATCAGCCTGTCCTTGAGCGCGGCGGTCAACTGGAGATTCACGAATGCCGAGAGCCCCAGGAGGGGGACTGCAGTGATGAGGACCCCTATGGGGATGATCCTCCATCGTTCCTTCAGTATCCACCCTTTCATGTGCTTTCCCCGTTAATCATCGTTTCCTGAACACCTTCACTATGGGGAACCCATAATCGTAGATATTTGAGAGATGCGGTGGGAGAGATTCGGCCTCTCCCAGAACCAGGTATCCCCTTGCCAGGAGCGAATCGGTGATGCCCGCCAGGACCCTTTCGTAAAGCCCCCTGCTGAAGTAGATGAGGACATTTCTGCAGAAGATAAGATGATAGTCCGAAAATATCCCCTCCTTCGGAAGGACGGCCGTGGCAATATCATGGTAGGCAAAGGTCACCATCCCGCGTATCTCGTCGCTAACCCTGAAAAGGCCGCCCTCGGGGGCGAAATATCTGTCGATGTATGCCTTCTTCACCTCCTGAAGGGACTCCGCCTCGTAGACCCCCCTCCTGGCATATTCGAGCGCTCCCAGGTCAATATCCGTTCCTATGATGAAGACCTTCGAGGCGGTGTGTTCACTGCTCATGACCTCCTTCAGGAGGATGGCAACGGAATAGGGCTCCTCGCCCCTTGCGCACCCTGCGCACCAAATTCTCAAAATATCATCTTTGAAATTCTCAATAAGTCCGGGAAGAACGATTTCCTTAAGGACTTCAAAGACAAGGGGGTTCCTGAAGAAATGGCTCACCTTTATGGTGAGGGAGTCTATCAGGGAGTCAAGTTCACCGGGGTTTTCCTCAATATATCTGACGTAGGAAGCATAATCATGCATTCCAGTTGCGGAAAGCCTCAGATCAAGCCTCCGCCGGATTGTATTTGGTCTGTAAGCCGCGAAATCGACCGCCCTCTGGCTCTTCACATACTCCAGAAGCTCCCGCAGGCCGTCGCTATGTCCTTTCAGAGAATCGCTGATCAATACTCATCTCTCCTTGCCGGATGCGCACACGCGATGAGCATTAATAATTTCAAATATATGATAAGCTGCTTTGCTCATTATGCATATACGTAAAACTACGTAGTCTGGAAGAAATGCCGTTTTTTCTGTTACTTTTAGACTTTTAGAGGGGCAGGATTCCCCTCTGGATGGCATACCGGACGAGCTCGGTCTGGCTGTTTATGCCGAGCTTGCGCATCATGTTTGCGCGGTGCACTTCGACCGTGCGCGGACTGATCGAAAGCCTTTCAGCTATTTCAACACTGCTTAGACCCTCTGCCGCCATGTGCAGAGTCTCCCTTTCGCGGGACGTGAGCGTATCGTAGGGGTCAACGGCGCTGCCCTTGCTCATTTCGGTATAGATGTCGAGCGCTTCCTCGGAAAGAGGCGGGCTGAGAAACCGCCGTCCACTCGTGACCTGACGAACTGCCTCGATCAGGTCATTGCTGGCAGAGCCTTTCAGGACATACCCTTCTGCGCCGTTCTTCAGGCATTCGAGGACGTATGCCTCATTGCTATACATGGAAAGGATTATGACGCGGCTGCGTGGTGATTTCTTCTTTACCTGCCGTGTGACCTCCATCCCGTTTATCATGGGCATCATCAGATCGAGGATAAGGACATCGGGCTTGAGGTTCTGAACCAGGTTGACGGCTTCCACTCCGTCCTTTGCCTCGCCCACCACACAGAAGCCCGGTTCCTTTCCAAGAACGGCCTTGATGCCCTGCCGCACGATCTCGTGGTCATCGGCGAGGACTATTCTTATCATGACGCCCTTTCCCCCCGGTCTCCGGAAGAGGAATCTCTGCTGTCAGGCTTGTTCCCGCGCCTGGAGAGGATTCTATCTTCAGTATGCCGCCCAGCAAATCCAGCCTCTCCTTCATTCCCGAAAGGCCCGTGCTCTCCTTCCGGACAAAGACAACCCCGGGGTCAAAGCCGGCTCCAGCGTCCCTAACGCGTATGACGAGGGTCTCATTTTCGACCCTCACTTCCACCTCCGCCTCGCCCACAGATGCATGGCGGGCCACATTGGTCAATGCCTCCTGCACAATGCGATAGGCTGCGGTTTCGATTCCGTACCCGAAACGTCTGTCAAGAGATGAGTGCCTGAGCGTTATCCTTATATTCGTCTGGTCGGTATATCTCTTGAAATGCCAAAGAAGCGCCGGCAACAGGCCGAGGTCGTCGAGCATCGAGGGACGAAGATCTAGAGAAATGTTCCTCACCCTTTCGAGCAGGCCGCCAACGAGTTCTTCTATCTCTCCCAACCGTTCTTTGGCCTCCGCACAGGGCAAACTCGCTACCGTCTCCAGGCATAACTTCAGCCCTGTCAGCCCCTGACCGATCTCGTCATGGAGTTCTTTCGCCATATAACGCCGCTCCTCTTCCTGCACCTCCACCAGCCTGTAGGAAAGCGCCTTCAGCTGTTCGGCATATCTCCTCAATGCCTCCTCGGTCCCCTTGCATTCCTCGACTTCCCTCCTCAGTTTCACTTTTTCGATCGCCCTGTTGATTGCGTGGATGAGCATCTTATAGTCGGGCGGTTTAACAATAAAATCATACGCGCCCTCCTTCATCGTCTCGACTGCAGTGGGTATGTCACCATACGCTGAAACGACAATGACGGGGATGTCGGCGTCAATATTCCGCAACTGCCTCAGCGTTTCGATGCCGCTCATGCCCGGCATCCTGAGGTCAAGGAGGACCGCATCGGGCCTTTCCCTGGCAAATACCTCAACCCCCTCATTTCCGGCCGAAGCCATGAGCGCGCAAAACCCGTAGGCGCTCAGGACGTCGCTCAATAGATGCCTCATGGGCTCCTCGTCGTCTATGATCAGAACCTTGACCGTTGCCGGCCTCCGGAGAAGAGGATTTTGCTCATGTGCCGCATTCCAAACAGGGACGTCACAGATATGAAATAAGCGTGAAGACGAATATCGTTATGCTGATGTATCCGTTCATGTCGAAGAATGCCTTGTTAAGCTTGCTCAGGTTACGGGCTTTTACAAGGGAATGCTCGTACAGGAGCAGGAGCGCAGCAACGGCGACTCCAACATAGAAAGGCGGAGCCATCTGAAAGGAGGTGCCAGTAAGAAGGAGGAGCAGCCATGTGAGGATGTGACAGGCACGCGAAATCCGGAGGGAATTTCTTATGCCGAATCTCTTCGGTATGGAATAGAGGCCGGACCTTGTATCAAACTCTATATCCTGAAGCGCATAAAGGATGTCGAATCCAGCAAGCCAAAGGACAACCGAAAGCCCCAGGAAGAGTATACGGGGATCAAAAGTCCCTGTTACCGCGATCCAGGCACCCACGGGCGCAGCTGAGATGGTGATGCCGAGGACAAAGTGAGACGCCCAGGTGAACCTCTTGGTATAGGAATAAAGCGCGATAAAAAAGAGCGCCACCCATGAGAGCTTAAGACATAGAGGATTCAGCATGTAAGCTGACAGCACAAAGACCGCTGTCGCAATGATGACGAACAGCGCCGCCTCCCGGACCTTTATCTTTCCGGCAGGTATCTCCCGTCCCGACGTCCTCGGATTTCGACTGTCTATGTCCCTGTCGATTATCCTGTTAAGGCCCATTGCGGCAGTCCTGGCAGAAACCATCGCCGCGACTACCCAGAAAAAGGTTATCCCGTCGGGTATACCCCCTGCGGCGATCAGGGCAGAGGTAAGGGCGAAAGGAAGGGCAAATACGGAATGGGAGAACTTTATCATTCGGAGATAGAGCACCGTCTTTTCCGACAGGTTCCTCACAAATGCAACCAGCGCGCTGTTGCTTTGCCCCGGACAGCTCTTTCCCGCCATTTCTGAAGACCCTTCAGTCTGACCTGAAAGCATGCATCCTTATGAAATTCTCTACGGAGCGGTCGTAAGTCCGTTCAAACTCCTTACTGAAAAAACATGCAGGAAGCTCCCCGTGTTTCCTGTGATAGCGGAGACATTGACAGCACTTGTATTTCCGTGCACATGGCTCGTAGGTACATGTACAGTATCTTTTGTTTTCCTCGGCAATACATTCCATTTTGGCTCCTCCTTTCACCCTCGGGTCGTTCAATACAGCGTAGCACAAAAAAGGAAGAAAAGGGAATATTCCGGCGATGTTTCCTGCACTTTCAGGTTCACTGTTTTCCGCTGATATGATAAAATTAGTGCAAATGCAGGGGAGTTATCCGGTCCGGAGGAGAAGTTATGAGATTCATCGGCCTTGACGCAGGATCTGTGAGTGTAAAGGTTGTCGTCCTCGACGAAGCCGGCCGCAAGCTCGAGGGCTATTACAGGCGTCACAAGGGACATCCCTTAAGGGTGGCCCTTGAACTCCTTGAGGCAGTAACGAGTAACAAGTTACAAGTAACAAATGATGAGCTTGGAGACAGGCCGACCGACCGGAACTCGTCACTCGTCGCTCATCACCCTTCACTGAACGAGGATCACTCCCTCTCCGTCACAGGTTCCTCCGGAAGGCTGATCGCGGCTTCCCTCGGCATAGGGTTCGTGAATGAACTGGTTGCGCAGACATATGCCACGAGAAAGCTCTTCCCCCACATAAAGACGATCATTGAGCTGGGAGGCGAGGATTCGAAACTCATCGTCCTCGGCAGAAACGGTATCAGGGACTTTTCGATGAACTCCGTATGCGCGGCAGGTACCGGATCGTTTCTTGACCAGCAGGCTGAAAGGCTCAGGCTTTCAATAGAAGAGTTCAGCGACCTTGCGTTGAAATCCAAACCTTCGCGGATCGCCGGCAGATGCAGCGTCTTTGCAAAATCCGACATGATACACCTTCAACAGATTGCGACCCCTGTGGAAGATATCGTTGCGGGGCTATGTTTTGCCGTGGCCCGGAACTTCAAGGGCTCTATCGTGAGAGGGAGGGTCATCGAGGAGCCGGTCTCCTTCCACGGCGGCGTTGCCGCCAACAAGGGGATGGTGAGGGCGTTCAGAGAAGTCTTCGGCTTCGGGCAGCTCTTTGTTCCCGGCGATTTCGCCCTCATGGGAGCGTTGGGGGCTGCAATGAAAGGCATGGACGAGGGCCTTATACAGAGGTTCGATCTCGAAAGACTCAGTGCCCTTATCGATTCTATGCAGTACTCGGACTATGGTCATAAACCCCTAGTCTCAAAAGGCGATGACTTCTTTGAGCGGCACCTTGAAGACAGTTCAAGGTTTAAGGTTCAAAGTTCAAAGCTGGAAGATGAAGAACTCAGGACTCAAAACTCAGAACTCAAAACTAAGGCTTTTCTGGGCATCGATATCGGGTCCATAAGCACAAACCTTGCTGTGATCGACGAAGATGGCCGTCTCCTCGCGAAGAGGTACCTGATGACTGCGGGGAGGCCGATCGAGGCAGTGAACCAGGGACTCAGGGAGATAGGGACCGAGCTTGGAGACACGGTAAAGATAATGGGCGTGGGAACGACAGGATCAGGCCGTTACATGATCGCCGACTACGTGGGTGCAGACATCGTAAAGAACGAGATTACAGCCCAGGCGACTGCCGCCGCATTCATCGACAGAAACGTCGATACGATTTTCGAGATCGGGGGGCAGGACTCTAAGTATATTTCCTTAAGGGACGGCGTAGTCGTGGATTTCGAGATGAACAAGGCCTGCGCTGCAGGCACAGGAAGCTTTCTCGAAGAGCAGGCGGAGAAACTCAGCATCTCGGTAAAAAACGAGTTTGCGTCCTGCGCCTTTTCCTCTGAAAACCCCTGCAGGCTTGGGGAGCGTTGCACGGTCTTTATGGAGAATTCACTCATGGCAAACCTCCAGAAAGGAGCCGGCAGGGACGACCTCCTTGCCGGCCTGGCATACTCCATTGTCCAGAACTACATCAACAAGGTGGTGGCTGGAAAGCCGATAGGTGAAAACATCTTCTTCCAGGGAGGGGTAGCCTTTAATAAGTCCGTCGTTGCCGCCTTCGAGAAGTACCTTAACAGAACAATAACGGTGCCTCCGCACCATGACGTGACGGGAGCGATAGGGATGGCTCTGATAGCGATGAGGTATATGAGAAACCGGTCGTCGGTCGACAGTCAACAGCCAATAATCGATAGTCAAATAGAAGGCAGGTGTGCGACTGATGCTCCGCTGACGGCTGCCCACTATCGACTAACGACCAAATTCAAGGGATTTGAACTGTCGGAGAGGCGTTACGAAGTCTCGTCCTTCGAATGCAGGGGATGCCCCAATGTCTGCGAAATAAACAGGGTGAAGATAGAGGGCGAGGAAGGATACCTCTTTTACGGGGGCAGGTGCGAGAAGTATGACGTGAAGAAGAAAGGGCCTTCGTCCGTTCCGGACCTCTTCGCCTTCAGAGAGGAGATGCTCTGGAAGGCGCACAACGAATACAGCAACAGGTTGCAAGTAACAAATGACGATTCAAAGCATAGAAACAGGGCCTCGTCGCTCGCCACCCGTCACTCGCCGCTCAAGATCGGCATCCCGTACATCTTCTTTCTTCATGACTATCTTCCCTTCTGGACTACTCTTCTCTGGGAGCTGGGTTTCGCCGTGGAGGTTTCCCCGAAGACCAACAAGGAAATCGTCAACATCGGTTCAGAAAGCGTTCTTGCCGATACCTGCTTCCCTGTCAAGGTGGCTCACGGTCACATAAAGCACCTCGTTAATAAAGGGGTTAAGACCCTTCTTATTCCGAGCTTCATCAATATGAACACCCTCGATGATGAGTTCGAAAAAGGATTTGCGTGTCCGCTCACGCAGACAATACCCTATGCAGCGAAAGTAGCCCATCCGGAAGCAAGGATCCTTGCGCCTGTGGTGAACCTCAGGAGCGGGGACGATGTCCTTATCGCCGAGATAGCGCGGTCTCTCAAGCCTTTGGGGGTGAAGAAGAGGGACGTATTAAAGGCCTTAAAGAAGGCCGGCAAGGCCCAGGAGGAGTTCTCCGCCGCCATAAAGTCGAAGGGGGCCGAGGTCCTCTCCTCCCTGAAGGAGAGGACCGTCATTATTATTGGAAGGCCGTATAATGCCTTTGACAGCGGCATGAATCTCAATATCCCCGGGAAGCTCTCCGACCTTGGCGTGCCTGCAATACCTATGGACTTTATCCCCTTGACGGCTATGAAGATAAAAGACAGATGGCCCAATATGTACTGGAGGTCCGGCCAGAGGATACTGAAGGCAGCGCGTTTCATAAGGGAAAACCCTAACCTGTATGCCTTGTATATCAGCAATTTCTCCTGCGGTCCTGACTCATTCATCCTCAAGTTCCTGAGGGAAGAGATGGAAGAAAAGCCCTACCTGCAGATCGAGATAGACGAACACAGCGCCGACGCTGGGGCGATCACGCGTTGCGAGGCATTCCTCGACAGCATCGAAAATACCATAACTCGTTACCTGCCTACCGCCTGCCTGCCGGACAGGCATGGACGGGAAGACGCGTTACGTGTTACGGCTGAAAAGAGATTCTCCCCGCATTCCTTAATATCCGCTCGCCATTCAGAACGTACCGTCTTCATCCCCCGTATGACAGACTCTGCCTTTGCCCTTGCCGCCGCGTTCGAGAGATGCGGCATTCCTTCGGAGGTGTTGCCGGAATCGGATAAGGAGGCCGTTGACATAGGGAGGCGCTATGTCTCGGGGAAAGAATGCTTCCCCTGCACCGTCACGACAGGGGATATGCTGAAGAAGGTGCTTTCTCCCGATTTCAGGCCGGATGAATCCGCGTTCTTCATGCCTTCAGGATCGGGGCCCTGCAGGTTCGGTCAATACAACGTCTTTCACAGGATGATCCTTGAAGGACTCGGCCTTCGGAATGTCCCGATATTCTCGCCCAACCAGGATTCCAACTTCTACCGGGAACTGGGTATCGTGGGAAAAGACTTCTCCTCCTTCGCATGGGAAGGAATCGTTGCCTACGAACTCCTCACCAAATGTCTCCACGAAACAAGACCATACGAGAAAGAGAAAGGTTCGACAGATGCCCTTTACAGGGACTACCGGGAGAAGATGTATGCGTCGCTCAGGGGCGCGGACGGCAGTCTCGATGTTCTCCTCGGAAAAATGCGCAGGGACTTCGAGGATCTACCGAGACATAAGGAAGACAGACCGCTCATCGGCATTGTGGGAGAGATATTTGTCAGGAGCCACAAGTTCTCAAATGAGGACCTAGTAAGAAAAGTGGAGGCCCTTGGAGGGCAGGTCTGGCTCGCGCCGATGGAGGAATGGATATACTACGTGAACCTGATGGCCCTGAGAAAGGCCTTGATTAAAAAAGACAGGTCTGTTATCATTCAAATTCTCCTGAAGAAGTTTTTTCAGAAGAAGACGGAACACCGTCTCGGAAGGCATTTCAGGGGGTTCCTCAGGACCCTGGAGGAGCCGGATACAAGAGAGATACTGAGGAAGGCTTCCCCGTACCTGCACGATTCCTTCGAGGGGGAGGCGATCCTGAGCATAGGGAAAAGCATCGACCTTATAGAGAAGGGCGCGTCGGGCATTATCAACGCGATGCCCTTCGGGTGCATGCCCGGAACGATAGTGACGTCCCTTATGCACGGACTGAGCAGGGATTACGGGGTACCCTGCATAAGCGTGTCGTACGACGGAACCGAGTCGCCGACTACGGAGATACAGCTCGAGGCGTTCATGAACCAGGCTATGGAACATAGCCGCTCAAGAAGCTGTTAGCTTTCAGCGGTCAGCTACCGATCCGTCTGTGCCGAAAGGTGATTGCCGAAGGCTGAGAACTATAAAAAAGGAGGTGAGTGTGTGGGCAGCGTGGTAAAATGGCGCAAGAAGAAGATGAGCAAGCACAAACACAAGAAACTGCTCAGGAAGACAAAGCACCAGAGAAGAAACAAATAATAAAGTCAGAGTCAGTGACCCTTAAGGGGGCATTTCATGAAAGAGGAAAGACATTTTAAGGAAAAGATCGCTCTCATCGAAAAGGAACTGGCCACTATCACTGAGAGTCTCGAGGAGATTCACACAGCCATGAAAGACCTGGAAGACATCGGGCTTGAACTGAAGGGACTCAAGCTCTTTATGGGGAGGGCTCACCCTGAATTCAAGACCCAGTTCCTTGAGATCATGCAAAAAATCAAGGGGTAAGAAACCTGCTGACCCTTACCCCCGCAAAGGGCATGGAAGTTATGTACTCGTGAAGCTCCACCTTTCTTACTTTCCCCCCGCGGTTCTTCCTTCCGCCGGCATGGATGAGGTATGGCGTACCGCCCTCCGTCTTTATAATCCCTATGTGACCGACTATCTCGCCGCTTATCCTATTTTCCGGGTGCTTGACGAAGAAGATGAAGTCCCCGCTTCTCAAGGGAAGTCTCCGTAAATCCCCGAGCAGTTGCTCTTTCGCAACCATCGCAACCCTTTCCCTTCCCCTCGATCCTTCGATATACGATAAGGCCCCTAAGTCCCCTGTGATTTCAACGCCCCATTTGCCGCTCTCGAGCATATCCTCTCCGTACTGAAACCTCTCTTCATAATTCTCGACGACGCCGTCTCTTAATCTGCCCCTGCCTATAAACCTTTTTTCAAGGGCTATATTAATCGCCTCATCCTGTGTGCGCCCCATCGCAAGCTCCGCTGTCCTGAAAATGAGATACATGCAGTCCACACGGTCGTCGGCAACGATCGCCTTTCTTCTCACATACTCCCCGAGAGGATCCGGGTCATAAGGCGTGCCCACATACCGCTCAGCCCATAGTGCGATCCTCTCACCTAGAGGCCTGTCTGCGATCTCCTTCTGAAAGGACGCAATCTCGCTGTCAGTAAGAGCGAGAAGGGGCGAAACCATAAGCAAAGACAGCAAAACAGAGACACAGAAGTGCAAAAATGCGGGAGCGAAAAACCTCAGCTTCTTAGATTTTCCGAACTTCTTAAATTTCGATCTATGGAGCTTGCGCGCTTTGGCCCAAAAGCTCATCAGTAATACCGTATCTGAAAGCCCTGCAGGTCTCCTCTGTACTCTTCCCAGTCGATGTCTATGGCAGCAACCCGCGCGCCGGGAGGACCGGAATAACAACGCTTAATCGCCTGCTCGACGTCCTTTCTTTCGCCCTCGAAGAGGGCCTCCACATTTCCGTCGGGCAGGTTCTTCACCCAGCCCCTGATACCGAGCTGCGCAGCGACGTCCCGCGTGAATGCCCGGAAAAAGACACCCTGCACCATCCCCTTTATAATAAGATGCGCCCTCGCCTGCTGCATGCAATGATTATAACAAAAAGAGTTTCGAAAGAATACAAGGCAAAGGATTTGTCAAGAACCCTATTCCCCCAAATACGCCTTCTTGACCCGCTCGTTCCTAAGCAGTTCCTCTCCGGAACCGTGGAGGACTATCCTGCCGCTTTCCAGTACGTATCCCCTGTCGGACAGGCTCAGGGCTGCACGGGCGTTCTGTTCCACCAAGAGGACGGTCACCCCTTCATTGTTTATTTCCTTTATGGTCCTGAATATCTTGCTCACGATAATGGGTGCAAGCCCAAGCGAAGGTTCATCCAGAAGGAGAACCTTGGGATCGGACATGAGGGCCCTGGCGATCGCAAGCATCTGCTGTTCTCCACCGCTCAGGGTGGCCCCCTGCTGTCTCTCCCTCTCTTTGAGGACAGGGAAGAGGTTGTAAACCCTTTCCAATAAGGATTTCAGTTGGCTGTCCCGGGCTTTCGGTCCCCCAGACAACGGCCTGCCGGAGAGCGGGTAGGCTCCCATATCGAGGTTTTCCCTGACGGTGAGCCTGGGGAATATCCTTCTCCCTTCGGGAACCTGGCTTATCCCCATACCGGCTATAGTATGAGGTGGAAGTCCGTGGATCGGCTTGCCCTCGAAGGATATATTCCCTGTACTCGGCCTGAGCACTCCTGAAATGGTCATAAGCGTTGTCGACTTCCCCGCGCCGTTGCTCCCGATGAGGCAGACAACCTCCCCCTTCTTCACCTCCATGCTTATCCCCTTCAGCGTCTCTATCGGGCCATAGAATGTTCGGACGTCTTCAAGCCTAAGCATGGATACCCCTGCCGAGATATGCCTCTATAACCATAGGGTCGTTCCTGATGGCTTCCGGTGGTCCTTCGGCTATCTTCACCCCGTGGTCAAGAACGACGATCGTCTCTGAAATCCCCATGACGACCCTCATGTCGTGCTCTATCAGTATCACCGTTTTACCCAGCTTCTGAAGTCTCCTGATCATCTCCATTATCTCCCCCGTCTCCTGCGGATTCATCCCCGCAGTAGGTTCGTCAAGGAGAATGACCGTTGGCTCGGCGGCGATTGCCCTTGCGATTTCGAGTCTCCTCTGGTCGCCGTAGGGGAGATTATATGCGGGTATGTCCTCGACGTTTTCGAGGCCCACCAATCCGAGATACTCCAGCGCCCAGCACCTTGCCTCATCCTCCTCTTTGAGAAAATGTCTCCGCTGCGCAAGGATGCTGAGAAGACCCGAACGCATCCTCAGATGTCTGAAAACAAGGACATTTTCGAGGACGCTCATCTCCCTGAATAACCGTATGTTCTGAAAAGTCCGGGCTATCCCCGCCTTCACGATTGCGTGAGGCGGCATTCCAGTGATGTCCCTGCCGGAGAAACGAACAACCCCTTTTGTAGGCCTCGTGTGGCCTGTGATACAGTTGAACAGGGTCGTCTTGCCGGCTCCGTTCGGACCTATGATGCTCACAATGGAACCTTCCTTCACCCTGAAACTCACGTCTTCAAGAGCCCTTACCCCTCCAAATCGTTTGGTCAGTTCCCTCACCTCCAGGAGACTCATCGTGACCCGTCAACTCCTTTTTCGCCCAATGCCCCGAAGAGGCCCTGTGGTCTGAATATCATCATGAGGATCAGTCCTGCACCGAGGACTATCATCCTGTAAGACTGCATCTCCCTCAGCACCTCCGGAAGCACAACGAGTATTACAGCTCCGGCGATCACGCCTCGTATGGAACCGAGCCCTCCCAGTATAACCATGCAGAGTATCAGGACGGACTCCATGAAGGTGAAACTCTCAGGAGAGACGAAGCGCATTTTTGCCGCAAAAAAGGCTCCTGCCAGTCCCGCCCAGAATGATCCGAAGGCAAAGGAATAGAGTTTGTATCTCATGGTGTTGATCCCGGCTGAGGATGCGCCTATCTCGTCCTCCCGAATAGCTATCCAGGCCCTTCCGATCCTCGATCTGCGGACGCGGCGAACCGTGATGTATGTGAAGAGGACCGCCGCCAGAACCAGATAGTAATAGGTTCCAAGTCCGCCAAGGGAAATGCCGAAGAGGACAGGAGACGCGATACCGGAAATGCCGTTGGGACCTCCCGTAAGTGAATCCCAGTTGTTCAGAATGAGACGGACGATCTCGCCGAATCCGAGCGTCACGATGGCGAGATAATCTCCCCTCAACCTCAGGGCAGGAATCGCAAGGACTAGACCTGATGCTGTCGTAACAGCAAGGCACAGAGGCAGGCACTGCCAGAAACCGAGCCCGAGCTTCACGTTGAGAAGCGCGTATGCATAAGCCCCCACCGCATAGAACGCCGTAAAACCAAGGTTGAGAAGGCCTGTGAAACCCACCACAACGTTGAGGCCGAGGGCAAGGATAATATAGATTCCAGAGAGGACCGCCACATCAAGGAAATAATCACCCGCGACAAAGGGGAATACCGCGAGAAAAAGGATAATCATCCATCGCGCGCGGAATGGAGATAAGGCAAGGAGTCTTGCCGGGCTTATCCTTCCCATTGCCTCCCTCAACCTCTGCCGCAGGGGCGCCGCATGCAGCCGGAGAAAAGTAAAAGAAAGCATGAAAACAAGAACGGCGGTAAAGAGTATCACAGAGGCAGTCAGTCCCCTGAAAGGGAGGAAGAGGACCGAAAACCACGCTGCAACCAATAAGGTTCTGAGCAAGGGATAACCAGCGGCCCCGGATGGTTCGCTCTCCTTGTCGGGGGATCTGTTGCCAGTGACCATCAATTCGTCGTTTGCCACTGCCTTACACCTTCTCTTCCGTCTTCCTTCCGAATATTCCAGACGGCTTTATAAGCAGGACGATAATGAGGACAGCAAAGGCATATGCATCCTTGTATTCACTCGAAATATAACCTGCGCTGATGCTCTCCGCAAAACCGAGGAATATCCCTCCGAACATGGCTCCGGGGATGCTGCCTATACCGCCCAGAACTGCAGCCGTAAAGGCCTTTATTCCGGCAATATAGCCGATGGAATAGTTCACGAGCCCGTAATACATGGCTACCATGATACCGGCGACCGCGGCAAGGCCCGATCCTAAGATAAAGGTGACGGAGATGACGGAGTCTATGTTGATTCCGAGTAATGACGCCATGACCTTGTCCTGCGCCACTGCGCGCATCGCCTTCCCCATCCTCGTTTTTGTCACATAGAGGTGCAGGGATACCATGAGCAGGCAGGAGACACAAATGATGAGGATCTGAAGGTATGTGACCCGCACAGCGGCCAGCGCAATGCCGGCATCCCCGAAGAGATGGGGAAAGACCCTGTCGGTAGCCCCCTGCGTGAGCATCACATAGTTCTGGAGGAATATGGAGACCCCTATGGCGCTGATGAGCGGGCTGAGCCTCGGAGCGTGCCTCAGAGGCCTGTAGGCAATCTTCTCCATGGTGAATCCGTAAGCCGAACAGAAAAACACCGAAAGCAGAAACGTGAGGAGCAGGGACAGCGCCAAACTTTGTGATGCAAGTCCCACGGCGGTGAAGAAGGTCAGGATGATTATCCCGAGATAGGCGCCGAGCATATAAATTTCACCGTGGGCGAAATTTATCAACTCAAGGATACCGTAGACCATGGTATAACCGAGGGCCATGAGGGCGTATACACCCCCGACCGTGAGACCGTTTATGAGCTGCTGAAAAAACATGGATAGAGGCTCAGATGGCCGGCTTCGCCGAGGGAGACCTCATCGTGCAGCAGGGCCGGCGTTCTGCCATATCGCTGTCCTGTCTTTGCCGTTCATCTTCGCCCTGTAAAGCGCCTTGTCGGCATTTCTAATGAGTGTCTTTGTGTCTTTCACGCCGGTGGCGAACGAGGCAACGCCAATGCTCACCGTCATTTTCGCGCGGGGGAATTTCTTCCATTTGGGGGGCACAAGCTCCTTTATGTTAGCTCTGAGTCTTTCGACGACAAGATAGGCTTCTTCCCCCTCAGTCTGAGGCATTATGACCGCAAACTCCTCACCTCCGAATCTTGCCAGTATATCAATTGCCCTAAGAGACTCTCTTGATATATCAGCTATCGTTCGCAGGATTTCGTCTCCTGCGACATGCCCCTCCGTGTCATTAAATAGTTTGAAGTCATCTATATCAAAGATCGCAAGTGAGAATGCCGAATCATAGCGCATCGCACGCTGCAGTTCTTCGAAAAGGCGATCATCGAAATACCTCCTGTTGAAGAGACCTGTAAGGGGGTCTGTAACCGAAAGGGTCCGCATCTGCTCCGATACGCTGAAGTAATGAGCCCCCTTTATGGCCACAGAGGCAAATGACGCAAAATAGCGAAGGAATTCCATGTCCAGTCGTGAAAAGACCTCGCCGCTCACCTTATCGGCCAGGTTAAGTACGCCTATGGTTTCATCTCCTATCCTCAAAGGGATGCTCACGAAGGAGTTTGTCCTGTAATTGGGCCTCGTCAGTGTGGAAAGGCTCTTCTCAATATCGGCGACTATTAAGGGTTTGCCTTCCTGATACACCTTTCCTGCAATCCCCTCACCCACCTTCACCCTGATATTCTTCGCGATCCCCTTGTTTATCCCCTTTACCGCCCTTATGAAGAGTTCTGTCCTGTCCTCCTCCGGAAGCATGAGGGAGACCTTTTCGGCATTTATCATTCTGGAGGAAATTTCCACAATGGATTCGTAAAGAGATTCCGGGTCGTGGAACGCTGGCATAAAGTCGAGGGCGAGATTAATGGCAGTGAAACCGTTGAGACGGGCATCGAACATTCTGCGTGAGATTATGGCGCCCATAAAAAAAGCGGCGTACCTGCACATCCTGGAAAGGGTGTCGACATCCTCACCAGTGAGCCTGGAATTGAAGACCACGAGGAGTCCGAACGTCTCGTCCCGCGCCGACAAGGGAAAGAGATGCACTGATGTGATCTCCTCGGGATAACCGAGACGCAGCAGTTCAAGCGCATCCAGAACGACGAGAGGTCTGCGGTTCCCGACGGCATCGGAAAGGCTCGGATAATCATATCCGAGAGAAACGGTCTCCACTTTCTTCCTGGACTTGCCCTTTGCGAGCACCGGCACGAACCTCCCATTGGACCGGGTCATCACAGAGACGGTGTCTCCGCCGAAAAGGAAAATCACCGCATCGGCAAGGAGGGAGAATAACCTCTCCTCAGTGAAGTTATTCTCGATTCCCGAAAAGAGTTCCATGATGGTCATGGTTCTTCTGTACCTCTCCAGGTTGAGGCTTTTTTCGTAGTTTGCTTTCGCGCACAGATTGAAGAGACGATGAACTCTCTCGCATCCCTCCGAAACCCTCCGGATATCCTTTGGGAGAATCCTCTTTGCCCAGAGTCTCCTCTCTTTTCCGGTGAGCCCGTACGCCTCTTTCTTTGAGTCAAAGAACTCTTCCAGGTCCTTCATGGACAGGTAGACAGCATGCCCGACTAGCACCAGAGCCGTATCGGCAATCCTCACAGGAATGAAGGGGTGGTACTGGTTCATGGGGCCTTTGAAAAGTGAAGGGCCTCTTCTGAGAACCGCCTTTTCTATGGACTTTTCAATATAGTTTCTTTGTTCTTCCCTTCCTCTTGCCGAAAGGGAAAATGTCTCTATTATGGGATCCGCAGAAGCGGCGGGCATAAGCAGGCGGCCTGATTGATCATAGATGGTGAAATCGGTCTCCGCCAGACCGGTAATACAGTCTCTCAGCTCAATTAGGGGACCGATCTCAGCCCTTCCGAAAACCATCACCTGCCGAAAGTATATTCCTTTCTGTTGAAGTTATAGGAATTATACCGCATTCTTGCGTTCAAGATAACCGCCTTTCGGCAATCATTGTGCGGGCCTCCAGTGCTCAATAAACTTCCCGTTCCTAGTAACCCAGACCACATAGGGCGAAACCGCAACATCCCCTTTCTCATCGAACTTTATCTTGCCCAGTGCGCCTGAGAATTCCATTGAGTGGAGCTTGTCCGCCACCGCCTTTCCCTCGATGGTGCCAGCCTCCTTTATCGCCGTTAGAAGGATATTCGCTGCATCATATGCGTAGATTGAATACGGTCCAATTTCCCCGAACCTCTTTTCGTAGTTCTCAATGAACGTCTTTGCGGTGGCCATCTTCCTGGGGTCGGGGCTGAAGGTAAGGTATGTTCCTTCGGCTGCCCCGGCACCCGCAATCTCGATGAACTTCGGGTCTATGGTACCGTCACCGCTCATGAACGGGACTGCAACACCAAGCTCCCTGGCCTGTTTTACGAGAAGGCCTGCCTCCGGATATATACCTCCGAAATAGATAAGCTCCGCCTTCTTCTCCCTTACTGCGGTGAGAACGGTCTTGAAATCCTTGTCCCCTTGTATTATACCGCCGTAGTAAACCACCTCGGTCTTGCCCCCTATGAATTTCCTGAATTCATCGGCGAGCCCCTGCCCGTAGGTCGTCTTATCATGGATGACCGCCACCCTTCTCGGTTTAAGTTCGTTCACGACGAACTCTGCAGCCACCCTGCCCTGCTGGTCGTCCCTGCCGCAGACCCTGAAAACACCCCTGTAACCCTTTTCCGTGAGCTGGGGATTTGTGGAGGCAGGAGTGATCATAGGAATCCCTGCACGGTTATAGATATCTGATGCAGGAATCGAACAGCTTGAATTGAAATGCCCGATTATGCCTACCACTCCGTCGTTCACGAGCTTGTTTGCCACTGAAACCGCCTGTTTCGGGTCATGCTGGTCATCGGCGATCAGGGCTATGATCTTCTTGCCGAGGATCCCTCCCCTTCCGTTCCACTCGTCAACAGCAAGGGTCACCCCGTTCCTGAAATCCGCGCCCATCTTTGCCTGATCCCCGGTCATGGGGCCTGCCACTCCAACCTTAATCGCTTCTTCCTTCTTCTGGCATCCGGTGGAAACAGCAACGATTACCAGAAGGAGCGTCACAAGAAAACCTCTCATCATCCCCTCCTAAATAGTCCTATCGCCCGGCTCTGCGAAAGCATGAGGCCGGCTGAAATCCCGATTATCTCCGGAGTATCTCCTTAGCCTTCTCGGCCAGCTTCAGGGGTGTTGTAGTCATCTTCGGCATATAGTCACGGGCTCCGAGGGCTATGGCTTTCTGGATATCGGCAGGGACGCTCCTTGCCGACAGGACGACCACGGGAATATCCTTGAGATTAGGATTGAGCTGCATGAGCTGGAGTATCTTAAACCCGTCTATACCTTCCATCCAGATGTCGAGAATGACGAGGTCGGGCCTCACCTCCTGGAGCTGCTTCAATGCCTCGACGCCGTTGGACGCCTCGATAACGGAAAATCCCTCCAGGTTCAATTTGTTTATATAGATGGCCCTGGACTGAGCGCTGTCATCCACAAGGAGAATCCTCTTCACGGTCTTGCCGGCCGCAGCTGTGGCGGAAGGCGTCTTGGCTTGGTCAAGGATTCTCTTGATGAGGGTGTAATGCTCGGGGATCAAGTTGATGAACTTTACGCCGACGCCGATACCGGGCTGCGAATGCTGCACCACGGCCTTCACACTAATAGGTGTATCACCAACCTTGAAACTGAGATCGAGAACAGCCCCTGACAGGAGCTCGGCCTGCGTGCTTATATACATCCCGTTCTCCGAAATATCAAGGGCATTCGCCTTCAGAATACCGTTGATGATCACTTCCATCTGGATAAGCACGCGTTTCTTATCCCTGCTCTCATACTCTTCTCTCATACTCATGCACCCCCGAGTACTCTCATGAAATCTCTCACGTTTTCGGATATGTCGCCCTTTAGGATAGCAGAGGCAACAGCGACTGCATCCACACCTGAATCGAGAACCTCGGAAAGATTGGCCTGGGATATCCCGCCGATCGCCACAACTGGTACGGTCACGTGCCTCTTTATCTCCCCCGCCATCTCCTTCCCCTTCGGCTCCCCCGCATCCTTGGTCTTTGTGGGGAATACAGGACCGAAGCCGATATAATCAGCGCCTCCTTCCGCCGCATCAACGGCCTCCTGGAGACAATGAGTCGATATTCCTATAATCCTCTGCCCCATGATCTTTCTCGCTTCATTCAGAGGCAGATCGTCCTGCCCCAGATGCACGCCGTCCGCATCTACTGCCAGAGCGATATCAGAATGGTCGTTCACGATCAAAACGGCGCCAAATTCGCGTGTCAGGCGGCGCAGTGCCTCAGCCTCGCGATACATGTCCCCGCGGTTTTTCCCCTTCTCCCTGTACTGCACCCACTTCACTCCTGCCCTCAGGGCGTTCAATACCATCTCCTCGGCAGCCATGCCCGCCGCAGCGCTGTCTGTAATGAAACAGAGTCTGCCTGGCAGCTTTGCGGGCCTTGCAGGGGACGCGTAGCACTCCACGTCATGCCTGCTCGTCCGCAACCGTAACAAGTTCGGACCTTGAGAGTTTTTCCACAAACCCGGTATCAAATTCGCCGTTAATGAAGTCAATATGGTTAAACACCTTCTTGTGAAAGGGAATGGTCGTTCTTATACCCTCGATAATGAACTCATCAAGGGCCCTTCTCATCCTCAAAATAGCTTCTTCCCTGTTCCTGCCGTGGACGATGAGCTTGGCTATGAGAGAATCATACTGTGAGGGGACAACACATCCGCTGTAGGCGGCCGTATCCACCCTCACGCCGGGCCCCCCGGGCTGATAGAAGAAGGTGATTCTGCCCGGATGAGGAATGAATCTCTCCGGGTCCTCTGCATTGATCCTGCATTCTATGGCATGCCCTGAAGGCCTTATGGCGCTCTGCCTGTACTCAAGGGGAAACCCTGCTGCGAGCTTTATCTGCTCCTTTATGATATCAACGCCTGTTACCGCTTCGGTCACGGGATGTTCTACCTGAACCCTCGTATTGACCTCCATGAAATAGATATCGCCAGCAGCGTCCACTATGAACTCGATAGTACCCACGTTCCTGTATTTCAGCGCCTTTGCGGCCTTGATCCCGTACTCCCCGATCTTTTTCCTGAATTTGTCAGTGGAGACGGGGGACGGTGATTCCTCAATCAGTTTCTGATGTCTCCTCTGGATTGAGCAGTCGCGCTCCCCGAGGTGAATCACGTCGCCTTTTGCATCCGCCATGATCTGGACCTCGACATGCCTCATATCCGGGATATACTTCTCTACATAGAGTTCGCTGTTGCCGAAAGCTGTGAGGGCCTCTCTCTGGGCAAGGTGAAACGCCTGTTCCAGGTCCTTCTCCTCCTCAACGATTCTCATGCCTTTCCCTCCGCCGCCTGCTGAGGCCTTGAGGATAACGGGAAACCCTATCTTTCTTGCGACCTTTATCGCTATCTCATCGGATGCCACCGGACCATCGCTGCCGGGCACAACCGGAATGCCTTTGCGCTTCATCACCTGCCTTGCCTTTGCCTTGTCCCCGCCGATCTTGATATTTTCTGAAGAAGGCCCGATAAAGGTGATCCCCGAGGTGCTGCACGCTTCCGCAAACTGAGGATTTTCAGCAAGAAAGCCGTATCCCGGATGCACAGCCTCCGAATCGGTTATTTCGGCTGCGCTCAGGATGCCTGGGATGTTGAGATAACTCTGGGAAGACTGAGCAGGGCCTATGCATACGGCCTCATCGGCAAGCCTTACATGCATGGCGTCCTTTTCAATATCGGAATAAACGGCCACGGTACGTATCCCGAGTTCCCTGCATGCCCGGATGACCCTGACGGCGATCTCGCCCCTGTTTGCGATGAGTATCTTCTTGAAGAGCTTCATGACACCGGTTCTATGAGAAAAAGGGGCTCCCCATACTCCACGGGCTGGCCGTTCTCCACCAGTGCCCTCACGACAACTCCGTCCACCTCGCTTTCGATCTCGTTCATCAGTTTCATCGCTTCGATAACGCAGATCACCTGTCCTTTCTTCACCTTTGACCCTGCATCGACAAAAGGAGGGGCGTCAGGCGAGGGTGCCCTGTAAAAGGTCCCGACAATTGGAGATGTGACGGTAATGAGCCTCTGGGTCTCCTCCTCCTGCTCCAGGGTCTTTTCAATAATCACTGGCTGCCTTGTCTTCATCTCAAGGGGGGATACCAGCATTTGCCTCCTGATCTTGACCTTGGTCCCGTCCTTCTCCAGCTGGAATTCGGTGATATCCGTGTCCTGGAGGAGGGCAATGAGTTCTTTCAGGTTATCGATTTCCATCACTTGACCCTTTCAATGTATTCAGAAGTCCTCGTGTCGATCCTTATCACATCCCCTTCATTGATATGAAAAGGAACCCTCACCACAGCACCGGTCTCAAGGGTTGCTGGCTTTGAACCCCCTGATGCCGTATCGCCTTTGAACCCCGGTTCTGTCTGCTTCACAACGAGTTCCACGAAGGTCGGAAGCTCAACAGTGAGGGGTTCACCTTTATAGTTGAGTATGGCCGCCACCATGTTCTCCTTGAGGAATTTCTTCGCGTCACCGAGCTTCGAGGTTGTAATGGGTATCTGTTCGAAGGTTTCCACGTCCATAAAATAGTGGAGGTCCCCGTCCGCGTAAAGATACTGCATCTCTTTTTCCTCAAGGTGGGGAGTTTCGAACTTCTCTCCCGACCTGAATGTATCCTCGAGGACATTGCCGGTTCTGAGGCTCTTCATCTTCGTCCTGACAATGGCTCCGCCCCTGCCCATTTTGACATGCTGAAAATCAATGATCTCGCAGGGCTCTCCCTTGTACTCTATCTTTGCGCCTTTTCTGAACTCGTTTGTTGATATCAATACGGACCTCCTTTACAGCATCTGTAGTCACCTTGAAAAACCGTCAAGTACACTCTTAATCTGCGATGGATGTATTATATTTTTAATCCCCGATAACCTCAAGGGCCCTCGGCAGCCCGGTGAGAACCTCTTTCCCTCCGGTCTTCACCCGCACCATATCCTCTATCCTCACCCCTCCCAGCCCGGGTATGTATATCCCGGGCTCAATGGTGAAGATCATGTTTTCCCGAAGGGTTTCGCTCTTTACCCATGAGATGCGAGGCAACTCGTGGACCTCAAGACCTACGCCATGGCCTGTGCCGTGACCGAAGAACTCACCCAACCCCGCATTTTTTATAACATGCCGGACCGCATTGTCAACCGCCTTGTTTTCCGCACCCGGGCGGACAGAGGATATCGCATCCCTGCTTGCCTTGAGTACAAGCCGGTACATCTCCTTTTTCCTCTCAAGATCAACACCCCCCGCACCTCTGTGCCCGGAGACCCCGCCCATAAGAAATGTCCTTGTCATGTCCGAATAGTATCCCCCGGCTTCTCCGCCCCAATCAATGACCACGAGGTCGCCAGGGGAAAGCTTCTTGTCTGTGGATCGTGCATGGGGCATGGCTGCATTAGCACCCGACGCCACTATTATATCAAAAGGAAGGTGAGTAGACCCTTTTTTTTTCAGCTCCTGCTCAAGCATAAGGGCAATCTGACGCTCCCTCCTGCCACTTCTGATGTTAGGCTTGACGGCCAGAAATGCCTCTTCCGCCCGGCGTATCGCCTCTTTTATTAAGCGTGTCTCCTCGCGGTCCTTTACGGCCCTCAACCTCTCCACAATCCCGCTCAGCGGCTTCAGAACCGCACCGCAACCCGAAAGGGCTTTAAAGAATTCATATGAGGCGGTAGATTCAAAGGCAAGGGTGCGTATGCCGAGTTCCGCCACAAAGCCCCTAATGATTTTAAGTCTATTGCCTTTTTCCGTGAAAATATCCCATTCGGGGCGCTGAAGCGATCTTTTCCCTTTCTCAGACCCTGCCGTCTCCCATTCCACCTGTTCCCTGTACCTGAAATCCGTCACTAATATATTCCTTTTCCTGCCGATAAGGATAAAGCCGGAGGAACCTGTGAAACCAGAAAGATACCTGACATTGGTGAGGTTGGTGACGAGAAAACCCTGTATCCCCCTCTTCTCGAGGAACTCCCTCAAGCTGGCGAGGCGTAATAGGCGCCGGTCGAGAATGGGTCTATCCTCCGGAGAGAATGCTCTTCGCGGCTATAAGGGCAAGGAGATAGCTTTCCGCGCCGAAACCGGTAATCTGACCCCGGCAGACCTCGGCAGTGTAAGACCTTTTTCTGAACTCCTCCCTGCTGTGGATGTTCGAGATATGGACCTCTATGGCTGGTTTGTCAACTGCAGAAATCGCGTCCCGGATCGCGATGCTTGTGTGGGTATAGGCGCCGGGGTTGATGACGAGGAGGTCGTAATCGCCCTTCTGTATTGCATCGATTATCCCTGCCTCGCTGTTCGACTGCATTATTGAGACATCCATTCCCATCTCTGCAGCCCTTGATCTGATCTTCTCGTCGATCTTCTCAAGGCTCAGGGTTCCGTATGTGCCCGGCTCCCTCGTGCCAAGCATGTTCAGGTTGGGACCATGGACGACTAAGATCTTCATATAACGCGCAATGCGTAACGCGTAACATATAATATGCGGCAAACCGTAAAGAATTCCCTACTTGTCACGCATCACCTGTAACGCGTCACTGGTCTCTAAAATTCCCCTTCTATCTTCGGAACCATCGATTTCAGGACAAATCTTCCCTTCCCATAGTTGCCTTCAGGCTTTATGACGAGGGCCATATAGTATGCGGAGTTTATCCTGCGCATGATAATCCCGCACTTGTCCGATATGATAGAAAACTCCCTTGCAGAACCGAGGCCAAGGTCCTTCGCTGCAAGATTAATGTCCTTGATCATGGTCGAGGCCTCTGCCCCGAGGTCTTCGAGATTCAGGAGCCTCTCCACAGCGTACTCCTCAACGAGAATACCATCCGAACCCAATATCATACAGGAGACAGCGCCGTCCACTCTCTCAACAGCCTCCTTGAGAACCTTCGAAAAGCTCACGTTCCCTTAGGGAACCTCCTCCTTATAGCATCCAGGAATTCCTCAAGTCTCCCAATTAATACCTCTTCGCCTTTTCCCATAAGTTTCATGAGAGACTTGAGCTCAAGCATCCTTTGTAGAAGGTGTTTGTCGTCAGGCGCACCGGAAAGGGCCTTCCTGTAAACCTCCAGAGCCTTGCAAAAATCGCCGGCCGCGATAAAGGAATCGGCAGCGGAAATATCCGCCGCGCCGGAAGGGGTCTCTGAAGCCTCGATCCCCCCATGCGCTCCAGCAGACTCCGGAATTTCAAAAGGCGACTCGGATATCCCGGAGAACGTCTCTCTATCCTCTTCCAGTACCATAGCGTGCTGCGCCGACTCAGGGGCCTCCTCAGCCGCGTAAGCTTCTTCCTGATAAACCGGTTCCCCTCTCAGGGGAAATGCCTCTTCACCTGAGATATCTGATATTTCCTCCGCCTCCTCGATGATATCCTCTTCGCCCCCGGGTTCTTCAGGGCCCGAATGAGCAATTCCGGCTTCATCCGGCTCCTCACTGATACCTTCCAGTTCAGTGAACTCTGCCCCTGGAATCCCCTGCCCTTCATCTATTGGGATCTCCGAGACGTCAGGCTGAGCATGTTCCTCGACTTCGGCAAAGGGAAGCGCTTCTTCCCCGTGAGGACCATCTTCGATCTCGCTCAAGCATATCTTCGCTTCCTCGTCAAGGGGATTCAGACGTATCACCGTCCTGTACTCGGCTGCGGCCTTCCTGATCTCTCCCTTTTCCCGGTAGATGTCGGCAAGCTTTCTATGGGCAAAGAGGTTGTCCGGGATGGCGGACACAACCGCCTCGAACTCCTTTCTTGCCTCGTCCAGCATCCCCTTTTCCATGTAAATCCTGCCGAGGGCCACTCTTGCACTGGTGTATCCGGGCTGGTGTTCGAGTCCCCTCAGAATCACGGAGATCGCCTCATCCGGCATCCCTGATTTCCTGTATTCTTCAGCGAGGGGGAGGAAGAGCCTTGAATTTGGATCCTTTTCGACCCTTATCCGAAGTTTTTCGATTTCTTCCATCGACATTGCTATTGAACTTTAATCAAAAAAAGGCCAAAAGTCAAGGGATAAAACGGACAATTCTGTCAAGTAAAATGTCCGCGACTTCGTCCTTTGACAAGAGGGGAAAAGAAGATTCTCCTCCCTTTTCAATGATTGTAATCTTATTTGTGTCCACGTCGAACCCCGAGCCCGGGGAAGTCACGTCATTAAACACAAACATATCGGCGCCTTTTTCAATGAACTTCTTTCTCGCACGGGTCAGGTCAGGCCCGGTCTCGGCAGCAAAGCCCACGAGGAACGGTCTCTTTCTCATGCTTGCAATCTCACTGAGAATGTCGGGGGTCTTTCTCAGTTTCAGCGCAAGCCCTCGGGATTTATCTATCTTCTTTCTGCTTCTGCTCTCAGGGGAGAAATCGGAGACAGCAGCCGCCATGATAAGAACGCTTGAACCTCTCAGGTTCCGTATGACAGACTCCCTCATTTCTTCTGCTGTCTCCACCGAAACAAGCATGGTCCCGTAAGGCGGAGTTACGTGAGAGGGACCGCTGATCAGAACAACCGACGCACCCCTTCTGAGGGCAGCCCCTGCTATTGCGTAGCCCATTTTCCCTGACGACTTGTTCGATATGTACCTCACAGGATCGATGTACTCCCTTGTCGGCCCGGCAGTCACGATTATCTTCTTTCCTGAAAAGTCCTTGACCGTTATGGAAGACCTGATCGCTTCGATAATCTCATGGATTTCAGACATCCTCCCTATTGCATCCTCCCCGCATGCAAGGCTTCCCTTCCCCGGTCCCACCTGCACAACTCCAAGGGAAGCAAGATATGAGAGGTTTTTTCGGACCACCGGGTTCTCATACATTCTCCAGTTCATCGCCGGCGCTATCACGACTCTTCCCCTGTAGGAAAGAAGGCATGTGCTCAGCATGTCGTCGGCAATTCCGCAGGCATACTTGCCTATAATATTTGCTGTTGCGGGTGCGATGACCATCAGGTCGGCGTCGGCAGTCAAGGAGGTATGGGAGAGCGGGTCATGGAAAATATCTGTTGAGACGGCATTCCGGGATGCGACCTCGAATGAGAGTGGCGACACGAATCGCCCTGCAGCCTCCGTCATGATAACGCGAACGCATGCGCCTTCCTCAGCAAGCCTCCGCGCCAGGTCAACGGCCTTGTGGGCTGCAACGCTTCCTGTCACCCCTAACAGGATCTTCTTGTTCTTCAGCACGTCGCCGCCCTCAAAGCCTTATGACTTCCGGGAAATCTTATTCCTCTTCGGGCTTCTCAGAGAAAAGCTCTTCCAAAGCCCTCTTGTCTCCTGCCTCCTTCTCGTGGAGGTAGATCTTCAGGTCTTTTTCAAGCTCTGAGAGGTCTTCAGGCACGCCTTCCCTTCTCTTTTCCTCGAGAAGTCTCTTGTAGTCGAACTTCTTTGCCTCTTCTTTTGCCTTCCGCGCCTCTTCTCCCACCAGGAACTCAAGGGTGCCGTTTATCGCCTCCTCAATGGCAACCGTTGTCACCTTCTTCGCCTTTGTCTGGATCTTCGGTTTCACTCCGAGAGAAAGCTCCCTCGCCCTCTGCGCGGCTATCGAGGCGAGTCTGTATCGTCCGTCGATCTTCTTTTTGTCAAATTCAACAGGTAACGAAATAAGGTCCATTTCTCCTCCTAAATTCCGAAAGTTTCCTTTACCCACCCGGGCTCTATCTTGTCCGTCCGCCTGTCCTCGGCCCTGACGATCGCCTTCAGGTCCATTAAGGCCTCGCTGAAATCATTGTTTATGATAACATAATCGTACATCCGGTAGTCCTTTATTTCGTGAGCCGCCCTTTTCATCCTTGTAGCTATCTCATCGGGCGAATTGCTCATGCGCTTCTCCAACCTCTCCCTCAGGGCCTCCATCGAGGGCGGCAGAATAAATATGTACACACCGTCACTGTACTGCTTTTTTATCGCCTTCGCTCCTTGTGTATCGATGTCGAGGATCACATCAATCCCCGCATTTCTGAGCTGTTCCAGGCGTTTCTTGGACGTCCCGTAAAAGTTTCCGTGAACCTTCGCCCACTCGGCAAATTCTCCGGCCTTCGCCATCCTGCGAAATTCCCCTTCGCTCACAAAGGTATAATCCCTGTCATTTACTTCGCCTTTCCGCGGAACCCTTGTAGTATAGGAGACGGAATGTCTGATATTTGGGACGACCGCGGTCAGCTTCTGGCAGAGAGAGGTCTTGCCGGCTCCCGAAGGCGCAGATACGATGAAGAGATTTCCCTTACTCTTCCTCACCGCTGCCAGCGGGGCTCTTCTGGTTTTTATGAGGTCCCTCGCCCCGCACTTCGCCAAATCTCTGTGTGATTGTCTCGGCCTGAAGGGCACTGAGAATAATATGGTCGCTGTCCGTAACGATTATAGAACGTGTCCGTCTTCCCTCCGTTGCATCAACGAGTTTTCCCCTTTTCTTCGCTTCCTCCCTCAGCCGCTTCATAGGGGACGAACCTGGAGTCACAACAGCTATCACCCTGGATGCCGAAACCACGTTGCCGAATCCTATGTTCACCAGTACAGGACTCAAATCCGCTCTTTTCATTGATCACTCCCCGGTCATTGGATATTCTGTGACTGTTCCCTCATCTTCTCAATCTCGACCTTCATCTCTACCGTAATGCTTGAGATCCTGTAATCACCGGACTTGGAAGCTATCGTATTCACTTCCCTGTTCAATTCCTGCAGAAGAAACTCCAGCTTTCTTCCTATTGTATCACCATCGGAAAGAATTTTCCTCATCTGGAGGATGTGTGAGGCGATTCTCGTAATCTCCTCGCTGACATCGGATTTCTCGGCCATGAGGGCTGCCTCCTGAAGCAGCCTGCTCTCGTCGAACTTTACTTCCGCAAAAAGGTCGGTGAGTCTTGCCCTGAACCTCTCCCTATGCTCGTTCACGACGGCAGGACACAGGTCCAGTATCTTACCGTTCATATGCTCAACCCTCTCCAGCCTTGAGAGCATATCCCCGGTAATGGCCTTACCTTCCCTCATCCTCATATCTTGAAGCCTGTCCATGGCCTCATCAAAGGCATCATAAAGAGGCCCGATGTCATATTCGGCTTCTTCAGTCAGAAAAAGCTCCCTAAATCCGGTCAGAGTTTCTATCCGAATGCCGTCCGACAATAACAGTTCTTCTTTGAGGGATCGAAGGGCATTGTAAATCTCCTTTGCCAGAGCAGTGTTCACCTTTATCCTGTGGGCTCCCTCAGCCGGGGTTGAGACGAGGATGTCGAATCTGCCCCTGGAGAACCGCTCCTTCACCCTGTTTCTAAGGGCAATCTCGTGGCTGCCGAGACCCTGGGGGACCTTCATGGACACATCCAGAAACCTGTGGTTTACAGAACGTATCTCCACCTTGAAGGTTTCCTTTTCAGCAGAGCCAAAGCCCGTCATGCTCTGAGGCATGATAATTCCTCCTGCCTGACGATTCGCAGCCTTTTCACCGCAAACTATTTTACCTGAATTCCAGGCGAATGTATATCGCCTTCCCTGAATCCAGGCTCTTTACTGCACCGGAACGCTTAAGTTCTCTTGCTCAAGCTGCGTGCCGCAGATGTTGACTTTTTTGTGCGATGTAGTGTTAAATACTACGTTCGGAGGTGATTTCGAAATGTATGCGATCATCGAGACAGGCGGAAAACAATATAAAGTTGCCTCGGGCGACACAGTGAAGGTGGACGCCATCCCTTCCGAGCCGGGTGCTGTCCTTGATCTGGACAGGGTCCTTGCCGTCATAGATGGCGATAAGACCGTTGTCGGAACTCCTTATTTGAAAGGGGCTGAGGTGAAGGCAGAGGTGGTGGGAAACGGGAAGGCGAGGAAAGTCCTTGTTTATAAGAAGAGGCCGAGAAGGGTCTATGAGAAGTTGAGAGGACACCGTCAGCAGTTCACGACACTGAAGATCACCGAAGTGAGGTTCGGAGGATAGCACATGGCACACAAGAAAGGCGTAGGAAGCTCAAGAAACGGTCGTGACAGCGAGTCGAAACGGCTTGGAGTGAAAAGATTCGGAGGCCAGTTTGTCCGCGCCGGGAACATCCTCGTGCGGCAGAGAGGTACTAAGTTTCACCCTGGCAACAACGTGTCCTTGGGAAGGGATGATACTCTTTTTGCTTTGATTGACGGGATAGTGGCGTACGAGCGGAAGGACAGGGATCGTCTTAAGGTAAGTGTCTACCCCGCAGCGCCGGAGACAGCCTCAAGTTAGCTTTCACCTTCACATATGACTGAGGAGAAGGCGGTGAAAAACCGCCTTTTCTCTTTGTGTTTGATCAGAAGATAGAGAAGGACCTTCACCACAGCCAGAACTGGATATTCTCTTTGCTCTCTGTGGCCTCTGTGCTGATAATCAGTATAATTTCGATGGAGTTTCCTTTATGCAGTTTGTTGATTATGCAAAAATCCATGTGAAGGCCGGGGACGGCGGCAGGGGATGCATCAGTTTCAGGAGGGAAAAGTACGTGCCGAAGGGGGGACCGGACGGTGGAGACGGCGGCAGAGGCGGACATGTCATTATAAGAGCAACCGGGCAGCTGAACACCCTGCTTGACCTCAGATACCACCGCTTTTACAGGGCGAAGAGGGGACAGCACGGCATGGGGAAGAATATGCACGGAAGGGACGGAGAGGACCTCCTCATACCAGTCCCTGTGGGAACGGTGGTAAAAGACGGAGAAACGGGGGAAATCCTTGCAGACCTTGACGACAACGGGAAAGAGGTGATCGCAGCTGAAGGCGGGAGGGGAGGACTCGGAAACGCGCATTTTGCAACTCCCACCAGACAGGCCCCGAGGTTCGCTCAACCAGGAGGAAAGGGGCAGGAGAGGACCCTCGTCATCGAGCTGAAACTGCTTGCAGACGTGGGTCTGATAGGACTTCCGAATGCAGGGAAGTCCACTCTCATATCGGTCATATCTGCCGCTAGGCCGAAGATCGCGGATTATCCCTTCACCACCCTGGAGCCTAATCTTGGGGTTGTGAAGCTGGAGGACTTCAGGAGTTTCGTTGTCGCCGATATCCCCGGGCTTATAGAAGGAGCCCACAGAGGTGCGGGCCTCGGGTTTCAGTTCCTCAGGCATGTGGAACGCACTCGTATCCTTTTGCACCTTGTCGATATATCGGAAATGTCGGCAGGCGATCCCGTGGACAACCTTGAAAAGATAAAAAAGGAGCTTGCGCTTTACAGCAAAAATCTTCTCGAAAAACCGACGATTGTGGTTGCCACTAAGCTGGACATCGCGAATGAAAGCAGACTTGACAGACTTTCGGATTACTGCAAGAATAGCAAAACCGATTTTTTCGCTCTCTCCGCTGCCACAGGGAGAGGTGTAAAGGAACTCGTACGGTATGTTGCCGAAATACTGGAGGGGTCTCATAAGAGAAGACACGGACGAAGAGGGGCAGGAGCCGATAAATGAAAAGGCTTGTAATAAAGATAGGGAGCAATATCCTAACCTCCGAAAACGACGGGCTTGACCTTGACAGGATACAGTCGATCACCGACGATGTGTCTGCCGCGAGGGACGCTGGGTACGAGGTGGCAATCGTCTCTTCAGGGGCGGTTGCCGCAGGAATGATGAAAATGGGTCTTAAGGAGAAGCCAAAAGACATCGTGCTGAAACAGGCTGCGGCCGCGGTGGGTCAGAGCAACCTCATGTGGGCCTATGAGAAGAGCTTCAGCACCCACGGTAAAAAGGTCGCCCAGGTGCTCCTAACCCGTGATGACTTTGCAGACAGAAAGAGGTATATCAATTCAAGGAATACCCTTATAACCCTCCTTTCCTATGAGATCGTTCCAATAATCAACGAAAACGACACCGTCGCTACCGATGAGATACGGTTCGGCGACAACGATCACCTCGCTTCAATGGTTGCCGGGCTTATCGATGCGGAACGCCTCATAATCCTTTCCGATGTGGACGGCCTCTTCAGCGACGACCCGAGAAGAAATCCGGGCGCGAGCCTTATAGAAACGGTGGATAAGATAACGCCCGAGATTGAAAGGATGGCTGGCGGTTCCGGCTCCGCCGTCGGCACCGGGGGCATGTTCTCTAAACTCCTCGCTGCAAAGAGGGCGGTCCATCATGGAATTACAGTGAATATCATCAATGGAAGGAACAAAGGCGCGATCTCATCTCTCTTGGGCGGCATCCGCCACGGAACAGAGTTCAGGGCCAGGAAGACAAGGCTTTCTTCGAGAAAGGGCTGGATCGCCTATGCCTGCAGGACAAAGGGAAGCATTGTTGTTGACGAGGGAGCGGCAAGGGCGCTGCTCACTGGAGGGAAGAGTCTCCTGCCCTCGGGTATCGTCTCTCTTTCGGGAAGCTTTGAGGCCGGGGATGCTGTCTATTGTCTTGACCCTGCAGGCAAACGCATCGCAAAAGGGCTGGCGAATTATTCTTCTTCGGAGATAGAAAAGATAAAGGGGAAAAAGACAACCCAGATAGAGGGAGTTCTCGGTTATCAGTACTCTGATGAGGTGATCCACAGGGATAACCTCGTGCTGTTATAGGCTGAGAAGCCGGCAATCCTTCATACCTTTATATATACGCAGCACAGCAACCCCACTCGTTGCTTCCGGTTTTCTCCCTTGAACATATCCAAAAGCTTTTGCGTCACGCCGCCCCTTTCACCCTCATGCAGCACTAGAGTTTTGCCGCGGGCTCCCAGCGTGAGGTTTTGTGGTCATGGAGTATTTCCAGTAGAATCATCATCATGCGACAGGAATTGAACGACTGAATTAACGTACTGCCCGATTTCCCGCTTCTTTTAAGAATGAAAAGTTTTTGCCCTGGTTCATTTTTTGAAAGAAATGATGAGATATAGGAACGTTTTTTCCGATAGTCGTCCGGGACAACACTTTCCGGGAGCGATTCCACTATATTGGTCAGATCAGGGGCAGTCTCGACTTCGGCGCTGTCATTCCGATACTATTGATGGCGTAATGCATTTGCAGGAGCCGTGCAAAATCCAATATTCGGGAGGTAGCACAATGAAGAGCTACAGGAAAGAACTCTGGTTTAACGTCCCAACCCGCAGGGCGTTCATCAACATCACGCCTCAAGTAGAGGAATGCCTTAAAGAGAGCGGCATAAAAGAGGGTCTTCTTCTATGTAACGCCATGCACATAACGGCCTCTGTATTTATCAACGACGACGAAGCCGGGCTCCACCGCGACTTCGACGTCTGGCTCGAAAAACTCGCTCCCCATGAGCCGGTGAAGCAGTATGGCCACAACATGGGCGAGGACAATGCAGACGCCCATCTGAAGAGACAGGTCATGGGAAGAGAGGCCGTCGTCGCGGTCACCGATGGAAAGCTCGATTTCGGCCCCTGGGAACAAATATTTTACGGGGAGTTTGACGGTCGCAGAAAAAAGGGAGTCCTTGTAAAGATC
>CAYYWY010000001.1:194605-208498 GCA_964475485.1 uncultured Nitrospiraceae bacterium | reverse complement strand
ATTATGCCACGGAGGAGCCACTCTTTTAAATTTCAACTAAAAATAGTATATCCCCACAGGTGATGGAAAGAAGATGTAAACTATTATAGAAAGGAGAAGACGATGCATAACTGGATGTGGACAGATGGGATGTATGGTTTTGGTATGGGCTGGGGATGGTTCGGCCCTTTCCTGATGATAGCCTTCTGGGTGCTTGTGATCCTGGGGATTATCTACCTTGTAAAGGCAATTGCCGGTAGAAGTGCATCTTCTAAAGAAGACACGCCACTTGATATTCTGAAGAAGAGATATGCAAGAGGAGAGATTGACCAGGAAGAGTTTATCAAAAGAAAAATGGATTTAGAGTGACTATTCCGCAGGTTTAAGATAATGATTGAGGTATCAAGATAGAGGAATCCTGACCAAATGTCTCTTAAAAAGAAGATCATCTCGGTTTTTCTCATAAGTGCGGTAGTTATCGGAGCCCTCGCTGTCTATGAGTTCCTGAATTTTATTGAGATAAGGCAGGAGATAAGGAACCTCGAATTCACCGATACAATAAGAAGTAAGTCCCTCCAGTTAAGAAGACATGAAAAGAACTTCTTCCTTCTAAGTCCGATAGAATCTGCTCAGGAGCGGAAAGAGATTCACAGATATCTTGATGAGATTTATTCAATCCTGATTAATTCAGAGAGGAAGAATGATGGTATTAAAAGGCTTAAAGCATCTGTTGATAAATATGGAGAGGTCTTTGGAAGGATAGAAAATATAGCAGATGAACTATCACAGGCCTTCAGTACTGTGGAGCCTGCTAAAGGTTATGAAAAAATGATGCCCCTAATAAAGGCTATATTTCTTGAACAGCCACTCCTCGTAGCTGAATTATTTGAGAAAGATAAACTTTCAGGCGATCCGTCAATAGTCTTTAAGTTAAGACAACTCCATTCAAATATTCAGACCCTCAGGGCATACGGAGAGGATATCATCTCAACATCAAAGGAGCTTGATGGGAAGGCAAGGGAGAGAGTTGAAAGAACGATATCAGTCTCTCAAAAGGCTATCCTTATCTTCTTCCCTCTTTTCCTGTTAACAGGGATAGGCCTTCTTTTTCTTATAACAGGCAGTGTTATAAATAGATTGAGACTTCTTGCAACAATGGTGGAGAGGACAGGAAGGGGTGAATTCACAAGGCTCCCTCATGAAGGTGTTTCTGATGAGGTAGGTATCCTTATAAAGAAGTTTGATGAGATGGAGGAGGAACTCCTTAAGAGGGAAAAGGAGCTTAAAAAAAAGAACGAGGAACTCCTCCAGTCAAAGAAACTTGCTGCACTTGGAACCCTTGCAGCAGGCGTTGCCCATGAGTTGAATAATCCTCTCAATAATATCTACATCTCTGCACAGGTTCTGAAAAGAGAGATCAGGGATATGCCTGATTCTATCAGGGAGACCGTGGCTGATATCATGACCCAATCAATAAGGGTAAAACATATTGTTTCAGACCTCTTAGAGTTTGCAAGGGGCAGGGAACCCCATAAGAGAGAAGTAAATTTGAAGGAGATAGTCCTTGGGGCTTATAAACTCGTGGCTACTACAGGAAGGACAGGGGAAATACATTTTAATCTTTCTACACCTGATGAACCTTTGATTATAATGGCGGATCCTGAACAGTTAGAGAGGGTCTTCATAAACCTCTTCAATAATGCCATTGATGCAATGGATGGAAAGGGAAACCTGAATGTTACCATCAAAAAGCAGGATCATTCTATAACAGTAGGGATTGCTGATTCAGGCAGGGGCATACCTCCCCAATTACTGGAGAAGGTCTTTGAGCCCTTTTACACCACAAAAGACAGGGGCACAGGCCTTGGTCTTGCAATTGTTTATAATATCATCAAGAAGCATGGCTGGGATATTACTGTTGAAAGTGAAGAAGGCAAAGGCACAAGATTTATTATAAGGATATGACATTCAAGATTCTCATAGCAGAGGATGAGGAGATAACCCTCAAACACCTCCTGAATACCTTAAAAAGGGAAGGTTATGATGTCACAGGTGTAAAAAATGGCAGGGAGGCGATTGAATTACTTCAGAGGGAAAGGTTTGATGTGATTATTACCGATATAAAGATGCCTGAGATGAGTGGTATGGATGTCCTTGAAAGGGCAAAGGAGATCGACCCTGATACAGAGGTCCTGATAATTACAGGTTTTGGTAGTATCGGCTCTGCAGTGGAGGCAATGAAGAAGGGTGCCTATGATTACATAACAAAGCCCTTTGACCTTGATGAGCTTATTATCAAGGTAAGGAATATCCAGGAACGAAGGGTGCTCAGAAGGGAGAATCTGGCACTGAAGGCCTACTTTGCCATGAATAAGAGGATATCTGTCATTGCAAAGAGTAAGAGTATGCAAGATATCCTCCAGACCGTAGAGAATATCAAGGATTCGGACTGTAATGTCCTTCTTACAGGTGAGACAGGCGTTGGTAAGAGCCTCATTGCAAAGATAATCCATTTCACAAGCAGAAGACAGAACATGCCCTTCCTCTCTATAAACTGTGCAACCCTTACAGAGGAACTCCTTGCCAGTGAACTCTTTGGTCATGAAAGGGGTGCCTTCACAGGGGCTGTCAGGACAAAACAGGGGCTTGTGGAGATAGCTGATAAGGGAACATTATTTCTTGATGAGATTTCAGAGATGAGCCCAAATCTTCAGGCAAAACTCCTGAAGGTCATTGAGGATGGTGAATTTTACAGGGTTGGCGGCACGAGACCCATTAAGGTGGATGTTAGATTCATTGCAGCAACGAATCAGGATGTAAGAACTGCTATCCGTGAGGGAAGGTTCAGGGAGGACCTTTATTACAGGCTTAATGTGATGGAGATATATATTCCACCCTTAAGGGAAAGAAGAGAGGATATAGAGCCCCTTGCCCATTATCTCATGAAGAAACACCTTGCAGAGACAAATAAGAAGATTAAGGGTTTCACCAGAGAGGCCATGGATATACTCATGAATTACACCTTTCCAGGGAATGTGAGGGAACTGGACAATATAGTGGAGAGGGCCATAATACTCGAGAGAAGTGATTTGATCACGCCTGAGAGCCTTCCCCAGACACTGAGGATATTCCATATAGAGACCTTTGAGCCTGAAAAGATAAAACCCCTTGATGAGATCACGAGGGAGTATGCAGAAAGGGTTGTGGAATTCTTTGGGGGAAACAAATCAAAGGCAGCAGAGGCCCTCGGCATCTCAAGGACAAGCCTCTGGAGGATACTGAAAGGTGAGGGAGCAGGTGAAGAGATAGGTTAGTCCTCTTCATTGCAGTATCCTATGCGGGCTATAAATGAAGGATCTAAAAAAGAGAAGGAAGATGAGACTCAAAGGATATCTTCTGTTAATACTGGGGTTATCTGTATTCATTATTTCAAACACCTCTGCAGAAACAAGGATTCGCTGCGCTTCAACCACAAGCACGGAGAATTCAGGACTATTCGATTACCTCCTTCCCATATTTGAGAAAAAGACAGGAATTAAGGTGGATGTGGTTGCTGTGGGTACCGGTGCTGCCATTGAGATTGGTAAAAGAGGAGATGCCGATGTGGTATTCGTCCATGCAAAGGAGCAGGAACTTGAGGCTCTTCGCCAGGGCTTTTTTGTAAATCGCCATGATGTAATGTATAATGACTTCGTCATTATCGGCCCTTCAAATGACCCTCTGAAGATAAAAGGCATAAAATCAGCTGTAGAGGCCTTCAGAAAGATAGCAGAAAATAATTATCCCTTTGTTTCAAGGGGTGATAAATCAGGAACTCACACAAAGGAACTCTCCCTATGGAAGAAGGCTGGTATAGAACCTAAGGGCAAAAAATGGTATCTTGAAGTAGGCCAGGGAATGGAAAAGACCCAGCGGATTGCCAGTGAGAAGCGTGCCTATACCCTTACAGACAGGGGCACATGGCTCTCCACAAAGGATAAGGACAGGCTTGAGATGATAATTGTTCTTGAGGGTGATCCTCTATTGTTCAATCAATATGGAGTAATGGCCGTGAATCCTCAAAGGCATAGGCATGTAAGATACAGGGAGGCGATGGAATTTATAAACTGGCTCATCTCAGAGGAAGGGCAGAAGGCCATTGCATCCTTCAGGGATAGACAGGGCAATCAATTATTCATTCCCAATTCCCGATAGATTGTATAATATCTCATGGAGACGCTGATTCAGGGTTTTAATGAGGCCCTGAGGCTAATACTACATCTTGATGCAGAACTTCTCGGGATAATACTTCTTTCCCTTAAGGTTTCTGGTACCGGCCTTGTGATTGCCACAATTATAGGTCTTCCCCTGGCATCAATACTTGCATTAAAGAGATTCTATCTGAGAGATACGATTATTACACTTTCAAACACATTCATGGGACTTCCTCCTGTTGTGGTAGGGCTCTTTCTTTATATCCTGCTTTCAAGGAGTGGTCCGCTGGGATTTATGGGACTTCTTTATACTCCATCAGCGATGATCATTGCACAGACCATACTTGCCTTACCTATCATAGTCTCTCTGTGCCATTCAGCTATTAGAAATGTTGAACCACTGATCAAACAGGCCTCTATGACACTGGGAGCAACACCTTTTCAGATAACAACAACAATAATAAAAGAGGCGAGGTATGGAATAATGTCTGCTGTGATAGCAGCCTTTGGAAGGGTTATGGCAGAGGTGGGAGCAATACTCATTGTGGGTGGAAACATTGCAGGTTATACGAGGGTTATGACCACCACTATTGCCCTTGAGACGGATAAGGGGAATTTTGAACTCGCCCTTGCCCTGGGGATAATCCTGTTAACAGTCTCCATACTTATAAATACTGCCCTTCAGTTTATTCAGAGGAAAGGCATGAGGGAATAAATGAGCATTATATTGACTTTATTTGATATCCATAAAAGTTACAACGGCATGGAGGTGCTGAAGGGCTGTTCCTTCACTTTTGATAATAATGATATTTATGTTCTTACAGGTCCAAATGGCAGTGGCAAATCCACATTTCTCAGGATATGCAGCCTCCTTGAAAGGCCAGATAGAGGAGAGGTTATTTATCGGGCAGGAGATGGAACGGTCCTTAAGGATGATATAAACCTTAGAAGAAGGATAACCCTTGTATTGTCAGGGATAGGTGTATTCAATACAACTGTTTTTAATAATGTAGCCTACGGACTTAAGATAAGAGGATTTAAGAGAAAAGAAATAGATGAGAAGGTCATTGAGGCGCTCGAGTTCGTTGGCCTTGTTAATAAGATGGATCAGAATGCCCGAATGCTTTCAAGTGGTGAAATGCAGAGGCTCGGGATGGCAAGGGCATTGGTCATAGAACCCGATGTACTTTTCCTTGATGAGCCCACGGCATCGGTGGACATGAAGAATACAGAGATAATAGAGGATATTATCCTGAGATTAAGGGATAGTGGAAAGACCATCATTATTACCACCCATGACCAGATGCAGGCAAAGAGATTGGGCAATAATATATTGAATATGAGAGATGGGAAAATAGTAAGACTGGACCGTTCAGTACTGTTCAAAGCTGAAACATAAAAATCATCCCTTTCCTTCTAAACATCCTTAAAAATCAATCAATTTCACTCTGGCATCCCTTTTGCGTTTATATCTTCAAATGCCTAAGCGCGGGTTAATGCTCGTTATGTATCACGACGAGGAGATGGAAGGTGGACTTTCTTACACCCTGGAGCTTGCCAGCATCATGAATAAGGCATTGTCAGTCCTGATGATTTACAGGAGAAAGATTATGGAGAGGTTGGAGGATTATATGGTAGCTGTGAGCTTTGCAGAGGAGGGTGAGTTTAAGACAGCAAGGGAAATGATAATGGATGATCTGAAAAGAAGAGGGATTGACTATGAGAAGAAAGTAATGTCCTTGAAGGAGAGATGCAACTCAGCAGGGATCGAATTTATGGGTGTAAGCACTACAGAAGACACCCCACTGAGGGCGATAAAGAATCTCTTAAAAGACAATAGTTCAATAGATATGGTCTTACTCAGTCCATCCATAACCCATGATGGTCATATCTCTGCGAGGGAACTACAGAGGCTTGTGAAGGAAATAGCGAGGCCTGTGGTGACCATGGCAAAGAATATCAAAGAAAAAACAGCATAAAGGAGGAATGGATGTATCTTTACTTACCAGTAGCGTTGACGAGTATCAGTATCTTTATACCTGTTGGACTGGGCCTTGCCGTTGGCCTTCTCTCAGGGCTTTTTGGTGTTGGAGGTGGTTTCTTAATGACCCCACTCCTGATGATGTTCGGCATCCCGCCGGTAGTGGCAGCAGCAACCGATGCAAACCAGATAGTTGCAGCCTCCACATCCGGAACCTATGCACACTGGAGGATCGGGAATGTGGACTTCAAGATGGGCATACATCTCCTTATAGGAAGTTTTGTTGGTGGTCTTATAGGGGTTCAGGCCATTAAGGTCTTGAGGGCAATGGGGAATGCGGACTTTGCAATAAAGATGACCCACGTAGTAATGCTCGGCATTGTTGGGACATATATGTTCTTTGAGAGTCTCTCTGCCCTGAGAAAAAAGGAAAAGGTTGAGGAAGTGTATGAGAAAAAGGAGTCAGGTGTCGGAAGGTTTTTAAGATCATTGCCTTTTCAGACGCATTATGAGAAATCAGGTGTGACCCATTCTGTATTGGTTCCAGTTTTGCTCGGCGGCTTTGTGGGGATCCTTGCTGCCATAATGGGAGTTGGCGGAGGGTTCCTCATGGTACCAGTTATGGTCTATATGCTCAGGATGCCCATGCATGTGGTGGTTGGCACGAGCCTCTTTCAGGTTCTATTTACATGCATAGAGGTGACATTCCTTCAGGCATATACAAACCATGCAGTTGACTTCATACTTGCTGTGCTTCTGCTCCTTGGTTCAACAATAGGTGCACAGATTGGCGCATCCTTTGGAAAGAAACTGAGGGGTGAACAGTTGAGGATATTGCTTGCCTGCATAGTCCTCGTAGTTACAGTGAAGATTGTCCTTGAGCTTACGCTAACACCTTCATTATTCATAGCACAGACAGGAGGACACTAAATGGGAAGGTTTAAAGTTCAAGGTTTAATGTTTAAGTTTGTTACATTTATTATTTTTGAATTCTTAATCTTAAATTTTACACTATCACGGTCATATGCAGAGCTTACCATTAAGGCCAATCATAACCATATAAAGATAGACTTCTTTTATCATGGAGACGAGGTGAGTGTGAGCGGCACATCTGACAGGGGTGTGGACCTTATTGTGAAGATAACCTCACCAGAGACCCATCTTGTCATGAAGAAAAAGGGCAAGATGGCAGGACTACTCTGGATGAATGTGGGGACACTCAATTTTGAACATATCCCGAATCTCTATCTTCTTCACAGCACAAAGAAGATTGATGAACTCCTGAGCCCTGAAGAGATGGATAAAGAGATTATAGGCTATCCATCCCTCCAGAGGCATGTGGAGATAAAACCCGTAGAGAATGAATCGGAAAAGGAGAGATGGTTTAAGGAGTTTGTGAGGTTTAAGGAGGCATCAAAACTCTACGATATAAGCGATGGGGATATTTTAATTTCAGAAAAAAGCAACAACCAGGAATATTATATAAAACTTCCCTGGCCCTATCAGGCACAGCCAGGCGAATACACTGTTACTATATATGCTGTAAAGGATAAGAGGATTGTAGAAAAGGCGAGCACCACGGTTCTTGTAGAGCAGGTGGGTGGAGTAAAAACCTTTGCAGATATGGCAAAGAATAATGGTGCACTCTATGGCATCATATCTATAGTTGTAGCCATTGCAGCAGGTTTTGGCGTGGGGATGATATTCAGAAAGGGCGGCTCGCATTAGTTCCCCTTTAAGAAATATTTATGAAGGAGATTGAATATGTATAACAAAATACTTGTAGCCTTTGATGGTTCGGAATTCAGTAAGGCAGCACTTATTGAGTCCTCTAACTGGGTTAAGAGACATGGTGGAAGGATCATAATGGTGCATGCTGTTTATTTTGATGAAGAGGAATTCACGATCGCACCTGAGCAGAGGGAAAAGAGGTTTGAGCTTGGCAAGAAGGTCTGCTACCAGACTCAGGAGAATATATCCTCTGAATTTGGCATTGATGTGGAATCCCTCGTATGTGAGGGAGAACCTCCTGATGTGATAGTTGATATTGCCCGTGAGAAGAAGGTTGAACTGATATCAATGGGCACCTATGGAAGAAGGGGCTTGAAGAGACTGATAATGGGAAGCGTGACATCTAAGGTGATACTTAATGCACCCTGTGATGTGATGGTCGTCAAGAGGCCCTGTAGCGAGTGTACAGGTGAGTATAAATCTATACTCGTTCCCTTTGATGGTTCTGAATTCAGCAAGAACGCACTTGAACGGGCCTGTGAGCTTTCAAAGATTGATGGTGCTGAGATTACTGTGCTTTATGTAATTCCGAGGTATGAGGAGATGATAGAGTTCTTCAGGACAGATTCTATTAAGAGGGCGATGCTTGATGAGGCAGAGAAGATCCTTAATGTAGCAAGAAGGATAGCCTCAGAAAAGGGCATTCCTATTGCATCCACTGTAAGAGAAGGACATGTGGGAGACAATATCATAGAGGCAGCAGAGATGCTCAAGAATGACCTCATCGTAATCGGCACCTATGGTTGGAAAGGTGTAAGCAGGGCTATCATGGGTAGCACCACTGAGAGGGTCATAATGAATGCCTCATGTCCTGTGTTGACAGTAAGGTAGAGCAATATATATGAAAGGTTACAGGAAGATATTGATAGCAGTGAATGGCTCCCTTGATGTCCTGAAGACAGGATTAAAGGTTGCACAGGATGAAGGCTGCTGGGTAACTGTAGTGAAGGTGATCCCTCCCTACGAGGGAGACCTGAATCTCACAGGAATCAAGAATATCGAGGATGTACTGGATGGCTATGCAGGCCATGTTACTGCTCAGGCAGAGGATATTGCAAGGAGAGATCGTGCCCTCATAAGGACAAGGATTGAGACAGGTGATATAAGCGGCAAGATATTAGAGGTGGCAGAAGAGGAAGGCTGTGACCTTATTATTGTAGGTGCACAGAAAAAGAAGGGGATCAAAAGGCTCTTCGGTGACAGGGTTATAGATAAACTCATTCACAGTGCTCCATGCCCTGTGCTTGTGGTAGGTAATGGATGATAAGGAGGGAAGATGTTTTTCTGTTTGCCGGTTGCCTTGACCAGTATCAAATAGTCTTTTAACAATCTGACCCTTCAGAGGTATTTTGAAAAATCAGGCATTACCCATTCACTGCTTATGCCTGTAAAAGATGGGAAGGGCGTTCAAAGACCATGTGCTTTTACTGATAAAAAGGGGTTGATAGAGATTTTATGTGTCAATTAAGGTGTCATAGGGTGTATAATTGAATATGGCTGTTCAGAGGGATAGGCTTTCTTTTATAGAAGAAAAGATGTTGGGGCAAATGGTTTCTCTTATAGAGAGGGAAATCCCGGAGGCAAGAAGCATGATCCTTTTTGGTTCAAGGGCAAGGGGAGATTCAGATGAAGACAGTGATCTGGATTTAGCATTAATCCTTGATGTTCCGGAGATAAAGATGGAACATTGGGAAAAGGCCTGGGATCTGAAATGGAAGGTCTTAGAGTTACTTGATGCAGAAGAGTTTCCCCTTTCTTTAACCCTCATGACCTTGAATGACCTGGCAACAGGGAATTCAGGCCTTGAAAATGAGCTTAAGAGTGAAGGGATAGTAATATGGGAAAGGACTTAGCAGAGGCAGAGATAGAGATCGCAAAAGAAAAATTAGAGGCATTCATAGATGACAGGAGTGCCAGAAGATGGGGTAATGCAACGGTTAATCTTTATTTTGCCCTTGAGCATCTGATAAAGGCACTACTTGCGAGCGCTGGCATAGAGGCGAAATCTCATGAAGGGTTGAAGATACTTTTCAGCATGCACTTTATCAAACCTGGAGCCATACATCCAAAGATAGGAAGGTATTTAGGGAATCTCTATGACAGAAGGGTAACTGCTGAATACAGTCCTTTAAGAAGAAGTGAGTTTACTGAAGAGGAGGTCAATACATTTCTCGGATGGGTAAAAGAGTCCTTTAATGAGATTCTCCCATTGCTGGAGAAAAATGGGATAGATATCATGGGTCTGCGTATAGTGATTGAAAGGTTTTAAACAGCTGAAAGGAGGTGTACTTGTCAAGACTTGATCTGACAACTCCCGTATCCCTATGCTGCCGGCTGTAAGTCGTACCCTATCATCTTCTCCTTAGCCACCGGCACCGAGTCGATGAACGTCTGCATCGGCGTCTTACCGTAGCAGTACTTTCCGCTGTGGGGCCGCTCCTCGTTGTACTCCTTGAGCCATACGTCAAGGTCTCTCTGGAGCTCTTCTCCCTCGAATACCCAAACACCTTGCAGGCCTGAGAGACATTTCCCAAGTGCTTCGCCAACTCCAATAATCCAACCTTGTTCTTGATGATCTTCTGCTCCACTGTCATCCTGACTTCTCCTTCTCTTTTGTTGTCATTTTATCAAGGAGTGTCAGATTAAGTCTATACTATTTCACATTTTATAGGACTGCTATCTACTTTCACTGCGGCGGCCTGGACCTATTTCCCAAGCCTCCCATTAAACCGACATTATGTTTCAGAGGAGCCTAACCACAATATATGGGGCTACCCATGAGAAACCCGGATGCGCCACAAAAGATATTGAAATTCTGAAGGATTTAGGTTTTAATTTAGTAGAAGGTGATAAAGACTATGCAATTCTCGAAAGAAAATAAGAGATTGCTTTATATTGCGCTCATGTTACCTGTGTTTTTCCTTTATCTTGATAGGTTAGTGATTTTATGGATGCGGAACTTTCACAGAGGAAACCTTGAAATCTATTCATTCTTTGAATGTATTGACATATTGACAAATTTTCTCTCCCATGGTTCAACATTGTTAATATTTTCCCTTATGCTTTACATATCTGGCAAATATTTAAACCAGAGGTTTTATCCTGTGGGCAGATCCTTGCTCATAGGCTTTATATCTGCTGGCATTGTAGTACAGGTCTTAAAGCATCTTATAGGGAGGGCAAGGCCGAGAATAACAGATAACACTTTCCTTATCGGGCCGTCTCTAAAGGGTGGCTATGATTCCTTTCCTTCAGGTCATACCACTGTGGCATTCTGTCTGGCTTATATCCTCTCGCAGCATTTTCCAGGATACAGATTTTTATTCTATATCTTTGCCTTTGTGGTTGGTTTTGAAAGGGTAGAAGATTTATCCCATTTCCTCTCCGATGTCCTGGCAGGGGCTATTTTGGGTATTATAGTTGGGAAGCTTATAGTAAAAGTGTTCCATACTTGGGGTGAACAGTATGTCCGAGATAATTGAAGATAAAAAATCTCCAAAGGTCCGCAACCGCCGCGTGCACATGGCGAATGAGAGGACATTCCTTGCATGGATAAGGACGAGCATAGGGATAATGGCTTTCGGTTTTGTTGTCGAATAGTTTGCCCTTTTTGTAAAACAGATTTCTTACCTCCTGGGCAAAGAGGTTGTCCCTCCTCCACGCGGATATTCATCATTCTTCGGAATCTCTCTTGTGGCCCTCGGAGTCTTGATGGGAGCGCTTTCATTCATCAGGTACAAAAAGGTTGAAAAGCAGATAGACGAGGACACTTACCAGCCTTCCTTAATACTCGACATACTCCTCACCATCTCTGTCCTCGCAATCGGGATGTTTCTTGTAATTTATTTGCTGCACAGCATTTAGGAAACAAAATATGATAAAGATTAAAAGGATATATGACCCACCTTCAAAAGATGATGGAAAGAGAATCCTTGTTGACAGGTTATGGCCGAGGGGGATAAGAAGGGAAGATGCAAAGATCGATGAATGGCTGAAGGATATTGCGCCGAGTGATGAGCTGAGGAAGTGGTTTTCTCATGAACCTTCTAAATGGCAGGAATTCAAAAGCAGGTATAAAAAAGAACTGAAAGATAAATCAGATTTAATAGAAAGGCTCCGGAGTGAGTCAAAGAGTGGAACAATTACCCTTTTATTTGCTGCAAAGGATATGGAGCATAACAATGCTGTAGTGCTCAAGGAAGTAATTGAAAGGGGTGCCCCAGAAAGTCGCAGACTTTTTGGAGGTTCCGGTAGAAATATGAATAAGCAAGAGGTGTAAAGGAGGACATATGATTTCAAAGATTCTTGTGCCAACAGATGGTTCAGAGACAGCAAAAAAAGCTACAGAATATGCTGTAGGGCTTGCAAAACAGATAGGTGCTTCTCTTATATTGCTTGCGGTAATTGATAAAAGTCCTTTTGTGGGGCGATCAATCCCTTCAGTGGCAACCCCGACACATCTGATGGAGCCTGTCGAGGATTATCTGAGGCAGGCTGCTGAGGCTTACCTTGAGGAGGCTGAGAGAATATGCAAGAAGAAGGGTGTTCAGTCAAAAAAGGTTATCAGGTCAGGGCATCCTGTTGAGGAGATTATAGAGGAGGCTGAAAAATCAAAGGTTGACCTGATTATTATGGGATCGCACGGCAAAAGTGCTCTGAAGGCAGCGGTTCTTGGCAGCGTTACATTCGGAGTCATTCATCGATACACAAAGATACCTGTTCTGGTGGTGGGAAAGTAAGGAAAAAGAACCCGGCGTGCAGCACCGCAATTCCGGTACCGTGCCAGAACCCTCTTTGTTGTTAGAACATTCCCCCTACTTGGGACTCTTCATCCTCCTCATCCTCGGCGGCATCGGATTCCCATTCCCGGAGGACGCCACCCTCATATTGTGCGGATTTCTTATCTCCACGGCCGTCGTAAGACCTGTACCTGCCCTGCTGGTAGTGTATGCAGGATTGCTAGCCTCGGATCTTTTCCTTTTTTTTGCCGGCCGTAAATATGGGCGCATGATCGTTACTCAAAAGAAGTTCCGGAACATACTGCCTCCGGAAAGGCTCTCTGCCTTAGAGGAAAAATTCAATAGAAGGGGTGTTATCGTCGTGCTCTTTGGAAGGCATCTCATCGGACTGAGGGCCCAGATATTCCTTGTGGCCGGAGTGATGAGGATGTCTTTTCTCAAGTTCCTCTTAACCGACGCCTTCTCTTCCCTGTTCACGATAGCCATAATGGTCGGCGCCGGGTATGTGGGAGGTAACAGCCTCCAGATCATACAAAAGGATATGAAAAGGATCGAGCATATAGCTATTTTCCTGGCAGTTGTGCTATTTGTGTTCTTTTTGCTGCTCAGGTTCGTGAAGTCACGCCACAAATAGTTCCGTGATATACCGAAAAAGATAGTTGAGGTTGCTGAAGAAGAACACTGCGATCTGATTGTAATGGGCGCAAAAAAGGAGCAGGATAGAGAGATTTCTTGGGGACAGGGTCGTGGAAAAGGTGGTCAGCAGCGCCACCTGCCCGGTACTGGTGATAGGCACCTGAACCTAAGCTTTAACCCATATCCAGTGATAACAGAATCAATATGTTGCCAGAACGGTTATTGCGAACACCCAACGGGTGCGTGGCAATCTCATTAAGGAAATCGAGATTGCTTCGTTTCACTCGCAATGACATTTCTTATCGCTGGATTTGGATTTCAGATAACTTGGTTCTCCTCCTCAGGTTAGTGAATTCCCCCCTTGCTTTAAGGCCCGCCTGCGGACCACATTGAAGATTTCCGATAAATGAAGTATAAGGAGAAAAGAGAGACCGCTCTGAAAGACAGGAGGCAACCATGAGAAAAAGGGTTCAACAATTGTTTCTGCTGAACATTTTATCGGCGTTCGTTATCGGGGTCTTCCTCTTTTCGTTTTTTGGCTGCGAACAGAAAAGAGGCGGGTATGAGGTTGTCG
>CAYYWY010000001.1:106401-194577 GCA_964475485.1 uncultured Nitrospiraceae bacterium | reverse complement strand
AATCCTTCGCAGACCTGGCTGAAAAGGTCAAGCCTGCGGTGGTGAACATAAGCACTGAAAAGACCGTGAGAATTCCGGGTACTCCTTTCAGACACTTCTTCGGGCCTGAGGAACAGAGTCCTTTCGGAGATTTTTTCCGGGGATTTTTCGGTGACGTACCCGATAGAGAGCTGAAGCAGCAGAGCCTCGGCTCAGGATTCATCATCGATAAGGACGGCTACATTATCACCAATAACCACGTGGTGGAAGGCGCCGATGAGATAAAAGTGAAGCTCGCAGACGGCAGGGAATTTGCAGCCAAGGTGATAGGACGAGACCCGAAGACCGATCTTGCTCTGATAAAGATCTCTTCCATTTTCAAGACCCTTCCCACGCTTTCACTCGGTGACTCCGATAAGATCAGGACAGGCGAATGGGTGCTTGCCATAGGAAATCCTTTCGGACTCGAACATACTGTCACACAGGGAATCATCAGCGCCACCGGAAGGGTTATCGGTGCGGGCCCTTACGATAATTTTCTCCAGACAGACGCTCCGATCAATCCCGGAAACAGCGGCGGACCGCTTGTAAATCTGAAGGGTGAGGTTATCGGGATAAACTCCGCTATCATCGCAACAGGCCAGGGCATCGGTTTTGCTATCCCGAGTAATATCGCCAAGCAAGTTATTGCCCAGCTAAAGGAGAAAGGAAAGGTAACGCGGGGCTGGATAGGCGTATCCATTCAGACAGTGACCCCTGAGATAGCTCAGTCCCTTGGACTTAAGGAGGCAAGGGGTGCGCTTGTGGCCGATGTGGTTTCCGGAGGTCCTTCCAGTGCCGCCGGGATGAAAAGGGGGGATATCATCATTGCCTTTGATGGAAAGGATATCAGAAATTCCTCTGACCTTCCCAGGATAGTCGCCGATACCCCTGTGGGAAAGACTGTGAATATCAAGGTGATCCGCGAGGGTAAGGAGATGGAGCTGAAATTAACCGTGGCTGAACTTACGGCGGAAAAAATGGCAGCCCGGACACCTTCGAACTTTGGAATGACAGTGGACGATATAAAGCCCCAGTGGAAGAAGGGGTTTAGCCTTGCCGAAACGACTGGGGTCGTTGTGCTTGAGGTTTCTCCCGGAGGCCCGGCTGATGAAGCAGGAGTTCAGCCTGGCGATGTGATAAAAGAAGTAAACCGTCATCCTATAAGAAACCTGGATAATTACAGGAATGCCATAGAAAAGAGTGGCAGGGAAAAGCCCGCGCTCTTCCTCATAAAAAGGGGAACGCAGACATTTTATCTATCAATAAAGGTTTCGTAGGGTGTATAATACTTGAGTATGTTACAAGCTTAAGCGTGAGAAGGAGGAGACATGTTTGGTCTCGGTGTTCCTGAACTGGTGATCGTTCTGGTTGTCGCCCTTGTGATCTTCGGCCCGAGCAAGCTTCCGTCGATGGGAAAGAGTCTCGGCGAGGCGATAAAGGGGTTCAAGAAAGCGCTTTCGGAAGACCTGTCAGAGGTAAAAAAGAAACTGACAGAATAGCCCCTTCATGACAAGATTCTCCCTCCTGGCCGTCGTCCTTCTGTTCATCTCCTTTTTCCGCCTCGGCTCGGTCACCCTCTTTGATGTAGACGAGGCGGTGTTTTCAGAGGCGACAAAGGAGATGGTAGAAAGCGGCGACTGGATAACCCCCATCTATAACGGCGAGAACCGCTATGATAAGCCCATTCTTTTTTATTGGCTGATGGCTGCTTCCTACAAGGTTTTCGGGATCAATGAGTTTGGCGCAAGGTTTCCTTCAGCCCTCTCGGGGTTCCTGCTCTGTCTTGCCGTCTTCTTTTTTATTATCCGCCTTTACGACGAAAAAAGGGCGTTGTACGCCGTTCTCTCGCTGGCCCTCTCTCTTTATTTCCTCGTATATTCCCATGCCGCAGTTACCGACATGGCGTTAACACTCTTCATGACCCTTTCCATGTTCTCCTTCTATCTCTCCCTAATACGCAGAGGAAGCGGAGCGGGCGGGTATCTTTTGGGATTTTACCTGTTCTCAGCCCTCGCCTTTCTCACAAAAGGACTCATAGGCATACTCTTTCCCTTCGGAATAGCAATGGTGTATCTCCTGGTAACCGAGGGACCGAAAGGTCTGAAAAGGGCCTACAGCACAAAGGGAATCATCCTTTTTCTCCTCATCTCTGCGCCATGGTATATTGCACAGTTGGCAATAAACGGGCAGGAATTCTTCGAGCAGTTCTTTCTCAAGCACCACTTCAGACGATACACAGGCGTGATATCGGGCCACAGAGGACCGCTCTTTTACTACGTTCCCGTCTTGATTATCGGCCTTATGCCATGGGTCGCGTTCCTCCCCGGGGGAATCTGGAATGCATTCAAAGGCAATAATAAGCCGGAGGTAACAAGTGACAAGTCAAAAGAGAAAAAGGCACTCAATTACAGCCGCTCATCACCCGATTTATTTGCCTTTGTATGGTTCGCTTTTATATTCATCTTTTTTTCATTCTCCACCACAAAGCTTCCCAATTACATCCTCCCAGCAACCCCTGCCGCATCGATCCTCATAGCCTCCGGCATGGCTGGACAGGACAGATGGCGTTCATATGCAAATGCCGGGGCTGCTGTTATAATGATTCTGACGGGAATTGCCTTTATGGTTTCTGAAAGACATCTCCTGAAACTGGGTGTTTCTGATACGGACTGGATATACGGCATCGCAGCAGTGCTGTTTGCTCTGGCAATCACTGGTCTTTACGCTTTCATTTCAAAGAAGACTCTCTACGGAGTTACAGCAGCCCTTATGGGAATGTTTCTGCTCCTTCTCTCGGTGAAGGTGATGCCTCTTGCGGAACAGACTCTCCAGGGCACACTCTACAAATACAGCCTGTATGCAAAAGAAAGGCTTGGCAAAGGTGAAAAGATCATAACTTACGGGATAAATAATCCGAGCATCGTATTTTATTCCGGTCATAGGGTGGTTAGGGCAGGAAACATGGAAGAGTTGGCCTCACTCATCGAAGGCAAGAAGGGATTGCTATTGATTTCCAAGGCAAAGGAGATCGAAGGGTTGAAACGGCTGGGATTCACCTTGCTGGAAGAGGATGGGAACTATGCGCTCCTTGAGAGAAAATAGGCAGATGTTCCGTATTCGGGGTGTCAATCCAAGGGAGGCCGGGTATGCAGGAAAAAACTGAGAAAGCCTCTTCAAAGGTGCGCAACCGCCGCGTCCACATGGCGAATGAAAGGACCTTCCTTGCGTGGATAAGGACCAGCATAGGGATTATGGCGTTCGGCTTTGTTGTGGAGAAATTCGCTCTCTTCGTGAAGCAGGTTTCCTATTTCCTCGGAAAGCAAATCCCAGCCCCTTCCCAGGGCTATTCCACGTTCTTCGGCATATTCCTTGTGGTCCTCGGCACCCTGATGGGAGTGCTCGCGTTCATCCGGTACAAGAAAGTCGAAAGACAGATCGATGAGGACGCCTACCGTCCTTCGCGTATCCTTGACGTACTCCTCACCCTCTCTGTCCTCGCCATAGGCATCTTCCTCGCCATCTACCTTATCCACAGTGTCTGAAGTTCCGAACCGCGGGCCTCGCCTCGTCTTCGCTCATTCCTTTACTAAGAACTTCCGTAGATTTCCGACTGAACGTTATAACGGATGAGCACTATTTATCTTCGTTGAACAAAGGAAACAGCTTATCGTACGTGCTCAGGACGTGCTCCGGGATCACCCTCACCTCTCCGAGCACTGCCATGAAGTGAGTATCCCCTACCCATCGGGGAATGATGTGGAGGTGGAGATGCTCTTCGATGCCTGCTCCTGCAACCTTCCCTATATTGAGGCCGATATTGAAGCCTTCCGGCCTGAACGCCTTCTTGAGGCAACTCACGGAAAGCTGAATCATCTTCATAAGATCAAGGAGCTCTTCCTCGTCGAGGTCGGTTATGGAATACACATGGCGGTACGGCACGACCATCAGATGTCCGTTATTGTACGGATAGAGGTTCATGATGGCAAAGCCCTTGATGCTCCTGTAAAGGATAAGGTTATCCCTGTCCTTTTTCTCATTCGGTTTTACGCAGAAGATGCATTCCGGTCCCTTCTTCGAGAGGATATACTCCAGTCTCCACGGTGCCCAGATCGGTCTTATCACGCTTTCTCCTTAGGACAGAACTTACACACGGAGGGTACAGATCTTTGCGGCCTCATAACTCTCGCTGTTGGCTTAGGTTACTTATTTCATCCAGTTTACTGAGAACCTTCTGTGCGTCCTCCCATACAAGCCATTTGTCTTTGGGATTTCTCAAGAGATACGAGGGGTGGAAAGTCGGCATCACCCTGATCCCCTCATAGTCGATGAATTTACCTCTCATAGCAGTGATCCGCAGGTTCGGGCTGCTCATCACCCCTTGCAGGGCCACATTCCCGAGAAGCATTATGACCCTGGGTGATATGATCTCAATCTGTCTCCGCAAAAAGGGGATGCAGGTCATGATCTCATCAGGCATGGGCGTCCGGTTTCCAGGAGGCCTGCATTTGACTACATTTGCGATATAAACCTCGGATTCTTTCATCCCCATCTTTCTAATAAGGCTCCTCAATGTCTGCCCTGCCTTGCCGACGAAAGGCCTGGCCTGTATGTCTTCATCCTCACCGGGCCCTTCGCCTATGAACATGAGCATGGCATCGTGGCTGCCCTCGCCGAATACGATGTGCCTCCTGCCTGTCGATAGCCTGCACCTCCGGCAGTCCCCGATCTCCTCACGCAATGTCTCGAGAGCAGCCTCTTTATCACGTGACGCGTGACGAGTGACACGTGACGGGTCGAGTCCGGAATTCTCCTTTTTCTTTAACGTGGAACTTGAAACTTGAAACTTGAAACTGCAGTTTATCGGCAGTCTCTCAAACCCCAGCGCCTGATAGAAGTCAAGAACAATCCTTATGTCATCAGTTATGTCTGTCATTGCTATCTTTCCCCCCATCTCAGCTTGGTACGCAAAACATGGAAGAAGTTCCTTTCGTGAGGGATGAGGAGCCTTGTCCTGAAAGGCGATTTGTCCACAGTCACGATGTCATGCTGCCTCAGAGAAAATCCAACCTGACCGTCCAGGGTGAGGAACACGTCCTCGGCATGGGACTTGAGGGATATCTCGATCAGGACATTGTCGGGGAGCACGATGGGCCTGTTCGTCAGAGTATGCGGACAGATGGGAGTCAGAATCACGCAATCCATCGTGGGATAGACAATGGGTCCTCCCGCGGAGAGATTATATGCAGTGGCTCCTGTTGGGGTCGAGACAATAAGGCCGTCCGCCCTGAAAGAGGTGACATACATCCTGTCCACATACGTCTCCATCTCCACTATCCTTGCAAGCGCCCCTTTGTTGATGACCACGTCATTCAGTACGGTATACTCGGCTATCTTCTCGCCGTGCCTGTGGACACATGCAGTGAGCATGATCCGGTCCTCAACCTCGCTCTTTCCTGCAATCACTCTCTCCATCGCTTCGAATACCTCTGTTCTCTGGACCTCGGTGATAAATCCTAGCCCTCCCAGATTGACCCCGAGTATGGGGACCTCCTTTTCACAGGCAAGTCTTGCAACAGAGAGCATGGTGCCGTCGCCGCCGAAGACAACCACTGCTTCAGACAGGTGGGGTATCTCCGATCTCGAATGTCCCTTGACATCGAGGACCCTTGCAGTATCGGTATCGACAAAGGCCTCGACTCCTTTGTCCTCGATCCAGGGCAGAAGCTCCTTAAGTATCTCCACAGGTTCAGGCCTTCCGGTCTTACAAATTATCCCAATCCTTTTCATCGATTCCCTCTACGATTATCTCTCTTTTCTCCTCACCAATTATCCTGATTGTTACCAAGACGGAATCCTCCACCCCTTCCAGTCTCTCAGCCCACTCAATAACGGAAATCCCGTTCTTTCCGACATACTCCTCTAAACCGATTGAATCAGCCTCACCGGTACCCGCAACCCTGTATAGGTCGATATGGTAAAACGGAATCGGAGCCTTTCCGAGGGTTCCCCTGTACTCTGCGATGATAGTGAAGCTCGCGCTCGTAATATCCCGCTCGGGGATCCCGAGCGCAGATGCTATACCCTTTGCAAAGGTCGTCTTTCCGGAACCCAGCTCTCCGAAAAGGCATACTGTGTCTCCTCTTCTGAGACGCCGCCCCAGAGTAAACCCGTACCTGAACGTCTCCTCGGCTCCATTACTCAGAAGCCTCACCGGCAATACCCTTAATGAGGTCCCTTTTACCGACGATCCCGACAACCTTCCCACCCCTCAGTACAGGAAGGAGATGTATCCTCTTGTCGTTCATAATAGTCGCAATTTCATCGATTAGGGTCTCCTCATTTATAGTAACCACCTTCCGAGTGCAGACCTCCCCAACCGTAGAAGCGGTCATCCTTTTTATCTCAGTCTCGAGCTTGCTTGTGCCGAGAGGGATGTAGGCGTCAAAGAGCCTCAGTATGGTGGGGATATGGAGCCTGCTGTTCTTGCTGATAAGATCGTTTTCTGTGACTATCCCGAAAAGCCTGCCCTCCGCATCAACCACCGGTGCGCCGCTAACCCCCTTCTCGATGAAGAGCCTTCCCAGCTCCTCTACTGTTGTATCCGGCGAGACTGTCACCACATCCTTCGTCATTATGTCCTTTGCCTTCAGCATCGCAACTCCTTTAAGAACAGGCGGTTTTTCTCTTCCCTATTATAAAGAACGGTGCAAAATCATACAAGAAACATCACCGTAATCCACAATAAAAACTGAGAGGGGTCATGCCACTCTATATTATTAAGTGTGGATTATGACATCTCAGAGGCTTCTTACACTATCCCTATAAACCCTCCCTGTCTTCCTGTGGGACCTTTGGCAAACCTGTACGAATAATACTTCTCGTTCAGACAGAAAGTGCATTCTCCGGACATCCAGATATTCCGGGGTGGCACCCCCATAGATATCGCCTGATATCTGTTCGCCAGGTGTAAGTCAAGGAAGTACTTCCCGCTCCTGAACGAAAAGTACCCATCAGAGCCCGTCGCCCTTTTCACAGCCTCGATCACCTCGTGTCCGACGCTGTAACAGCATCCCCCTATTCCCGGACCGATGGCGATCACCATGTCCGACGGAGACGAGGAAAATCTTCTCCTCATTGCCTCCAGAGTATTCTTCAGTATCCCAGAAGCAGTCCCCCGCCAGCCAGCATGTACCGCCCCCACCGCCGGGGTCCTCACATCATAAATGAGAATCGGGATGCAGTCGGCAGCCTGTACGCCGATGAGAACACCTTTTCTGCCGGTAATCACCGAATCCGCGGTCTCCGGTTCAAAAGAATTCAGGTGCAGTACCTTTTCGGTATGTTTCTGGATCGGAAGATAGATATCCTTTCTGCTGACTGAGGCGATTTCAGATATCCGGTGAAGATCAACGCCAGGTTTCTTGCCTGTAAAGAAGCCCCTCACGCTGCTGTCGAAGATTTTGGGCCAGATGAGAGTTTCCATATATCCTGTTGGTTCCTAAGACAGCCAGAAGACTGGCTTCCTCCCTATCCCCTGACGGGAGAGGGTCAAGGTTATGGTGATAAAAGCGAGCTGCAAACTCTCGTTCATACCAGCATTTCCCGAAACGTCTCCGGAAGGGTTTCGATGATGTCGGACGCAATAAGCGAGTGCATCCCCTTCTCCCGTACTGCGACATCCCCGGCATAGCCGTGCATGTACGTCCCAAGCAGCGCCGCCTCAAGTGGGCTCAGGCCCTGTGCAAGGAATGAAGAAACCATTCCTGTAAGGACGTCACCCATGCCCGCGGTCGCCATTCCGGGGTTACCCGTGGTATTTATGAATGCCCTTCCCGCCGGCTCAGCTATTACTGTGGGTACCCCCTTAAGGATGAGATACGTTCCGGTCTCCTTCGAGAACCTCATTGCAGTGTTTACTCTGTCCTGCTCTACCGCGTTAACCGTTTTCTTCGCTCCCTGCTCTTTGCCCCCCCCCGGCCCCTTGAGCAGCCTTGCCATCTCCCCGGGATGAGGCGTTATGATTACCGGTGCGGAAGCCTTCTTCAGGATATCCCTTGCCCCCCGTGCCCTGCCCTTTGTCTCACAGAGGGAGTTAATCCCGTCAGCATCCACAACCATAAGCGCCCTCGAAGACCGGACGATCTCTCCCATCAGTTTCCGTGTTTCATCCGTGACGCCGATTCCAGGGCCGATGCATAATACATCCGCCGTTTCAGCCAAGAAACCAAGGATCGTCTGAGCCGCCTCTGATGAAAGAGTCCCGTCACCCCTGTCAGGCAGAGGCAATGTCATCTCCTCCGTCACCCTGCACTGGAAGACATCCTTGAGGGATTCCGGAATCCCGATGGTTACAAGTCCTGCCCCTGCCCTCAAACATGCCTTTGCAGTCATGAACGCAGCCCCGGTCTTCCCCCTTGACCCTGCGACAACCAGCACATGGCCGTAGTCACCCTTGTGCGAATATCTCGGCCTTTCAGGGACGAGATGCGCCATCTCCATCTTCTCAGGGATCTCCACTTTGAGGTAATCCGAATTGAGCAGGTCTTCAGGAAAACCTATATTTTCGATAAAAAGTTTTCCTGTATGTTCAGCGCCGGGATAGAGAAGATGTCCCCTCTTGGGCAGTCCGAATGTTACTGTGTATCCAGCCTTTACCGCAATCCCCATTACCTGACCGGAATCCGATGATATCCCTGACGGAATGTCGATGCTTATCACAGGGGAGCGGGATTTGTCCAGAAAGCCGATGACCTTCGCCATAGCGCCTTCTACGGGTTTGTTCAGCCCGGTGCCGAACATTGCATCGATAACAACAGCGCCATGCACGTCAGCCTCTGTAATCGCCATCCTGAACTCCACCGGCACTCCCATCTTCCTCGCTATCCTGAGTTGATAAAGGCAGTCCGGACTCAGCCTGTCTTCCTTAATAAGAAGGAACACCCTTACATTCCATCGGGAATTAAATAACTCTCTTGCCGCCACGATCCCGTCTCCGCCGTTGTTGCCGCCTCCGGCAAGAACGACCGCCTTCTTGCGTTCGAAAAGCTCCTGAATCCTCCTCGCAACAGCCATGCCCGCCCTCTCCATGAGCACATGCCCGGCGATACCGAACTTCCGGATTGTCGTTCTGTCAATCTTCCGCATCTCCTGGGCAGTGACGACTTTCATCTATTGGCTCCTCGACACAAGACCACCTATACACGGAGAAACAATATTACATTCCAAGGAATTCAGAAAACTGGATGCCCGATTAGGAACCTTGGGCATGACGATCAAAGAAATTGCATGTCCCTTTGCGGATGACCGCATCAGCACAATTTCGTTTCTCCTCTGTTCCCTCTTTGCCTCCGTGTTTGTTATAAAGTTCATGTTATTCCGCCTAAAGAGACTTTCTTCTCAGTCTCAGCGAATTGCTCACCACAGACACCGAACTGAAGGCCATGGCTGCCGAGGCGATCATCGGATTCAAAAGAGGCCCGCCGAAGGGATAGAGCAACCCCGCTGCAACGGGAATCCCGACTACATTGTAAAAAAACGCCCAGAAGAGGTTCTGCCTGATTGTCTTCAGCGTCAGCCTGCTGAGCCTTATCGCTTCGACAACACCCCTCAGATCTCCCTTAATAAGGGTTATATCAGACGCCTCCATGGCGATATCTGTGCCTGTGCCGATGGCTATGCCGACATCCGCCTCTGTGAGCGCAGGGGCATCGTTTATCCCGTCACCCACCATCGCGGTCACCTTCCCCTCCTTCTTCAGAGACCTTACTACCCCGACCTTCTGGTCGGGAAGAACCTCTGCAAAGACCCTGTCCACTCCTACATCTCTTGCTATTGCCTCAGCCGTATTCCTGTGGTCCCCTGTAAGCATTGAGACCTCTATCCCCATCTCCTTCATATCCCGTATAGCATCAACGGATCCCTCCTTTATGGTGTCCGCAATCGCAAAGACTGCCTCTGCCTTCTTGTTTATCGCTACGACAACAGGTGTCTTCGCCTCTGAAGAAATCCTCTCCTCAAGTCCTTTCAAAGACGAGACATTCACCCCTTCTCTTTCCAGCAAGCCGAAATTACCGATAAAGACGGCATTGTTATTAATAACGGCCCTAACGCCTCCTCCGGGTATGGACATGAACTCCTTCGGCTCCTCAAGGAGGATGCCGCGTTCTTGAGCCTTTCTTACTATTGCCTGGCCCAGGGGATGCTCAGAGGTCTTTTCAGCAGAGGCGGCGTACCTGAGCACCTCATGCGCTGGAAATCCATTCGTAGTTATGATTTCCACAACCTCGGGTTCCCCCTTCGTGATAGTGCCGGTCTTGTCCAGAACAATAGCCTGTATCTTGTGGGAGAGTTCCAGGGCCTCCGCATCCCTTATCAGAATTCCCTTCTCGGCGCCCTTTCCAGTCCCCACCATTATGGCTGTCGGAGTTGCAAGACCAAGGGCACATGGGCATGCGATAATGAGAACCGCGATGAAATTCATCAGACTAATGGTGAATGTCTGTCCTGCTGCATACCAGACTATGAACGTGACTACGGCTATGGATATCACAACAGGCACGAAGATGGATGCCACCTTGTCGGCAAGCCTCTGGATGGGAGCCTTGCTCCCCTGCGCCTCCTCCACAAGCCTTATAATCTGGCCGAGGGCGGTTTCTTTTCCTATTCGCATCGCCCTAAGCTTGAAACTCCCCGCCTTATTGATGGTTCCTCCGAAGACCCTGTCGCCCACGGATTTCTCCACAGGCAGACTTTCACCGGTGAGCATGGATTCGTCGACTGTGGAATATCCATCCAGTATCTCGCCGTCCACAGGTATCCTCTCTCCCGGTCTCATTATCACAATATCTCCTGCAGTCACCTCGCCGATGAGTATTTCCCTTTCCTCGCCGTCCCTCGATACCCTTGCTGTTCTCGGCTGGAGCCTCATCAGACGTTTTATCGCCTCGGATGTCCTTCCTTTTGCCTTTGCCTCAAGGAGTCTTCCCAGGAGGATAAGAGTGATAATAGTGGCTGAAGTATCATAATAAACATCAGGTGCAATCCCCCCCTTCAGGAAAAGTGCCGGGGTAAATGTCGCGAGGGCGCTATAGATGTATGCGGCAAAGGTCCCTACTGTAATGAGGGAATTCATGTTCGTAGTCCTGTGCCTCAGCGCTGCCCACGATGCTTTGTGAAACCTCTTCCCCGCCCAGAACTGCACCGGGGTCGCAAGAACGAAAAGGGCAACCCATCCAGAAAGCAAAGGGATTCTTATTAGGCTTCCTATGATGATGAGGGCAGTGAGGGAAGCACTGACAATGAGATTCTTCCTGATTTCATGGAATTCTCTTTCCCGCTGTTCTCTCTCGCGGTCGGCGAAATCCTCCGTCATCTGCTCGGCAGAATACCCGGCCTCGATGACGACACGCCTAAAATCACCGAAGTCCACAATTGAAGGGATATACTCCACTGACGCCCTTTCGGCAGCAAGGTTCACTGACGCATCTACAACCCCGTAAAGGCCCTTCAATGCCCTTTCTACAGCACCGACACATGCAGCGCAGGTCATCCCACGCACGGCAAAGTCCACCCTGCTGGTGAGCACTCCATAACCTGCCGCCTTCACAACGTCGACCAGGACATCCAGATCCACGGGCTTTTTCATCTCCACGGTCGCCTTCTCCGAAGCAAAGTTGACCGAGGCGTTCGATATCCCTTCTATTTTCTGGAGGTCATTTTCGACTGCTGCTGCACATGCAGCACAGGTCATACCGGTTATGGGCAGTTCGATCTTCTTAGTCATATATAACTTGACCCCTTCTCACCGCATGTTCATTATATCAAAAACCGTTCCTCATAACTGCTCTACAAGAAGACAAATTTGCATTGCCCTCTTTGTCAGGGAGGGGTTAGGGAGATTTTCTGAGATATTAGAATTCCCCTCGCATGAGGGCAGGGGACAAGAGGACGGCAAGGATGAAGCATAGAAACACGGGAATGCTCTTGTCCTTTTACAACTTCATCTCCGTTTATTTTAACAGATATCCTTCTCCTGGCACTTGAACTCACGCACATTTTCTGATAGAAGAATCATAGGAGGATGAAATATCCCAATCCGATACCGACGGCGTGATATTTTAATATGGCGACATAGGCAAGTGAAAACTATCCACCGGCGTGAAAAGGGGGTGATTACTTGAAGATACGGAAGGTTTCGAAAAAGACTGCAATGACGTGCAAGTGCAAAGGGTCGTGTTGAGCACCGTGGTAATTTAATGTAGCGAGAGAGGGCGTAACGCCACGCCCTCTCTCGCTGTCCTCAGAAGATAATGACGCTCACCGCAAAGATAACCGATTTTACTGTCTCTATTATCCCGATACGCTTGAAGTCCTCTCGCCCCCCTTTTAACGCGGCGTAGAAGTCTTCCATAAGTGGAAGGAAAGCAAGGAATATAAACTCCCCTTTAATGGCCATTACTCCGCTCAGCAGCACCATAAGAAATGAATAGACGCCGCCGGTCACCCTGTATTTTTTCATTGCGAGCCTTACCCTGAAAGAACTGGCAAGGTAGAAGAGAAAAAACATGAACCAGAGATAAAGATGTGAAACGATTTCACTGCCGATCGAAGCGGCGACGCTCGCCACAAGCCCCATCGTGGCCATGGCGGAGGCTTCGGATAACACGGGGAGACTTTTCCTGGCGAAAAAGAAATAGAGGATGACGAGGACGATTCCCGCCCCGAAGAGGAAGATGAGGTCGGGTTTTTTCACTATTGAATAAAGGCATCCTGCGGAGCCGAGGGCGAGATACAAGGCTACAAAAGGCAGGACGCTCCTGTCCCCTCTTCTGAAAAAGGTCGCTACAGGGGCCTTTGCCATAAGAAAGAGAGCCATCGATACAAAGACAATAAGACTTAACGTCTCAACACTGCCGGCCTTAACCATTCCAGTAACGAAGGCAACGGTGAACATAACCCAAGCCCCGTGTTCCTTTGTGTAAGGGATATTCATCTCGGCCAGACCGGAGACCCTCCCTTTATCAACTGCATTCATATGCCCTCCGTTCAAGATCAGCAATATCTCGTCTCAATCACCGATCAGATTCTATGATAGCGCCCATCCTCTCAAAGGAATATGATTAAGATCATGACATCGGTTAAGAGGCTTCTTAAGCGGCGGCTGCTTCCCGTTTCCGCGAGATAACAAATTTTCTCAATTCCTCCGCTGAAAAAAGGACCGTGGCAAAGGGGATCAGGATCAGCCAAATATGGAAAGAAATCGGCGACGTGGAAAAAATCTTGTTTCCCCACGGGTGGTACACGATGAAAAATTGCAGAAGTACCTCGAATGCTATCCCTGCAAATACAAGCCTGTTCGAGAAGAAACCGATGCTCGTCACCGTTTCCTTGAACGTGCGGCAGGCAAAGACATTAGCGACCTGTGTGACTATTATAGCTGTAAGACACGCAGTTGTTGCCTGCATATAGAGAGGATTACTTGCCGGCAGTATTTCACCCCACTGCCAACCGCCTGATTTGAGTACATAGAAAAAACCAAAAAGCCCGGCTGCCGCCTCGATAGGCCCAAGGAATAGGTATGCACGGCTCAGGAGTCCCAGTGTCAGGAGCCTTTCCTTCGGTTCTCTAGGCGGTTGTTTCATAAGGTCTCTCGTTGGCTTCTCAGCCCCTAGTGCAAGGGCGGGCAACATGTCCGTCCCAAGGTCGACAGCGAGTATCTGCATGATCGTGAGGGGCAGGGGGATTCTGAAAAGCACGTAGGCAAGATAAGGAACGATTTCCGGTATGTTGGATGAGAATATGTAGCTGATAAACTTCCTTATATTCTCATAGACCGCCCTTCCCTCTTCGATGGCGTTAATAATGGTTGCAAAGTTATCATCAAGCAGTATCATGTCCGCTGCCTCTTTTGCGACATCCGTTCCCGCTACACCCATTGCAATGCCTATGTCGGCTTTTTTTAATGCAGGCGCATCGTTTACACCATCTCCCGTAACCGCAACCCTTTCCCCTTCCTCTTTGAGAATTGATACCACCCGCATCTTATGCTTCGGCGTCATCCTCGCGAAAATTATCTCCTTTTCAGAAAGCTTCTCCCTAAGCTCACTGTCGCTCATCCTCATGAATTCATGGCCATCTATCACAACCGGATTAGTCTTCACAAGACCTATCTCCCTCGCGATCGCCTGAGCAGTCCTGCTTCCGTCACCGGTGATCATTATTACCTTTATGCCTGCTTCATGGCATTTGGCTACGGCATCCGGTACTTCCGGCCTCGGAGGATCTTCAAGACCCACCAGCCCGATGAAGACCATATTGTTCTCAATCTCATCATATCTCACCATCTCCCCGATCCTTCCACTTTGAGGGGGAGGGCTGGATGGGGGGACATTTTCTATCTCCCGAAACGCAAAAGCGAGCACCCTGAGCCCCGTGTCCATCAACGAATGATATGCCTCTGTTATTTGCTTTTTATGCGCCTCATCCAGCGGTATCTTTTCTCCATTCTTCACCAGACGGCTGCACAACGGAAAGACGCTTTCCATCGCCCCCTTTGTGAAGGCGAATAATCCCCCCCCACCCCCCTTTAGCAAAGGGGGACAGGAGGAGATTTTATTTAGGGTGGTCATTCTCTTTCTTTCCGAATCGAAGGGGATTTCTGCCAACCGCTCTGCCTCCATACCACCAAAGTTTTCTCTTGCATACTTAAGAAGTGCAATCTCCGTAGGGTCTCCCCTGTATTGGCCTTCAATAAACTTCGCGTTATTGCAGAAACATGCTGCCTTCATGAGGATACGGACTGCCTGCCCTTGAGCTTCGATTTTTGACTGCCGGCTTTCCGTTGTCCATAATTCCCTTACCTCCATCTTATTCTGTGTGAGGGTGCCTGTCTTGTCGGTACATATCACCGACACGGAGCCGAGGGTCTCCACGGATGTCAGGGTCTTTATCAGTGCCTTCTTCTTGGCCATCCTCTGACTGCCCATTGCAAGGGCAAGGGTAACCGTGGGGAGCAACCCTTCTGGCACATTCGCCACGATTATGCCGACTGCGAAAATGAAGTTTTCCCAGAAACTCCTTCCAATGAGATGCCCGATGAAGAAGAAAACAGCGCCCATTGTTGTGGCCAGAAAGGCAATGATTCTTGTAACTTTGGTAATCTCCTTCTGGAGGGGGCTCAAGCCTGCCTCGACAGCGCTTGTGAGATGTGCTATCCGTCCGAACTCCGTCCTCATTCCGGTTGCAAAGACCGCTGCCTTTCCCGAGCCGCTCACTACCGTGGTACCTGCAAAGGCGATATTTCTGCTCCCGACGAGCTCACCTTCGCACGGGGCATGTCCCAGGGGCACCGGCTCAGACTCGCCGGTAAGCGGCGCATTATTTACCATCAACCACGTAGTATCTATAAGCCTCGAATCAGCGGGTATCTTGTCGCCTTCTGAAAGGACAATCAAATCCCCTGGCACTATTCCACTTGCGGGAATTTCTTTTTCCCTCCCTTCCCTTATTACCTTCACATGAAAGGGCAGGAGAAGCCTCAGCTTTTCGATGGTTTTTTCCGCCCTGTACTCCTGTACGAATGTGAATACTGCATTGATGAATATAACCCCTATGATCGCAAGGCCGAGGGTAAGCATCCCTTCACCGGGATGGAGATATTCCGACAGGAGAGCGAGACCGGCACCTATCCAGAGGAGCACGGCAAGGAAATGGGTAAACTGATTGATGAACCTCGTCCACAGAGGAACCTTTCTGACCTCCTTAATCTCATTGGGCCCGAATTCCGACAGGCGCTTCTCCGCCTCTTCCTCGGTGAGACCGTCCTCGGAAGTAACAAGGGTCCTGAGGACTTCTTCCCTTGGGAGGTTATGAATCCTCATGACGGGGCTTGAGAATGATGAGATCGCACGGGGTCTCCCTCAAGACATCCTCCACGGGATTTCCTTTGATAATAGACGACAGAAGACTCCTTTCGCTGGCACCCATTATGACAAGGTCATGCCTCTTTGAAGCTGCCTCGATGGTTATACTGCGCGCTGTTGTGCCGGGGGTGAGCCGGCCCTCGTGAACTATTTCGTATTTCATAAGAAGTCCCATGAATTCCTTAATATCTTCGGGCAGCCTGCTCTCCCACTGCGCGGGCGTAAGGTGTATCTCGCCGTGGAAGAACTTCGCCACGGGCTTCGTCGCATGGAAAACAAATACCTTCGAATGGAAACCCTCCGCCATCCTTGCGGTGAAATATGCCCTCTCCCTTAAATGATCGACCCTTGCCTTTAACGGGACGAGAATCTTGCGGGGATGCGTTTTCGCACTGTGGACAACCCTCACCAGCGCCACTGAACATGGGAGTTTGAGAGAAAGACTTCTTGCGACAGTCCCCGCATAAAATCTCCTTTCTATATCCTCTCTTCTCGTAGAGGCGAAGGCAATACTCACTCTTTCATGATTGACGATCTTCCCGATCTCCCTTACAGGCTCGCCTGTCTCCGTGATGCTTTCCACCTGTATTCCCATCTTGTTTGCCTCAATAAAGAGCCTCTTGACGGCATCCTCAGCCATCGCGAGGTTCCTTTGGGACATGCCCTTTTCGGCAATAAAGCAAAGGTACAACTTGGCGCTGCAAACCCGTGCCAGGGTGAGCGCATATCCGGCGGCTATCTCTGAATTCAGATGTTCGTTGACCGTAGCGAGGATTTTCCGGTACATGACTAACTACAGAATAGCACCATGGATGGCTTAATTCAAATGCTGGAGGGGACAGGCTTTTCACTCTTCCCCGAGCGGCTGATGCGCGACCTGCCCGAAATACGCTACGGCCTTATCGGAGAGGCGGAACTGACTCTCCCCCGGCTCCTCGCACAGAGCCCTTTTGGAGTGGGCGGATTATCGAGAGGGGAAAGGGAGAATAAGGATCACCGCTCCTTCCCGAGATTTTGATATGGCCCGCTATGCTCCTCCGGACAGGAGTGTGCTCGATCCTTCCTTTTATCTTGATATCAATTCCTATGTCCCTGCCGTCGGAATCGAGACGAAGCAAGGAACGATCTCCTGAAAAGCCTTCCGGTCCCCGCAAATGTGCTCTACCATCACCAGATAATCCTGGAGGGGACCGAGGCGTACCGCCATCTCAGGCGGGAAGGCCGCATCGAGACAGGATGGTCTTTTCCCTACGAAGGCACGGCCTGTTTCAAATCGCCCGACGTGGCGACGCTCGCCGATATTATGAGACAGATCACGAATATCCTCTTCACCTGCATGGATGGCATCTGGAGCGGGAGGACTATCGAGCCGCCGGGCTCGCGTGTAAAGATATGGAGAACCCGACTGCTTGTGAACATATTTGACGAAAGCCTCTGTGCGCTTGAATCGGGAGAGAGGTTTGACGCAGCGCGCATAGCCTCTCTCGTCGGGAAGCCGAGAGGAAGATCACCGGGATTTTAAAGATCGTATTTGCATGAACATTGATAATTGAAGATATAGATTGACAAAGAGAGAATTTGGGGATATACTTCGATTAAGTGAGTTTCAGGCGCTGCGCGCTTAATAGGGAATCCCGTGAAAGTCGGGAGCGGTCCCGCCGCTGTAATCCTGATTCCTGTTTGACGGAATAAGCGCCTTTGCCGTTTTTACGCCACTGTTCATTCTGAATGGGAAGGCTGGCAGAGGTCGGGAGAGCCAGAAGACCTGCCTGGAAACGACAGTGACCGGTTACCGGTTGTGAGTGATTAGTCAAAGTTGTTTTAGACTGACACCGGGCATCGAACACCGATCGCTGCAATAAAGCCTTCGCGCGGACGGAAGGCGGGGATGAAGTGAAACAGGGTGCAATCCCCAGGGCATTTTTGCCCTGGGGATTTTTTTTGGTCCGGGCAGCGACGGGTACGCTTTGGCAGGAGGGAAAAATGACACAGATGGAAAGAGCGGCAGAGGGAGAGGTCACGGATGAGATCAGGACGGTTGGAACTAGTGAGGGCGTGGATGGCGAGGTAGTCAGGCGCCGCGTTGCATCGGGTAAGATCGTCATTCCCGCCAATAGAAACAGAAGGCAGAAGACGGTCGGCATAGGCAAGGGTCTCAGGACAAAGGTGAACGCCTCGATCGGCACATCCACCGATATCGCCGACCTGCGCATGGAAATCGAAAAGGCCAGGGTGGCTGAAAAGTACGGGGCCGACACGCTCATGGACCTGAGTGTCGGCGGTGACATATCGGGCATCAGGAGGGCGGTCATGGATGCGATAACTCTTCCCGTAGGCACGGTCCCACTCTACGAGGCCTTCGCCATCGCCATCGAAAAATACGGGGCCGCCGTCAATATGCCCCCGGAGCTCCTCTTTGAGATCACCGAAAAACAGTGCCGGGAGGGTGTCGCCTTCATGGCAATCCACTGCGGCATCAACAGAAAGACCGTCGAGATGCTCAAGAAACAGCACTACCGTTACGGAGGACTCGTATCGAAGGGCGGCTCGTACATGGTTGCGTGGATGGAGCATAACAACAGAGAAAACCCCCTTTACGAGCATTTCGACAGGGTGGTAGGGATACTGAAAAAGCATGACACGGTCCTGAGCCTCGGTAACGGTTTCCGCGCCGGAGCGATCCATGATTCGACCGACAGGGTCCAAATCCAGGAGCTTCTCATCAATTGCGAACTCGCTGAAATCGGAAGGCAGATGGGGTGCCAGACCATGGTCGAAGGCCCGGGACATATCCCGATCAATGAGATCGAGGCAAATATCATCATGGAAAAGAAGATGAGCGGCGAGTCTCCCTTTTACATGCTCGGTCCGATCACGACAGATATCGCGCCCGGCTACGACCATATCACCGCTGCTATCGGAGCCGCGCTCTCTTCTTCATACGGCGCTGATTTCATTTGCTATGTGACGCCGTCCGAGCACCTCGGCCTTCCCTTCCCCGAGGATGTAAGGGAAGGGGTCATCGCTTCGAGAATAGCGGCCCATGTGGGAGACATGATAAAGCACAGGAACATGCAGGCAGACAAAGCGATGTCGAAGGCGAGACGGGACATGCAGTGGACGACTCAGTTCTCGCTCGCGATAGACCCTGAACGCGCGAAGGAGATAAAGACCAGGAGGGGCAATGCCGACGAACATTCATGCACGATGTGCGGGAAGTTCTGCGCCAATGATATTCTGAGCGGAATGTTCGAAAACGACATGGCGGGGTCCGATAAGAGGTAGATGGCGGATTATAGTCGTCCGGAATAAAAGGAGAGATATCGCCTGGGACAGTAGTGATGGTGAGTTATGACTGACGGAAGAGGCAGGACTGTCTTCATCCTCGGCGGGGCAAGGAGCGGGAAGAGCGGCTTTGCCGTAGGGAACGCCTCGGCTCAGATGGGAAAGAAGGCGTACATTGCGACCGCGCAGGCCTTCGACCGGGAGATGGAGGAAAGGATAGTACTGCACAGAAAGGAGCGTTCAGGCGAGTGGGACACTTTCGAAGAGCCGTTGCATGTACCTTCCCTCATCAGGGAGATCACGAATACCCATGACGTGATCCTTCTCGATTGTCTCACTCTCTGGGTCTCGAACCTGCTCCTCACGGACGATAGGCTTCTCGAAAGGTATTGCGAGGATTTCACAGCAACACTCGCCGGATACAACCGGTCGCACCTCTTTATCGTCTCGAACGAGGTCGGGATGGGTATCGTGCCCGACAATCCGCTGTCCCGGAGATTCAGGGACTGCGCGGGGTATCTGAACCAGCGGGTCGCGCATGTTGCCGACGAGGTCTATCTCGTCGCGGCCGGGATACCCCTGAAAATAAAATGAAGAGGGAGATCTAAATGGACGTGGTGGCAAGGACGCTGAAAAATATCAGACCGGTGGATGAAACGTTATATGAAACAGCGCAGAAACGGCTCGATAACCTCACCAAGCCGCCCGGAAGTCTCGGCAGGCTCGAGGAGTTTGCACGGCGACTCGTCGCGATCACGGGAAACAGAAATCCCCTGCTCGACAGGAAGGTCGTCTTCACCTTTGCCGGAGACCACGGTGTGGTGCAGGAGGGAGTATCTGCCTATCCAAAGGAGGTGACCGCCCAGATGGTACTCAACTTCCTCAGGGGCGGTGCGGGCATCAATGTACTTGCGAGACATGCCGGGGCAGAGGTCGTGGTGGTGGACATAGGCGTTGATCATGACTTCGGCGAGGCAGAGGGCCTCATGAAGATGAAGGTCGTCAGGGGGACGAAGAATCTTCTTAGAGGCCCGGCGATGACGAGGCAGGAGGCTCTCCGGTGCATCGAGGCGGGGATAGGGCTTGCGGACAGCTATGCGGAAAAAGGGTACAAGATCTTCGGCACCGGCGATATGGGCATAGGAAATACGACGCCTTCGAGCGCCATCGCATCCGTCCTCACCGGCAGGCCGGTTTCCGAGGTTACCGGTAAAGGGACAGGCATATCAGACGAGTCCCTGCAGCGGAAGATCAGGGTGATCGAAGATGCGATACGGTTCAATAAGCCCGATGCGACGGATGCGATTGACGTCCTTTCGAAGGTCGGCGGCGCCGAGATCGGCGGCATCGCCGGACTGGTACTCGGAGCCGCCCTGAACCGCACACCTGTCGTAATAGACGGTTTTATATCGACGGCCGGCGCCCTCATTGCCTATTGCCTCGAACCGAAGACGAAGGATTATATGTTCGCGGCCCATAATTCTGTCGAAAAGGGCCATAAGACAATGCTCGGCAAGATGGGGCTGAAGCCTGTCCTCGACCTCGATCTCAGGCTCGGCGAGGGGACGGGGGCTGCGCTCTCGATGATGCTCATAGAAGCGGGTCTGAAGATATACCGCGAGATGGCGACCTTCCGCGAGGCCGGGGTCTCCGATGAGATCCTGAATTAGATGAAACAGATGCTGCTTGCATTACAGTTTCTCACGATCATTCCCGTAAAGGTGAGAGGCAAGGTCTCCGAAAGGGACCTCGTTGCATCGACGATATTCTTCCCCCTGGCAGGGGCGCTTCAGGGGCTCCTGATGGCGGCGACCGCCTTCGCAGGGCTTCAGGTGTTCAGCCCCGAGGTCGTGAGTGGGCTCGTCGTCCTCGTCCAGCTCCTCATCAACGGCGGATTTGACATGGACGGACTGATCGACACCTTCGACGCCCTTGCGATCAAGTCGACCGGCGACCCTGCCAAGGACATCGAGAGGAGGCTCGCCGTGATGAAGGACAGCACGATCGGCGCGATGGGGGCTATCGCGATGGTGATGACGCTCCTCCTGAAGTTTCTCCTCCTGAAAACTCTGTTTTATTCAGTCCCACTCGCCGTTGCCTTATGTATGCTCCTTCTGATGCCCGCACTTTCGAAATGGGTCACGATCCCGGCAATGAATCACGGTCTCTCCGCCCGTAGAGACGGTCTCGGCCGTATCTTCCTTGACAATGTGAGGCCCTTCCATGTCCTCCTCTCTACACTCGTCTTGCTCGCACTCTTCCTCTCCGTGGCGGGATTGCGTTTTTACGGGATCTACGACATAAGGAGCATCCGGTTCCTGCTGATTGCCTCTCTTTCCCTGTACCTCTTCAGTCTCCTCTCCGGTTACTTTTTCCGGAGGAGGTTCGGAGGGCTTACGGGAGACAATTTCGGGGCGATGAGTGAAACATCTGAAATACTTTTTTTGATGGCGGTATCGGTATGGCTGCGGGACCCCGTCTGAAACATCGTGGCGGCGTCGATGGCTAAGGCGCTGATGGTGCAGGGAACAGGCTCGGGCGCGGGTAAGAGTCTCATCACAGCGGCCCTATGCCGGATCTTCAGGGACACGGGTCTACGGGTCGCTCCCTTCAAGGGTCAGAACATGGCGCTCAATTCCTACATCACCCTGGAGGGCGGCGAGATCGGCAGGGCGCAGGCGCTCCAGGCGGAGGCGTCGGGGATAGAGCCGACTGTGGACATGAACCCTGTGCTCCTAAAGGTATCGGAAGAGACCGGCTCGCAGGTGATTATCCAGGGGAAGGTCCTTTGCACAATGAAGGCCCGTGAATACTACGCGTCCAGGGAACGGGCCTGGAACGCTGTCAGGGAATCATACGACAGGCTATCGCAGAAGTACGAACTCATCATTATGGAGGGCGCAGGAAGCCCCGCTGAGATAAATCTCATGAAGTCCGATATCGTGAACATGTCCGCGGCGAAATATGCGAAGGCGCCGGTGATCCTCATAGGCGATATCGATAAAGGGGGAGTCTTCGCTTCACTCTACGGGACGATGAAACTGCTCGGAAGGGACAGCAGGCACATAAAGGGCTTCCTCATCAACAAATTCCGAGGCGACCTCGGCATACTGAGACCGGGACTCGATATGATAAGACAAAAGACCGGTAAACCGGTGATAGGGGTCCTTCCATATGTGACCGATATATCCCTGCCCGAAGAAGACGGACTTGCGCTCCAGAAATATCAGTCCGCGATAAGGAGAGAACATTCAAAGGGGACGATAAGAATCGTTGTCGTCGGTCTCAGATATATCTCGAACTTCACCGATTTCGATCCGCTCGCATGCGAGCCGGACGTCGAGGTCATTTTCTCCCGGAACCATTCCGACATCGAAAACGCCGACCTCGTGATAGTCCCCGGCACAAAAAATACCGTCAAGGACCTGCTTATGCTGCGTGAGATGGAGCTCGATGAAAGCATAAAACGGGCAAACGCAAAGGGCGTCCAGGTGATGGGTATGTGCGGAGGTTTCCAGATGCTGGGGAGAAGGATCATGGACCCCCACGGTGTTGAAAGCTCCCGTAAAGAGATAGAGGGCATAGGTCTCCTCGATATCGAGACTGTTTTTCACCAGACGAAAACGACCTGCCGGGTGGAAGCGGAACTGGGTGATAGCTCATTGCTCGTGAATCATAGCATGAGAGACAAATTCTCTGGCTATCAGAAATCAGCTATCAACCATGAGCCATTGAAGGGATACGAGATCCATATGGGTACGAGCAGCGGGAACATCGGCTTGTTCAGGGTGAGGAGGCTTCTTCGGGCGGGAGGCCGCGTCCAGCATGAAACGCCCATTCCCGACGGATCGAGGAACGGGAACTGCTGGGGCACTTATCTGCACGGCATATTCGAAAACGATGCCTTCGGGATTCTCGATCATATAAGGACGCAGAAAGGACTGGACCCTCTGAAATCCAACGTGAACTATGCTGAAGTGAAGGAAGCGGCGATCGACCGGCTCGCCTGCGTCGTGAGAGATAACATCGATATGGACTTTGTGAGGAGGACGGCAGGCCTGTGATAGGTCCTCATGAATTGATTCTTGCGTTCATGCTCGATCTTGCGATAGGTGACCCCCGGTGGTTGCCCCATCCTGTAACGATCATCGGCAGCTGGATAAGGAGAGTGGAACTCTTCCTGAGAAGATATTTCACCACGCCTCTTGAGGAGAGATTGGCCGGTATCCTGCTGGTCGTCTGCGTCGTCCTTCCTGCAGCGACCCTCGCCTTTTTTATCGTGAAGGCGCTGCGGGCGCTCCAGACACAGGATGTTTGGGGTGTCGCCGGCACCGTGGCAATTGTTTATCTCGTCTCGACGACGATAGCATTGCGCGGATTGACCGACGCGGCACGTCTCGTCATAGAGTCGGTGAAAGACGGAAGCATCAGGGCCGCTCAGTATAAGCTGAGCATGATCGTGGGCCGGGACACCGAAAATCTCCCTGAAAAAGATATCTTGAAGGCGACTGTCGAAACACTCGCCGAAAACCTCTCAGACGGGATCATCGCCCCCATTTTCTATCTCGTAATCGGAGGGCTTCCCGCTGCCCTGGCTTACAAAGCGATCAACACCCTCGATTCGATGGTGGGATACAGGAACGACCGGTACATCCGTTTCGGCCGGGCCGCCGCGAGGCTCGATGATGTCGCGAACTTCCTTCCGGCACGGATAACGGGTATGCTCATCGTCGTTTCAGTTTTAGCTATAGGCGTTGTCAAGGATATCTTCAACTCCTGCTCCGTCGCCGGGCGCTCTTTTATGATCATGCTCCGGGATGGCCGTAAACATACAAGCCCTAACAGCGGGATCCCGGAGGCGTCGATGGCAGGCGCCCTCGGCGTAAGGCTCGGAGGTCCGTCAACCTATGGGGGAGAGCTTGTGGAAAAACCCTATATCGGAGAGGCGACAAGCGAAGACTATCTCTCTGCCGCAGACGAGGCGATCCTCATTGTTCAGGCAGCCTCCTTCCTCGGCGCCGGAATCGCGGCGGTCACACTTTCGGTGAGGAGCTGATCGATATGGAACATGGCGGAAATATCTACATGGCATCGCAGGAAACGGGAATCCCTGAAAGGGAGCTAATCGATTTCAGCGCATCGATAAACCCCCTGGGGGTGCCGGCCTCTGTAGTCTCGGCAATAAAGAGAGGGATCCCGGACCTGCCGAACTACCCTGAGGCGTATGCGGAACCGTTCGCGCTGCACCTCAGCGCATCGCTCGGAGTGGACCGCGAGTCGATCGTCTGCGGCAACGGCAGCACAGAACTGATATACCTTGTCGCCCGGGCATTGGGTCCCAGGAGGGTGCTTATTCCTGCCCCGACCTTTTCCGAATACGAGAGGGCGTGCAGAATCGGCAATGCGAGCATCATGGGGTACCCCTTAAAGAGAGAAAGGAACTTCGACATAGACCCGGAACGCTTTATCAGGGCGATGAAAGGCTGTGACATTGCATTCCTCTGCAACCCCAATAATCCGACCGGAAGATTGCTCGGGAAGACCGAAGTCCTGAAGATTGCCGATGCCGCAGAGAGACTGAAATGCTACCTCATTGTCGACGAGGCATTCATCGATTTCTGTCCCGGAGAATCCGTGGTCGATAAGGTGGCCGCCGGCTCCCGTCTGATCGTCCTGAGGTCGCTCACGAAATTCTATGCCCTTTCAGGCCTGAGGATAGGGTACGGCATGTTTCCCAGGGCACTTGCCGGCATCATAAGAAGGCTGAAGGAACCATGGACGGTGAATACCCTTGCCCAAAGGGCGGGGATTGTTGCCCTTTGTGACGAGGCATACAAGAAGGTATCGATGAAGACGATGAGACGAGAGAAGCGGTTTATCGAGAAGAGTCTGAGAGCCCTTGGAGTGAAGTTCACGCCGTCTTCTGCCAACTATTATCTCATGGAGATGGAGAACGCCCAGCAAGCGCTCGCCCTCCTAAAAAGGAAGGGGATACTCCTCAGGGACTGCTCGAATTTTGCGGGCCTCAACGGAAGATATGTCCGCATTGCGGTGAAGTCCCGGAAGGACAATACCGCACTGTTGGGGGAGCTTTCAATCCTGTGCAGGGGATAGTCGTGGCAGGAACACACAGCGGATGCGGCAAGACGACCGTCACGCTCGGTTTGCTCGAGGCCCTTAGAGAAAGAGGACTGAGGGTTCAACAGTTCAAGGCCGGGCCGGATTTTATAGATTCGGGGCTCCACAGGCTTATAACGGGAAGGCCGTCAAGGAACCTTGACCTCTGGATGTGCGGCGAATCTTATGTCCTGGAGAGCTTTTATCTGAACTCGCTGGATGCGGATATCTCTGTTGTCGAAGGGGTGATGGGTCTCTATGACGGTGCATTGGGCACCGCGACCCTTGCCGCAACGCTCGGCCTTCCCGTCATTCTCGTCGTCGATGCCTATGGCATGGCGGAAAGCGCGGGCGCGGTGGTGAAGGGGTTCATGTCCTTCGGCATGCCTCAAGGCAGCGACTCAAAGTGTCGGGCCATCAATGATATGCCCACGTCCCGTCACTCCGGCACGAATAATATTGTTGGCATCATATTCAACCGTGTGGCATCGGAGAACCATTTTAGAAGACTGAAGAACGGCGTTACCGATGTCCCGGTTATCGGCTGCCTGCCGAGAGACCTCGATTTCGAGATACCGCGACGGCATCTCGGTCTTGCGGTGGCAGAGGAAAATCCGATCAGTGATGAAAACCTGAGGAAGCTTTCGGATGCGGTCCTGGAGTGTGTGGACCTCGATTTTATAATACGGAATTCGGAAATCGGATTACCCGGTCGCCACGGAGAAGGAAGGCAATCTCGATCATCGGCCACGGCAGAGTCCTTAGTCGCTGTTGCCCATGACAGGGCCTTCTGCTTTTATTATGAGGACAATCTGGACCTTCTGAAGAAAGAAGGCGCTGTAATCGTCAGATTCAGTCCCCTTTCGGATTCGAAGATCCCTGAAAATGCCGATGCGGTATATATCGGAGGAGGATATCCGGAGCTCTACGCGCGGGAATTATCGAAGAACAGGTCGATGCTCAGGTCCGTTTACGATTGGGCACACACGGATAAGCCGCTCTATGCCGAATGCGGAGGGCTCATGTACCTCTCCCGGGGGATATATGATTTCGACCGGAACTTTTACCCAATGGCAGACATCTATCCCTTCGAGACGGAGATGAAGAAGAGGAGATCGAAACTCGGTTACCGGGAGATATCCCTCAATGAGGACTGTCTTCTCGGGAAAAAGGGAGAGAGACTGCGGGGGCACGAGTTCCATTATTCGGAGATAACCACCCGTCCTTCAGCAAAGGGGGATGACAGGAGATTTTCCGAGGTCTATTCGGTGAAGGACGGCAGCGGCCTGGGGAAGGGCAACGAGGGATACAGGTTCAGGAATACCCTTGCGAGCTATATCCACGTCCATTTTGGCAGCAACCCTGCCCTTGCAGGGAATCTTGTGCGTTTTGCAAAGGAGAGGGAATGGAAAATGTAATACTCATCGGCCACGGGAGTCCCAGGAAAGACGCCAATACCATCGATCTTGTCGGGAAACTCCTCCACGGAAGAATCCACCCTGGGTGCGACAATGACTGTGTAAAAGCAGCGTACCTTCAGTTTGCCGACCCCGACATCAAGGGCGCAATAGCGGAATGTGTCAGAGGCGGTGCCGAGAGGATCATCCTACACCCCTATTTTCTTTACCCGGGTATGCACGTCAAAAAGGACATTCCCGCAGTCATCAGAGAGGCGGAAGGCCTTTATCCCGATGTGGAATTCGTTTATACGGAACCGCTCGGCATACACGACAAGCTGATCCAGATAGTGATGGAGAGGATTGAGGCGAGCATCAACGGCAGTACAAAAAAAACGCTCGCAGAGAAACCATTTTCCGGGGAGGACCAGCATCCCATAGAGAAGAGGAGCTTCGAGATAATCTCGGAGGAAGTGGACCTGGGCGATATTCCGCCTGAAAGACTCCCTGTGATAAGGAGGGTGATCCATTCGACCGCAGATTTCGAATTCAGGAAAACTCTCCTTTTCCATTCCGATGCGATCAGGGTGGGCATAGACGCAATACGCTCGGGCAAGGACATCCTGACGGATATAGAAATGGTGAGGGCGGGGATAAACAAGAGACTGCTCGAAGGGTGGGGAGGCAAGGTGATCTGCAGGATCTCGGATGAGGAAGTCGTGAGGATATCCAGAGAGACAGGAAGGACCCGCGCGGAAGTGGCGTTGGAGAAAGGGATCTCAGGCAATGTCGGCATAATTGCGATCGGAAATGCTCCGACAGCGCTACTTAAAGCTATTGAGCTTTTTACCCCCTCGCCTTCCCCCCTAAATGAGGGTGAGACTATAGGGGGGCCGCCTCTCGTAGTAGGCGTGCCAGTCGGGTTTGTCGATGCCCTTAAATCAAAGACAATGCTTGCCATGCAGAAGTTCCCATTCATTACGAACCTGAGCAGGAAGGGCGGCACTCCTGTCGCGGTCGCCATCGTAAATGCCTTGCTGATCATGGCCGGGAGGAAAGCATGAAAGGAATGGGACAAACAAGAGAAGAAAGTCACACACTATTCAAAATAGCGGGATATGGGACCAACCCGGGAAGAAAGGCCAAAGTCCTGTTCTTTTCTCTGTTTACTTTTTGCTCTTCACTCTTCACTGTTTCCGATGCCCATGCCATGCACATTTCAGAAGGCATCTTGCCCTTCGGATGGGCCGCGTTCTGGTTCTTCCTTTCTGCGCCCTTTGTGGCCTACGGTCTGCACCGGCTGAAGAAGATGTCTCAGGCCGACCTCTCCTTCAAGCCTCTTGTGGGACTTCTCTCAGCTGTAGTCTTCATTATTTCCTGTATGCCTGTCCCGGTGCCGACAGCAGGGACCTGTTCCCATCCCTGCGGCACAGGCCTCTCCGGAATACTCGTCGGGCCGGGGATCAGCGTCCTTATCACCGCTGTGGCTCTGATTATCCAGGCCCTCTTTCTCGCCCACGGAGGGCTGAGCACGCTTGGCGCAGACATCGTATCAATGGGAGTGATGGGGTCCTTCACTGGATACCTTACCTTCAGGGTGTTTCGAGCGGCTCGAGCCGGCCTCGCGATATCGGGCTTTATGGCCGGAGCATCGGCAGATTGGGCCACCTATTTCACAACATCCGTCGAGCTTGCCTCAGGCATACGTGGGGACTCTCCTTTTGGTCCCCTTTTCTGGAAGATCCTCATCGCATTTATCCCGACACAGCTTCCCCTCGGTATCCTCGAAGGGGCGATGTCTGCCGGGGTGGTGGTCCTGCTCCGTAGAAAGAGGCCAGACCTTCTTGTGAAGATGCGCGTCCTAAAGCCGGAGGAGGCTACGGTATGAAGTTGAAGGTTGAAAGTTCAAAATTCAAAATTCAAATAAAGAAACTCCTGCTCCTTTCTGTTTTCTTGCTGATCACTATTCACTGCTCGCTATTCGCTTCCGCCTTTGCGGCAGGCAAATGGCAGGGCGTTGACGAGTCTGTGGTGGAGAGATATGCAAAGGAACACGGCAGAGAGGCCAGAGAACCCTTCATCAACACGGACCAGGGCGATCTCCTCCTTTTCGTCTTCCTTCTAGCAGGAGTCGCCGGAGGGTTTACGGCCGGATATTACTGGAGGACGATCCTTGAACAGAGGACAAAGGTTTTGAAAGAAAAGGGGCCTGATACAGGCGACTGTCCGAGGAAATAGAATGGAACTTTTTTCCGAGTGCTTCAAGAGAGAGCATGCCCTCGCGAGGGCGGACGCGAGGGTGAAGATTCTCGCCTCCCTCGCGGTCCTTGTCATGGTCTTGAGTCATAGGGGTGTGATCTTTCCGCTTTTCGTGGCCGCGCTATGCATATCCGCATGCATTAGGCTGAGGATACCGCTCAGGATTCTTCTCCTGAGGTTCTCCGAGCCCCTCTTTATAGTCTCCGTCGTTATTCTCCTCAAACTTTTCTTTGGAGGGAAGGAAGCGCTCTTTTCCGTTAGTCTCCCGTGGCTGAAGATATCCTGTTACAGGGACGGGCTTATGGAAGGGCTGATCATCGCGAGCAGGATAGCGGGTGCAGTATCGGTCGTAGCCCTCCTCGGGTTCTCGACGCCCTTTGCTGAATTCATGGCAGGACTCTCGTGGCTTAGGATCCCGAAGGGCCTGATCGAGATATCTCTCTTCGCCTACCGGTATATCTTCGTGCTTCTTGAGGATGCAATGGTTATCTATAACGCACAGAAAAACCGCCTCGGCTATTCTGGCGTCAGGCGCGGACTGAGTTCCTTCGGCGTCCTCTCAGGCTCGCTCATCCTCAAGGCCTTTGAGCACAGCCAGAATACGACCGTTGCGATGGTACAGCGCGGGTACGACGGAAACATGCCGATGATGAGACACAGGCCCTTCGTGCCTTCTGAAATTATCCTTTTGGCCTTGTGTATCATAATGCTGGGTTTGATATGGCGGATATAGTCAGACTCTCGGTCGAGATCGGTTCTTTCAGATACCCTGACGGCACCAAGGCCCTTGCAGACATCAGCCTTTCGATAAGGCAGGGAAGGTTCGTAGGCATACTCGGCTCGAACGGTTCCGGAAAGACGACTCTCCTGAAGATAATGGACGGACTCGTGAAGGATTTCAAGGGGACCGTTCACCTCGACGGGGTAGACATCAGGAAGCTCTCACCCCGGGAGATCTATCGCAAAGTCGGCCTCATATTCCAGAACCCCGATGACCAGCTCTTTGCCCCGACGGTGTTCGAAGACGTGGCGTTCGGCCCGATAAATATGGGCTTTGCCGAAAGGGAAATTCAAGTAAGGGTGAAAGAAGCGCTCAGGCAGGTCGAGATGGACAGGTGTCTCGGGAAGTCGATCCATAACCTGAGTTTCGGACAGAAGAAGCGGGTATGTATCGCAGGGCTCCTCGCGATGGGCCACGAGATACTGCTCCTGGATGAGCCTACCGCGGGACTAGACCCTATGGGCGAATACAGGATGATCAATCTCCTCACGAAACTGAACAGGGGAAAAGGGGTAACGATCATAATGGCGACCCACAGCGTCGATCTCGTGCCGCTTTTTCTGCACGAGCTCTATATCCTGAGCAAAGGCCGTATAATAAGGGGCGGCATCCCCGAGGATGTATTCACCGCGCCCGAAGATATGGCGCATGCAAAGCTGAGGCTTCCCCAGATAGCGGAACTCATCTACAGACTGAAACATGAGGACGGTCTTCAGTTCAAAAAGATACCGCTTACCATCGGCGAGGCGAGAAGGGAGATCCTGAAATTGCATGCGTAAAATATTGAGGTCTGGCTATACCACGGGAGCATGCGCCGCCGCTGCGGCAAAGGCGGCCACGACGCTCCTCCTGAATAACGACTCCGGAGTGGCCGGTCTAAGTCAGCTGGGTCTCGTCATCCATCAGCCATCACCCATCACTGATGTTGATATCCCCTTTCCGGACGGCAGCAGGGTGAGCTTCAAGGTCCATGGTTCGGGGTTCAGAGAGCGCTATCCGCATTCGACGGCATGGGCTTCGGTTATCAAGGATGCCGGTGACGACCCTGATGTGACCAACGGAGCGGAGATAGTGGCAGAGGTCGTCATGGATGACGCGATATCCTATAAAAGTGGAGTTGTTCAAGGTTCGTTACACATAAACGGTTATCCGTCACTGATTATCCAGGGCGGCAGAGGTGTAGGCAGGGTCACGAAGCCAGGCCTCCCGATGCCTGTCGGCGAGGCTGCCATCAATCCCGTGCCGAGGAAGATGATAAGAGAGGCTGTATTTGAGGCACTGAGAGAGGCTGAACCTGCCTCATCCCCCCATCCCCCCCTTACAAAGATGAGGCAAAGGGGGGTTATCGAAGTCACCATTTCGGTCCCTGAGGGCGAGGAACTCGCAAAAAAGACGCTCAACCCGCGGCTCGGAATAATCGAGGGTATCTCCATACTCGGCACTTCAGGCATTGTGAAACCTCTCTCGGCCGAGGCTTGGACAGCATCCATAACCGCTTCGATGGATGTCGCAAAGGCGCTCAATCTCGAGGAGATCGTCGTCTCAGCTGGCAGGGTTTCGGAAAGGGCCCATATGGAGAAGTTTAAGTTTCCCGAAGATGCCTATGTGATGATGGGGGATTATCTTGAATTCTCCCTCGTCGATGCGAAAAACCATGGCTTCATGAGGGTTCATCTCTGCGCCCAGTGGGCGAAGATGCTCAAGATCGCGATGTCGAAACCGCAGACTCATGTGAGACACGGGGCGATTGACATAGAGAAAACCGTCGGCCTTCTGAACAATCTCGGCATCCCGGTCCCGCGGGACAGAAATTTTAATACCGCCCGCGAGGTATTCAACTATATCGTATCGACGTACGGGCCCGAGCCCGCACTCTTTCAAAAGGTCTGCAATGCCGCAAAGAAGTACGGTGAGGCGATTACCGGAGGGGTCCCGGTAGTTAACCATCTTATATCCTATGAGGGAGAGGTTTTTGTAAGCAGTGAGTAAGATCTATGTCGTAGGGATAGGTCACAAGCCTCTCGATAAAGGGATGAGGGAAATCATTATGAGTGCAGACATCATCCTTGCCTCGCAGAGGCTTTCCGAGGTTTTCAGGGGTTATGATGAGTTCGAGGCAGTCAAAGAAGCAGTCAAGGTGATCAACAATGTAGACGAGACGATCGAATATATGAAATCCGCAATCTCCGGTTCGCAGTCTGTGACCATATCGTTTCTCGCCTCCGGAGATCCTCTCTTTTTCGGCATCGGCAGGAGGATCGTAAAGGAATTCGGGAGAGATATGGTAGAGCTTTCACCCGACCTTTCGAGCGTCCAGGTCGCTTTTGCGAGGATAAGAGAACCCTGGGACGATGCCTTCCTCATGAGCATCCACGGAGGTCCGGATCCCAAGAAGAGGAGAATGCCCGCGTACAAGGTCAAGGACATTCCGTATCTTCTTGAGCTTCATGACAAGATCGCCGTCCTTACCGATAGGGTGAACGACCCCTCTGGGATCTCAAAGGAGATTCTCAAGTCTTCCGTCGGAACGGGGTCTACCATATATGTCTGTGAAAGGTTGGGATATGCGGAAGAAAAGGTCATTGCTGGAACTCCCGAAGAGATAGCGGGCAGGACCTTTTCAGATCCGAATGTGGTGATAATAATCAGGGAGAAAGACTCATCGTTGCCTTTCCCTCTTAACGGCCCGGCCCCGGGCGGGTCCGCCAGTGCGGAAAATCCTTCTTCAAAGAACGATAGTGGACAAGCCGCAATGGCGGAAACACAGCCTGAATGCAGCCTTGCTTCTGAGTCCATCAGTTCCTTCGGACTTACGGAGATCGATATCCATCATTCACGCGGACTCATAACAAAGGACGAGATCAGGGCGGTGACGATACACAAATTAAGGCTGCCGGAAAAGGGTGTGCTCTGGGACATAGGCGCGGGCTCGGGTTCGGTATCGGTGGAGGCGGCGAGGCTCTGCCCGGGGCTGGACATATTCGCAATAGAAAAGGAAGAGGAGCAGATCGATAACATCAGGACGAATTGCCGGAGGTTCCGTGTTCAAAACGTAAAGGCGCATTACGGCAAGGCGCCTGAGGCGCTGGAAGGATTGCCTTCCCCCCGGAGGGTGTTCATCGGCGGCAGCGGCGGCCGGCTCGATGAGATCATAGATTTAATAGGACGGACGATGCCTGCAGGGATCGTTGTCCTGAACGCGGCCACACTGGAAACGTTGCATGAAGCGATTGCATCTCTCGATAAGAATGGTTTTGAAGTCGGGATCTCCGAAGTGTCGGTGTCAAGATCGAAGACAGTCGCCGGGAAAAGACATCTGACCGCATTGAACCCAGTATTTATCATAACAGGAGAGAAGGGAGTGTGATGAAGGGAACGCTTTTTGTCATAGGGGTCGGACCCGGGGACCCGGAGTTATTGACGCTTAAGGCGGTGAGGATACTCAGTGAAGTGAGGTGTATCTGTGTCCCGAAGGGCAGGGAAGAAGGGAGCAGTCTCGCCCTATCTATTGTCAGGCGGGCGCTGGATCTGGACGGCAAGGAGATTGTCGAAGCCCATTTCCCGATGAGGAAGACCAGGGATTCAGGGCATGACGCCGGACTCGACTCAAAATGGAATGATACGGCAGAAGCGGTTCTGAGCAGACTGAAGAAGGGGATCGACGTCGCCTTCGTTACCCTCGGCGATCCCACGGTCTACAGCACCTTCTTCTATCTGCACGACAGGCTTCTTGAGCTTGATTCGTCCCTTGTGATCGAGATCGTCCCCGGAGTCTCGTCGATCACTGCTTCGGCATCGAGAGCGGGCGTCTCGCTCAGCCTCGCCCATGAGAAGATAGCTGTCATACCGGCCACGTACGTGAAGGACCTGAAAAGGGTCTTGAAAGATTTCGACGTCCTCGTTCTTATGAAGGTCCATAAGGTCTTTGGTGAGGTCAAGAAAGGGCTCGAAGAGGAGGGTTTTGTTGAAAAGGCGGTATATGTGGCGAGGGCCTCAATGGACGATGAGAAGATCTTCAGAAATATCAGGGATGTCAGAGAGGAAAACCTCGATTATTTTTCGATGGTGATCGTGAGGAAATGAAAGGGTGAGATAAGGAGAATGAGGAAGTCATGAGCAAGATATTTTTTATAGGAGCTGGTCCGGGCGACCCGGAACTTATAACATTGAAAGGCAGAAGGGTCCTTGACAGTGCGGATGTCGTCATCTATGCCGGCAGTCTCGTGAACCCCGAGCTCCTCCGGGATATCAAGGCGGAAATATATAATTCTGCGACGATGACCCTCGAGGAAGTGATAGAGGTGATGAAAAGAGCGGCGGAATGGGGCAAGACGACAGTGAGGCTCCATACGGGTGACACGTCTTTCTACAGCGCCATATCCGAGCAGATAGAGAGGCTGAGGGAACTGAAGATAGGGTATGAAGTCATACCCGGCGTATCCTCTGCGGTGGCGGGGGCCGCGATTTTAGGTCAGGAACTCACAATACCCGAGATCAGCCAGACCGTGATATTTACAAGGCTTGAAGGAAGAAGCCCTGTTCCCGAAACCGAAAAGTTAAACGGATTGGCAAAGCATAAAGCGACATTGGTTATATTCCTGAGCGTCGGCATGATCGAAAAAGTAAAAAATGAGCTTTTGGAGGGCTATCCCGAAGATACGCCTGTCGTGATCATTGAAAAGGCTTCATGGCCTGAACAGCGGGTGATAAGAGGAGCGCTTAAAGACCTCGACTCGCTTGTGGGAGACGCGGGCATAAAAAAGACAGCGCTGATTTATGTAGGCGAGTCTCTCAGGGCATCATCGGAATCCCTCGGCAAAGAATCGAAATTATATGACAAGGATTTCAAGCATGAATACAGGGGCTAATACTGATTCAACCAGTAATCGATAGGTATAAATGGTCGCCGTCCCTCTTTTTTGTCCTCTTTTCTTTTGAATTGGACAATTTCCCCATATTATACCAACTTGGCTTTTACTCCAAATTACCACAAAATGCCAACCTTTGCTATTATTTCTTGTCTTAATATGCTAATACTCTCGTTCACTGCTATCCAAAATAATTTGAACTCTTAACCCTCTTTCTTACCCTGTAAGGTTTTTGGACGGACAAAACCACATTTTCAAAACCAGGTTGCCCTTTTTCTTTTCCCGATGCTGTCCAAATCATATACCGTGCAGCGAAAGCTGCTCCATTTCCAGGACAAAGGGCGGTGCTTCAAAGGGGTTATTAATCCATGCCCATAAGTCCCTATAGGCAAAGAGGTTGTACCGGAGCATCGCCACGAGGTTCGACAAGGACCACCAAAGGTCGACCTGAACTTCAGGTACTTCAGGACGAGGATAGCTATCAATGCTGTCCAAATCTGTATCAAGACTGAACAGCTTGTTTCGGAATCGGAACTTCTTCCGTGCCCCCATACCCTGGCATTTCTCCAGCAACTGGTAGAATATCTTCTGGTATAGCTGCCACGGCCTGTGCTCATTGGCATAGGACAGCGTAGAGCGGTTCGGAGAGGCATGAATTCCAGGATGCTTCACTTTCCCCATACAGCTCGCCAGTCCTCCGCATATCTCCCGCAACGAATGCGCTTGTCCCAATTGGCAAAACAGCATCCCCACAAACTGCTGCCAGCGGGTGAACCCCTTTGCTCCTTTCTCCGCTCCCGTCTCTCTCACCGCCTTGTAAAACTCGTTCCTCGAAAATATCTGTAGAATCTGTCCGAAAATGCTGCTAAACTTATTCATGTTCCCTCCGGTCTGGGTTTCTGTATTTGCTCGTTACATCTATAGTACCCAGATCGGAGGTTTCTTAAAATCTATTTTGGACAGATGTGATTCTCGTTATAAAGGGAGAAAATACCAAGTTGGTATATTAAATGTTAGGCGAAAGATACGAAAATATGATAATATGAAAACAAATGCCAACGGTACTTAAAGTTGGACCATATCGTTTTTTCTTTTATGCAGGAGATCGTGATGAGCCAGCACATATACATGTTGAGCGGGATGAAAATATTGCTAAGTTCTGGCTTGACCCTGTTAGACTACAAAGTAGTGGAGGATTTAGCAGGTTAGAGATTACCAAAATCCATAAAATTATAAATGAGAAGGCATGGCATGAATATTTCGGCAATTGAGATAGAAATACCAAGAGCTGAAAATGTAAAAGTGACAAGGGATACGCTGACCGTAGATCTCAGTGATGGAAGAACAATTGCAGTTCCCCTTGAATGGTTCCCTCGTTTGGTAAATGCTACACCAGAAGAAAAGAATAACTGGAGATTAATCGGCAAAGGTTACGGTATCCATTGGGAAGATATTGATGAAGACATAAGTGTTGAAGGATTATTGGCTGGCAAGCCATCTAGTGAGGCTCAAGAATCATTTAAAAAGTGGTTGAATCAAAGACAATCACGCCTAACAAAGAAATCCAGCGGACGGGCAATTGCCCGCCGCTGAGTTTTGTCGTTACCTGTCCGTCAAATCAAGTATTAGCAACTGCACTATATAATCCTTTTCCCCGTCGTTATTATCTCTTTGATAAAGGGGGCAGGCTCTTTAAAATCTGATAATGCGAATGAGCGATGCTCTATTCTTAAATCTACGCTTGCTTGAAAAAATAGAATTCGGGGTTCTAATTTAGTGTTTTGCTGGCGTATCGCCCTCTTTTTGATATAATAATAAACTTTCGATAAGGAGATGCTTTTGTCCACTGCCATTTTTTATATAACCGAAAACGGCCTGAATCTTGCGAAAAGGCTTCGGGGGCTTTATCCCGAGGCTCTTATTGAAAAATTTAATTCCGATGTGGTGCGCGAACTATGGGACGAGCATAAAAACCTTATTTTCATAATGGCGGCAGGCATCGTCGTTAGAACAATCGCGCCGCTGATAAAGGATAAAAGAATAGACCCTGCCGTTGTTGTTCTCGATGAAGCAGGTAAATATGCAATAAGCCTTTTGAGCGGACATCTTGGCGGAGCGAATGAATCGGCAAAGGAAATTGCAGAATTTCTAAAAGGCGCGGCAGTGATAACAACCGCGTCGGATGTTAATAATCTTACTGCGATAGATACATGGGCGGCAAAGAATAATCTCGCCGTCGAAGACTGGGATCTAATGCAGTATGTCGCAACCCGCTACATTAATAGCGGCGCATTGAGAGTGTATTCTGAAATAGAAATAGCTCTCCCCGATGAATTTTTAAGAGTAAGCGATCCGAGATTTGCAGATGTATTGATAACTAACAAAAAAGATATTTATTTAAAACAGCCGCAATGCTCATCCGGGGAATGCTCGGCAGGCTCATGTCGTGTGAAAGAGCAACTTTATCTCAGGCCCAAAAACCTTATTGCAGGAATCGGCTGTAACAGTAACACTTCGGCGGATGAGATAGAAGACAGCGTTAAGTGCGTACTGGATGAAAGCAATCTGTCATTACTCTCAATTCATTCAATCGCAACCATTGATATAAAAGGCAATGAACAGGGATTAAGGACATTCGCGGAAAAATATAATCTAAAAATTAAGACCTTCACTGCCGATGAGCTGAATTCGGTCGAAGGCATAGAGAAATCTGATGCGGTATTTAAGGCAACAGGCGCAAATGCGGTTTCGGAGCCTGCGGCATTGCTCGCTTCAGGGGCTTCGGAACTGCTTGTTCCGAAGCAGAAAATCGGAAATGTGACAGTCGCAGTTGCTGAATTAGTTGCTCCAATACTCCAACACTCCATCACTCCAAAGCTTTACATTGTCGGCACAGGTCCGGGTGGTATCGAGCATATAACCCCTTATGCGCAGGATGCCATAAGAAAGTCAGATGTTATTGTTGGATACGGAACATATCTCGATTTGATACAGGAGTTGATCAAAGATAAAGAGGTTGTATCCACTGGCATGACACAGGAAATTGACAGATGCCAAAAGGCAGTAGAGCTTGCGCTGTCTGGAAAAACCGTTTCTGTCATAAGCGGCGGAGACCCGGGAATATATGCCATGGCAGGGCTGGTGTTTGAGATACTTAAAGACCGTAATGCGTTATCCGTAATGCGTAATGAGATAAAAGGAAGTAATGCATCACGCATCGCTGTAGAAGTCATCCCCGGTATATCTGCCCTGAATGCCTGCGCAGCAAGGCTCGGCGCGCCGCTCATGCATGATTTCGCAGTAATAAGCCTTTCAGATAGACTCACACCGTGGGAATTAATTGAGAAAAGGCTTGCAGCAGCGGCGATGTCTGATTTTGTAACAGTCCTCTATAATCCCAAAAGCATGGGAAGGCCTGAGCATATCAATAAGGCAAGGGCTATATTTCTCAAACACCGGAGCACCGAAACACCTGTAGGCATAGTAAAGGGTGCAATGAGGGAAAATGAAAGGATTATTATCGCAAATCTGAGGGACATGCTCAATTACGAGATCGACATGCAGACAACAGTGATAATAGGAAACTCTCAGACATTTACATTGAATAACTATATGATTACACCGAGAGGCTATGAAAAGAAGTGGAGTAATGGAGTGCTGGAGTAATGGGAAATAAAACGGTTGCTTTTCTATGGGACGAATCGTTTCTTTGGGGATTGATGTCATATAAGGCTCTGAAGGCCTGTAATCTTTCTTTTGAACTTATCCGTTCAGATGATATAAGGAAAGGAGAACTAAAAAATTACAGGATGCTCTTCGTGCCCGGCGGCTGGGCGTCGAACAAGCTGAAATCCCTCGGTGAAGAGGGTGTCGAAGCTATAAGGGCCTTCGTGGAAGAAGGAGGAAGCTATCTTGGTTTTTGCGGCGGCGCGGGACTTGCGTCTGCCGACGGCATCGGCCTTCTCCGGGTGAAGAGGAAACCGACAAAACTGCGGGTTCCGAGTTTCAGCGGCAGGATCAGGCTTTCCCTGTCCGGCTCTTCCCTCTGGAACGGAATCGCCGAGCCTGTTTTTCACGCGTGGTGGCCATCCCAGTTTATTCCGGAAGATGCGGGGATAAAGGTAATCGCCGCTTACGAAAAGGCGCTGCCCGATTCCTTCAGCTCCGACCTGAACGTGGGAGATGCAGAACTTCATGGCAACTGGCGTGAACTCGAAGAGATCTACCAGATCAATCTTAATCCTGAACGCCTGCGAGACGACCCTGCGGTGATTGAAGGCCGCTGCGGGATGGGAAGGGTGATTCTCTCACTCATTCATTTCGATACGCCGGGAGACAGAAACGGCCTGATCGTTTTGAAGAATATCTGGAGGTGCCTCGGCGCGCAGGCACCGGGAGGTATCCCTGCAGAGGGAGGACGGAACGGTGGAAGACATCCGGTCGCAGCAGAAACGTCGAGTCTCATCTCCGAACTCTCCGACCTCTGTGAGGGGCTGATCTCCCTCGGCATCCGCAACTTCCTCTGGTTTTGGAGAAACCCTCTGCTTCTTCAGTGGCGTCGCGGCGTGAGGGGACTTGAGTATTGCACGCTCCATGTCATGATGAAGGAGATCCAAAGGCTGACGGATGTTTCCTGGACTCCCTCTGTTGCGATGAGCGGTTCAGGTGCTGGCTACGACCCCGACCTGAGGGAACGCGCCGTTCGTGTAAGAAAGGTGCTCGTCCCCTTCATCGAAAGGGCCGGACATCTCCTTCTTCTTGAGAGGCAGGCGATGCAAAACGGACATATTACCTATGAAAAGTGCGACGACCCCGTCATTCGCAAGATGAGGACCGAGCTCTTCTCGAACTCGAAAAGCCACGGGGGGCTCTTCAAAACGGTCATCGATGAAATCGATGCACTGCTTCATTTCTTGCTGGTTGCCCGACTTCGGTGAATGTACGACCGAGAAAGCATGACACCGGCTCAACGGAACGTATAGCGCCAGTAGGCTTTATGATTGCGGATCTTGCCTTCGATCTCTTTTATCTTCTGTTTTTGGGAGGCAACGACTATATAGCAGAGGACAATTCCAACGACCGCTGCCGCGCCCCACACATAGACATACTCGAAGAAGATGTTCCCACTTATGAATTCCGGGATGTGCTCGTGAAAGAGCTTCGCGGCCGCAACGAAGACAAAGGCCACGAGAAGAATGAACTGGTTGAGTCTCAGGAATCCTCTCACACCCTTTTCCTGCCTCAGAAGACTGTTGGAGGGTCTGATCATTTCCTCAACGGCGCACCCGGAACATATCTTGCATTCAGGGTCCAGATGCTCAAAAAAGAAAGGCGACTTCCTGCATTTCCGGCAGGTGAAGGTCTTTCCTCTCTCTACAAGCCTATCGCATATGAGGCACTTGACCGTTGGGGCATTCTTTCTGCCGGGTTGCACCGGTACGGCCATCTTTTCTACCTTGTCTTACCCTCCTTCTTAGCCCTGTGACACTTGAAGCACTCTTGCTTCGGGGGGTGCTTTGCCTTCACCGGAGAAACCATGCCAGGACCGTGGCACTCGAGGCAGGCAGATGGCTCGGATTTACCGCCATGGACCGTGTCCGCCGGAATCAGCGGCGGAGGCACTCGTTTGCCGGAAACGGCATAAAGGAGACCGAGAACCACCAGGACAAAAACGATAAATATCAATGTGTTCTTCATCGATCCCCTACCTGCCAGAGACGCCCACTTCGAAGACCCCGATCTTTCTCAATCTCCTGTACCTCTCTTCGACGAGCTTCGCAACAGTCTTAGTCTTAATTTCCTCCAGGGCTTTAATAACTGTCTCTTCAAGTCGCCCGGCAGCGAATGAAGGGTCCCTGTGTGCGCCTCCCAGGGGTTCCGGGATAATGTCGTCGATCACCTTGAACCTGAGGAGGTCCTGTGCAGTTAGCTTCAGGGCTTCCGCCGCCTTGGAAAACTCCCCGGGGCCGATATCTCCTCCCTTTTTCCAGAGAATGGCTGCGCATCCCTCCGGCGATATCACGGAATATATGGAATGCTCCAGCATATACAGCCTGTCGGCAACCCCGAGGGCGATTGCTCCCCCGCTGCCCCCTTCCCCAATCACCACTGATACGATCGGGGTCTTTATCCTCGACATCTCCATGAGGTTAGTGGCGATAGCCTCTGCCTGTCCTCTCTCCTCGGCCCCTATGCCCGGATAGGCGCCGGGTGTATCGATCAGGGTAAGGATCGGCCGCTTGAACCTCTCTGCAAGTCTCATGAGGCGCAATGCCTTCCTGTAACCTTCAGGATGTGGCTGACCGAAATTCCTCTGGATCCTCTCCTTTGTTCCCCTCCCCTTCTGGTGACCGATGATCATAAAGGTGATATCACCTATCTTCCCGAACCCGCCGACAATGGAGGGGTCGTCAGCAAACCTCCTGTCACCGTGAAGCTCAAGGAAGTCCCTTGCAATGATGGAAATGTAGTCGAGAGTGTAAGGCCTGTCAGGATGTCTCGCGATCATCGTCTTTTGCCATGGTGAGAGGTTGGAAAATATCTCCGAGCGGCGTTCCTTCGCCTTCTTTTCGAGCCTCTTTATCTCCGATGTGATATTGATGTCCTTGCCATCGGAGAGACGCTTCAGCTCGTCTATCTTGGTATCGAGCTCTTCAATAGGCCTTTCGAACTCCAGGTAATATCTCACGCCAGTCTCACCATACCCTTACCCAGAAGTTCCTCGATCGATTGAACAAGGGCAGATGAGGGATCCACCCGCATGCCCGTTGCAAGTACAGCGCAGGAGCCGTTTACTTCGATCTTAAGAAAAAGCAGGCATTTCCCGGAACGTTCCGACACCATCTCTTTTAGCAACCTCAGGTTCTCTGGCCGAGACTTTCTCCTTGGTATGGTTACCTCCATTCTCTGGGCGCTGTTCCGGAAAAGCATATCTTCCAGCCTGAGGACTTCCTTTGCGATAAGTTTCATGCCTTTTTCTGTCTTATCCACAGTTCCCTTCACCACGATGAGGCTTTCCTTGGCAAGAACCCCGGCCATGCTCCTGTATAGCTCAGGGAAGACAATGACCTCCGTGCTCCCTTCTTCGTCCTCCATGGTCAAGTATGCCATGATTTCCGACTTGCCCTTCGTCTTGATCCTCTTAACGCTGCTCACTACGCCGGCTACCTGCACTTCCTCCTTATCAGAGACTTCCTCAAGCTCCGAGATCCCTTTTACCTTCAGTACAGAAAGGGCTGCCCTGAATCTTGAGAGGGGGTGACCCGTTATGTAGAAACCGAGGGCTTCCTTTTCGTTACTCAGGAGAGTCATTTCGTCCCACTCAGCCACCTCCTGCCGGACATCTCCGCCAAAAAAGTCCTGCTGTGCAAAGAGCCCGCCTGTGGTATACTCTTCGCCGCCTGCGATCTCCAGCAGCGCAAGGACCTTTGCCCTGTGCATTCCAAGGGAATCAAACGACCCTGCCTTAACGAGACTCTCCACCACCTTCCTGTTCACTTTTTTGCCGTCAACCCTGCGGAGAAAATCCCCCATGGACATAAAGGGCCCGTCAGTCTCTCTTACCGAGAGTATCGATTCGATGGCGGCCGAGCCGACTCCCTTTACTGCCTCAAGGCCAAAACGAATACCCTTGCCCATAACCTTGAACTCCCTTCCGCTTTCATTAATATCGGGCGGGAGAATATTGATGGACATCTTTCTGCATTCAGCGATGGACTTCACGATCTTGTCCGTATTGTCCGTATCAGCGCTCAGTGTGGCGGCCATGAACTCAACCGGGAAGTGGGCCTTCAGATATGCCGTCTGGTAAGCGATGTAGGCATAGGCAGCGGAGTGTGATTTGTTGAAACCGTACTTGGCAAAGGGCTCCATCTTTTCGAAGAGCCTCCTCGCCTTTTTCTCTGGGATGCCGTTGGCAACTGCACCCTTTACAAAGTCCTCTTTCTGCTTCTCCATCTCCTCGGCCTTCTTTTTCCCCATCGCCCGCCGCAGGATGTCCGCCTGTCCCATTGTGAAGTTCGCGATCTTGTTTGCGATCATCATTACCTGCTCCTGATAGAGGATGATACCGTAAGTCTCATCAAGAATCTCACTTAACTGGGGCAGTTCATAGGAGATCTTCGCCTCGCCTTTTTTCGCTTTTATGAAGTCGTCGATCCATGCCATTGGCCCCGGCCTGTAAAGGGCGACGAGGGCAATGAGGTCCTCGAATCTGTTGGGCTGCATCCTCACCAAGATGTCCCGCATCCCGGCGCTTTCGAGCTGGAAAACCCCGGTGGTCTGTCCGGAACTCAAGAGCCCGTATGTTTCCGGGTCATCGAGCGGGAGGGAATTAAAAGGGAGTTCCTGGCCGTTCGCTCTGATATACTCGAGGGTCTTTTCAATGACAGTGAGGGTCTTAAGTCCGAGGAAATCGAACTTCAGAAGCCCTACGGCTTCCACAGCGCCCATATCAAACTGTGTAGTGATAGTGCCGTCCGAAGGGTTCTTGTAAAGAGGCGCGTATTCAGTGAGAGGCACGGGGGAGACAACTACCCCGGCCGCATGGGTTGAGGCATGCCTGCATAGCCCCTCGAGCCTCATTGCTATATCAAGAATTTCTTTTATTTTAGGGTCGTTATCATATAATTCCTGAAGTTGCGGTTCAACTCTTAATGCCTCCTCCAGGCTGATATTCAGCGTGTTCGGGATTAGCTTTGCCACCCTGTCCACTTCAGCATAAGGGATATCCAGGGATCTCCCTACGTCCCTTACGGCTGCCTTTGCCGCCATGGTACCGAAGGTGATTATCTGTGCCACATGGTCGTGGCCGTACTGATTGGAGACATAGGATATCACCTCTCCCCTTCTGTCCTTGCAGAAATCAACATCGATATCAGGCATGCTGATACGTTCGGGATTCAGAAATCTTTCGAAAAGCAGGTTGTATTTTATCGGGTCGATCTCAGTAATCCCCAGGCAGAATGCAACGAGACTGCCCGCTGCTGAACCCCTGCCTGGACCCACTGGAATTCCGCTCCTCCTCGCATAGCGGATAAAGTCCCATACGATGAGAAAATAGGATGCATAGTTCATCCTGTTGATGATCTCCAGTTCCGTCTTCAGCCTGTTCCTGTAAACCTCTGGCGGTCCCTCACCGAAGCGCTCACTCAAGCCGTCGAAGGCCAGTTTCCTGAGGTATGCCTCCGGCGTTCCGTTTTCGACCTTGAATGTGGGCAGAAGACTCCTTCCGAGGCTGAATTGCACATTGCAACGCTCCGCTATCTGTCTCGTAGAAAGCACCGCCTCTGGGACATCTGCGAACGCCCTTTTCATTTCGTCAGGAGATTTCAAATAAAACTCGTCCGTCTCGAAACGCATCCGGTTTGCATCGCTTGCGGTCTTGCCGGTTTGTATGCAGAGAAGGATATCGTGCGCCCTCGCATCCTCCTTCCTCAGGTAATGACAGTCGTTTGTTGCGACAAGGCCGATATGGAGCTCATCGGCCAGATCAATCAGCTTCTTATTCGCCTTCTCTTGAGCCTTCAGACCATTGGCCTGTATTTCGATATAAAAATTTTCGGGGCCGAAGATGTTCTTCAGTTCAATGGCGCTCTGCCTCGCCTTGTCCTTCATCTCCCTGCTCACATAGTAGGGCACTTCACCTTTCAGACACGCTGACAGACCTATGAGCCCCCCGCTGTATTGAGAAAGGAGATCCTTGTCTATCCTCGGCTTGTAGTAAAAGCCCTCGGTGTATGCCCTCGAAACCAGATTGATAAGGTTCTTGTAACCTGCGTTGTCCCTGGCAAGGAGAATGAGATGGAAAGAGGACTCCTGCGCGCCCTCACCTTTCTTCTCAAAACGGCTTGAAGGCGCTACATAGACCTCGCAACCGATGATAGGTTTTATCCCTGCCTTCGAGACCTTTTTATAAAACTCCACAGCGCCAAAGAGGTTGCCGTGGTCCGTGATCGCCATCGCCGGCAGCCTGTAGCGCGCAGCCACCTCTACAAGCTCATCGATCTTTATAGAGCCGTCCAGCAAGCTGTATTCAGTATGAAGGTGAAGAGGAACGTAATCAGAATGTTGGTGCATATCTGAATATTACCTGATGGGCATGTCCGAGTTCAACTCAAAAGCCCGCGCCCTTCCAGACATTCATAACTTATCGTATGAAGCGGTTCTGTTTTTCCTTCTTGCAAGCTCGCTGCTGTAATGCATTCCGAGAGTGGAAGCATTCTCCCGTATCCATTCGCTCAACTTCGTCTTTCCCGCAGGAGGTGAATCGACGTATAGCAGGTCTTCCATAAGACCCTCGATCTCATCCTGTGTGATTGTCACGTCTCTCTGAACTTTTCCCACAATCGTCCCGACCATGAAAGCTAAAGAAGGTGAGACAGAGACAATCGGCCTCCGCTTTCCAATGCCGTTGCCGATCTCCTCGACAAGTTCCCGGTATGTGTAGGTCTCGGGGCCAATGGCATTGATGATACTGTTCTCAGTCCTCTGCCCGTGCTCCACCGCCAGTCTTGCAAAGTCGTCCACATAGATCGGCTGGAGCCGATAGTTCCCGTCTCCGAAAACCCCGAAAACGGGAAACCTTCTCAGGAACCAGGCGATGTTATTGATGAGAATGCCTTCCTTTCCAAAAAGCACGGCGGGCCTGAGTATGGCATATGATAATCCTGCCTCCATAAGGGCGCGCTCAACTCTTGCCTTTTCCCTGAAATACTCGTGAGGGGAATCCTCGCTAGGATTGGTGATACTGATATGGACTATCCGCTTTACGCCTGCCTTCCTCGCAGCATCGAACAGTTTCACGGTGTTTTCCACGGCGCCGGAGTATGTGAATTCCTCATAATTGAATCTTACCCAATAGGTGTTGTATAGAATCGACGCCCCGAGGAGAGATTCTATGAGTTTTTCTGGATTGTTGAAATTATAAGGATGCGGCTCCACTTTCCCTTCAAAAGGATTCTCGCGGAGCATCGAATTTGTCAGGGTCCTGACCTTATACCCCTCGTCAAGAAGGCGTGCTGCGATATATTTTCCGGAAAACCCGAATGCGCCGGTCACCACATGGACTTCATCGGTGGGCATCCTTTTTTCCTCTTACCCTTATTGAGTGCGTGGATTTTTCTTTTCCCTCGAAAGAGCCTTGATATATCGCCGAAGATCGACTCTATACTCACGTATCTATCTTATCTCACATTGTGCATGCATCTGAGCACGATCTCATCAAGCCATTCCGGGACATATTCCACGCTGTCAACAATCCTTGTCGAGCAGAGTCCGCCGAGGCAGCCATCCTCCTTCCGGATTTCTCTGCGACCTCGGCAGCGCTCTCTGCATCTCCGTCTCTGCGATACATTTCTCTGGCTTCGTCCGACGTTCCCAAGATGCTGTAAAGCATCACGGCACGCCTGTAATCCCCTCCTTTTTCATATAGTCGGCGGCCCTTCTCTTGTCATTCAATTTGTCCTCGTAGATTGCCGCGGCAGAGACAAATCTGCGGCCTTCTCAAGTTTTTCAGCGTCTTTCCTGAATCATCCTTTAACGCGCTCCGGCGTCTTGTTCCGATGACACTGCCATAAGTAAAGACGGCTGCTGAGATAACTGCACGAGAACAAGGATGATGATCATGTAAATGAATGAGGACGTTGAGGCCTGTTCTTGCATCTGCTGCCGCGATCGCACCGATGCCGCCCTCCACGGAGAGCTTTCCTGCAAGTGCGATTATTTCGGATACAGGCAAGATCAAGATATTGATCACCCTCCTCCTCAAGGCGGCACCGTTCCGATGCCTTAATGATACACCATTATACCAGCAAGAGCGGACGGATTTCAGAAACTCCGGGGAAAGCACCTCCAAAAGAGAGAGTGTCCTTGACTTTGCACCTTCTTCCGGATTATACTTTGGGTCGAGGAAAATCATGGGAACGTATACTACATTCCGTCCACACAAGATAAAGAAGAAAAGGACCCACGGCTTCCTGGAGAGAATGAACACAAAGGGAGGCAGGAAAACCTTGCAAAGAAGACGGGCAAAGGGACGCAAGAGGCTGGCCGTATAAGTCCTCACCTCTTCACCTGTCTTTGGCTTTCTGACATGTGCCCTCAGCGCATTCTATAGGTAAGCCTGCGCTTACAAGGCAGAAGGTTTTCCCGGACTGCCTCCGTGCCGTGAAGGAAACATATGGCAAAGATAATCATTCTGGTGCTTAAGGCGTATAAATACCTGCTTTCACCTATTCTGCCCCGGTGCTGCAGGTTCATACCCACATGCTCCGTCTATTCTATGGAGGCAATACGGAAACATGGAACTGTTAAAGGAGGCTACCTCTCACTCCGGCGGATAGTTAGGTGTCACCCCTTCCATCCCGGCGGATACGATCCTGTGAAATAAGATGGACACGGACAAGAGAACCCTCATCGCAATAGTCCTCGCACTCGTGGTGCTCATAGGATCCCAGTACCTTCTTACACCCCGACAGCCACAGCCGCCTCAGCCGTTGCCGCAAACAGTGACAAGACCCGAACCGGGACAGACGGAACGAGAAGTTCCATCTGTCCCGGTCGCGGTCACGGCTGAACCGGCACAGGCAAGGGATGTAAAGGTTGAGACAGCCCTATATGTTGCCGTCCTCTCATCTCAGGGCGGAACAATCAGGAAATTCGATCTCAAGGCTTACAAGGGCAAAGACGGTACTCCCGTGTCCCTTCTCATGTCACAGGGTGTGGTACCTCCCCTTGGCCTTGGAGATAAAGAAGACTTTGCCCTTTCTAAAGTGAATTTCGCCTTAAAAGGCAACGACCTTGTTCTTAAAGGTTCCGACACGGGCGCGATTACGTTCGAGTACTCTGCACCTCAGTTCTCCGTGAAAAGGACCTATGTCTTTTACGGAGACAGATACAGGGTCGATCTGAAAGACGAAGTCCAGGGCCTGCCTGAATACTGGATTACGCTGGGTGACGGCTTCGGCATACATGACACGAAGGACGAGTCGGCACCCCATATAGGCCCCGTCATACTCGAAGACTCGGACAGGATCGAACTCCAAACAAAAAAACTGCAAGAGCCAAAGGTCTTCAAAAAGGATCTGAAGTGGATTGCGCAGGAGGACAAGTACTTCTTTGCCTCCATTGTGCCTTCCGTTCGTGTCTCGGAGGCAAGAGCATGGAAGGTCCGTGACTCAGCCATCGTCGCCTTTAAGGCCAATGCAGGGATCAACAGTTTCATCGTGTACGCGGGTCCAAAGGAGTATGACAGGCTCCGGGAACTGAAGGTCGGTCTGGAGCATATTGTTGATTTCGGCTTTTTCTCGATACTTGCGAGGCCCCTCTTCTGGATACTGAAGTTCTTTTACGGCTTTATGGGAAATTACGGATGGGCCATCGTCCTCCTTACAATCATCGTCAGGATACCTTTTATACCCCTTTTGAACAAGAGCCAGAAGGCAATGAAGAAGATGCAGGAAATACAGCCTAGGCTTACCGAGCTGAGAGAGAAATACAAGAAAGATCCCCAGAAACTCCAGAAGGAGACTCTTGAAATTTATAAGAAGTATAAGGTGAACCCAATGGGCGGCTGCCTGCCGATACTCCTACAGATCCCCGTGTTCTTTGCCCTTTATAAGGTGCTCATGATCGCCATCGAGTTAAGGGGCGCACCCTTTCTTCTCTGGATAACAGACCTCTCTGCAAAGGATCCTTATTACATACTCCCTATCGTCATGGGCATTACCATGGTCATACAGCAGAAGATGACCCCCACATCCCTCGACCCCAGGCAAAACAAGATCATGATGCTTATGCCCGTGATCTTTACATTCCTCTTTCTTAATTTTGCTTCCGGTCTCGTGCTTTACTGGCTCGTAAACAATATCCTTAGCATTGCCCAGCAATTCTATGTCAACAAGAAACTGGCGAAAGAGTCTGAATAGCACAGTATCTTTGCGCATGTCCATACCTCTTGTTCTGTTTCAGCGGTAGAAAAAATTACAAGACATCGCTGAGTTAGACTGTTGACTTTCAAGTGATTTTGATATATTTTAGTTTATATGGCGGCTAAGCTCGGGCAGATACTTATTTCCTCCAATATCATCTCCGAGGAACAGCTCAAACAGGCACTAAATCTCCAAAAGAAGGAAGGCGGAAGGCTCGGTACGAACCTTGCTAAACTGGGATATATAACAGAGGATAAGCTCGTCTCCTTCCTTTCAAGGCAATTCGGCGTCCCGGCTATTAACCTTTCAGAATATACGATCGACCCAGCGGTGGTGAAGCTCATCCCCCTTGAGATGGCAAGAAAGTATCTCATTATGCCTGTAGCGAGAGTCGGCGCTACCCTCACCATCGCCATGGCTGATCCGTCGAATGTATTTGCGATTGACGATGTCAAATTCATGACCGGCTACAACGTCGAGGTGGTTGTGGCCGCCGAGTCTGCAATATTAAACGCCATCGCTAATAACTATTCAAAGGGCGGAGACGGCCTCGTGGCAACCAAGAAGCCCGCAGGAGGCCAGCAGATTCAGCTCAAGGATTACACCCTTTCCGAGGACGATCTGGGCGATAGCGGCTTAATGTCCGGCGAAGAGACCCCTACCGTGGAAGTCGAGGAATTCGACAAGATCGTGGGCAGCGCCCTAGACGGCGTCGACATAGTGGAAGAAAAGGAAGACGCAGAAGTCATAAAGGAAGTTGAAGCGCCGATTGTGAAACTGGTAAACGGAATATTCGTGAATGCGATAAAGGCGGGTGCGAGCGATATCCACCTGGAGCCTTACGAAGGCTCTCTAAGGGTGAGGTACAGGGTTGACGGCGTCATGTACACCGTAATGACCCTTCCTACAAAGATCAGGGCGGCGCTTACCTCCAGGGTAAAGATAATGTCTAGACTTGACATAGCCGAAAGAAGGCTCCCCCAGGACGGAAGAATAAAACTGAAACTCGGGAAGAAAAGAGAGATAGATTTCCGCGTCTCTACTCTGCCCACCCTCTTTGGAGAAAAAACGGTTCTCAGGATCCTCGATAAATCAAACCTCCAGATTGACCTCACAAGACTGGGATTCGAAAAGAAACAACTTGATGATTTTATGGAGGCCATCGAGAAGCCGTACGGGATGGTTCTCGTAACCGGTCCGACGGGGAGCGGCAAGACGACAACTCTTTATTCCGCGTTGAACCATCTTAACAAGCCAGGGATAAATATCATGACAGCGGAAGACCCTGTGGAATATAACTTCATGGGAATAAACCAGGTGCAAGTGAAAGAGGAGATCGGTCTGACATTTGCATCCTCTCTGAGGTCTTTCCTTAGGCAGGACCCCGACATCATCATGGTGGGGGAGATAAGAGACTTTGAGACAGCCGAGATCGCTGTTAAGGCCGCGCTTACCGGTCACCTGGTCCTGAGCACCCTCCATACGAACGACGCGCCGAGCACGATCAGCAGGTTGCTGAACATGGGTATCGAGCCTTTTCTTGTTTCCTCCTCGGTCATACTCATCCTTGCCCAGAGGCTTGCACGAAAGATATGCCAGCAGTGCAAGGATGAAGAAAAGGTTCCACTTCAGGCCCTGATCAAGGTCGGTTACTCCGAGGATGAGGCAAAGACCGTTAAGTGCTTCAGGGGCAAAGGCTGTTCCACCTGCAACAATTCAGGATATAAAGGGAGAATAGCCCTTTACGAAGTGATGCCCATCGGTGACGAGATCAGGGAGCTGATCCTCGAAGGCGCGTCCGCCAATGAGATAAAGAAGGCGGCCATCCGGATGGGGATGAAGACCCTGAGGATGAGCGGCCTTGGAAAGGTTAAGGAAGGCATTACATCTATTGAAGAGGTGTTGAGAGTAACTTTCGGAGATTGAGGGAGATAAATGGCAACCTTATACGATCTGTTGAAGCAAATGATTGACAGCGGAGCATCCGACCTCCATATCACTACAGGGACACCGCCGAGACTCAGGGTCGACGGAAAACTCCTCGGCATGGACCATCCCCCCCTGACTCCTGCCGATACAAAGGCGCTCTGCTACAGCATTCTCACCGATGCACAAAAACACCGGTTCGAAGAGAACAACGAGCTCGACCTTTCATTCGGCATAAAGGGTCTCAGCAGGTTCAGGGCGAACATCTTCATGCAGCGCGGCGCAGTCGCGGGAGCTTTCAGGACCATCCCGTTTAACATAAGGACGTTCAACGAACTCGGATTACCCGAGATAATAAACGACCTTGTGAAGAAGCCGCGCGGCCTGATACTCGTGACCGGCCCGACAGGGAGCGGGAAATCCACAACGCTCGCCGCCATGATCGACCGTATAAACGACGAGAGGCATGATCATATCATCACGATAGAGGACCCTATCGAATATCTCCATGGCCACAAGAAATGCCTTATAAACCAGAGAGAGGTGAACGCGGACACCGTCTCTTTCAAGGCGGCCCTTAAGTATGTCCTCAGGCAGGACCCGGACGTTGTGCTCATCGGCGAGATGCGCGATCTCGAAACGATTGAGGCGGCCCTGACCGTCTCCGAAACAGGTCATCTGACCCTGGCAACGCTGCACACGAATTCTGCTGTCCAGACCATCAACCGGATCATCGACGTATTTCCTTCCCATCAGCAGGAGCAGATAAGGGTCCAGCTCTCCTTCGTCCTCGAAGGCATCCTTTCCCAGCAGCTCCTCCCCAAGAAATCCGGTCATGGAAGGGTAATGGCCGTTGAGATCCTTGTACCGAACCCGGCCATCAGGAACCTGATAAGGGAAGACAAGGTGCACCAGATATATTCACAAATGCAGACCGGTCAGTCTAGATCCGGGATGCAGACCATGAACCAATCCTTATTCGAGCTTTATACGAAAGGGCTGATTTCTTATGAAGAGGCGATGGGCCGTTCACAAGTACCCGAGGAACTCCTCACCATGATCCAGAGGGTGTCCAGCACAGCAAGAGGGAGGGGTTAAGAAATGGCTACAACGTTTCAGTGGTCAGGAAAAAGCGCGCGGGGCACTATCGAATCAGGGGAGATGGCTGCCGCCTCGCGGGAAGACGTTATTGCACAGCTTAGAAGAAAGAATATCACCGCCACAATCGTAACTGAAAAGGCGGCCCGGAAGAAGCCATTCGGTCTGGGGGCCAGGGTCAAGGATAAAGACATCGTGGTGTTCACGCGGCAGTTCTCCACAATGATCGATGCCGGGCTCCCCCTTGTGCAGGGGCTTGACATTCTCTCCGAACAGGTCGAAAACAAGAGTCTCGCGAAGACGCTTCAGGTCATCAAGTCGGACGTGGAATCGGGCTCCACGTATGCCGACGCCCTTAAGAAACATCCGAAGGTATTCTCGGAACTCTATGTGAACATGGTCGCAGCCGGTGAGGCTGGCGGTATCCTCGACACGATATTGAACAGGCTGGCTGCTTACATCGAAAAGGCCATGAAGCTCAAGAAAAAAGTGAAAGGCGCCATGATATATCCTGCCGTTGTCACAACTATCGCGGTGCTCGTCATTGCGGTCATCATGATCTTCGTTGTTCCCACTTTTTCCAAGATGTTCGCAACACTTGGCGGCACCCTTCCCGCACCGACACGGCTGGTCATCAACATGAGTAATTTTATCGCCGGCACAGGCGGCCTGCTGGTTGCTGCGACGATAGTCGGGTTCGTTGTTGCAATAAGCCAAGTGAGGAGAACCGAAAAGGGGAAGAAAGTGATTGATGCCATACTACTGAAACTGCCGATATTCGGTATCCTTCTTAGAAAAGTTGCGGTGGCGAAATTCACGCGCACCCTTGGCACCCTCATAAGCAGCGGTGTTCCGATACTGGACGGTCTCGAGATCACCGCGAAGACCGCTGGTAACAAGGTCATTGAATACTCGGTCCTGGATGTGAGAAAGGCGGTTTCAGAGGGTAAAACCCTGGAAGAGCCCCTTTCAAAGGCGAAGGTGTTTCCTCCGATGGTGACCCATATGATTGCCGTGGGAGAATCGACCGGAGCGCTGGATGCGATGCTCAGCAAGATCGCCGATTTTTATGACGATGAGGTGGACAATGCCGTGTCGAACCTGACAGCCATGATGGAGCCGCTGCTCATGGTCTTTCTCGGAACCACGGTGGGCTTTATCGTCATAGCGATGTATCTCCCCATATTCAAGCTGATTACCCTCATAAAGTAGTCCATGCGCGATGACGCCCTTTTCAAGCGGTTAAAGGCCCTGATCCTTTTCAGGGCCTTTTTCGTAACCATTCTCCTCGGGACATTCCTCATCTTCGAGATAGGCTTCTACAGGTTTCCCTATCCGCGGGCAATCCTCTATATTATCGTCCCGCTCTATGCACTCTCAGTCGCCTACGCCGTACTCCTTCCGAGGGTAAAGAACCTCCCTGCCTTTGCATATCTTCAGCTCTCACTGGATTCCCTGTCTGCCATAGCCCTTATCTTCGTCACAGGCGGCATCGAGAGCTGGTTTTCCTTTGTGATGCTTCTGGTAGTTATCGCCTCTGCCATCACGATGAACAAGAAGGCTGGGTATATCACGGCGACGATATGCGGTATCCTTTACGGGACCATGATAGATCTCCAGTTTTACAGGGTCATCCCCCTGGCGTACGACCCGTCGGCAAAGGAGAGAGACTTTCTCTACAACATCTTCTCCCACATCACCTCGTTATACCTCACTGCATATCTGGCCGGATACATGTCCTCAAGGCTCGAAAAGACCTCGAGAAGGCTCGCGGAAAAGGACTCTGACCTCAAGGACCTCGCCTTCTTCAACAGGGAACTCATAGAGGGCCTGCCCAGCGGTCTGTTGACAACGGACCTCTCCGGCAGGGTACAGATATTCAACAAGGCTGCGGAAAACATCACCGGCATTCCGCGCTCCACGGCCGCGCGGAAGAACATAATGGAGATCTTCCCTTTTATAACGAACCCCGTGGAGACCCAGAGAGCGGAGGGGGTGGTCGTCTTCAACGGCGGAGAACGAACCATTGGCCTCACTATTTCCGGATCCACGGACAGCAGCGGACAGAAGACAGGATATATCTGCATCTTCCAGGATATCACTGAACTCAAGAACCTCGAAGCAGAGCTGAAACACAAAGAGACACTCGCGGCTATCGGAGAACTCTCCGCAAATATGGCGCATGAGATACGAAATCCTCTCGCGTCTTTGAAGGGCTCCATCGAGATGCTCAAGGAAAGAACTCTCACTAAAGACCACGGCGAGAAACTGATGAACATAGCCCTGAGCGAGATGGACCGGCTGAACAAGATCATAACAGATTTCCTCACTTACTCGCGGCCCAGGGATCCGGAATTCTTCAGGTTCGACCTCAACACTATGCTGGATGAGACCGTGGAGCTCATCAGGAACGCAACGATGAATACGGACATGATTACCATAAGAAAGAGGTTTCAGGGCCGGCGCGAGATCGTTGCAGACCCGCAGAAGTTGCGTCAGGTCTTCTTGAACCTCGGCATGAACGCCATAGAATCGATGCACAACGGGGGCGAACTCATCATTAGCACAAGGGACCTGAACAATATGGTCGTAGTTTCGGTCAGTGACTCGGGTGTCGGCATCCCCCAGGAAAGTATCAAGGATATCTTCTATCCTTTCTTCACAACGAAGGATAGGGGCACCGGCCTCGGCCTCTCCATCGCATATAGGATCATTGAGGAGCATAACGGAAGGATCACCGTGAAAAGCACTCCGGGTCACGGAACGACCTTCGAGGTGGCCATTCCTGTTACCCCCGTCAACTTGCCCGAAAAAGGTTTGCCTCTCGGGGGACAACCATCCGGGGCCGGCCGTAAGTGAGAGAAGAGGATGGAAGAGCATAAGAGCAAGATACTTGTCATCGAAGACGAAAAGAACATGAGGGAGATACTGAAGATGCTCCTTGAGGAAGAAGGGTACGATGTGTCTGTTGCGGGGGACGGCAACGAAGGTCTCGACTGGCTGAACAGGGATATCTTCGACCTCGTTATCACTGACATAAAAATGCCCGGAGTCGATGGGTTCCATATCCTGAAAAAGGCTCAGGAGGTTTCCCCTGAAACCCTTGTGATCATGATCACCGCCTTCGGCACCACAGAGTCAGCCGTCGAAGCCATGAAGTTCGGCGCGTATGACTATATTCATAAGCCGTTCAAGATCGATGAAATACGGCTTGTGGTGAAGAACGCCCTTGAGAAGAGGAAGCTCATGGGGGAGGTTTCGATCCTGAGGGACAAGATACGCACTACCTACGAACTGGGCAACATCTTTTACAAGAGCTCAAAGATGCAGGAACTGCTGAGGCTCCTGCCGAAGATCGCCCAGGGCAATTCCAATATCCTCATCACAGGGGAAAGCGGAACAGGAAAGGAGTTCGTCGCCACTGCCATACATAATCTCAGCCCCCGGAAAGAGAGAAACCTCGTTGCCGTAAACTGCGCGACTTTCCCGGAAGGCCTCCTGGAAAGTGAACTCTTCGGCCACATGAGGGGCGCGTTCACCGGTGCGGTCCACAACAAGCAGGGGCTCTTCGAGATAGCCGACGGCGGAACGATGTTCCTGGACGAGATTGGTGAAATGCCTGCGAGCCTCCAGGCCAAGCTCCTCAGGGTGCTGGAGAACGGCACTTTCAGAAGGGTGGGGGGCACAAGCGACATAAAGGTGGACGTGAGGATCGTGTCTGCAACGAACAAGAACCTTTCCGAAGAGATCGATGCGCACCGGTTCCGCGAGGACCTCTTCTACAGGCTGAACGTAATCCCCCTGCACATCCCTCCTCTGAGGGAGAGGAAAGAGGACATCCCCCTGCTGGTAGAGCATTTCATCAGCAAATTCTCGAAAACCCCCAGGAAGATATCGCCCGACGCTCTGAAGGTCCTCATCCATTATCCGTGGAAGGGGAATATCAGAGAGCTGGAAAATCTCATCGAAAGACTGCTCCTTATCACGGACAAGGAGGAGATCACAGCCTCCGACATCCCTCCTGAGGTCGGGGCGGTTCCCTCTGGCAATCAGGTTTTACCCCTCATGACAAATGAAGGGATTCATCTCGACGCCATAGTGGAGGATATAGAAAAAAGGTATCTGCTGGAGGCCCTTAACCTTTCAAACTGGGTAAAGACTGATGCTGCAAAACTCCTTAACCTCTCGTTCCGGTCCTTCCGCCACAGGCTTCAGAAGTACGGAATAAAGTAGGCCTTTCTACCTTATCCTCTCAGGGTGCGTATAGACATTGAAACGGCCCCCCCTGACGAATCCGACCACGGTGACGCCTCTTTTTTCAGCGATCTCCACGGCAAGGTTCGTGGGGGCCGTGCGGGTTGCAAGAATAGGAATACCCCACCTGGAACATTTTGAGGAGATCTCCGAGGATATCCTTCCGCTGGCGAGCATGATTTTTCCGGAGAACGGGATATTCTCAAGCAGGGCGTAGCCGATCACCTTGTCAACCGCGTTATGCCTTCCGATGTCTTCCGCAAAGCAGATGATCGCCTTTCCATCCGAAAGCGCGGCGCTATGGATGCAGCCCGTGAGCTTGTAAAGCTCAGACCTCGCCTGGAAATCCCTGAAAATGCACCTTAGGCTCTCCTTGTCCACGGCAAACGGGTCCTCGACCGGTTCCGTATGGGTCTTCTCTTCGAAGGTGACTCCCCCCACACATCCCGAAGTGATGGTCTTTCCTTCCGTAACGATCTCTCCTTCGGCAGGGATATCCACCCGTATATCATCTCCATACTCGATGCTCATTCTGTCGGCGCACCAGTTTCCTCTGATGACCCCTTCGGTCATCATAAGGCCCACGACCAGTTCCCTCACCATGTAAGGTGTGCAGTAAAGACCGACTATCTCGGCGCCGTTCACGGAAATCCTCACCTTCTTCTCGACGGCGACAAGATCCTCTACGCATTCAAACGAGCCGTCCACGTGCTTGCAGATTTTTCTTCTGACAGTCCTGTCCATAATGGATTATAAATATTCGGTTGCACAGGCGTCAAACAGGCCCCGTCATTATGTCGGCAGGTGAACATCTATTTCTATTGAATCCCCGGAATATTACTGATATAATTAAACAATATTTCTTACGTAAGCCGGTTTAAAACGAAGGTTACAGGCACTGCCACACAATGAGAGAGTTCGGTCTTCAGAAAACAGATAATTCCGCCCGTCCCCTTCGTCCTCTTTCAGTCGCTCTCTTCACGCTTCTGTGCGTCATGCTGTTTTCCGCTCTATCCTATGCAGGTATAAACGGTCCTGGGACTTCGGGGCTCCATAAGAACTTCAGATATGGCAGAGAGCTATTCGAAAGAGGAAGGTACGACGAATCTATCGCGGCATTCAGGACAGCCTATGGGGAACTCCCAGTCATCGGCGACTATACACTCCTTTTCATGGCAAAGGCTCATAACAGGATGGGGAGGTTCGACGACTCCGAACGCTGTATCGATCAACTCCTGAAGGAATATCCTGATTCATCCCTGAAGAAGAAGGCCAGGACGCTTCGCCTTCGCAACCTTGTCCTTTCAAGAGAGACAACCCCGCTGAACCAGAAAGCTCAGGGCGGCTATGCCGATTCCCTCACTCCCGATGGAGCCGCCGTTGTTATGAAACATCTGGAATCCTATGTGAGCGATTATCCTGACGATACGGAGATGCTCTTTTTCATGGCACGAATGATGAAGAAAGTTGGCAAGATCGACAACTCGAAAAAGATTTTCACCCGGATATATATTGGAAACAGTTCCTTCTCGGAAGCGGCATACCGTGAGCTGAAGCCCTCTGATATAAAGCCTGATGACATGCTCGCCAAGGCATTGAACTTAATGAAGGCATATGAATTCAGTACGGCGGAAACTATCCTGAGAAAGATCCTTTCCGTTGCTGGGGATTCACTCTATGAGGAGGTGCAGAAGAACCTCGGCCTCGCCCTCTTCAGGCAGAAGAGGTACAGGGAGGCGGCCGGAGCATTTCTGAAGGCAGGGGATTTGTACAACGGAGCGCGGTCCCTTTACAGGGCGGGGGACTTCGGCGCGTTCATGAAAACAATTGAAGAACTCGTTGCGATGGGAGACAAGCGCGCCGGCTCCCTTCTCATCGCCTACGCATCCAAGAAGCGCAGGGAAGGCAAGACGGATGAGGCCCTGGCCATATACAACGATGTGGGAGCGAAGTACCCGTCCCTTGCAGAGGATATCCTGTGGGGAACGGCCTGGACTCACTATCGTAAAGGCGATCGCTGGAAGGCACTGAATGCGCTGACCGAACTCAACAAGAAATACCCTGATTCTAGATACCTTTACTGGAGCCGCCGGTGCATGGGGCACGATGTATCACTCCACGGAACTCCCGATGAGCAGAGGAGTCTTAAAGGCTCCAAAAGGGACTTCTACAGTCTCCTGTCCTTAATGTGGGATTTGGAAAACCTGAACAGTCGCTCCGTGACCCAGGCGGCGTGGGGTGAGCCCAGGCGTTCTTCTGGTTTGTCCGATGACCCTCCCTCCGATATTCTCCCTTCAATTGAACGGTTCGAGATTCTCAAGGAGATGGACATGAAGGACGATGCCGTCGCCGAGATCCTCCACATTGCAAACAAGGCCTCAAGACCCGATGTACTTGTCTACCTTTCCCGCGCACTCCAGGAACTCGGCGAATACAAGAGGTCCATAGGCCTTCTGTCGAGGTTGCCTGAAGAAAAAGTAATCCATGACGTGAGTGACATCCTCTATCCGCTGGCCTATTGGCAGACCGTGGGCGAGGTATCAGCACAATATGGTCTTAACCCCTTTATCCTTCTTTCGGTCATTAGGGAGGAAAGCCGCTTTGACCCGAATGCCCGCTCAGTTGCAGGCGCCCTCGGGCTGATGCAGATAATGCCGCAGACTGCTCTGGCGCTGGACAGGCACCTCAAACTGGACATCGGGGACGTCTCTGAGATATATAATATAAAAGTAAACGTCAGCATTGGGGCATATTACCTGAGCTCTCTGTTGAAGGAATTCGGCTCATTGCCCGTGGCCCTTGCCGCTTACAACGCAGGACACGACAAGGTGAGAGAATGGATAAGGGAGGGAAGATACGAGTCCCCTGACGAGTTCATCGAGGATATACCCTATGACGAGACCAGGAATTATGTTAAGAGAGTGTTGATAACGTATTTTACTTATCTGAACCTGACGCGCGGCAATAAATAGAGGAGAAGCATGGAACATGGGAAGAACGCTTTTTGATGACGATACATTCTCGAAACCTGAGAAGGAGGACAGACCATTGAACAGACTCAAGAACCTCGATGAAAAGATCGCCGATGCAGTTAACAGAGTCAAGGCCCTGAAAGAGGAAAAGGCAGCCCTCGAGAGCAGGATCAGAGAACTGGAGGCATTGCTGGACGAGAGGAATCAGGAAGTGGAAAGGCTCTCCTCGGAAAAGAATGCGATAAGGACCCAGCTTGAAGACCTTCTGAACGAACTCGAAACCGTGGATCTGGGATAATCTGATGGGTTCAGTGGAAGTCTATATACTGGGGCAGAAGTACACCATAAAGGGTGATGCTTCAGCGAAATACATTGAGCAGCTCGCCTCTTTCGTTTCGGACAAGATCAAGGAGGTTTCCGACACAACGCCAAATATCACACCTCTTAAGGCCGCCATTCTGGCGGCCATTAATATCGCCGATGAACTCCATAAGCTGAAGAGCGAGCAGGAAGACATCGCAAAGAGCATTGAGGAAAAGACCACCTCGCTGACCCGGCTCTTCGACTGATTGAAATCAGCGCGTGTCCCAAGGCACATCCATGCCCCCGTTCGGAAGTGGGGCATGCTCTTTTTGTTGTATAATATTTTATGTCGTATCTCATTGCCCTTGCAGGAAAAGGCGGAACGGGTAAGACAAGCATCGCCGCGCTCACCATAAGGTATCTCACTGAGAAGCGTCGGGGCCCTGTTCTCGCAGTTGACGCGGACAGCAACTCATGCCTCAATGAGGCACTGGGTATCAATGTCCATACCACTGTCGGACGCCTGCGGGAAGAGTCTCTCCAGACAGTGAGGAGCGGCGCTGACCGTCCGGGGGGAATGAGCATGGAGCAGCTGTTTGACTATCAGGTCCAGCAGTCGGTCATTGAGTCAAGAGGAGTGGATCTGCTTGTCATGGGCAGGCCCGAGGGTCCGGGATGTTACTGCGCCGCCAATAATATAATAAGGAAATACACCGACAAGCTTGCGGAAACATATCCCTATGTGGTCATTGACAATGAGGCCGGGATGGAACACCTTTCGAGGCGGACGACGCATAGCGTCGATCTCCTTCTCATAGTGAGCGACCCCACAATGAAAGGGGTCCAGACCGCTAAGCGGATCAATGAGCTTGTTGACGAGCTCCGGCTGGATATTGGGAGGAGGGTTCTCATCATCAACAGGGTCTCGGAATCCGACGGGGCAAAGTTGAAAAAACTGGCGGAGGGTTATGGTATCGAGGTCGGCGGACTCATTCCCCATGACGATATCATATTTGAATATGATCTTGACGGCAAACCGGTCTTTGCGCTTCCCGGGGATTCCACGGCGCTGAACAGCCTTTGCAGGATTCTCGATAATCTGGGTATCCCATAAGAGTATGAAGCTCCTGATGCACATCTGCTGCGCAAACTGCAGCCTCTACCCCCTTAAGAAGTCCCTCTCACGAGGCATAGATGTGAAGGGACTATGGTTTAACCCGAATATCCATCCCTACCCGGAGTATTCTCTTCGCCTTGATTCCCTTCTGAAACTCCAGGGAATGTGGGATCTTGATGTGGAGTACGTGGACCTTTACGGGATAAACGACTTCCTTAAGGTGATCGGCAATTCCGAAGGGGACCGCTGCGTGCGTTGTTACGCACTGCGCCTCGAACAGACCGCGATAACCGCAAGGAAGATGAACCTTGACGGGTTCACGACTTCCCTCCTTGTCAGCCCCTACCAGAATTTCGGGGCCATTGTGCGCGTCGGAAGGGAAACGGGAAAGCGACATTCCATCCCTTTCTATGAAGAGGACTTCAGAACCGGCTACAGGGGAAACATCGCGCTTTCAAAGGAGCTCGGCCTTTACAGGCAGAAGTATTGCGGATGCATATTTTCTAAGAAGGAGAGGGAAGCGGCAAAATCAGTGAAAGCTACATAAATCAATGAGTGACGGCATTCAATTCATGGGAAGGATTCTTATATTCACCGGGATAATACTCGTTGTTCTCGGTGGGCTTCTGCTTATCTCCGGGAAGGCCCCCTGGCTCGGAAGACTTCCTGGAGACATTATCGTTCAGAGGAAAAACTTCACCTTCTATTTCCCTCTTGCCACAAGCATACTCCTCAGCATCATCATCACACTCATCCTGTGGCTTTTCGGGAGGCGATGATGACACTACTCATACTGTTTGCCGCCATTCCCGCGCAGGCCGGTGCGACTCTGCGCGACTCGCTTCGTGCGGGAGTCGAGGTCTCCTTGTTTTTCAAAAGGATTGGATTCCCGATTGGTACCCAGAAATGGCGAAACTGATTTTTTTTTGCAGAAGTCTCTCTTGTCTCATAATTCTGAATTCTGCATTTTTCCTTTTATTCATCGCTCCATTGCCGGCTTTTGCCGCGACTCCCCCCAAGATAAAGGTACTCATCCTGGAGGACAACCTGCGTGTGCCGGACAAGGACGAGAAGATCGTAATGCTCGGAAATGTGCAGGGCGACCTCCTAATGAACGGCACGCATTACAGCGGCAATATCGAGGTATGGAAGGGCGAAAAGGGCCTCTACATCATCAATGAACTCCCTCTCGAGGGGTACGTGGAAAGCGTTGTCATGTCTGAGGTCGGAACAAGCTGGGAACTTGAGGCGCTGAAGGCCCAGGCCGTCATAGCAAGGACCTATGCGGTAAACAGAAAGAATGCTAATGCGAATTCAAGGTTCCATCTCACTTCCTCTGTCCTGCACCAGGTGTATAAGGGCAACAATTCCCATATACAGATCGCCTACGCCGTGAGGGAAACAGCGGGAGAAATCCTCACTTACGAAGGAAAGCCCATAGAGGCCCTGTATCATTCAACGTGCGGCGGAAAGACGGAAAAGGCCGAGGAGGTATTTGGGAAGAGCTATCCTTATCTTAAGTCGGTGGAGTCGAGCTGTGAACTTTCGCCCTACTGGATATGGGAAAGGAGAATACCCAAGGATGAGATCGAAAAGGCCCTGAATATCAGGGGCCTTGAGGGTATGGCGATAGTTTCCCGTACTTCAACGGGCAGGGCAAGAGAACTGGCTGTCACATCAGAGTCCGGCCAGACCACCGTCAAGGCAACCGAGTTCAGAAAGCTCCTGGGATGGTCCAGGTTACCGAGCACTAATTTCAGCATAAGGGCTAATGGTGCCTCTGTGGTCTTTGAGGGAAAAGGTTACGGACACGGGGTCGGACTCTGCCAGTGGAGCGCACTCCAAATGGCCAGGCAGGGAAAGGACTATAAAGAGATTCTCTCTTTCTTCTATCCCGGCACAGAGGTGCGCACGTATGAGGACAACTGACTTCCATTTCCACCTGCCCGAATCACTTATTGCCTCTGAACCATGTTCCCCCAGGGACTTTTGCAGGCTCTTGGTCCTCCACAAGAACGGTTCGATCGAGCACAGGAGATTCAGCCATCTGCAGGAGTATCTTCTCCCCGGCGATCTGCTCATTATGAACAACACAAAGGTCTTTCCTGCAAGAATCATCGGGAAAAAGAGGACCGGAGGAAGGATAGAGTTCCTGATCGTGAAGGATAGAGGGTCAGGGGAATGGGAAGTCCTCTGCAGGGAGAAATACTCCGGCACGATATATGTTTCAGACGAACTCACGGCAGAGATGCGTGATGGGAAAACCGTAACCTTCAGTCGCCCGGATGCAATGGAAATGCTGTGGAACGTAGGACTGATGCCCATTCCCCCGTACATTAAAAGGAAGCCGGACGAACGGGATAAGGATTGGTATCAGACGGTTTATGCAGACAGGGTCGGCTCCATAGCAGCCCCTACCGCCGGCCTTCACTTCACGCGGGAACTCCTGGAAAACATTGAAAAAGACGGCGTTATCATCAGGTTCCTCACCCTCCATGTGGGTACGGGTACGTTCAAACCCGTAAGGGCGGAAAATGTGGAAGACCATACGATGGACTGGGAGTTTTTTGAGATCGATAGAGACCTCATTCGGGCGATCGAAAGGGTGAAGGGATCCGGAGGAAAGGTGGTATCCGTGGGGACAACTACAACAAGGGCTATCGAGGGGTTTTACAACGGGAAGTGGAAAGAGGTTTGTAACGCACCGGCATGTAACGACTCAATCAGGGGATACACCGATCTTTTCATATACCCCGGATACGCCTTCAAGGCAGTGGATTCCCTTCTGACCAATTTCCACCTCCCGGGTTCCACGCCACTCATGCTGACATCCTCCCTCTGCGGCCTCACGAACCTGATGAATGCCTATCGCACTGCCATCTCCATGAAATATAGATTTTTCTCCTATGGAGATGCTATGCTTATTTTATGAGAGGAAGATTTTCGGGCAAGGGCTTCTTTTCCGGGAAGATGATGCTCGTTATTATTACCGTCACCGCCACAACAGGCGGGTTTATCCTGGGCTATTTTGTCGGCAGGGGTGTCTCTTACCAGTATGTCCCTGCTGCCCGGCAGTCCATTGTTGATCCTGTACCACAGAGCGCCAAACAGGAAGCAGGAGCCGGAGATCCTATTGCACAGCAGCCTGCCGGGCAGGTCTCTGTGCCGAATAGCGTGCAGCCCGGCGCTGCTCCCTCACCCGGGAAGCCTTCCGCAGGTAGTGAGACGCCAGGGACTTCCTCGAAGGTCAGTGCCGGCGGTGAAGCGGCTGCCTCAGGGGCTTTATCAGAGGGGAAGATCCTCTATACGGTGCAGTCCGGGGCTTTCAGAAATCCGAAGGACGCTGAAGCCATGAAACGCAAGCTTGAGGCCAAAGGACACAAGGTTTCGGTAACAAAGGAGACAAACGCAAAGGGCGTGGTATTCTATAAGGTAAGGACAGGCGAATTCGGGGACAAGAAGGAGGCGTCGCTCTTTGCACTCAAGCTCAAGAAGACCGACGGCCTCAACGCCTTTGCAATCCCAAAGAAGTAAGGAGGACGCAACGGTAACCACACAAATAGACCTCGATGAGGAGAAGGAACTGCCCTTCCTTCACGGTAGTCTCACCAAAAATCTCAAACTCATAGAAGAAACGCTCGGCGTGACTTTGAGCGCTAGGGGCAACAAGATATTTATCCAGGGCGAAGAACCCGCCGCCCGCAAGGCCGAAACCCTCATTCACGAATTGCGCTTGTTGAGCGAAGAGGGTTACCTCTTAAACCCCGATGATATACGTTTTGCGGTGAAGGCCGTTTCTGCTGGAGAGGAGGTATCCATCAGGGAGCTTTTCACGAATCAAGTCCCGGTATCCTCCAAGAAGCGTTTCATAATCCCCAAGACGGAAGTGCAGAGGCAGTATGTCGAGGCAATAAAGAACCATGACATCGTCATCGGCATCGGACCTGCCGGAACCGGCAAGACCTATCTCGCCATGGCCATGGCGATAAACGCCTTCCTTAAGAAAGAAGTTAGCAGAATCGTCCTTGCAAGGCCCGCTGTTGAGGCTGGAGAAAGGCTGGGCTTCCTCCCGGGGGATATCTATGAAAAGGTAAACCCTTATCTGAGGCCTCTCTACGACGCGCTTTTCGACATGATGGACCCCGAAAAGGTCTCAAAGCTCATCGAGCGGGGGATCATTGAGGTTGCCCCCCTCGCCTTCATGAGGGGAAGGACCCTCAACGATTCCTTCATCATCCTCGACGAAGCGCAGAATACAACCTCGGAGCAGATGAAGATGTACCTTACAAGGCTCGGCTTCAGCTCAAAGACGGTAATCACTGGGGACACAACACAGATAGACCTGCCTGCCGGAAAGACATCGGGGCTCGTCGAGATAGAACGAATACTTTCGGGAATAGAAGGGATCAAGTTCGTGTATTTCTCCGAAAGGGACGTCGTACGCCACAGGCTTGTTCAGGAGATCGTTAAGGCATATGAGAGGCATGAAAAACGGAGCACAGATAGTCCAAAAACCTCAGAATGAGATAACAGGGGCGAAGAAATACAGCCTGCTCATCGCCCTGTCCCTGCTTACAGCTGTTGTGATTCAGCATAGGGTCGGCCTCGAATCGCTTATCGGCGGGTTTCTCGTGGCCTGTCTTCTCCTTTCCATCCTTTACCGTGACATCCTCCGATACAAGCCCCAGTATATGAGGAAATACTCCATGCTGGTCCTCCTCGGCCTGATGATCGTCACAACCATCATCCTTGGGCGCGTCTCTCACTACGTGCTCCTCAACCTTTCCAGAGGCGTCGGCTCTCTCTCTATTGAAGGGGCAGTCTTCGGAGTGCCGATTGCAGCGGGAGCAATGCTCGTTACACTGCTTTTCGACTTTCATACAGCCATTTTCTTCTCTTTTATTGTCAGCCTCCTTTCGGGTTTCTGGCTGCATGACGCCCTCTATCCCGTTTACGCCTTTGTCGGCAGCCTGACGGCCGCGTTCAGCGTTATCAGGTGCAAGAAACGTTCGGCCATCCTGAAAGGCGGCTTCTACGCTGGGGCGGCGAACATTATTACTGCAGTCATACTTCTCCTTTTCCGTGGACAACTGTTCACTGATCAGGCCGTTTCCACACTGATTTTCGCCGCGTCGACAGCCATCACCGTGCCCGCAGTAGTCTCCTTGCTTCTGCCAGTCCTTGAGTATTCCTTCAACGTCACGACCGACATAAGTCTCCTCGAACTTCTTGACCTCAATCAGCCTATTATGAAGGCGCTCATGATAAACGCACCTGGCACATACCACCACAGTGTCATAGTAGGTAACCTTGTCGAGTCTGCGGCTGAAGCTGTCGGGGTGAACCCCCTTCTTGCCAGGGTGAGTGCGTACTATCACGACATCGGCAAGATAAAGATGCCGGAATATTTTGTCGAGAATTATTCGGGTACACTGAGCAAGCACGAAAAGCTCACGCCACATATGAGTTCGATGATCATAGGCTCCCATGTGAAGGAAGGGATCGAACTGGCCAGGCAGCACAAGCTGCCCCAGTCTATCATCGACATTATCCAGCAGCACCACGGAACCGGATTAATGACCTATTTCTACCAAAAGGCAAAGGATCAGCATTTTGGCGACTCCGAGGAGGATTACAAGTATGCTGGCCCAAAACCTCAGACCAGGGTTGCGGCGCTTGTAATGATGGCTGATGCAGTGGAGGCGGCATCAAGGGTCCTCTCAGACCCGACCCCTGCGAGGATCACGGCCCTCGTGGACAGGATAATAAACCATATATTCCTTGAAGGCCAGCTTGACGAATGCGAATTGACCCTTAAGGATATCTCGGAGATAAAAAGGCATTTTTCCTATATACTGACAGGGATTCTCCACAAGAGGGTGGATTATCCAGGCTTCGATTTCAGCGAGGAGCCGAAGAAGGGCAAGGAAAATGAAAGGGGGTTCGCGGGGGATCTGCAGACTGCCCGGAATGCGCACGATGGTTCTCATAAGGAATCGGCAAAGACTCATAAAGATAAATCTCAAGAGAATAAAAAAGGACTCCCTGAGACTTCTCACGTCATTCAACCTTAAGAAGGCCGAACTCGGGATACTGCTTGTGAACGACCACCGGATGGAGCGCCTGAATCACCTTCACCGTGGTGTAAAGAAGACTACGGACGTCCTCTCCTTTCCAATGTACCTTCACCGGAGGGAGTTGCCCAGGGAAAAGGACCTTCTCTTGGGCGATGTCGTCATCAATCTTCACGCCGCAAAGAGACAGTCGGCGTCGTACGGAAACACTCTCGACGACGAGGTAAGACGCTTGCTCATTCACGGGTTTCTCCACCTCCTGGGCTATGACCACGAAGCCGGCGTCTACCAGGCTCGAAAGATGAGACAGTTAGAGAGGAAGCTGACACATGCCCTTGAAACGCTGGATTAGAAGCGCCAACTTTGCCATTGAGGGTATCCTCCACGGCACAAAGACTCAGCGCCACCTTCGCTACCATCTCTATTCTGCAGCGCTAATCCTTGTCATGAGCTATGTGCTTGGCATATCGAGAAGCGATTTCCTTATCGTGTCCCTTACGGTGATCGTCGTCCTGCTTGCGGAACTCATGAATACCGCAATCGAAGCCATGGTGGACCTGGTCTCGCCCAAACACTGCGAAAAGGCTAGGATTGCTAAAGATGTAGCAGCAGGAGCGGTACTCACAACAGCCTTCGGAGCGGCCGTAATCGGATATCTCGTCCTCTTCCCCTACATCCGTAACGGTTTCCTGGAGGGATTTCATATCGCAAAGCACTCCACAGACGAGATTGCCGTGATGGCTGTGACCCTTGTGCTGATCCTCGTAGTGGTTACAAAGGCCTATTTCGGCAAGGGCACTCCTTTGTGGGGAGGGATTCCAAGCGGCCACTCAGCCCTCGCCTTCTCACTCTGGGTGATTCTCAGTTACATGACGGGGAACCTTACCCTATCCATAATCGGATTTCTCCTGTCATCTGCAGTCGCGGCAAGCAGGGTAATCCTGAAGGTTCATACCATAGGTGAGGTGATCCTCGGCGGAATCATGGGGGCCTTCCTCACGTTCCTCCTCTTCCGGATGTTCTCCTGACAACGGCTTCAACGGTCACGCTTCGCGCAGCACCTGGATCGTCTTCCTGTCATCGGCCGTCTTCAGCACGCAGGTTGCCGTCTTTCCGGAGCTGGTGGTGGCATAAAAATAGTAAATATTGATACCGGCATCTGCAATGATTTTCGATATCCTTTTCAGCGCGCCCACCTTGTTTGCCATTTCCACCATGATGACTGAAGATTCCTGTATGTCATCGGCTCCGATCTGTTCGAAGGCCTTCTCGGCTTTAGCGATATTGTCCACAATAAGAGTAAAGGTTGCGTTGCGGCGCATGCCGCTCGCAGAATAGCCGGTACCGGCGAGTATGTTCACGTTCTCTGCTGCAAGGGCCGAAGCTACTTTTGCGGTCAATCCGATCCTGTCCTGGAAGGTCGCTGTTATCTCCTTCGCCCTCTTTGCGGTGAAGGCAGGGGCCTTTGGATTTCTTCCCGAAGCAGCTATTGCCGATTTTACAGAGACCTTTCTTGCCGCCACCGGGGTCGATTTCTTCGCTGTCTTAGTCATGTCTGATAACTCCTTAATAATGAACTCGTGCCGCCCTACGGCGGCATACGGAAGTCCGATCAGCCTGATATTCAAGCATCCGATACAATTTAAGGCATGGCTGCAATATTGTCAACACATTCCTCCCGACATCTCCACGCCAAACCGGTCTGGCGTTCTTTGTGTTGATTGCCAACACATGTTCGCCTGTGAATCCACCGGTTGCAAAAAGGGCAAAAGCAAGGTAAGTTATTACTCATGAAGAAAACCACCATGGCGGTAATAACAGCACCAAAAGGGTTTCTCTTTTCGGCTGTGGAGGCAGCGATCAGGAAACCGGGGCGGAAAGATCTCGCTCTCATCTATTCCCAAAAAGAGGCTACGATGTCAGGAACGTTCACCACAAACAAGGTTAAGGCAGCGCCTGTCAGGCTCGACATGAAACGAATAAGGTCCGGTCGGGGTCAGGCCATTGCCGTAAACAGCGGCAACGCCAATGCCTGCTCAGGAAGCCAAGGCATGTCCGATGCGCTGGAAATGACGGCCCTTGTAGAAAAAGGCCTCTGCCTCAGAAGGGGAGCGGCATACGCGTGTTCCACAGGGGTAATCGGCACGCCGATGCCGATGGACAGAATACGGAAGAAAGTCCCCGAGCTTATCGCGGGTCTCTCGAAAGGGTCGATCCATGACGTGGCTACCGCTATTATGACGACTGATACCTTTCCAAAAGCGGCGAGCAGAACGATAAGGATCGGTAACAGAACGGGCGTCATTGCGGGGATATGCAAGGGTGCAGGGATGATATGTCCTCATATGGCTACGATGCTCTGCTTCATCATGACCGACCTCTCTGTAAGCAAAGCGGCCCTTGACAGGGCATTGAAGGCGTCTGTAGAGGGCTCCTTCAATAAGATTACGATTGACGGGGATATGTCGACAAACGACACCGTCCTGATTATGGCGAACGGCATGGCTGGTAACGGCTTAATCAAGGAGAAGTCCAGTACCTTCAACGCCTTTGCATCTGCACTCAATGAGATCACCTATGAATTGAGCAGAATGATAGTGAAAGACGGAGAGGGCGCAACAAAGCTTGTCGAGATAGAGGTGAAAAACGCAAAGAGTGAAAGGGATGCAGAAAGGGCAGCCTTTGCAATAGCGAACTCACTTCTCGTGAAGACAGCAATATACGGAAATGACGCAAACTGGGGCAGGATAATGGCAGCACTCGGATATTCTGGCATAGATATAAAAGAGGATAAGACAGATATCTACTTTGGCAGGGTCAGACTGGTTAGAGGAGGTATCGCTACAGGGAGAGATGCAGAAGCGGCTGATGTACTGAAAGAGAAGGAGGTGAAGATAACAGTTGACCTCCATCTCGGCAAGGCATTGGCAAAGGTCCTCACCTGCGACCTCACAGAGGAATATGTGAGGGTGAATGCGGAATACAGGACGTGATTCAGTCATTAGTCATTAGGTAATGGAGGACTACGATGACCCAGCAAAAAACAATTGAGGTGCTATTAAAAGAGCAGAGGAAATTTCCCCCTTCAGAGGATTTCCAATCGAAAGCGCATATAAAAAGCATGGAGGATTACGAAAGGCTCTACAGATGGTCAATAGATGATCCTGAAAGTTTCTGGTCCTGGATTGCCGAGGAAAACATCCTCTGGCGGAGGAGATGGGACAACGTCCTCGACTATGACTTCTCTGTACCCTATGTGAGATGGTTTATAGGCGGGAAGTTGAACGCATCCCTTAATTGCCTTGACCGGCATCTCGATACTCCGAAGAAAGAGAAAATCGCCGTCATCTGGGAAGCGGACGACGGGAAAAGCAGGACATTCACATATGAAGAGCTTCACCGTGAGGTTAACAGGTTTGCCAACGTCCTGAGAAAGAAGGGCGTCCGAAAGGGCGATCGTGTTACCGTCTTTCTTCCGATGGTCCCCGAACTTCCCATAACCATGCTTGCCTGCGCAAGAATAGGCGCAATCCATAGCATCGTGTTCGGCGGGTTCGGCCCCACAGCGCTCAGAGACAGGATCTGTGACTCGCAGGCAAGATTCCTTATTACCTCCGATGAAAGCCTCAGGGGAGGAAAGGTTGTACCGACTAAGGAGAACGCAGATGAGGCTTTGAGAGAATGCCCTTCCATAGAGAGCGTAATCGTAGTGCAAAGGACAGGGGCGAAGGTTGCAATGAACGAAGGCCGCGACACCTTCTGGAATGACGAGATGCTAAGCCCCGATATAGATGACTACTGCGAGCCTGAGGTGATGGACTCCAATGACGCGCTTTTCATCCTCTATACATCAGGTTCCACCGGAAAGCCAAAAGGAATAGTTCATGCCACAGGCGGCTATATGGTTTTTACCCATCTGACCTTCAAGTTGATATTCGATCACCGTGACGAAGATATCTTTTTCAGCACTGCAGACATCGGATGGGTGACCGGACACAGCTACACCGTCTACGGCCCTCTTTCGAACGGGGCAACAACCCTTATGTTCGAGGGCATACCGACATATCCGAAACCCGACAGATTCTGGGAGATAGTGGACAAGCATAAAGTGAGCATATTCTATACAGCGCCCACAGCGATAAGGGCGTTGATGAGGGAGGGAGAGGAATGGGTAAGAAGGCACGACCTCTCGACCCTCAGACTACTCGGGACAGTGGGCGAACCGATAAACCCCGAGGCATGGATATGGTATCACTCCCTTGTGGGAAAGGGAAGGACCCCGATCGTCGACACGTGGTGGCAGACAGAGACAGGGGGGATACTCATAGCTCCGCTGCCCGGCGCAATGACCCTGAAGCCTGGATCTGCGAACAAGCCTTTTTTCGGGGTTGTTCCAAAGGTTCTGAGGGAAAACGGTCAAGAGGCCCTGCCCGATGAAGGAGGGTTCCTGGTCATAGAAAAACCCTGGCCGGGGATGCTTATCGGGATGTATGGAGATGAAGAAGGTGCCAGGTTTAACGAAGTTTATTTCAGCAGGTTTCCGGGAAGATATATGACAGGAGACGGAGCCAGCGTTGACAGCGATGGCGACTATTGGCTAATGGGGAGGATTGACGACGTGCTGAACGTTTCCGGTCACAGGATTGGGACGGCGGAAGTGGAATCCGCACTGGTAAGCCATGAAGCCGTCGCCGAGGCAGCGGTCGTCGGTTTTCCTCACGAAATCAAGGGAGAAGGCATCCATGCCTATGTAGTATTGAAAGAAGGCTTCAGTCCGTCTGAGGATCTGTTGAAAAACCTTACAGGTCAAGTAAGAAAGGTCGTCGGTCCTATCGCGACACCGGACAGGATACAGTTCACCGCCGGACTGCCCAAGACAAGGAGCGGGAAAATAATGCGAAGAATCCTCCGGAAGATTGCAAGGGGAGATACGGAGGATCTGGGTGACATCTCCACCCTCGCTGATTCCTCGGTTGTGGAGGAACTCATCAGGGAAAGAAAGTCCTGACCTGAGAAAACCTATGCATAAAAGGTCCAGACTAAAAATCCTTTTAGTATCAAGCGGCTAAGAAAATCTTATAGTTCTAAAATTATAATTTATAGACTCTATAAATTTTCTGCTTGACAAACCGCCTTTTTTGTGTAATCATATAATCGTATTTTAAGCGCCTCGTTACCTCCCCTAAGCTGCTGTTCAGTTCCCACGAACAGCAGCTGCTTTTCTTTTCATGCTCATATTACGATCAGCCTGTGATTTCTTGTGCGCCTTCCTGCCTCAACTACTTGGATTATATAATCTTTTTTGCGAACACTGGTCAGGATATCACCACATTGAGGGAGGTTTCTCTTCTTTACCCCGACCCCTCAGTGCCGGTTGGATGAGCTCACTCCTCCCCATAGCCACATTTTTGATAGCTCCTACTGACTAATGAACGAGGTGGTCTTGGGGGCTGCAAGAAGCAGGGTCCAATAGGTTACACCGAACTCTCTTGCAGAGGCTGCTCCTGCCTCCAGGAATCCGGAATTCATGATATTCCTGCAGTGCTCAGGACTTCTGAGCCAACCCTTCACCGCCTCTTCAGGATTCCTGTATCCCTCCCCCGCATTCTCGCCATATGCGATCCACCTGTATCCCAGCCCGTCTATCCTCTCTGCAGGGCTACTGCCATCGAAACCACTGTGCCCCATATCCCCTCTCATTGCCATGTCCGCGGAGTGCCTGAGGGCCGCGGCGCCGAGCTTGTCATTCCATTTCAGAGGCCGCGTTGCCTTGTAGTACTGCTCCCCGCACCGAGCGCCTTTGACCCTCGCCTGGTTCACCAATTCTATAATCTTCTTTTCGACGGATTGACCGCGGTCTTCACTTCGCGCCTGACTTCCAATTATAAACAGGCTGAAGAGAAGGAAACATAAACAGATGGTCCTTGATATCATAAACAATACTCCTGCTACTTAGAAGTGATACGATATATTTTATCATCTCCGGGTCCAGGATTTCCCCTGCCGTCCCTGTTATTTGTGAGGAAATAGAGGGCCCCGTCAGGACCTTCCACGATGTCGCGCATTCTGCCGAACTTTCCCTCGCCTTTTCCGTCGGTGAACCATTTCTCAATACGCTTCACCTTCCCCTTCTCATCAAGTACTATTCTCACAAGGGACTGGCTCCTCAGTGTAGCGACAAAGAGATCTCCCCTGAGATGCTTGAGGAGATTTCCCTTGTAAAACGTCATACCCGAGGGAGGCGTCGTATTCTTCCAGACGATAACAGGGTCGACATAAGGTGTTCCGGGAGCGCCTATCACATCAGGCCATCCATAATTCCCGCCCTTGACGACGATATTTATCTCATCATGGCCGAAACGGCCGAACTCTCCTGAAGGACCGTGCTCCGACTCAAAGAGTTTACCTGTACCGGGCTGCCAGGCAAGACCCTGGGGATTTCTGTGGCCGTACGAGAAGACCGGGGAATCCTCGAACGGATTGTCCCTGGGAATATCTCCTTCAGGGGTGACCCTCAATATCTTCCCCCCGAGGGACTTGAGGTCTTGGGATAGCCCGGATTCAAAGACCTCACCAGTGCAGATATAGAGCATTCCATCAGGTCCGAACGCTATCCTCCCGCCGTTATGGAACCTGCCTCCCGGGATTCCGTCGAATATAATTCTGTCATACACACCACGTGTCCCCAGGTCCTTCAGTCGTATGACCCTGTTCAGAAGGCTGCCGTTCTTGCGATACGTATGCATGGCATAAATATAAGGCTTCTCTTGGAAACCGGGGTGGATGGCAAGTCCCATGAGCCCTGCCTCCCCTACATGCGCGACATCCATTTCGGCATATGGCTCATCCTGGAGTTTCCCTTCCCTTATGAGCCGGATCCTTCCGGGCCGCTCGCTCACAAGTGCCCTGCCGTCAGGGAGGAAGAGCAGAGACCACGGTATCTCGAGATTTTCGACCCAGGCAGCCGCATTCACCCTGTCGCCTTCGGGAAGAAAAACGTCAGCAATGCCTTGAGGCTCTTTCCCAACCTCCTGAGAGCAGGATATTATGGGAACAACGAACTGAATGACCATACCCGCCACAAGCGTCTTTCTCATTCAAGGCTCCTGTCGTACAGTTCTTTCTTGCTCAATCCGTACTGTTCGGAAATCATCCTTACGGCCTCTTTTCTTCCCTTCCCTTTTCTCATTAAGGCCTTTACCTCATTAAGGGCGTCTTCAAAAGAGACCTCCCCCGCCCTTCTTCCTTCGAGTACGATAACATATTCACCCGCGATTGTCCTTTCCTGGAGTATTGATATAATATGGTCAAGGTCGCCCCTGATCACGTCCTCATGGAGCTTTGTGATCTCCTTTATCAACGCCGCTCTCCGCTCTCCGAAGATCTCCTTCATATCCTCAAGTGTCTCGATAATCCTGTGGGGTGCCTCATAAAAGACAAGTGTCCTCTTATCGAGAGAAAGCTCCCTCAGTGTTTTCTGCCTCTGCGACTTCTTTTGGGGAAGAAAGCCTATGAAAGTGAACTCCTCTATGGGAAGTCCTGAAATAGAGATAGCAGCAGTGAGTGCTGAAGGACCAGGCACAGAAACCACTGGTATGCCTTCTTCAATGGCTTTTCTTATGAGAACGCTGCCGGGGTCCGAGATTCCAGGAGTTCCGGCATCGGATACCAGCGCCACAGAGAGTCCATCCCGGAGCCTTGCGAGCACCTCCTCTGATTTCACCTTCTCCCTTTCACCCCAATAGCTCAATAGGGGCTTCGAGATGCCGTAATGACTAAGGAGTTTTGAGGAGTGTCTTGTGTCCTCAGCCGCGATCACGTCCACCTCCTTCAGTACCCTCAGTGCCCTGAGTGTTATGTCCTCAAGGTTGCCGATGGGAGTTGAGACGATATAGAGGGTGCCTTTCATTCCAGCATACAGCGTATGGCGTCAAGCGTGCAGCATGCCGGATTCCAGTACGCTGCACGCTGAGCGCTAAACGCTTACTTCTTGAAGCTGCTTCTGAACCTGTTGAGCCACATGATATGGCTTCTCTCTTCGTTGATGATCTCATCGACCACCTCTTTCTCTTTCACAGCGTCCCTTATGCCGTAAAAGTAGAGGAGGGTCTCCTTCTCAAATCCGAGGGCGAAGTCCACCGCATTATCCACGGTCTTTACCTTCTCCATCGAAGGAAGTGACTTGTTCTTGCCGAGGAAAAACTCCGACTCCACAATCGCCCTGAGATACTGCTCTGCTTCTTCCCAATTTGCAGGCTCCTCGTCCTTTATGATTTCAAGAAGCTCCCTGAACGTCTTCTCATGCCGCAGTTCCTTGCTGGCAAGGGTCGAAAAGAGCTTGTTCAGACCCTCCTCCTCCCGGAACTTCTCGGAAATCGTCGTATAGAACTGATACCCAAGTTTTTCAGTCTGCACCGCCTGTTCAATGACCTCTCTTACAGAAAACCGCTCCATTTCTACCCTCCTTTTTCATAACCGTCTATCTTTGATGGCCTTGCGCAAAACCTCACTGTATTTTCAGCAGCTTCCGCAGTTTCCTGTCCACGCTCACTATTTCATCGACGTTATCGCCGTTGAGATCCCATGAGTACTCGCCCTTGGCGTTCCTGTGCAGCTTTATCTTCACAGGCTTCTGCGGCCTCACCTGCTGGATCTCCGCCTGTTTTCTGAACTGAAAGTCCGCTTTCTCGGCGGCGGAAACGCTCCCTACCGTAAACAGGAATGGCAGAATAAAGAGCAACCTAAGCAAAACCATTTCGTCCCTCCCGGACCCTGTAATGAAATCCGAATGTTTCCATTGCCGGACTATGTGCTGGTGTACCTGTTGGTTATCGGGAATCTCCTGTCCCTTCCGAATGCCCTCGGGGTTATCTTTATCCCCGGGGGGGACTGTCTCCTCTTGTACTCACTCCGGTCTATCATCCTGATGACCTTTTCGATGCACTCGGAATTGCAACCAAGGCCGTACATCTCTTCAATGCTCCTGTCATCCTCAACATAAGCCTTGAGGATCGGGTCCAGAACCGCATAAGGCGGAAGATCGTCCGTATCCTTCTGGTCCGGCTTCAGCTCGGCAGACGGCTCCTTCGTGAGGACCCTTTCGGGTATGACCGGCTTTTCTGCCTTTTCGTTCCTCCACCTGCAAAGCTCATACACCATCGTCTTAGGAACGTCCTTGATCACTGCAAAACCGCCTGCCATATCACCATAAAGGGTTGCATAACCGACACTCATTTCGGACTTGTTGCCGGTTGTCAGAACCAGCCAGTTAAACTTGTTCGAGAACGCCATGAGGAGGTTCCCCCTTATCCTTGCCTGGAGGTTCTCCTCGGTGGTGTCGGGAGCAAGCCCTGCAAAGTTCTTTTCGAGGGTCCTCAGATACGTATCATATATCTCGGCGATGGGAACCTCAATGAGTTCTATTTCAAGATTGCGGGCAAGGGAGAAGACGTCTTCCCTGCTCTCCTTCGATGTGTATGGAGACGGCATGAACAGTCCCCTCACTCTTTCACTTCCGAATGCGTCAGTCGCAATAGCCGCAACAAGGCTCGAATCCACACCACCGCTCAGACCTATCACCATATTTGTAAAATTGTTTTTCGTAACATAGTCGAATGTTCCGAGTACGAGGGCATTATAGACTTCCTCAACAGCGCAAAGGACCTTGCTGTCCCTGTAAGGCAGCACCTTCTTTTCCCTCTGAGGTCGCTCCCTGGATACCACTACCCTTTCCACCCTAATCTTTTCAGCGGCCACGGCCTCCTGCCTTCTCCGGGGGTCGTGAAGCCTCTGCATGAATACTCCCTCAAGATCCAGGTCAATCACGATCATATCCTCCTCGAACTGTTTCCCCCGGCAGATGATCTCGCCCCTCTCATCGAAGACAAGGCTGTGACCGTCAAACACAAGCTCATCCTGCCCACCCACCATGTTTAGATATGCAACGATCACCGCATTGTCGGAGGCGCGCGTGGAGAGCATCTTTTCCCTGAAGGCACCCTTGCCGAGATGGTATGGGGAGGCATTGATATTGATGATCACTTCCGCGCCAAAGAGGGACTGGATACGCGCCGGGCCCTCCGGATACCATATGTCCTCGCAGATATTCACGCCTATGGAAACGTCCCCGATCGCATAAACCGGAAATCTCGTACCCACCTGGAAATACCGGAACTCGTCAAAGACGCCGTAATTGGGGAGGTACATCTTGTGATAGATGTCCGCAACGGTTTTATTGTGAAGTATTGCGGCAGCGTTATAGATATCGTTCCTCCTGTCCACAAAACCGACGATCGCCGTCATGTCCCACACTTCCTCCTTAATCTTCTTAAGAGCGTCCAGGTTGTCCCTGATGAACTGGGGTTTAAGGAGCAGGTCCTCAGGGGGATAGCCGGTAACGGAGAGCTCGGGAAACGCAATTACGTCGGCCGAAAGGTCCTCTGCCATCCTGATGTAGCGTATTATCTTTTCAGTATTGCCGTCGAGATCCCCTACAGTGGGATTGATCTGTGCAAGGGCAAGCCTCAGCGTCTTCATGCCTAATAATAATGGAAGAGACTTGATTTGTAAAGGACTTGCGAAGTCTTCGTCTCTCTTGTTTTTTCGTTATCCCCTACAGTATATTAGCTTATACATAAACACTCCCTCTGCTATGATCATCGCCCAGTCCATCCTCGCCCTTCCGATCATCACGTCCCTTTCCCATTCCGCGATTGTTGGCATCGACCCTGTCATAAAGCAGGCGTCCATCCCTCCCGGCGCGACACCTGTTCAGGCCACCCTCACTGTTATCAGCGAAGCGAGGTACGGCATAATGTCGGGTCAACTTATATTCCAAGACCGTTCGCTCTTATCCACGTCAAGATAATCACGAGCGCGAGGAAGAAGCGGTAATAGACGAAGATATTCAGGGGGTTCTTTCTCAGAAAGCGGAGAAGGAATTTTATCGCAAAAAAGCCCGAAATAAAGGCGGCCAAGAACCCGATGAAGAAGATGTCGATATGATATGCGTTGGGATGTTTCAGGAGTTTCTTTCCCTCAATCAAAGTCGCCCCACCGATCACCGGTGTTGACAGGAGGAATGAGAACCGCGCTGCGGATTCCCTCGCGAGACCTCTGGATAGCCCGGCGGATATTGTAATGCCCGACCGCGAGACCCCGGGTATGAGGGCTATTGCCTGAGCAATCCCGATGAATAGAGAGTCCTCAAAGGATGTCGCTTCTTTATCCTTTCTGCCATACCGTTCGGCAAGGAGCATAACGATGCCGAAGGTCACGGTCGAAGATGCGATGATCAACGGACTTCTCAGGACGTGTTCCACGGCATCGCCAAAAATCACACCTGCAGCTCCTGCCGGAATCGTGGCGATGAGAATGAAGATAAGCGTTTTCCTGTCCCGCACCATCATATTGACCCATTCCCTGTAGAAACAGAGAAGCAGAGCGGCCAGCGTCCCTGCATGGAGGGCAACATCAAAGACCAGGGTATTCACATCTCCGCTCCACCCGAAAAACCACGGGAACAGGATGAGATGAGCCGTGCTGCTCACCGGAAAGAACTCAGTGACGCCCTGAACCACCCCGAGCACTATCGCCTGCACTATTTCAGAATCCACGACGACTTGAATTATAGAATCTAGGAAGAGAAATAGTAAATCCTTACCTCATCCCTAAGTAGTAGAACTCGGGGTGTCTCCTGATGAGTTATAATAAAATTTAAGGAGAATGTAGTGGAGTTCAAATACTTTGTCTATTTCCTTTTCGGAGGGGTCATTACCAGCGCGGTCACCTATCTCGCCAACCATTCAAAGAGCCTTTTTGCGGCATTCATAGGAACCCTGCCCGTCATCACCATAAGCACTTTTCTCCTCATCTACTTTAATGCAGGCCAGGACGCGGTGGTATCGTACGCAAAGGGGCTTGTTATCATGATCATCCCCTGGATGATCTTCATATGTTCCGTCATCTTCCTTGCCCCGAAAACGAATTTCATCTCCTCGATGATTATAGGGGTTGTCCTCCAGATAATCACAGCCCTTTTTATACTGAGGTTCGACAGTATCTTTTCGAAGCTGTGAGGACTGTGGGGGTTCAGGAACGCTTTCTGCCCTTTGTCTCCTCAAAAAGGCCGAGTTCGCCCTTGTGAGAGATATTAAGGTGAGAATATGCCTTTTCAGTCGCTTTTCTTCCGTGGGAAGTCCTGATGATAAAGCCAGATTTCAGAAGATATGGTTCGACAACATCCAGCAACACGTCCGTCTCTATCTGGAGGGTCGAGGCAATGGCCTCGATGCCCACAGGACCGCCCTTGTAATTGAGGATGACCGTCCTCAGCAGCTTCCGGTCCGTCTCCCCGAGACCGTGCTCATCAATCCCTTCAAGGGACAATGCCTCCATAGCCACATTCCTTGTTATCTTCCCGTCGGCCCTAACCTGGGCATAATCCCTCACGCGTTTGAGAATCCTGTTCGCCACTCGGGGCGTTCCCCTCGCCCTCCTGGCTATCTCAAAGGCTCCCTCCTGGTCAATATCCACTCCCATTATTGCCGAGGAACGCTTCACGATTCGGACGAGGTCCTTTTCCATGTAAAAATCGAGGTCCCTTGTTATGCCGAACCTCTCCCTCAGTGGCGACGAGAGAAGTCCCGCCCTCGTTGTCGCTCCGATGAGCGTAAAGGGCTCAAGCCTGTAGCGGTGGGTCCTTGCATGCACTCCCTTGTCGAAGATGAAGTCCACAGCAAAGTCCTCCATGGCGGGATAGAGGAATTCCTCGACGATCTTGGGTATCCTGTGGATCTCATCGATAAAAAAGACATCCCCCTTTTCCATATGAGTAAGGATGCCCATGAGGTCACCGCCTTTTTCGAGGGCAGGACCCGATGACGTAATGATCTTTGTGCCCATCTCGCTTGCGATGATATGGGCCAGTGTCGTCTTTCCGAGACCGGGGGGGCCATTAAAGAGGATATGGTCAAGGGGTTCCTTCCTCTGAAGCGCAGCTTCAATGGCGATCTTCAGGGTCTCCACTATCTTGTCCTGGCCGATATATTCGGACAGCCTCTTCGGCCTGAGGTTCAGGTTGTTGTCTTCGTCAAGGGGACTCTTCTCCCTGAGGATATCGGATATGTTGCTCTCTTCTTCGTATATCACTGTCTCTGCCCTCTGTAGACTTCCTCGAACAGCTCCTCGGATGAGGCGATGCGCGGATTCCTTTTCATCGCCTCATCTATCATCTTCCTTGCTTCCAAGAGCTTATGCCCCAGCTGGTTCACGAGCACGTCCTCGACTTCCTTTCTGAAGTCCTCCACGACCTCGGCGGGAGCCTCCATCTCGGGCATCAGCGCATACTTCGCCACTTTCCCCTTAAGGGTAGCAATGATCTTTTCAGCCTTTCTTTCCCCGATGCCCTTCAGCTCTCTTAGCGCCTTTGTATCCTTCCCCTCAATAGAGCGGGCGATATCCCTAACAGGCCTCACAAGGGCCTTTACCGCAGCAGTCGGACCGATATCCTCCACTGAGATAAATAGCTCGAAGAACTCCTTGTCCAGAGGGGACTGAAACCCCACAAGCACTGGCTTGGGCTGCCTCTCGGTCTGGTTGTAGGAAACATACAATTCCAGATCGTCGCCGTCTCTCTTTTCCGTCTTGATCCTTTTCATCACATACGCCGGGATAAGTATGTCATAGCCTATCCCGTTTACGACGATGGTTAAACGGTCATCACGGTTGTGGCTCGCTTTCAGCATGCCTTTCAGATAGGAGATCACTTCTTCACTCCCGGTGTTTTTCGATAGAATGCCGTCAACGCGATTGCGAGCGCATCGGAGGCGTGAAAGGACATGAGATCGTTGAGGCGGAGCATGTTCCTGATAGTCGCCTTCACCTGCTGTTTGTCCGCTGCTCCGTATCCTACTAGGGAGTTCTTCACCTCCTTCGGCGTGATCTCCGTCATCGGGACGTTGTTCTGATGAACCGTCAGGTATATGATACCCAAAACACTCCCCAATAATATACCCGCCCTGGGATACTTTACCAGGGAAAAAACGTTTTCAATGGCGATGAGGTCGGGCTGGATGGCACGGATGAGATGATTTACGTCTGAATGGATCTGACAGAGCCTATTTGAAATATGCTCCCTCGGAGACGTCCTGATATACCCGCACCTGAGTAACGAAGACGTGCTCCGGCTGCATCTTATTGCCCCGAAGCCGGTGCTGGCAAGGCCCGGGTCAATGCCGAGGATCACCACCCGGAAGCCCTACGTCCCCGCGGGGAAGAGCACCTTATCTCTTCCTGGGGGTCTCAAAGAGTATCTCCTCCACCATCTGGCAGAGGACATGTCCGAGGGTGATGTGGGCCTCCTGAATCCTCGGCGTGTTTTCCGAAGGTACGACGAAGGCATAATCCGCCCTGGAAGCGAATTTCTCCCCCTTTGCGCCGGTGAAGACGATGGTCCTCAGTTTTCTCCTCTTCGCCACATCCATCGCCTTAAGGACATTTGAGGAGTTGCCGCTTGTGCTTATCGCAAGAACAACGTCTCCTTCCTCTGAGAGGGACTTGAGCTGCCGGGCAAATACCTCCGTGAAATCATAATCATTTGCGATGGAAGTGATAACCGCCATGTCGGTGTTGAGAGCTATCGCCGGAAGTCCTGGCCTCTCCCTCTTAAACCTGTTTACGAATTCGGCGGCTATATGGGAGGCGTCCGCGGAGCTTCCCCCGTTCCCGAAGAGGAGGAGTTTTTTCCCGTCATTAAATGCCTCTGCAATGAGCTTCGAGGCTCCGATAATCGTATCCACATTTTCCCTGACGAACCTCTCTTTAACGGATATGCTTTCTTCGAAGGCTTTGCGTATCTTGTCTTTCATCCAGGGCATTCTAAAGTTGAAGCAGGGTTAGACACTCCACAAAAACAACCGGGTTGGAATTACATTAACCAATGCGCTGTTTCAAAGTCAATAGATAAATTACAGGGTTCCGGGGCGATGAGAAGACCTCTATCGGCCTTTTCACCTTGCCACCTCTGCTGTCAGCGGCTCGCCTTCCTCCACTGGCCCGAGGGCCCTGATCATGTACCACACCTTCCCTTCGAATTTCCCAGCATCCGTGAAGGCCGGAATCCTTGTCTCGCCAACGGTACTGAACTTCTGTTCCCCCTCATTCTTCCGATATATACGATAACCCCTTACCCACGGCTCCGGGCTTTCTTTCCACATGAGAAATGTCATGTCGCCTACCGCCACCCTGAGATCAGACGGTGGAGAAGGGATAAAAAGCGAAGGATTAACCTCTATTTCAGAAGATGCGTATCCCTCATCCCTGACAGGCGTCTTATACAGTGCCCTCACTGTGTAATAGACGGTACCTTCTGGGAATAGACTGCCATCCCGGTAGGAGGCGGCGCACAGAGGCTGGCCGTTCAGAGGAGTGTCCGAATACTTCCCCTTCTCCATGCTCCTGTAAATGTTATAGCAGGCGCCTTCACCTGAACCATCCCATGAAAGCTCGACACCTTCAGCCCTTACAGCAAAACGAAGGTCTTTCGGCGATTCAGGGATGCGCCTCGGCGTTGCAGTGACGACGTTTGAGTCATCACTGACCACGCCTCTGAGGTTCCTGGCAACAACTTTATATGAATAGGTGACATCCGGTTGAAAGGTGTTATCGATGAAGAGGCGTTCGTCGCTCTTCACAGACCCCGCTCTTTCGAAACCCTTACCTTCCGACCGCAGGACAAGGAAGTCTCTCAGCGCCGGTTCCAGACTCCTTGGATAAGACCATGAGAGGGTCATTCTGTCTTCCCTGTGAATTGCTGTCAGGCCGGAAGGCGCTGAAGGTTTTTCATATTCCTTTAAGGTAGGAGGGCCTTTCTTCCCGCAGGAAATGAGGAGGAAACTAAGAAACAGCACCGTCATTGCGAGCGCAGCGAAGCAATCTCTCAATGACCTGGATTGCTTCGTTGCTCCGCTCCTCGCAATGACATCACAGCGTGCATTGACAAACCATCCCATAATACTGCTTTGTTCTTCGCTTGTCACGTGTTGCGTGTCACGGTTTTTCTGAGCCTTCTTATCTGCTTCACCACCTCTGCCTTTGAGGTTCCTCCTCTTGACCTCTTCGCCGCCACCGACCCTTCAGCAGTTAGGAAGGGGTAAATATCCTGACCTATCAATCTTGAGAATTTCTTCAATTCACCTATCTTCAGGTCACTGAGGCTCTTTTTCTTTTCTATACAGAGGATGACGATGCGGCCCGTAACTTCATGGGCCTCCCTAAAGGCCATTCCCTTTCGCACAAGATACTCTGCCATGTCAGTGGCAGTGGAAAAAGCCTCTGAGGCGGTCTCTGCCATCCTCTTCCTGTTGAATCTCACATTGGGAATCATGGCGCTCAGGACGGAAAGGCATGCCTTTACCGTATCCACTGCATCAAAAACAGGGATCTTGTCTTCCTGCATGTCCCTGTTGTATGAGAGGGGCAGTCCCTTCATGGTGGTCAAAAGAGAGAAGAGGGAGCCGAAAACCCTTCCGGTCTTTCCGCGCACAAGCTCTGCCACGTCAGGGTTCTTTTTCTGAGGCATGATGCTCGATCCCGTGGTGAAGGCATCAGGCAGCTCCACAAAGGAGAACTCCTCAGTGGACCAGAGGACAAACTCCTCCGCCATCCTGGACAGGTGCATCGCAAGAATCGCTGCATCAGAGAGGAACTCCAGTCCAAAATCCCTGTCCGAGACCGCATCCATGCTGTTGTCCGAGACAGAATCAAAGCCAAGGAGTTTTGCCGCATACTCCCTGTCCACAGGCAATGACGTGCCTGCAAGAGCGCATGCGCCCAGGGGAAGCACATTGATCCTTTTCAAGGCATCACGCAATCTTCCCTTGTCCCTTTCCAGCATCTCGACATAAGCGAGGAGATGATGGGGGAGCAGAACCGGCTGAGCCCTCTGGAGGTGAGTATAGCCGGGCATAATAACGTCCATATGTTTTTCTGCCGTCGCCACCAGAGCTCCCTGAAGCTCTCTGATAGAAGCGATAATCCTCCCCGTCTCGTCTCTCAGGTAAAGTCTGAGGTCAAGGGCGACCTGGTCGTTCCTGGACCTGGCGGTATGGAGCTTTTTCCCCGCAGGGCCTATTTTTTTGATGAGGGCCGCCTCGATGTTCGTATGGATATCCTCGAGGTCTTTCCTGAAACGGAACTTTCCGGACTCGATCTCATGGGCTATTTCTTTCAGTCCGCGGACTATCTTTTCCGAATCGTTCTTCGGGATTATCCCCTGCTTACCCAACATCTTTGCGTGTGCGATGCTCCCCTCAATGTCGTACTTCCAGAGCCGTCTGTCAAAAGATATGGATTCAGTGAAGGACTCCACAATCCCGGCTGTCTTTTCCCTGAACCTTCCTCCCCAGAGTTTCTTCATGGCCTAAGGATAAAATTTTCCACCCGCCGTGTCAAGGGTTTTTCAAACCGTAAATATGATATGATAAGCCGATACCGAAGTGGAGAAAGGAGGCAGTAAGTATCAGTGATTCCCTTTTTTGTAGCGGCAAAAACGATACCCGATGCATGGTTCCAGCTCATCTATAACCTTTTCGATCACGCCTACACCCAGAACATCCAGCATGGCTCATTCGAGCATGAACAATACAGGCTGCAATACCCAGGTGTTGCCGTATTCATCGAGTATCCGTGGGAGGATATGATTCCTGTAATGCCGCCCGGCCTCGGCATCCCCTCCCCTACGACGATGGAGTACATCGAGGATTACTTCGTGAATTATCTGATGGACCCCACACTTGCCGAAAACGAGACATACAAGTACGCAAGCAGGATACATCACCCCATGCCAAAGGGAGGGACACAGCTCGAACGCGTAATCGAGATGCTCAGGAAAACGCCTCTTACCAACCAAGCTGTTTTGGAAATCGGGACACCCGAGGACCACGACATCTGTTACGGCAACGACGGCAAGCTCGACCCTCCCTGCCTGAGGCTTCTGGACTTTAAGACCGTTCCAAAGGGAGATAATCTGGTCCTCACCGTAAGCTGCTACTTCCGGTCGTGGGACCTGTGGGCAGGGTTCCCCACAAATCTCGGCGGGATGGAGCTCCTCAAGAAGCTCGTGGCTGCGGAGGCCGGGCTCAGCAACGGTCCGATGTACGCATATAGCGCAGGGGCTCACATCTACGGCTACCACGAGGAGATTGCGAGGTTAAGGACCCTGAAAACAGCGAAGACGGATATTCCTTAGCGATTCTTCTTTACACTGCTGATGTGTCTTGCCGAGTCCGGATGAGCCTTATCAGATGAATCTTATGGGCGAGAATCACAAAACTCTCAGTTTCACCAGCGCTTCTTCCGCTACCTTTCCGATGGTCTTTACAGAAACCGAATCGTTCTCAAAGAGCCATGTCTCCCTTGAATCGTTTAGAAAGCCCTTCATCTTTTCTGCCGCTTCCCTTATATTCAATTCGCCCACGGCCCATATTGCCTGACCAGTCATGCAGACGTTCCTGGATTCCAAAAAACCCATGAGGTCGGCAGTGAAATCACCGATCCTGTTTTCCTCAACCTGGCAGATCCTGCACATCCCCCATATATAGCCCTGGCAGCTGCACTCGTCTTTCCTGAATCCCCTGAGGAACAGTACGATCTTGCTTCTCTGACCGGGAAGATTTCTCGCTATCTCCCCGAGGGCCTCTGCGGCGCCCCAGCAGCTCATGGTGTCGTCGAAGGCCCTGAAAATGCGCTCCCAGCGCTGCCTCATCATTTCAGGGTCCCTTTTTGCCACCTCCCCCAGCGCCTTCGCCGCCAGAAAGCGCTGCTCCATGTCCTCGTCGTAGAGAAGGGAAATAATGTTTCTGAGTTTTCTGTGATCCCTTACAGCCTCTTCAACAAGTGAATGCAGGCCTATTGATCTCTTCATTGTCCTTTCCCAAAACCGTTGATTACGATAATCCTTTGAGGCTGACACTGTCAACAGATGAACGGTATAACAGGTGTTATCCACTTTCATAAAGACCATTTTTGGTATGCCTTATATTATATTATAGAGATGAACCTTGCTGACTTCTTTAATTCCTCCGTCGGCATGTATGCTGCCCAGGCATTCAGCCACTCCCTTGTTGCCGCCCTCGTCGTGGACAGGGCCATTCAGGCCTGGGGAATCCGCAACCCGGCGGTAAGGCAGCGCTTCAGCCTCATCGTCATGATCTTCCCGATTGTCTCATTCCCGCTTTACCAGATCATAAGTCCTGAAAGGGGCTCTCCCACCTTCAGGCTGGAGGCCCTTTTTGACATGAACCGGTGGCTTAACCTGGAGATATGGGGAAAAGTTCCCATGAATCTCCTCTTTGCGGCCATGCTTCTTGTAACGAGCTTCATATTTCTCTTCCAGGAGATGATCCCCATTGTGAGGCACGCCCTTGAATCAAGGGAAGCAGCGCAGGATGATGAAGAGGAATTAAATTACCATCCCCTTATCAGCAGGGCGCTGGAGAACTTGCAAGGGCAGAGGCCGCGCGTGGCAGTGATAGAGGACGACGAGTATATTCTTTTTTCGAGCACGAGCAAGGTGCCGACCATATATGTATCGAGCGGACTTGTTGAGGTATCGGATTCAGACCACCTCGAAGCCGCCATCGCCCATGAGATGGCTCACATCGAAAGGAACAAGAGACTCCTGCTCGTCCTTGTGTACATCTTCAGAATCCTTATGTTCTTTAATCCGGTGGTTCTGATAGAATTCAGGAGGATCGTCCAGGAAGAAGAAAAGGTGTGTGATGACATCGCGGTCTCGATAACGCGCAAACCCCAGGCGTTGGCAGACATCCTCAAGAGATTTCTCGCCGTCGGGGGAGCTTTCGATATGGAAAGGGTGAAGGGACTAAAGGGGCTGGGGTCGAACCTCGAGGAATACAGCCATAACGCTCATATCGAGAGCAGGATCAGCAGGCTGGAACAAGAAAACAGGCAGGAAGACGGGGGGGAATGGCTAAAGTTCTCTCTAACCCTCGCGGTCGTCATGGGTATAAACTACTTTGTGGTGTGAAGAGAATGGTAGCGCGAGCGATGCATAAAAAACTCCTGGGCTTCATATATTTTGCCGCAGCGGTACTGATCCTCGTTGTGGTTCTGAAGATAACCAACTGGCTGCCAACCGTCCTCCAGGAAGGCAGCATGAGTAAATACTCATCCATCGAGGAAGTGAAATCAAAGCTGCACATCAGGGATATCTATGTCCCGTCATACTTCCCTCAGCGCTTTGCATGGCCGCCGTCAAGGATACTGGCACAGTCAAAACCCTCAATCGCGGTGGTGATGGAGTTCAGACATGGAGACACCGGCGAGGTAGCTCTCGTGATATCCCAGTCCAGCCGGAAGGACTTCACACACGACAGACGGATGTCCCTTGTTCAGGTGCGGGAAAACGTGAGCTATCCTTTGAAAGGCAGGACAGCCTCCCTTGAGGTGGGGATATGCAGGAATGATGTGTCCTGCAGCAGGATCACGTGGAACGAAGGAGGATACTGGATTACAGTAGTTATGAAGTCGCCCCCCTTCGAACTCCTCAAGATCGCGGACAGCATGCTCCGCTGATATGCCCCCTATAGGATAATTTTCCCGCCAAAATAGGAACTTCTTCCAATTATATTCTCTCCCCGATATCTGCTATATATGAATCAAGAAGCCAGAAGTCAAAGGGAAGGAGGTGAAAGAAATGAAGTACAAGGGAGGACATAAGGTAGGAAAGGGAACGTACTGGAATGTTTCAGACGGAGCCAGGGTCGATGTCCCTGATGAGGGGATACTCCCGGGCGATGAAAGCACAACCTACAAGAAAGTTCCTCCTGGCATTGTGCTCCTTGCAGGTCCCATAATCGGATTGCTCTACGTCATTGTCATGCCGTTCATGGCAGTTGCGACCATCGTGACATTGGTGGGGAGGAAGATTGTTGGAAGCCTGCTCAGCTTGCTCGGAAGCCTCGTATCCTTCGGGTGGAGACCCAGAGAGGCGCACTTGACCGGGAAAAAGAAGGGGAAAAAGAAAGAACCGGATTAAATCCCATTGGGCCGAAGACAGCCTATCAGTAAAGGAGGGTAAAATGAATACGCTTTTTGATTTCTTGACCCATGTGAAAGGGATCGAATACATAATATCAATCCTCTTCATTGTCGGATACATTATCTATGCAGAGCTCTTGAAGCCGAAGCCTTTCAGGACATTGGTGGAATCCGGCAGAGAGGACCTGGAATTCATAAAAAGAGCCGGCTTCCCTAATACTCTCAAAACCATCGGCAAGATTGTTGCGGCGCCGTTCATCGGCCTCGCATATGCGATCGCCCTGCCCTTCGTGTTCGCCTATGCCGTTGGAACTGCAGCCCTCAGCGGCGTTTTGAGCCTTGCAGGCAGAAGTGTCTCCTTCGGGTGGAGACCCACGGAGGCTTATCTTGCCGGCAAGAAGAAGAAAGAAAAGAAGCAGGATGAAAAGAAATAATCGGGAGATTATCGCAAGAAGAACCGGCAACCACGGCGGATGAGGACGGAAAAGCACGGACATATCCGCCGGAAATTGCCGAGGAGGAGGCACGATATATGAAAAAGATTGTCACCCTGACCCTCGCAGCCGGCATCGTTATTTCCCTTGCGGCATCCCTCTTCGCAGGAGCTCCTGCAAAAAACCCCGAAATGGTGACTCTCGACAGTCTGACGGACAGATACGAGCCAGTGTTCTTTACACACTCAAGACATGCCGCCATGGCAGGCAATTGTGCAACATGCCACCACGAGCACGGCGACAGCGGAAGCCTTCCCTGCAAGAACTGCCACTCCCTCGATGCTTCCGCATTCAAGAACTCG
>CAYYWY010000001.1:87254-106389 GCA_964475485.1 uncultured Nitrospiraceae bacterium | reverse complement strand
CACACGCAGCTTTATGGCGTGCAAGAACTGTCATGGGACATATTCCCTAGAAGCCCCGCGCGTGCCCGGCCTCAAGGCCGCATATCACAGTCAGTGTTTTCAGTGCCACAAGGGAATGGGTAACGTGGGCAAGGACCCCAAAGGGTGCACCGAACTGTGCCACGGGAAAAAGGAGATAACGCTTAGCAAGAAAGTGAAATAATCCTGGCAAAGGAGGTTCTTATGCGCAAGAAACCAGAAAGGCCTGCGGGAGAGGAAAAGAATACCGTCCCCAGGAATGCTGAAGATGAGAGGAGCGAAAGACCCCGCAGGCAGATCTCGCGAAGATGTTTTCTGGGCACCCTGACAGTCGCAGGCACTTCCGCACTCATAGGCAGCCGTTCTGATCTTCACGCCTCGGGGGATTTCAGCGGCTGGCCTAATCGTTATGGCATGCTTACCGATCTTACGGCATGCGTGGGTTGCCGCAGCTGTGAAAAGGCCTGCAATGAGGCGAACAATTTACCCAAACCCGCGGTGCCCTTTGACGAAAAGTCGGTTTTCGAGCAGAAGCGGAGGCCTGATGCAAAGGCATATACGGTGGTCAACCAATATCCTGACCCCAAGGACAAGAACAAGTTCATTTACCGCAAAATACAGTGCAACCACTGCAATGAACCGTCCTGTGCAACCGCCTGCCCCATACATGCATATACAAAAACGCCGGAAGGTCCTGTCATGTACAACGAAGACCTCTGCTTCGGATGTCGTTACTGCATGACCGCCTGCCCCTTCTACGTCCCTGCATATGACTATGAAAGTGCGCTGGAGCCGAAGATCGTGAAGTGCACCATGTGCTATGGAAGAGTGAAGGCAGGGGGTATTCCGGCGTGCGCCGAAGCCTGTCCCATGGGGGCCCTCACCTTCGGCAAGAGAAACGATGTGCTTAAGCTCGCAAGGGATAAGATAGAAAAGGCCCCGGGCAAGTACATCGATCATATCTACGGTGAACATGAGGCAGGGGGAACTAGCTGGCTGTATATTTCGGGTATCCCTTTTGAGCAACTCGGCTTCCCGGTAAACCTGCCAAAGAGACCCCTGGTGGAAGAGACAAAAGGGTTCCTCTCTGCTGTTCCCCTCGTTTTTACGGTCTGGCCTGCCCTCTTCGGAATGTGTTATGCGGCTTTGCGCCACAGGGATGAAATCGCTGCAGAAAAGGCCAAAACCGAGAAAAAAGAGGAGGTAGAAAATGGGTAACGCAACTATGGCGAAACCGGAGAATTTCCGGTCCTGGTTTATGGACAAGCTACTTATGGGTATGACGTGGCCCGAATATATGAGGGCACTCATTACCCCATTTAACATTGTGGCTGGGATCATCCTCGCCGTCGGTCTCCCCCTTATCGCAATGAGGTTTCTTTTCGGACTCGCCGCTATCACCCATGCTTCACACGATTACCCATGGGGACTGCTTCTCGGCTGGGGTCTCTTTGGCGGCGTTCCCCTTTCGGCCACCGGATTCGTAATGGCCACTGCCTATTACATCTTTGGCTTTAAGAGATATCAGCCCCTCGTAAGACTCGCTGTTCTTACAGGATTTATGGGCTACTTCTTTGCAGTGATGTACCTTCTCACCGATCTTGGGAGACCCTGGCGTATCTATTACCCTATGGCCATCGAGTTCGGCACGGTTTCTGTCCTGTTCTTGGTAGCGTGGCATGTGGCCACTTATCTCACTGTCCAGTTGATTGAATTCAGTCCGGCCATATTGGAATGGATAAAGGCACGACGAACCCGGAGGTGGGCATTAATGATAACGATCGGCATGACCATTGCCGGCATCATTCTCTCCACGCTTCACCAGTCTGCTCTGGGCGCAATGTTTTTGCTCGCCCCCGGAAAGGTCCATCCTCTCTGGTATTCGTCGTACATACCGATCTTTTTCCTGAGCTCAAGCATATATGCCGCCTTTGCGATGGTGATTGTAGTAAGCACGCTGGCAGCCCGCTTCTTAAGGGATAAGGCTGACAATAATTTCCTCGGAAACCTGGACGGATTGACCCTCGGGCTTGGGAAAGCCGCAGCCATCGGTATCTATGTATACTTCGCACTGAAAGTGATCGGTATAGCTCACGATGACAACTGGTCTCTTCTGAACACACCTTATGGTTACTGGTTCCTTGTGGAGATCCTCTTTTTTGTTCTCCTTCCCGGTCTCATATTCACCTATGGGGTGAAGAAGAAGAGTGTGGGGACAGTCAGATTTGGAGCATTTTTTACGGTTGTGGGGATAATTGTGAACCGTCTCAATGTTTCAATAATCACCTTTAACTGGAACCTTCCCGGACATCTCCATCACATCATTCCGCCATGGCAGGAAGTTGCGGTCGTATTATGCATCGCAACGATTCATATTCTCATATTTCGCTGGATCTTGAATCGGATGCCTGTCCTCAGGGAAGAACCGGAGTTTGAGGCTCATTAGCATATGTGCTGCATGGAGAAAGCGAAAAGGGGCAACACCTCTTTGAAGTTAATTACAAAAAGGGAGATGTCTTATTCATCTCCCTTTAGCCCTGTTCATAATAAGGTATTTCTCAGCCCTCTTTCTGCATGCCTTAATCTCTCGCTCTTATTCATCTCCCTGTTTCTGGGATCGGCCCTGTTCGCTGACCCCGCCGGCGCAAGGGAAGTTGTTCTTTCCGACGAGGCCAGGGGATGTTTTGCGTGCCACGGGAAAAGGGGCATAACGAAGAAATTCCAGAACGGAGAGTCGGTGGCGGCTTATGTGGATGCCGAGAAATTCACCGCGTCTGTTCACGGCTTCCTCACATGCTCCCGGTGTCACGGCGAATTCTCCGCTGACAGCCACCCCACGAGGAGATTCAGGTCAAAAAAGCAGTACCAGGTACGGTCTGCCCTTGCCTGCAGGCACTGCCATACCGACGAACAACTCAAGGGGAAACCCATCCATGTCGGCGCATTGCGCGGGGACAGGGATGGGAGGTCCTTTGTCTGCACTGAATGTCATAGTGCGCACTACATCATGCCGGTCGAAGGAGGCAAAGTCTTCTCCAGCGAAGGACAGTACTGCATGAATTGCCATGGATACAGCCTTTCGCTCATCTTCAGGAACGGGGAAACCATGTCCCTCACGGTAGACAGGTCATTGCTTGCAAGTTCCGTACATAACAAGCTCAGCTGCTCGGACTGCCATTACGGCTTTTCTTCCGATGAGCACCCCAGGAGGAACTTCAGGTCAAGGAGGGAATACTCGGTCGCCTCTTCGGAAAGCTGCAGGAGATGCCACTTCGACAAGTACTCCAAGACCCTCGAGAGCATCCATTATGCAACGCTCAGCAAGGGCAACCTGCAGGCACCAGTATGCACCGACTGCCACGGTTCCCATTCCATAGCGCACAGCAACAGGGAGCGATCACTAACCACCAAGAGGTGCCGGACATGCCATCCTGCGATGTATGAAATATACGCGAAGAGTGTGCACGGCAGGGCCCTTCTGGATGAGCGGAACCAGGATGTACCTGTCTGCATAGACTGTCACAGGGCCCACGACATCGTGCAGCCGCATACGCTGGATTACCGTGAAAGAATCCCCGCCATGTGCAGCAACTGCCATGGAAACAAAGCCGTGATGGACAGATACGGCCTGTCCACGGATGTTGTGAAGACCTATCTTTCGGACTTCCACGGGATCACCCTTGGACTTTACCTGAAGCAGCGTGAGACCCTCTATAAACCTGCAAGACCCATTGCAGTATGCACCGACTGCCACGGCACCCATAATATAACCAGCACCAGGGGAACGGCTGCAGCCGCACTGAAGGCAAACCTGGTGAAGAGATGCCAGCAGTGTCATAAAGACGCGCCGAGTAACTTCCCGGATACCTGGCTTTCCCACTACGAGCCGAACATCACCAGCGCCCCCCTCGTCTTCATCGTAAACCTGCTCTACAAGATATTCATTCCCATCTTTGTGGCAGGACTGTTCCTCCAAATCCTCTTGCACATATGGCGCTATGCAGTGGACAGGTAGGAAGGAGGCTGATATGAAAGACGACATGACCGCTCAGGAAGGGATAATCAGAAGGTTCAGTACCGCACGTATTGTGGAGCACTGGCTTGCAGTCATAATGTTCAGCACCCTCCTGATGACCGGTCTCTCACAGAGGTTTTTCTCACTCGATATCTCCCAGTGGTTTATCCTGAAAATGGGAGGCATCGACAACGTGAGACTTGTCCATCGCTTCACAGGGATGGCATTTGTGCTCCTTACCCTCTCCCACATCGTTGTTGCGGTGACGGGGGTCATCTTCAGGAAATGGCCTCCCTCAATGATAATCACAAAAAACGACTTTACCGATGCCCTCCATGACATCAAATACTACGTCGGCATCGAGAACGCCCCGGCCAAATGCGACCGTTACACGTATAAGCAGAAGTTCGAATACTGGGGTATTCTTACAGGCGGAATAGTGATGATAGGGACAGGTTTTATCCTCTGGTTTCCTACCTTTTTTGCGGCGTTTCTTCCAGGGGAGGTCATCCCGGTGGCCAAGGCGCTCCATACGAACGAAGCCATGGTCATCGTGCTCCTCATCGCCATATGGCACATCTACAACTCGATATTCAGCCCGGAGGTTTTCCCGCTGGATACGAGTATATTCACCGGATACATCTCAAGGGAGAGGATGGAGCGCGAACACCCTATTGAACTGCTTCGCATGGAAGGAGTAGTACCCAGAGAGGCGGTCGAACGGAAGCGCAAGAACATCCAGGGGCTGGAAACAGAGAAAATCTCCCCGGAATAGGCAGCGATTAATTTCTCCGAAAGGGGTGCGAAAGGCCCGCCCCTTTCCTCTTTCAAGACGCGTATCGCTTTCCGGTTCTTCTTGACTTCTCCTAAAAATGCTATTATAAGAAAAGGTAATAATCATGCGAAGAAGAATAACATTCGCTGTAATCCTCGGCATCTTTGCCATCCTGATCAGCCTCGGCGTAATAAGCTATCTCAGCCTAAACGACAGTATCCAAAGGTCTCTGGCAAACAGGCTCACCCTGGCTGACATCATAGGCAAATACTTCGACTACATACTCGAGACCAACCTCACGAGGCTCTACGACATATCCATTTCCGGGAAGGTCGATTTTGAAGACAATGACTGGGAACCTGAAAAAAGGGCGCTCAAGGCAGCCTATGAATACTCCATCTTCACGGACAGGATTTTTCTCATGAATCTCTACGGAGACATCGTGATGACTTATCCTCACCAGGAAGGGGGCAGGGTGAATCTCCTGAGCATCCCGTACGCGAGCAAGACTATTAACGAGCGAAAGCCGGTCATCTCCGATGTGTACACCTTTGAGGCAACGCAGAGAAAGGTTATCTTCGCCTTTGTCCCCCTGAAGAACAAGGACGGTAAGATCATTGGAGTCGCCGGAGGCGAGATCAATCCGACAAACTACATGTTTACAAGGATCATCAAATCCATACCCGCAGCTACAACCACCAATATAGAGCTCGTGGACAGTCACGGCACCATCATCGCGTCGAATGATCCCAAGCGGATGCTTACCTGCAGCGACCACAATAAATTCCTGGGCAACCTTATAAGCGCCAGGAAAAGCTCCGTCGGAACATGCCACCGGTGTCATTCGGAGGAAGACACCGGAAAAAGGAGGACAGACGATATGCTGGCCTTTGCCCCGCTGTCCGTGGCACCCTGGGGGATATCCATCAGGGAACCCCAGGATATAGTCTTTTCTCCAACGGCAAGACTGAGGAAAGGCTTTCTTATCCTCAGCGCGGTCTCTGCCGTCACTGCACTGGTGCTCGGCATCGGACTGAGCAGGAGCATCGTAAAACCGATTGAGTCTCTCATCACTGCAACCCGAAAGATAGGTACCGGGAATCTCTCCGAACCTATCGGGGCATCAAGCAGAGACGAGATCGGCACCCTCGCCCGCAGTTTTGACGCAATGAGGATCAGGCTCCATGAGTCCCTTGAGAGCATCCACAGGCACAACGTAGAGCTGGAAAACATCGTCACGGAGAGGACCCGGCAGATACGGCAGAGCCGGCAGAAGGTCGAGAGCCTCCTAAAAAAGGTCATCTCCTCCCAGGAAGAGGAGAGAAAAAGGATAGCCCGCGGGCTTCATGACGAGGTACTCCAGGACATGTCCGCCTTTCTTATAAAACTTGAGATATGCAGGCTTTATCCTGAGCAAATCAGCCCGGAAAAGATCGAGGAGATGAGGGGAATAGCGTTGAAGACCCTTGACAGCATCCACAAAGTTATCCAGAACCTGAGACCCTCGATTCTTGACGACCTCGGACTGGGAGCAGGCATAAAGTGGCTTCTTGACAAACACCTGAACGAAAAGGGGATACGCTATTTTCTCACCATAGACGCCGAAACTGATGAGAGGTTCGATCCAAGGCTCGAGATCACGCTGTTCAGGATTATTCAGGAGTCGATCATCAATATCGCAAGACATGCCGAGGCCGAAAATGTCATCGTGGTGCTCAAGGCAATGGAGGATTCCATTTCGGTCGACATAGAGGATGACGGGGCGGGGTTCGATGTTCATTCAATGTTGCGCCACACGACTGACAGCGGGAGGGGTCTGGGACTCCTGGGCATGAAGGAGAGGGCCTCTCTCCTTGATGGGAAGCTAGAGATATGTTCAGGGCCAGGAATCGGAACGAGAATGAGTTTAAGGGTTCCCTTACAGAACCCTGTCAGAGGATGAAATGTCCAGAATCAGGGTCTTGATAGCCGATGACCACACACTCGTGAGGGAGGGGATAGTCGCCTTTCTCAAGCTTTGTGAAGATATCGAAGTGGTCGCCGAGGCGTCTGACGGCCTTGAGGCAATAGAGAAGGCAAAGAAATTCAATCCCGATATCGTTCTGATGGACATCGCTATGCCCAGGCTCGGAGGCATGGAAGCGACTATCGAACTGAAGAAGATCAATCCGGAGATAAGGATACTGGTGCTCACTCAGTATGACGACAAGGAATATATCTCCCGCTTTCTCAAGGCAGGGGTCTCGGGGTATCTCCTGAAACGCGCAGTCGGGAGCGAACTGGTTTCCGCCATACGGGCCGTGAACAGGGGGGAGTTTTACCTCTTCTCGTCAATCGCTTCAAAGGTGGTGGCGGGATACCTCTCCGGGGACAAAGAGGCGGCCATGGAAGACCCTTACGAAAAACTCACCGACAGGGAAAAGCAGGTTCTGAAACTCGTTGCCGAAGGATTTACCCATAAGGAAATCGGCGACATGCTCGCCATCAGCACCAAAACGGTCATCGCCCATCAGACGAATATCAGCGAGAAGCTCGGCATCAGCAGCCGCGCCGGTCTCATCAAGTTCGCCATTCAGAAGGGTATTATAAAGATAGAGTAATGCACGTCTGAAGAAGTATAATAGAAAAGGAGTCGTTCGCAGAAGAAAGGGGGAGGTATCATGGATACTGTCAGGGAGCTTTTGAAAAACAAGAGGAGCGAAATCTGGACGATCTCTCCGTTGTCAACTGTATTCCAGGCCCTTGAACTCATGGCTGAAAAGGACATAGGCGCCTTGCCGGTCGTTGAAAACGGCAGGCTGGTCGGCATTTTTTCGGAACGCGACTACGCTCGCAAGGTGATTCTGAAAGGCAGGACATCGAAGGACACCGCAGTGAGCGAGTTAATGACCCAGACTGTATTTTACGTCAATCCGGATAGCACCCTTGAGGAGTGCATGGCCCTTATGACATCCAGGCAGATCCGTCATCTTCCGGTCCTCGACAAGGAACGATTGGTCGGCATTATCACACTTGGAGACGTGGTGAAACGGATAATTTCCAAGCAGGAATTCACGATCCAGGAACTCGAAAGATACGTAAAAGGAGAAGGGTATACGTAAGCGCGGCGCCCGCTAAAAAAAACCGGAGTCAAGGGGCCTGCCCCTGATCTTTTGTTAGGAAAGAGAAGAGCCGGGTGACCATTACGCCAAAGATACCCCCTGCAAGCGCTCCGAAGACGGCGATGAAACCTATCACGAGCACAACACCCGTAATTACCGGAAAAGAGTTTGGCCCGAAGGGCCTGCCGAAAAGCGCGCCGAGGTCGTGGGCAACCGCTTCTCTCCAGCCCCCGCCGAGCGCGTCCCCCAGGATGAGGTCCATGCTGAGGGAAATTATCACACCCAGCATCCCTCCGCAGACCGAGCCGATGAGAAACCCTCTTTTCAATCCTCGATCCCGTATTTCTTCAGTTTGCGGTAAAGGGTTGCCAGATCGATACCAAGGCACCTGGCGGTCTCTTCCTTATTTTTGTTCTGAGCATTAAAAACGTTCATGATCAGGGTCTTTTCGTATTCCGACAGAGACATCTTCAGGGAGGATGTTTCCTGTTGTTCCGGCACGGCTCCGTTCTTCTTCAGTTTCTCAGGAAGATCCTCAGCAGTTACCAGATCTCCCTTACAGAGAACTATCGCCCTCTCGACAACGTTCCTGAGCTCCCTCACGTTGCCGGGCCATGAGTATTTCATAAGGAGCCCCATTGCGTTGCTGTCAAGCCCCTTCACATCCTTCCTGTTTTCCTGCGAGTATTTCCGCACGAAATGGTTCACGAGCATGAGGATGTCCTCCTTACGTTCCCTCAGGGGGGGTATCCTTACCTCTATAACGTTCAGCCTGTAGTAAAGGTCCTCCCTGAAAGTCTTCTCCACGATCTTCCGCTCAAGGTCCTGGTTCGTGGCGGTGACCAGCCTGACATCCACAACCCTCGACCTGGTGTCTCCCAAAGGGGTAATCTCAGATGACTCGAGGACTTTCAGGAGCTTTGCCTGGAGGCTCAGGGGCATATCCCCTATCTCATCAAGGAAGAGGGTGCCCTGATCCGCCATGGTGATGAGCCCCGTCTTGTCTGAAACCGCCCCGGTAAAAGCGCCCTTCTTGTACCCGAATAGTTCCGACTCCAGGAGTCCCTCGGGTATTGCAGAGCAGTTTATGGATATGAAGGGCTTGTCCCTCCGGGGACTGTTGCAATGGATCATCTCGGCGATGAGCCCCTTGCCGGTGCCGCTCTCACCGAGGATAAGGATATTGCTCTTTGTAGGAATGACCTTCTCAAGGGTGCCGATTATCCGCAGCATCGCCTCCGAGTTGGCGACAAAATCCATGCATCCCATGTGCTGGCTCAGTTGCTGCCTCAGGGCTATATTCTCCTGAACGAGTCTTTTTTGTTCCAGCACCCTCTTTATTGTTATCTTTATCTCCTCATTGAGAAAAGGCTTTACGATATAGTCCGACGCCCCTTTCTTCATGGTCTCCACGGCAGACTCTACAGAAGCGAAGGCGGTCATTATCACCACTCCGGTGTCCGAACTCAACTCCTTAGCCTTTTCGAGGACGGCAACCCCGTCGACTTTGTCCATTTTGAGGTCTGTGATAACCACGTCATACTGGTCCTTCTTCAGCTTCTCCAAAGCCTCTTCCCCGCTGTAAGCAGCCGTGACTGCGTACCCTTCGCTCCTGAGGAGGAACTCAAGGGCCTTGCATATGTCCCTTTCATCGTCCACTACCAGTATCTTCGGCTTCATCTCGCTCCGTTCATGGGGAGGGTAATCACGAACCTCGTCCCCCTGTTAACCTCGCTCTCGACCGCGAGGCCCCCGTTCAGTTTCTTTATGATGCTGTAGCTTACCGCAAGACCCAGGCCTGTTCCCTTTTCCTTTGTGGTAAAGAATGGGTCGAATATCCTGCTGATGTTCTCCTTCGGGATGCCGACACCCGTGTCCTCGAAGATGATGACGACATTGTCGCCCCTGACCCTGCTCCTGATCGTAAGTGTACCCCCTTCTGGCATGGCATCCACCGCGTTCAGTATGATATTCACGATCACCTGTGAGAGCTGGTTTCCGTCCGTGGTAATTTCAGGCATATCGGTCCAGAAATCCCTGACGATGGTGATATCCTTCGCCCTCTTGTCGTACTGAATCAGGGATAACGAAGACTCTATCAGGCTGTTTATCTTCCACGGCTTAAGTTCCACAGGGGGCGTCTTCGAGAACCCCGAAAGCTGCTTCAGTATGTCCGCAATCCTGCTGATATGGAAGTAGATCGTCTCGAGGCTTTCCTTCTTGAACTCATCCTGCTCCATCTCCTTAAGTATCTGGACAAAGGAAAACACCGAGGTAAGAGGGTTTCCTATCTCGTGGGTAATGCTGGCGGTAAGCCTGCCCAGGGACGCAAGCTTCTCGGAGTGCATCATCTGCTCCTCCATCTTCTTCATCTCCGTCACGTCCTGCATTAGCCTTATATAGCCGTGGACCTCTCCGTCCGCACTCTTCACAGGGGCGGTAGTAACCTGAAAGTACTTGTCCTTCTTCCCGAAGAGGTTGGAGACTATCTCGGTCCGCATCTCATCCACCGCATATGACCCAACGACGGTGGAGTCAGTGTAGATCTCCCCGCAAAGCATTCCGGTAATGTCCTTTCCGGCTATTTCGCGCATCGTCTGGTTTATCCATTGTATCCTGCCCTGCGGGTCCACGAGGATAATTCCGCTCCCTATGGCGCTCACGATGGAATTGAGCTTCTCCTTTTCCGCGGATAGTTCCACCGTCCGTGCTGCAACCTTTTGCTCGAGGTCTTCGGCGTATTTCTCGAGCTCCTTCTGATGTTTTCCGAGCTCCTCGGCCTTCACCCTCTTCCGGTGAAAGACGATGAGCAGGGCCGAAACGAGGCTCGTAATGAGGAATATGGAGATAATAAGCCACGAATAGAACTTCATTGACTTCTGCAGGGCCATGGTCACTTCCGAATACGGCGCCGACACGGCCACGATCCACTTCGAGTCCCCGACGGAGGCGTTGGAGAAGGCCAGAACCTTGTCCTCCCCCGACGGGGCGACATGCCTGCCGTAGTAGTCGCCCTTTCCCTCTATGATCTTCTTCTCCACATCGAAGGACTTGTGGCACTTGAAGCAGGATGCATCAGTCTTATAGAGGTTCTTACCGACCATTCCTGGCTGGGTGGGATGGTAGAGAAGGTCCCCCTTATCATCCATCATCCATGCATACCCCCTGAGGCCGGATTTTATGGGGCTGAGAAACTCCCTCGCAATATCCTGGATGTCCAAGGAGATAACCGCAGCGCCGTAAAGGACGTCTTCACGGCAGACAGGGGCAGCGATATACATCTTCCTGGTATCCTGCCTTATGAGAGCATCTCCGGGGCAGTATCGCCTGGCCATTCTCAGGATGTCCTTGTTGTCCGGCCTTTCAGGATCGATATCCCCTTTTCTGAAAAGCACCCTGCCCTCCCGGTCAAGAAACATTATCTCCTTCTTCACCCTTCCTATGTCCTTGAAAATGCCGTCCGCAAGCCATGCGAACTCCCTCTCTCCACGCATCTGAAAGGTGGAGATAATCTGTGCGATGTGGATCATCTCATCCTTGATGCGCCTGATATAGGTCTGCATATTGGAAGCCTCTGCGTTTGCAAGGAGCTGCTGCTGCTTGTTAAACTGTTCGGCCATCTCCATCTGCAATGTCTGCTGGAAGGAAACATTAAGAGTTATGAGGGAAGAGATGACAACAGCGAGGATTCCGATGATTAAGATATAGCCCTTCATCTTTTTATGATAACAGAAATCGCGCTGTCAGCGACAGGGCAACCGGTAATTGATCAGAGGGGAAGATATGCTGCGGGATTCAGGTCCATGGCGGCAAAATCACGCCCAACAAAATGGCGGTAGCCCGCTGCCGCAATCATTGCAGCGTTATCTGTACAGAGCGAAACAGGAGGAATGTATACCTCGAACCCCTTCTCCTCAGCGAGCTCGTACAGCCTCTTCCTAAGGGCACTGTTGGCACCTACACCGCCGGAGACTGTAACCTTTTCAACCCTCTCCCAGGCAACAGCCCTTTCGACTTTCCTCAGAAGTACGTCCGCCACAGCCTGCTGAAAAGAGGCGCAGATGTCCTTAAGTGACGAGTTATCTTCGCTGCCCGTTGGTCGCAGTTCCTTGCTTCGTACATAGTTCAATACGGCTGTCTTGAGCCCGCTGAAGCTGAAATCCAAGCTTTCAGGCAGATATGCCCTCGGGAAATAAACCATGTCCGGGTTTCCTTCCTGCGCAAGCCTGTCTATTATGGGTCCTCCGGGATAGCCGAGGCCGAGCAGCTTGGATACCTTGTCATACGCCTCCCCCGCGGCATCGTCCCTCGTCCTTCCGAGCTCCCTGTACATGCCGAACCCGTCAACCCGATAGAGGCTCGTGTGTCCACCCGAAACAATGAGGGAAATGAAAGGGAATTCAGGATGATGCCCGGAAGGGGTCTCATTTCCTTTGTCGTGACCATCCAGGAAGCATGAAAAGATATGCCCTTCCAGGTGGTTCACCGCGACAAGAGGGATCCCCTTGGAAAAACATACAGCTTTGGCAAATGAGCAGCCGACGAGGAGGGACCCTATGAGACCTGGCCCGTGGCAGACGGCAACGGCAGAGAGGGCCTCCAACCCTGCACCTGCCGATTTCAGAGCCTCATCCACAACGGGCCATATCATCTCAATATGCCTGCGTGATGCAAGCTCGGGGACAATGCCTCCATACTTACGGTGAATGGCCTCCTGGTTCGAGACGATATTGGAGACGATTCTCCTCCCGTTCTCCACCACGGAAGCGGAAGTGTCATCGCAGGATGTGTCGATACCGAGAATCAGCATGACGGCCCGCCTTTCATGCATTGCAGAATGTTTTCCATTGTGTCAAAGCTTCCTTACTACACCCACTCAGCGCATAACAATTCAGCCTGGATTAAAACTGTCTGTGTTGCCTTTTCCTGTTTATCAGGAGGATAACCATATTTGCGTAAGATTCTTTTTACCAGCGTCCTCAGTTTTGCTTTAACACTCTCTTTAACAGTCCAGTCAATAGTTACATTTATTTTTACCGTTTCCCCAAGCTCACGGGCTATGGTTCTGAGGGTCTCATCTCCAAGCACCTTAACTGCGCTATCATTGCAAGAGCCTCCGGAGAATCCTTAGTCCAGATGCGCAAGCCCTTCTGACGGAGAAAAGCCTGATAGTCGAGCAGCAACTCTTCAAGACTCGCCCGTGCAACGCCGGTTAGTTTTAGCTCAGTCTTTTTTGAGGTTGCTGATGCCATGCTTCCCTCAGCGATGTTCTGTACACCACTCCGCGCAGCCTGCACCATCTGGTCATGCGTGCGCGACCTCTTATCAATAAAGCGGTTACAAAATATCACTGTAGCATCATAGATGATTTCAGCAGTCTGATAGGATTTCAGATTGCGGTATCCGCCATGAGGAGGAATTAAGGAGGGTTTTGGTTTTTGGGATTTATTATTCATGATACATCCTCCACAAACCTCTCCGCATCCTTCACCCTTATCTCGCCCGACAACAGCTTTGGCAGTAGGGCGTCACGGATAGAGGCGAGGGTGCGGGATTGCATTTCGTTATTTTTAATTGTTTCATCCACAGGAAAAACAATTTTGTTAAATCCTGATATTGCTTCAATCGGAGGAACAATGATAGAAACATTTTGCACATCCGTTTTAGTGGCAGAGCCAAAAACTGTCCCTTCAGCCTCATACTTTGCCCATTCCCATTGAGTTTCCTTCATAAGATAAGAATCCGTAATGCTGTCCGTTTATTCTCAATGAGGCAACCCCTCGACCCATTGCACAATTTCCGCTTGCGATGTTCAGACTACCTACCGGTGCACGACAACATGTTTGTATTCGGCGGGGCCCATGTGGCCGCGCATCTTGTCAGCAGCCCGCCATAGCTTTTCCTCAAAACCGAGGTTGCCGCCGTTGGTCTTCCGGTTATCCTTTTTTGGCCGTTTTCCCCCCATATGAACTCCCCGTTTAGAATAAGAATAATACAATAAGAAGATTTCTGCCAGTATTCAATAATGATTGCAATGCATTCCTGGTGAGACCTCAACAGGTGTAGCCGCAATCAAAGCCCTGCCCTGTTATGGTGTGGCAAGGAAGTTCATATCGCAGCGGCAAGAAGCCTTGTATGAAAAGCTCTATAGAATCACAAGGCACTTGTCTCTAAATTATTGCGGCTTCGAATACTCGTAAACGTTTACCCCTTTCGGCGGCGTAAAAAGAAAAGCCGAGTCCTTGATGCCAGAATTCACTGTGACGTCCCTGAACGCGATCTCGATCCTGTTGGAGCGCCTGTCAACGATTGTCATTGAGCCTATGGGGAACTTGCCGTCAGATGGAGCTATCTCTATTGAAACCACACTGCCTATTCCCTTTTTCGGCTTAAGGAGCAGTTTTCCGTCCTTTGCGGTGACATCGAATTCCTTTTCGATGTCGCCAAAGCCCCCAAGGAGAGCGATAGGGGCCTGGCCGTAACTTTCTCGGTCAAATTCGCCCTTGAAAGCCTGCTTCTCGTCCTTCTGATAAACAATGATCTGGCCGGCATTTATTATGACCTCGGTATGTTGCCGGTCCCCTGTATCGTATTGCCATCGCATCCTCGAAGGCACTTTTATCATGAACGTCCCGATGAAAGTATCGGTCCTCCCAAGGTCTTTGATGGTGCTCTTCTGGACAAAGCTTCCCTTAATATCCTCTATCTTCTCATACATCCGCTGAATCCTTTCAATGGTGAAATCGGAACATGAGGCACTCTCGGGCAGTACCCCAAAGATTAAGCAGAGGACCAAAAGGGTGGCCATGACGGACGCAGACGCGGTGATAAAACCCTCTGATGTCATCCCATTACCGTAACATCCCAGACTGAAGAAGCAACCACAAATACCTTCAGGTTATTGCTGCCACGATCCACGGGGATGAGAAAGAAACCGGGCCCCTTGTTGTGCTCAAGGAAAAAACCTCTTTCCCACGGTATATCGCCTTCTATATAGCCCGTCATGGATTCTCCGTCCTTGAATTTCACATAGACCCTTTTCCCTATGGCAACAGGGTCTCTGAAGGTCTTCTTCTCGGAGTAGGTCCTGTCCCCTTCGAAGGTCCTCACAAAGAATATCGCCTTCAATTCAGCCACTTTGAATTCTTGTTTTCCGGAAGATTCGTCCTCAAGGATAACTCTTTCATCGCCGGCGCTAAACTCGCCTATATAGCCCCTGATGAGCCTTCCGTCAAGGCACCTCAGTATCACCTTCTGACGTTCCATGAACGAATTTTAGCATAAATTACAGGGAATTATTAGCCCTCTATGTCTCAGGCGCAGCCAGCCTGCTCCACTCAGTCGCCTTGGCGCATCCTGCCGTCGCGAAGAGGCAATCGCTTAGTGTACACAGCCGTGTGTTACAATAAGCAACCTATGCTGTCCGCCGCCATAGATGTTGGCTCAAACACCCTTAGACTTCTCATCGGTGAGATTCGCGACAATCTCCTTTCCCGTGTATATGCGGGCCGCGTCATCACAAGACTTGCCGAGGAGATGGGGAGCACAGGAGTCCTTAGGGGAGAAAACATGAAGAAATCCATCTCGGTGTTGGGGGATTTTTCCAGGGCGATTGCAGAATACAACGCGGCCCGAGTAAAGGCAGTGGGCACAAACGCACTTAGGGAGGCAAAGAACAGCCCGGAGTTTACTGAAGCTGCGTTTCGCGAGACAGGAATTCGGATTGAGGTCATTTCGGGTGCGCGGGAGGCCGAACTGACCGCAAAGGGCATCCTGCTTGGGTGCAAGGAGACCATAGGCACATCGCTCATAATCGACATCGGCGGGGGAAGCACGGAATGGATTATTCGGAGCACAGCACATGGACCGTCCCTCTACGGCTCCCTCCCCATTGGGGTTGTGAATCTCCTGGAGAGGTTCATCAGGGATGATCCTCCATCTCCGCGCGATATCTCCTCACTTGTCTCCGGAATCAAGGGAGATATTATGAAACTGAAGATGACTGCCGAGCCCTTCAGACCCCTCACTACCCTTATCGGCTCAGGCGGTACCATTACAACGCTTGCTGCCGTTGACCTTGGTCTTAAGGAGTACCTTCCTGACAGGGTACATATGCACACCATCTCATTAGAAAGACTGTATCAGCTCATGGACCTCCTGGTCGCGCTTCCTTTGGACAGGAGGAAAGACCTGAACGGCCTCGAACAGGGGCGGGCCGACTTGATTATCCCGGGCATTCTGCTTACAATTAAGTTTATGGAAATTTTCGACTTCCAAGCGATAACCGTAAGCGACTACGGACTTCTTGAGGGAATTATAAAGGAGATGTCTGATGAAAATAGTCTTTGAGAAACCAAAAAGTCTGAAGCCCGCGCCTTTTAGGTATTGCCCCGGATGCGGCCACAGTCTCATTCACAGGCTCCTCTCCGAGTGTATCGACACTCTCGGCATCCGTGAAGAGGTGATCGGTATAGCCCCTGTGGGCTGCGCAGTTTTTGCTTACGATTACTTTGATTTTGATATGCTCGAGGTGGCTCATGGCAGGCCGCCCGCAGCAGCAACGGCGATGAAAAGGGTATTGCCCGACAGAATAATCTTTTCCTATCAGGGCGACGGGGACCTGGCGGCTATCGGCATGTCCGAGATCATCCATGCTGCCGCGCGGGGAGAGAATATCACGGTCTTTTTTGTGAACAATGCCACATACGGAATGACCGGAGGGCAGATGGCGCCTACCACACTCGTAGGCCAGAAGACGACCACAACCCCGGCGGGCAGGGACGTCGCAGTCGCAGGCTATCCTCTCCGGGTATCGGAGATGCTCGCAACCATCGAGGGGGCCTCCCTCATCGCAAGGACATCCGTCGATTCCCCGAAGAACCTCCGGAAGACAAGGGCGCTGATTGAGAAGGCGCTCAGGTACCAGATGGAACAAAAGGGTTTCGGTCTCATAGAGATACTCTCGCCGTGCCCGACGGACTGGGGGCTTTCTCCTGAGGATTCGATAAAATGGATACAGTCTGAAATGATGTCAGTTTTCAAGCTCGGGGTCTTTCGGGACAGGTTCGCGGAGGCATAGGTGACGGAGGTAAGCATACTCGTAGCAGGATTCGGGGGTCAGGGGGTCCTGCTCCTTGGCAGGCTCATCGCCTACGGAGGGATGCTTGAGGGCAAGAGTGTCACCTGTTTTCCGTCGTATGGTGCAGAAGTGAGGGGAGGAACCGCCAACTCCACCGTTATCATCTCCGACCAGATGATAGGTTCTCCGGTCGTGGCGAACCCCGACATACTCATAGCCATGAACGAGGCTTCCCTGAAGAGGTTTCAGTCAAAGATAAAGAAGGGCGGCCTTCTAATATTCGACTCTTCCCTCATAAGACCCCCGGCACTGCGTGAGGACCTTTCCGCCGTGGGCGTCCCCGCAAGCGTAATTGCCGCATCGGCCAACGGCGCGGGCGCTCATGGAAAGAGCTCTTCACTTTCTGCCGCACAGGTAAGATCTGCAAATATGGTCATGCTCGGTGCATTGATCGCACAGACTGGCATATTAAAGGCCGAAAACGCCGTGAGCGCTTTGGAACGTCTCACCTCGGCCAGAAGCAGAAAGACCCTCGAAGGCAACAAGGAGGCCATCAGGAGAGGGATTGAATTCATTGAAAATAAGTAAGGCAAAGATCGCCGACATAAAGTCGATTCATAAGCTGATCAATGAGTTCGCAAGAAAGGGCGAGATGATACCACGCTCCCTGAACGACCTCTACGAAAACATCAGGGATATTTTCGTGTGCAAGGACAATAGTGAGATAAAGGGCGTCTGTGCACTCCACATCCTCTGGGAAGACCTGGCGGAAATACGTTCCCTTTCGGTGAAGCCGGACTCGCAGCGTGCAGGCATCGGGAAACGCCTGGTCAGCACCTGCGTGGCCGAGGCAAAGAAGCTAGGCATAAAGAAGGTATTCGCCCTGACCTATCATGCCGATTTCTTCAAGAAGATAGGGTTTTCAGAGATCGACAAGTCCCAGCTTCCTCAAAAAATCTGGGGCGAATGCCTTAGATGTCCGAAGTTCCCCGAGTGCGATGAAACAGCTGTGATAAGGGTACTGAAGGGAAAGTAAAACGACTACTAAGGCGACTCGGGTTGTGACCGGCGTCGAACAGACACCTCCTTCACCTTTAAATCACCGGAGGTCTTTGACCGCCCTTCGCCTCTCGGGGCCGGTATAGTCGCCTCCTCCGCTTCTCCTTATCGGATCGATACCTACCAGGACCCATCCTTCGGAGTATCGCAAGAACTTTCTGACCATGTCGGAACCGATCAATTCATCGAGTGTGTAATCCTCAATGATATCGTATCCTCCGTCTTTTTACTGGACTCTTATTTTCATCTTCGGGTTTGCCGGTCGCAGTCCCAGGAACTTCCCTTCTTCTTTCATTAGACCACATTTTCTCCGGGGAAGCAACATCTGCCCGGAGGGATGAGTCAACTTAAGGAAATGCAGATGTTGCGGAAAAATTTATTTTTCGACACTCCAGATTCAGTGATAACAGAATCAATACGTTGCCAGGACGGTCATTGCGAGCACCCAACGGGTGCATGGCAATCTCAGTAAGAAAGTCGAGATTGCTTCGTTTCACTCGCAATGACATTTCTTATCGCTGGATTTGGGGATACCTTAATGTGCCTTCGACCAATGGCTGCAGGAATATTTCTGTGCACATAACCTTTCAAAGATAATCTCAATAATTCATGGAGTTAAATAAATTCCTGAGCAATCTCTGCATTTTCCGGGTCATGGTATCAGAGTTCCTTCATCACCTTCTTCACATACGCCTTTGCCCTCAGTTCCTCAATATGCCTTTTGAGCCGGCCGTTGATCTCCTTTTCCACAAGGTACTCCTCGATCTTCTCCCTCACCTCTTCGAAGTGAGAGCCTCCAAACTCTGGGGCGTGGCTTTCGTAAAATGCCCTCACCTCTTCTTCTTTGATCCTGACGAGGGACCTAACCTTCAATTCGATATAATCATTGATAAGCTCATCGTCTGTCTTTGCCTCAACCCTGAGCCTCTTCGCCTCCTTCAGAAGGAGCACCCTGTTAATGAAGGTATTAAGGACCTCCTCCCTGGAGATGTCGGGTTTTATTTTCCTTGTCTTGTCGTAAGTCTCCTCAAGCTCCCTCTGCGTAATTGCTCTGTCATCCACAAAGGCGACGACCCTGTCGATGAGCC
>CAYYWY010000001.1:34000-87233 GCA_964475485.1 uncultured Nitrospiraceae bacterium | reverse complement strand
CAAACAGTGACTAGTAACAAATTACAAGTTACGAGCACCGGGAAAAGAAAGAAATGTGGCGCTCTTTTGTTTTTTAACTCCTTACTTTTCACCTTTCACTCCCTCAGAACGCATGTCCGATGCTGAAGTGTATTTCACCGCTGCTTTCACCCGGCTCCCTGTTCAGTTTATGCCCGTAATCAACTCGCAGAGGTCCCACCGGCGTACTGTACCTCAGTCCGAGACCCGCTGTGTATCTTAAGGATAAGTCCATCTCGCCTGCCCTGACCCAGACGTTACCCCCATCGAGGAATGCTACCACGCCGATCCCCTTTCCCAGGGATGTCCTCAGCTCAAGGTTGCCCATCAGAAAGGCGTTCCCTCCCGTAGGGTTGCCGTTAGTTCCCTTCGGTCCCAGCGTGTCCTGGTTATAACCCCTCACAGTATTTCTTCCCCCAAGGAAAAACCTCTCTACGAGCGGCAACTCCTCTGTGGCGCCAAAACCTCTGGCGACTCCGCCCCTGAAAGAAACTGCAAAGACAAACCTTTCACTAAGCGCCCGGTAACAATTGAAATTCAGCGAGACCTTTGCAAAATCGGCCTCTGAAAAGAGAGCTGCAGTCGCCACTTTGATCCCCGCCCCTGCAAGTATGCCCCTCGTGGGTTCAAACGGGTTGTCCCTGGTATCATAGATAATCCCTGCCCTGATGCTGCTTATGGCGAGGGTCCCAGTATCCTCCTTGGTAAGGATCACGTCTGGCTTCACATCAAAAGTGTCCACGAGGGAGAACTCGTAGTAAAGCTCGGCCTTGACAATTTCGCTCAGTCTCTTTTCGAATCCGGTTGTGGCGGAATACCTCCTCAGCCTATAGAGCACCTCCCCTGTGTCGATATTCTTCTCCGTCCTGTTCTCATGCAACAGCAGGGTCCTGAAAGGCGTGTGCCTGTTGAGGAACCATGGATCGTAGTAATTGATGATAAACCGCCTTTCAAGCGAGCTGAGCTCCAGCCTGAAAGATCCCTGTCTGTTCATGCCGAAGAGATTTCTGTACCCGATATCGAAGAAACCCCTGTATTTCTCGAAATCGCCATACCCTATGCCGAACTCCACGGCGCCTGCATCCCCCTCATCTATCCTGACCAGGACATCCCTCCTGGAATCGTATTTATCCAGAGGTTCCACTGTGACGCCGGTAAAGAGTCCGAGCTTATACAGCTTCTGCCGCTCCTTCATAAGCAGCCCCTGATTAAAGGGCCTCCCTTCTGCATGGAGCAGTTCCCTCTCGATCACCACGGTCTTAGTCCTCTCATTGCCCGCTATTATCGTCTTTCCGAAAGACACCGGTGTCCCCTCGTTGATCTCGAAAGTTATTCTTGCGCCGCCGTCTTCCACATCCCTCTTTGTATCCACGTTTACATTCACAAACCCCTTCTCGAAATAGAGGTCGATGATCCTGTATCGTGCATCGTAGACATCCACCTCGTTATAAGGATCTCCGGGTCTGATGCCTGCGACCTTCCCAACCTCTTCGGCAGGAAGACTCTGTGCACCGGAGACTTTCACGGCTTTCACCACAGTCTTTCCTCCCTCCTTCACTGTAAAGAGGATGTCGGCCGTCGAATCCTTAATCGTCACTTCAGGTTCCTGCACTTCTACAATTAGGTAGCCAAGCGCATTATAGAACTCTTCAAGGGTTTCCCTGTCGAAAAAAACCGAATCGGGGTTGTAAATGCCGCCCTCTTTCAGAGACAATATCTCCTTAAGGTTCTTCTCCGGAAGGGTTACCCCGGAGAAGCGGATGGCACCCACCCTCACCTTTTCCCGCTCGTGAATAAAGAAATGCAGAACGATGACTTCCCCGGCTCTCTCAACCACCGGTGCGATCTGGACAAAGGGAAAGCCGGCCGAGTGATAGAGCGAGGCTATCTTTGCAGAGGCCTCTTCCACGAGGTCGTCCCTGAAATCGTCCGCATCAAAGAAAGGCATCTCTCTCATGAGGTCTTTGTCGCTGACGGCATCGTTCCCTTCAAAAGAGATCTCAAGCCTTATCCCCGGCGTAACGACCAGTTCCAGGACACCGTCGCGGAATCGATAAGCCCCTGCCGCTGTACGAATGTAACCGTCTTCTCTGTAATGCCTTCTTATCCTTTCTATGTCCTCCCTGAGCCGGAATTGATCATATATACTCCCCTCGCTCAGCTTCATCAGGGACCTCACTTCATCCTCGGGGCCGAGTATCCTCATCTTCTGTATACGCACAGGCTCCCCTTCCTTCACCCTTACATGAAGGTCAACCCTGTAAGGCTCCTTTGCCCTTGCGACCTCCACGGCCGCTTCTGACCCCGGAAAGCCCTTCTCCGCCATGGAGCGCTTCAGGTGCGCAATCGCCTCTTCAACAAGGCCATATCTCATCAGCCCACCCTCCTTGAGGAGAAAAAAGTCCCTTATCGAGCGTGCTGAAAAAAAGTCATTCCCCGAGACACTGATCTTCCTTATCCTGTCCCTTTCCTTCACAAAGACCCTCACCACAGAACCGGCCGCCCCTCCTTCAAGCTTCTCCTCGTAAACCTGGATATCCTCGAATATCCCCTTAAGGAAAGCTCGCTTTATCCCTCCCGTTATCCTTTCAGGGTCCACTCTGTCACCGGCATTCAGGTCGAGAAGATGGAGTAGCTCATTCCTGCTGATCGAAGAGAGGCCGTCAATGGCTATATCCCTTATCACTCCGTACGCTGTCTCCTCAGCAAATGAGACGGCATGTTCATTAAGCATCGAAATGGAAGTCACCGCAAGGGGTACAAACAAAAGGAGTCCCTTAATCCTGAACCGGAACTTCGATTTTCTCATTTCGTCTTCACGCTTCTCATTTGAACTCGAACCTGAACTTGACGTCGCTGCCGATGCTGCCTTTCTCGTCCCTGATGCCGACAAGAGATACATTCCTGCTGAGGAGATACTCCAACTTCAGCACATTACCCTCGGTCGCACCCACCGGGGAGGAGTAGGTCACGAAGAGCCTGTCACCCAGGAGCCTCTTGGAAACTATCACCCTAGGGGTGATAGTTCCGGCGGTCTTCGACACATAACTGTCGACCTCAAACCTGTCAAGGCCCGTTATGGCCCTCAACCTCTCCTCAAACACATCCTGCATCCTTCCGGTGAGGAACGCAGTTGCCTGCCCTGCGCCTATCCCTCCTTCAATCCCTTTCAGCTCTTTTCCAAATCTCCCCACGGTGAGGAGGCTCAGGATGTCCATTTCATCAAGGGGGGGATCAGAGACAAGGACCAGCGTAAAATGTTCCCTCTGCCCTTCGAGGTTCAGTCTTATGGCATACCCTTTCACATTCGTCTCAGCCACAATCTGCATTACAGGGTTGATCCTCCGGGTATCAGAAAAATCAGCGCTCGCGTTGATGATCCTGAACTCGTTGTTCCTGAAATACACCGTCCCTGTCTTCGATTCCACCCGTCCCAAAAGGATGGGGCGCGAGACAGTCCCTCTAAGGAGGAGATCCACCCTTAAAGAAGCCCTAGCGATATTGTTGTCCACCAGAACGTCATCGGAACCGTATACCTTTATATTCAGGGCCGCCCTTTCGAGCGCTCCCAGTTCGCCCCTCGGCTTCTCCCTCGCCTTTGCCTTCAGTACAAGGCTCTTCCATTCAACCCTTTCCCTGTACTTTGCCCTGTTTATCGTGACATCACCGCTTATAGTCTGTGAATCGAGGGTGCCGCTGTAAAGAATGTTGCCGTCGAAGTTGACGGAGAACTCCTTTGACACATTGCCGCCCACGTTCCGCATTGAGGCATCGAGATAGAACCTCTTCATCCTGAAGCCCTGAAGGTGGGCAATGCCCGTAACATCCAGGTCTCCGCCCCCGGCTTTCCCGGAAAGCTTCTGGATGACTATCCGGTCCTCATCCATGTAAAGGTAGCCGTTTATGGCACTGATGCGGTAGGGAATGTCCCTTATCCCGAAAAGAGCATTAGAGACCGTGACTCCGCCGTTGATTCTCGGACTCTCCCATTTCCCGGTGAGCGAGAAGACAAACCCGGCGTCTCCCCTTACGATATCGATTCTCTTCCATAGTCCTTTCACCGGGGAAAGGGCGGAGGTTCCCTCCATAACGAGGTTATAGACCCTTCCTATTTCCATGTCTCCCGACACGTTAAAGGACGTCGTTCCGCTCCTCATCCTGATCTCTGGCAGGAAGAGTTTCCTGTCCCTGATGCCAAACCTTATATCGGAGTCATTGGAGAAACTATATCCGTAAAGGGTGACGTTCAGCTGATCGATCGTTGCGGAGGCGGAAAAACGGTTCCTGTCCCCCGACATCTCTGCAGACCCCTTCATATTGACGAGCATGTCTTCGGGCAATTCCTTAAAGAGGGGGGCGAGAAGGAACTCATATCTCCCGGGTTTTACATCCAACCTGGCCGTCCAGGAGAAGTCATCCTTCAGGAACGCCTTCCCGATCAGGGTAGTCCTGCCGTCAAAGAGCGTCGCATCAAGAGAAAGTGTTCTGTCCTTCACGGATGCATGGACCTTTCCTCCTCCCAGATCCGTCTCCCTGAATCTTCCCCCGTGAATGCTACCCTCCAGCTCTATCTGAGGATCGTCAAGGGTTCCCTTGCCCTCCGCCCTGAATGAAATATATGCATCACCAGGCGCTCCCCTGACGGGAATATCTCCGGGGTACAGCCTACCTCCTGATACGCTCAAGATGAGTCTGCCGTCACCCGACACGGTCCCCTTCCAGGTCAAAAAGGAATTACCCTTCTTCATAATGACGTCATCGAGAGCGAGGCTGTTGTAATCATATGAGTAGGAGAGTGACGCCGAGTCAAGGGCAAACCCGCCAATGGTGCCATTCACCATCTTTGCAGTGCCCCTGAACAGGGGTTTAGGACCAGGACCGGTGATAGTGAAGGCCGTATCGAATCTTCCCCTTGGCTGCGGTTCCATCGGCTTCCCATAGGTCACTTTCAATGCCCCTTCGAGGTCGGCATTCCTCATCGATACCGAAAGCCCGTAAAGGGGCTTTTTGAGGTCAAACAGCTCCTTTCCCTCAGGGAACCTGATACCACCCTTCATCATAATGGTTGCCGACTGCCCTGCCTGAACAGTTGCCAGCGAAGAGAGTTCCATGACTTCAAGGAGGTCTTTCCGGTATGTCAGGTCGGCTGTCACGTCCCCGAGGTAATAGCCCTCATATGATGCAGAATGAAGAATCACTCTTCCCCTGATAACCGGACTGTCGAACTTCCCTTTCAGTGTCCCGGAGAACTCCCCTGAACCGGTCAGCTCGTGAAGGTACGGCAGCGTGACATCGGGAAGCTCGGAGGTCTGCCCCTGCAGGATGAGGGAGAGCTCAGACTCCTTGATGTCGATCTTCCCCTGAAAACTCAAAACAGCTTTGTTGGTGCTGGCTACAGAGTCTGGCAGAGTGATAGTGTCGCCCAGGAGCTCAAAGGACCCTTTCACCCTTCTCACCCTGCCAAGAACATCGTTCCCCCTTCCCGTGCTTTCATAAGAATACCAGCCTGACGGGTTGAAGTCCGCTCCTTCGCTCTTCACTTCTCCCTCCACTTTCCCAAGAGGTATTCCCGGATCCCATCCGATCAGCTTAAATGCAGCCGGGCTGTCCACATCCGAAAACTTTACGCCCAACGCGTAATATTCTTCACTTGTCACTGAGATCGTCGCCTCTGCCTCGGCATGCCCGTTATACAGGGACGCCTTCCCTCCTGTAAAGTGGAGTTTTCCTTCCCGGTATGCAACATTGCATCGAAGTTCATCCACATCAATGTCGAAGAGATTGCCATTCTTCAGGCGTGCATCCGCCGAACCGGTGAGCCGGACCAGCGGGCCATTGACCTCACCGGCAAAACCGACAAGACCTTCGACCCGTTCATTCACTTCGAGCAGTTCCATGAGAGTCTCGATGTAGAATTCGCCGTCCAGTTTAAGATCCAGAACGGAACGGGGAAGGTCATCGGCCACAAGGCGCATTGTACCCTTTCCGGATATCCGGCCCTCACCACTCTTTTTCAAACCGAATATCTTCTTGAATGACTCGACAATTATGTCAAGCCCGAAACGGAGCTCTCCTGCAATGCCCCTGGACTTCACATCCTCACCTGTAGGAATCTCTCCGCTCGCCTCGATCTTCGAACCATGAACTCCTAAATCCAGCCCCTTTATCTCTATGGAATCCTCCTTAATCGCAACGGAACCAGTGATATCGCCCTTCAGTTCCGGCCAGCCCTTAATGGAAGAGGAAATCTCCCTCAGACTGAAGGTGATACGCGGAACATGGGGCTTTCGGGCAATATCGCCCCTCCACGTACTGAGCACCGCCTCGACACCGAGTCCGCTTCCCTGAAAAGACATGTCCCTGTATCCGAAGGAGAAGACGCCTTCGTCCAGTACCACTGTCCTTATCACTACCTTTAGGGGCGCCTTCCTCTCCGCATCAAGGTATTCCCTTATGTTATCCGCGATCTCCTTTGCCTGCGCGTCATTGCTCCTGATATAAGGTTCCCTGATCACGATCCTCCGCAGTAAGAGTTCTTTCCTCAAGAAACCCGAGAGCCCGATATATCCCTTTATCCGGGGGATGCTCACAACCTCATTACCCCCTTCAAGGAGCTTCACATCATTAGCCTCGATGAACAGTGGAAAGATATTTACGGAGATCCTGCGTGCCGTGACCTGTTTTCCAGTGGCACCGGAAAGCTCCGGGAGGACCAGTCCCATGAGCTTATCCGAGACGTAGGGACCTTTCAGCAGGACGACCGCGAGGCCGATGACTGCTATCAGAGCTGAGGAAAAAAGAACAACCCTTACTTTAATAGTTCCCATAGCGGTACAAGCAATTCGGGCACATCCTTGCCGTCTATTTTACCTCCCCCTTTCTGGACGGAGAAGATGTCATGGGCCAGGCCGGATTCCGTATTGATCCTCGCTGATATTATATCAATACCCATCTCATGCATGAAGCTGGTTGCATCGAAGAGGAGTCCCATTCTGTCCCTGGCAAAAAATTCAATAATACTCCATTCACCAGAGGTTTCATTGTCAAGTTCCACAAAAGGGACAAACCTCCTGTAAAGTCCCGCGACCTCATGTGTCTCGGGGTATTCTTCCCTGCGTATCGTTGTCTTTACCGGGCACCCAGCAACCGCGCCCTTAAGTTCATTTTCGAGACGCCCGATAATCCCTTCCCACCAGAGGTCCTGCCAGTTGGAAACCTGAAACCTGTCGATTACCAGTCCATCTCTCCCTGTATAAACCCTCGCGCTATAAATGTTCATCCCCATCGAAGAGAGCACGCCGACGATTTTCGAAAAGAGTCCCGGTCTGTCCCAAGTACCCACGGTAATCTCAGCGGCGTTTCCAGGGGTCTCGTCCACCTTCGCCGCAAAGTCTTTCTTCCTTACTTCCAGTGAGAGCCTGTAATCGGCGTATATCTTCTCCGGAGCAGCAGAGAGGACATACCTTTCGGGCATGATCGCGAGGAACTTCTTCACATCGTCCCTTTCCCTGTCGGAAAGGGAGAGCATCATTCCGATATGCTCGGGGCCCTTCTCCCTTATCCCCCCGATATAGCGAGCGGCGGTCTCGTAGAGTTCCCAGAGGAGATGGTCCTTCCACTCAGTCCAGAATCCGGGGCCCACAGCAGCCATATCGGCATACGTGAGGAGATAGAGGGAGTCCAGGTTCTCAATGTCCGCCACCTCGTCCGCGAACCGGGCGATGACATCCGGGTCGTCCACGTCCCTTTTGAAAGCCACTGAGGGTATCAATGTATGGTTCTTCACAAGGAATTCCATCCTGTTCCTCAGGCGGACATCGAGATTGAACCTCTCCATGATCTTTTTCATCTCCATATACCCTTCCTCTTCATGGTGCCTCCCGGAAACGCCGTCAGGGAACCTGCTGTCCCTGGTAATCCCCTTTTTGCCGATATCGTGAAGGAGCAGGGACAGGACAAGGACTTCCTTATGCGGAATCCTCCTGTAAAGGGCCGAGATGCGTTCCAGGCTCTTGTATTTTGTCCCTCCGAGTTCACCGAGTTTCTTTATGGCAAGGAGGGTATGTTCGTCAACAGTGTAGCGGTGGTACGGCTCGTACACCACAAGAAAGCTCAAAGCGCCAAACTCGGGTATGAACCTCCCGAGAACACCGCAGTGATGCATCTCCCTAAGCGTCTCATATACCCTGCTGCCCCTAATGATCTCAATGAAGAACCCTGTTGCCTTCGGTGAATTCCTCGCCCTTTTCGTAATGCGGAAGACGTTCTTCTTTATCTCTTCCCTGAGCTGCGGGCTGAATTTCTTTCCCGTCAGTGACATGACGTAAAAGGCCTCCATCAGAACATCCGTATCCTCTCCGATGTCACAGGTTGCAACGATCCTGTCCTTTGATATCGAGAAATTCTGGCTCATCTTCCTCTTGGTGACGTGAGAAGGCAGATGCACGTAGGGAAGACTGCAGATATCAAGTGCATGTGACGAAATGTCACTAACAATGGAAGCCTTAAGGTAGAGATACCGCATGAACCTCTCCGATGCAAAAAATCTCCTGGACGCCTTGAAACGGAGCATCTCAGCAACCCTCTCATGGAATTCGAAGGAAAGGGTGTCGTTCTTTCTTCCGCTGAGTAGGTGAAGGCAGAACCTCACCTTTAGAAGGAAATCGTAAGCCTTGCGGAGACGGCCGGAATCATAAGGCGTAAGGATCTTCGGGAACTCATCAAAGTGCCGTATTCTGAAAGTTACCCCGGCAAGCCAGAAAACGCTGTGGGCATCCCTCAGCCCCCCCTTTCCCTCCTTCACGTTCGGTTCAAGCATGAACACGGAGTCGCCGAATTTCCTGTGGCGCTCCTCCACTTCCCTGAGCTTCTCCGCAACGAACCTCCTCTGGTTCCTGAACGCCACCTCGGGATACACTGTTTCTTCGAAGTGACGGTAGAGGTCCCTGTCTCCAGCGATGTAACGGTATTCAAGAAGGGATGTCCTTGTCCTTATGTCCTTTCTCGCCTCGCTGATGCAATCTTCAGGGGTTCTGAAGGAATGACTTATGTTGAGATCAGTGTTCCAGAGGCAATAGAGGAGCTCCCTGGCACTTTCCGAAACAGACCTGTCCTTCGCAAAAAGCATGATATCGACGTCGGAAAAGGGTGCCAGTTCACCCCGGCCATAGCCTCCGACCGCCATGAGACAGATTTTCCGGGTGTGGTGGCCCATCGAAGAGGAAAAGACATCCCGGAGGATCTTATCCGTCCTCTCTGTAAGAAGAGAGGTCAGTTGCCTGCCGCCGTATCCCCTATCTATGAGTTCCCTGAGTTCACCGGTTTCCATTTATCATCAAAGCCTATTATACGAGCTTTCCCTGTCTCCGGAGCAAAGAAAAAAGGGCAGTCTGCCGCCCTTAACTTAAAAAAACAATCGAAATAATGAGGAGTTGTGAAAAGATCTGTTTTCGATGCTCTAATCTGCCTTAGGGAACCTCCCCTTATCTCCTTCTCCTCAGGAAATCCCTCGGCTTCCCCGCTCCCTTGTGCGGGCCCACAAGGCCGTCCTCTTCGAGAAGCCCCATGATCCTGGCAGCCCTGTTATACCCGATCTTGAACCTCCGCTGAATGGATGATATGGAGACCTCTCCCATCGACTCCCCGAACTCAACAACTTTTTGATACATGTCGTCCCTCTCGGCCGCCATATCCTCATTCTCAGGCTCCTCGACTGCAATCGCCTCGAAGAGGGAGTAATCGGGCGCGCCCTGCACCGTTATGAAGCCAGTGACCGCCCGTATCTCCTCCTCAGTGACAAGTGCGCCGTGGATCCTCTCAATCCTCTTTCCCGGAAGCATCATGAGCATATCGCCCTTACCAAGTAGCTGCTCGGCCCCCTGACCGTCGATAATAGTCCTCGAATCGATCCTGGAGGTCACGTGAAAGGATATCCTCGCAGGGAAGTTCGCCTTTATCACTCCCGTAATGACGTCGACCGACGGCCTCTGAGTGGCTACGATGAGGTGAATTCCCGATGCCCTTGCCATCTGTGCGAGCCTCGCGATGGAGTCTTCAACCTCATTGGCCGACGCGAACATGAGGTCTGCCAGTTCGTCGATAAAGACCACGATATAGGGAAGCTGCTCTTCGTCCCTGGCTATCCTGTTATACGCCTCGATGTTTCTAACCCCTTTTTCTGCAAGGAGCCGATACCTCCTTTCCATCTCGAAGACCATCTTCCTCAGGGCCTCGGCAGCCTCCTTAGCCCCTGTGATGACTGGGGATATGAGGTGGGGTATGTTCTCATATGCCGAGAGCTCAAGAAGCTTCGGGTCTATCATCAGCATCTTCACTTCCTGTGGAGCGGCCTTGTAAAGGATGCTCACGACCATGGAGTTTATTGAGACGCTCTTCCCCGAACCCGTTGCACCTGCTACGAGGAGATGGGGCATCCGCAAGAGGTCCTCGACGACAGGGACGCCGAATATGTCCTTTCCAAGAGCGAGAGTGAGCTTCGAACGGCTCTTCTGGAACGCCTCCGATGAGATGATCTCCCTCAGGCAAACCGGTTCTCGGTTCTTGTTGGGTACCTCTATGCCGATTGCGGCCTTGTCCGCAAGGGCGTATACCCTTATGCTCGGCGCCTTGAGCGAGAGTGCCAGGTCATCGGAGAGAGAAACCACGCGGTTTATCTTGACGCCGGGAGCAGGATCGAATTCATACATCGTCACAACCGGACCCGGCCTCACCTGCATCACCTTTCCCTCAACATCAAAGTCCCTGAGCTTTTTTTCAAGTAGAGACGAATTGGAGACGATCTCCTCTTTGGAGGGCCTTGACGACGCGGCCGAAGGGAGACTCAGCAATTCAATGTCCGGAAGCGCATACCCCCCCTCGTGGACGGGGATCCTTTCATGGAACAGCCCGATGGTTTCCGCAGGAGAGACCCTCTTACGGAGTATCTCCCGCTCATGCGGTGTGGAAGTGATGTCTTCTTCAGCGGCATCGTCCTGCAACGCATCAAAGGCCGGAGACGGCTCGCCGAGGATGAGCGGTTCCTCCGCTACCGGCGCCCCTTCCTCCTTCGTGCCTTCCCTCTCCGTAAGAAAAGATACAAGCGAAACGGGGCTCAGGGTTATTACCGATATAAGGAAAAAGGCGAGTGCAAAGATATACGCTCCCGGAACCGAAAGCAGGTGCACCGAGGCATCTGAAAGAAGTTGTCCGGCAAAACCTCCCGATTTGCTACCGAGGTCAATCGAAAAGGTCGCGGCCGCGAGGGAAGCGAGCATAGATGTGGCGAGAATGAAGAGGATGAGACCGAGGAAATATATCTTATGGAACTCCCTGCCCAGCAATCTCCTTGTGCCGAAGATAAAGAGAGCTGCCGGAAGAACAAATGCCACTATACCCACTGAGGAAATGAGGAGATCCGCCAGGTGTGCCCCCATAATGCCTCCGTAGTTCTGGGCGGGAAGCGTGGTAAAGACAAAGAGGGATGAGTCCCACTCGGAGTAAGACGCCAGGCTCAGCGCGGTAAAAATGCCCGCGAAGACCGAGACGACTCCGATGATCTCCTGCCTTATCCTTCTCAGCCTTTCACGCACAGGGAGGTTACCCCTAAAGCGGTACCGAGCATGTAGACATTGCGAAAAAACATTTCCCAATACCTTGATGTACTTCTCGCCAGTGGTTGCGGTAATATCTTTCTGCGCATAACGTTTCAAGACAATCTTAATAATACACCAGTTAGACAAATTCTGAGCAATGTCCGCGTCTTCCTATACTATACCTCGACGATAATCGGCATAATCATGGGGCGGCGTTCCATTGTGTTCCTCAGGTACTTTTTCAGCGTGCTTCTCAGTTTTGCCTGTAGGAGCGAAGAATCTGTGATCATCTCACGGCCCATCTGCCTCAGAGTATCCATCACCAGTTCTCTCACGTCGTTCATCACCTCAGGTGAGGCGTCTTCGAAGATAAAGCCTCTGGAGATGATATCCGGTCCCGAGATGATATTGCCCGTGAGTTTTTCGACTGCGATGAGAACAAGGACGATGCCGTCATGCGCAAGCCTCCGCCTGTCCCTCAGCACCATGTCCTCAACATCACCCATTCCCTTACCGTCGATGAAGACCCTTCCGGAATTCACCCTGCCGTTTTTTGACGCACCGGTTTCTGAGATATCCAGAATCTCGCCGTTTTCGAGTATGAAGATGTTCTCCTTCGGAACCACCGTCTTCTCCGCAAGCAGGCCGTGATAAACAAGGTGCCTGTATTCGCCGTGGACCGGCATGAAGTATCTCGGCCTGATCATGTTCAGCATCAGTTTCAGCTCTTCCTTTGAGGCATGCCCCGAAACGTGAATCTCGGAAACCTTTTCGTAGATGACGCTGGCACCCCGCCTGAAGAGATGATTGATAATCTTCCCAATGGATCGCTCATTGCCGGGGATGATCTTGGCGGAAAGAATCACCGTGTCCCCCTCCTTGACCTGTATGGTCTTATGCTCGCCTGTGGCGATCCTCGAAAGCACGCTCATCGGCTCGCCCTGGCTTCCTGTGGTGATGATCACGACCTCCTCGTCCCTCAGCTTGTTCAGATCCTCGAGACGGAGCCACGTATTGGCGGGTATCCTGAGATATCCGAGGTCGAGGGAGATCTGGGAATTGGAGACAATGCTTTTGCCGCAGAGGATCACCTTCCTTCCGAACATCACCGCCACGTCGATAGCCTGCTGTATCCTGTGGATGTTCGATGCAAAGGTCGCTATGATGATCCTGCCCTTCGACTTCGAAAAGATGTCTTCAAAAGCCCTCCGGACCTCTTTTTCTGAGAAGGTGAAACCGCCCTTTTCGGCATTCGTGCTGTCCGAAAGCATGAGCAGGGTGCCTTTTTCGCCGTATTCAGAGAATTTATTGAAATCCATCAATTGTCCGTCCACAGGGGTGGGGTCGAGCTTGAAGTCCCCGGTATGCACAACCCTTCCCAGGGGTGTGTTTATGCCGAGGCCTACTCCGTCGACAATGCTGTGGGTCACCCTCACAAACTCGATGCTGAATACTCCCAGCTCTATAATCTCCCTCGGTCTTACCGGGACAAGCCGGATATGTTCGAGACGGTGCTCCCTGAGTTTCTCCCTGATCAGACCGATGGTGAGAGGCGTACCATAGACGGGCACATCGATCTCCTTCAGAAGAAATGGGAGCGCTCCGGTATGGTCTTCATGCCCATGAGTGATGACTATGCCCTTCACTTTTTCCCTGTTGTCGAGGACATATGAAAAATCAGGAATAACGAAATCAACGCCGAGCATATCCTCCTCGGGAAACATGAGTCCGGCATCCACGACGACCATATCGTCGCCGTATTCAAACACCGTGGAGTTGAGGCCGATCTCCTCAACACCACCCATCGGTATTATGGAGAGAGAGTTATTCATCGTTCACCAAGATCTCCTAAAAACAATTTCGCTGACTTAAGTGGCCTATGCGAAAGGCAGCGATGCAAATCATAGGGAACTTCTTCCGGCCAGGAGAAACTCCAGCAGCGCTTTCTGTGAGTGGAGTCTGTTCTCCGCCTGATCAAAGACCACGCTCCTTGGCCCGTCCATAACATCATCGGTTATCTCTTCCCCCCTGCGAGCAGGGAGACAGTGCATCACAACGGCATCGCCCTTTGCGCAAGCAAGCAACGCCTCATTCACCTGATAGGGCCGGAACCTCTTCCTCCTTTCCTCGGCCTCCTTCTCCTGCCCCATGCTGACCCACACGTCGGTATAAATTACGTCGGCCCTCCCCGCAGCCTCTCTCGGGTCCCTCAGGATGATTATCTCGCTCTTCGCACTTTCCCTTGCCCGCTCGATGACGTCGGGGTCTGGCTCATATCCCTCGGGACAAGCCAACACAAGATCGATCTCCATCTTCGAGGCCGCCTCGATCAGCGAATTCGCCACATTGTTGCCGTCCCCTATGAATGCGAGGCGTACCCCTTTCAGTCTCCCCTTCTTTTCCTGGACAGTCATGAGGTCTGCCAGCACCTGGCACGGGTGGTGGAGGTTCGAGAGGCCGTTTATCACCGGGATGGTTGCGGCGGATGCGAATTCATCAAGCCTTGAATGATCATACGTCCTGATAACAATCGCGTTCAGGTACCTCGACAGGGTCATAGCAGTATCCCTTATGGTCTCCCCCCTTCCCATCTGCAGCTCCATCGCATTCATGTAAAGAGCCTGTGCTCCCAGCTGGTAAATCCCTGCCTCAAAGGCTACTCTTGTCCTGGTGGAAGCCTTTTCGAACAAAAGACCGATGCTCTTTCCTATCAGTGGGCAACTACTCCTGTCCTCCCCCGACTTCAGCCTCATCGCCCTTGAGACGAGAGAACCGATCTCCTCAGCATTCAAGTCCCATACAGTAAGAAAATCCCTTTTCATGATAGTCTCCCAAGTATATCGTCGAGTATATCGAGCATATGGTCTACATCCTTTTCCTGAACAATGAGGGGCGGTGTAAATCTCAGCACATTTCCCGCAGTGCAGTTGATGATAACTCCCCGTTCTATGCATGCCTTCACGATGGATGCGCACTCCCGCGTAAGCTCCATACCTATCAGCAGGCCCATTCCCCTGATGTCTGTAATCACGCTGGGGTGTTCTTCTTTCAGGTCCCGGAGTCCGGCAATCATGTATTCGCCCATCCTCCTGCACTGCTCGAGGATAAACCCGTCTTCAAGAAGTGTCTCCAGGGTCGCAACGGAGGCCGCGCACGCAAGAGGATTCCCCCCGAAAGTGGACGCATGGTTGCCGGGCTGGAAAGCAGAGGAGACCTTGTTCGTGGCGAGCATGGCGCCTATGGGGAATCCTCCTCCAAGTCCCTTTGCAAGTGTCATGATGTCGGGAACGATACCGAAGTTATCATGGGCAAAGAGCTTCCCCGTCCTGCCCATGCCTGTCTGAACTTCATCCAGGATAAGAAGTATCCCCTTATCGTCGCACAACTCCCGAACGAGTTTCAGGTAGTCAGGGGAAGGGAGTCTGATTCCCCCTTCTCCCTGAATGGGCTCCAGCATGACTGCACATGTCTGCTCCGTCACCGCTTCTCTCAAGGCATCAATGTCATCGAACTCGACATGCCGAAAACCGGCCACCAGAGGTTCGAAGCCCTTCTGAAACTTCTTCTGTCCCGTTGCGGTGAGAGTGGCAAGGGTCCGGCCGTGAAAGGAATTCAATGCAGTGATAATCTCAAAACGGTTCCCCTGCATGTTCTCCTTCGCATATTTCCGTGCAAGCTTTATGGCCGCTTCATTAGCCTCAGCACCTGAGTTGCAAAAAAAGACTTTGTCCGCAAAGGAATGCTCGACAAGAAGCTTTGCAAGCCTTATCTGCGGCTCGTTATGATAGAGATTCGAAACATGGAGGAGCCTCTGGGCCTGCTTCTGGATGGCTATCACAACCCGGGGGTGGCAGTGCCCAAGTATGTTCACCGCAATGCCGCCGACGAAATCGAGATACTCCTTCCCTTCGGAACTCCAGACATGCATGCCCCTTCCCTTTCTGAGAACAAGGGGAAGCCTGTCATAGGTATTCATGATGTAACGGTTCGATTCTTCGAGGATTTTCTTTATTTCCATAAGGAAATGATAACGGAAATGCCGGGAAAAACACAACAGCAGGAGAGCCCCTCACGTGCCTATCTCTCCATCAACTGGACATACTTTGCAATGCCGTTCCTCGTGATAAGACCAACGAGCTTTCCATGTTCCATGACGACCAGTCTGCCCTTGTCCTCGCTTATCATCAGCTCCAACGCCTTCATCGCATCGTCATCTCCGGACACCTCCCATCTCCTGTCATGTGGTATAAGAATTCCGGATACGCTGATCCCATGCCACCTCTCCTTGGGGACATTCTTCACCTCCTTGAGGGTCACGAAACCCAGAAATTTCCCGTCATCGACCACGGGAAATCCTCCATACCCGTACCTGAGAAAATAATCATTCACGAGGCCTTCCAGAGAAATCCCGGAAAACACAGACACGATATCCCGCGCCATTATATTCCTCACTTTTACTCCTCTCAGGGTCTGTTGAAGGCTCGCCTGCTGATAGCTTGCCTGCGCCGCCGTGTGAAGGAACCATCCAATGAGCATCATCCACAGGCCGCCGGCAAAGCCGGCGAATATCGACAGCAGTCCGAAGATAATAAAGAAGAAAGCTATCTTCTGGCCATAGCCGGATGCTTTCCTCGTGGCAAAGAAGAAGTCCTTGCTCCTCTTCCAGAGAAAGGCCCTTACCACTCTTCCCCCGTCCATGGGGAAACCCGGGATGAGATTGAACAGCCCGAGAATCAGATTCAACTGGGCAAGATATGAGAAAAGCGCCCTTGCGACCTGGCCGCTGACAAGGAAATATCCTATGAAGAAAACGAGTGACAGCAAAAAGCTGGACATCGGCCCTGCAATGGCTATCCTGAATTCTGCCCTAGGGTCCGGGGGTTCGGACCTCATCTGTGAAACACCTCCGAAGATGAAAAGCGTTATGCCGGTTATGGAAAGCCTGTACCGGATCGCAACGAGGGAATGGGCAAGTTCGTGAAATGCCACGGACACAAAAAGAAGTATGGCAGCCAGCGTCCCGCCCACCCAATACGAGAGCTCAGGCAACTGCGGAGCGGCATCCGGGAAATAGACCGTGGACAGGGACCATGTGATCAGGCCGAAGATGATAAGCCACGAAAAGTGCACCCTTATCGGAATCCCCATAACCGTTGCGATCTTCCATGAACCCTGCTCCAGCGAAAAGTTCATCCTGCACCTCCCCTGAAGGTCAACATGATTATTGTCATTATACCATTGCCGCGATGCGTCCGCACTTCAATATTTCGCACTGCCGTGCCCCGGCATTTGCCCGTTTCAAAAAGAATTTCCACTTGACATTGTCCCTTAACTGTGGTAATAATTGGATGGTTTAAGTAGTCCCTAAAGGAAGGAGGTGACAGTTCAATGAAAAAAATTATGGCCCTGTTACTTTCATTATTGCTGATAGTAGCATTTACACTCTCTGTGGGCTGCAAGCCGGCTGAGCCGCCGAAACCGGCCGAAGCGCCGAAGCCGGCTCCGGCACCGGAGAAACCGGCGGAGGCACCGGCACCGGCTCCAGCACCGGCTCCGGCACCGGCGCCAGCTCCTGGCAAATAGTTACTATCTTGCGCATATCAGGGGTGGAAACCCACCCCTGATATTGCTTTTTCCCCGGAATCTATTTATTATATAACTATTGAAGTACTTTCAATAAAGAGTGGTCATGCCACTCTTTTGTTTTATTATGGACAGAAATGTGGCGGAGAGGATCCGGGATATGGCAGCTCAGATGGCCGCTGAGCTAGGTTATGAGCTTGTTGATGTGAGCCTGCTGGGCAGGGGGAAAAGAACCCTTCTCAGGGTTTCCATAGACAAGGAAGGAGGTGTGACACTGAATGACTGCGAGAGGTTTAGCAGAAGACTCGAGGCCCTCCTTGATGTGGAAGACCCCATTGCGGGGTCGTACACCCTCGAAGTGTCTTCTCCCGGACTCGACAGGCCTCTCAAGAGCCTCGACGACTTTAAAAGGAGCAGGGGGAAGCTGGTGAGAATCGTTACAAAAGAGCTGATTCGGAACAGTACCTTTTTTTTGGGAAGGGTGAAGGAAATAAACGGTGATCTCATCGTCCTGTCCGTAGGGGGCGGCGAGGAAGAGATATTCATTCCCCACAGCGCAGTATCCAGGGCAAAACTGGAAATAGAGCTGAAATGACAAAGGAACTCTGTTTCATCATAGACCAGCTGAGCAGGGAGAAGGGCATCCCGAGGGATGTTCTCATTTCCACCCTCGAATCGGCCCTCCTCTCCGCGGCGAGAAAGAAGTTCGGGGGAAGAACAAACGTAAATCTCAGGATGGATCCCAAGACCTGTGCGATCAGCACATATGAGACGAAGCGAATTGTGGAAAAGGTAACGAACAAGGACGAGGAGATATCTCCCGAAGACGCCTCAAAGATCGCACCCGGGAAGTCTGTCGGCGACGAAATCGAGGTTCCTATTTATTTTCAGGACTTTGGCAGAATAGCAGCCCAGACCGCTAAGCAGGTCATCTTCCAGCGGGTCAGAGAGGCTGAGAGGGACGTAATCTTCAGGGAGTTTAAAGACAAGGTCGGCCATATCATCAGCGGTGTTGTCATGCGCAAGGAAAGGGGTTTCTTCTTCCTCAACATCGGCAAGACAGAGGCGATCCTTCCCCAGAAGGAATCTCTTCCGGGGGAGAATCTGAAACGCGGCGACACGGTCAGGGCATATATCGAGGACGTGAGAGTCACTCCCAAGGGACCGATCATCTATCTTTCGAGGACAAATCCGAACTTCGTCCTGGAACTCTTTAAGATGGAGGTTCCCGAGATTTCAGAGGGACTGGTTATAATTAGAAATATTGTCCGGGAGCCGGGGGAAAGGACAAAGATAGCGGTGTATTCCAAAGACCACACAATCGACCCCGTGGGCGCGTGCGTCGGCATGAAGGGCACGAGGGTCCAGTCCATTGTGCGTGAGCTGCGTGGCGAAAGGATAGACATCATCCCCTGGACGGATGACCCGAGGATTCTCATCTCCCGGGCACTGAGCCCGGCAACGGTGGACAAGATCGGGATCAATGAAGAAGAAAAAACCGCCATGGTCGTTGTGAACGACCAGCAGTTGTCCCTCGCCATAGGCAAAAAGGGGCAGAACGTAAAGCTTGCGATGAAGCTCACGGGTTGGGACATCGATATCCTGAGCGAGTCCGAGTACGCCAAGATGCGGATGGAGGAGTCCGACTCTACATTGCCCGAGAGCCTGAAAAAAGAATCTCTGAAGAAGGACATGCCCGAAAAACCGGAGGACTCCCCGGAGTGATATTACCACGGCCTTTATGGATAGGGAAAGCTCTGAATCCCCGATCCAGTATATAAGAGGCGTAGGCCCGCAGAGAGCAGAACTCCTGAGCCGCCTGGGCATCAAGACCGCCAGGGACGCGCTTTACTACCTTCCCCACCGTTACGAAGACAGGAGGAACTTCAAGGAAATCAGCAGCCTCTCATACGGCCGGATGGAAACAACAAGAGGGAAAGTCCTCGCCATGGACGTAGTCAGGCCTCACAGGAGCAAACTCAGCATATTCGAGCTCGTCATCTCGGACGGCAAGGGGCTTCTGAAAGGCAGATGGTTTAATCAGCCTTACATGAAAAAAAATTTCGCCCTCGGGCAGGAGGTGATCCTGAGCGGCGTGGTGAAGCACAGTACATACTTGGGCGCAGGATTTGAAATGGACAATCCGGAGTATGAGTCGGTCGACGATGACGCAGACCTCATCCATACGGCGAGGATAGTCCCGGTGTACAGGACGACCGCAGGGCTCAGCGCAAGGGTGCTGCGGTACATAATGTTCAATGTGCTTGCCGCATCCCTTGAACACATTGATGACCCTGTCCCGGAAGGGATACTTTCGAAATACAACCTGCCTCCGATAAAAGAAAGCCTCTCACAGGTGCATTTCCCACGATCCGATGCGAATACCGAGGACCTCAACAGCGGAACATCCGACTACCGGAGGAGGCTCTCTTTTGACGAGCTCTTCAGCCTGGAACTCGGTATCGCAGCCATGAAGAAAGCCGAAACCAGGGAGAAGGGAATCGCCTTTTCCCCAAAAGGGGACCTTGTGAATTGTCTGATCGGCAAGCTCGCCTTCAGGCTTACCGACGCACAGGAGAGGGTGTTCTCCGATATACTGGACGATATGAGAAAACCCTTTCCGATGAACAGGCTGATTCAGGGGGATGTGGGCTGCGGCAAGACTGTCGTAGCCCTCATGGCAATGCTCTCTGCCGTCGAATGCGGATATCAGGCGGCAATGATGGCCCCGACCGAGCTCCTCGCCGAACAGCACTACCTTAATATCCGTAAGCTTGTCGAAGACCTTGGCCTGCGCATATGCCTCCTAACAGGCAGCAGGAGGGAGAGGCCGGAGAGGGAGATATCCTCAGGCAGCATGAACATCGCAGTCGGTACCCATGCCTTGATCCAGGAAGGGGTCAGGTTCAGAAAACTCGGCCTTGTAGTGATCGACGAGCAGCACCGCTTCGGCGTAATGCAGAGGGCGTCTCTCCGCAGGAAAGCCCGAAACCCCGATTTCCTCGTCATGACCGCTACTCCAATTCCCAGGACCCTTGCCATGACGGTATATGGAGACCTTGATTATTCCGTCATCGACCGGCTTCCACCCGGTAGAGGCGCTGTGAAAACCAGACTCTACCATAGCGACCAGAAACACCTCATCTATCAGGTTATCGCCTCGGAGGTGAGGAAGAAGAGGCAGGTATACGTAGTCTATCCGGTAATTGAGGAATCTGAAACCTCCGATCTTAAGTCAGCCATAAACGGCAAAACAGCCCTTGAAAAAATGTTCCCCCATTTCAGGGTCGGACTCGTTCATGGTAAGATGAAGGCTGCGGAAAGGGAAACCGTGATGGCGTCCTTCAAGGATGGAGGGATTGATATCCTCGTAAGCACCACGGTTATTGAGGTGGGCGTGGATGTGCCCAATGCCACCACAATGCTTATCGTCCATGCCGAGAGGTTCGGCCTTTCCCAGCTCCACCAGCTGAGGGGAAGGGTCGGGAGGGGAAGCGAACAGTCGCAGTGTCTGCTCCTTGCATATCCTCCTTACGGCGAAGAGGCTAAGAGACGGCTCGATACGATGACGAAAACCTCTGACGGGTTCCGGATTGCTGAAGAAGACCTTGAGATCAGGGGACCGGGGGAGTTCTTCGGCACACGGCAGTCGGGAATGCCTGATCTCAAGATTGCGAGCATTGTAAGGGACGCTGGCCTTCTCGATGCCGCCCGCAAGGAGGCCTTCGGCATCATAGACCGCGATCCTTATCTGACTGAGCACCCCCAGTTGAGAAAGGCTGTGGAGAGGTTCTGGGAAGGAAAGAAGGAGATATTCAAGACGGGCTGAAGCTTTCTGTTACCGTCATTTGGAAAAGCTGGGCATGTTATACACCGGCCAAGAGGGAGGATTTATGTGGAAAAGGGTTAAGGACAGTCTCGATTCCGGCGTGGAGAAAGTGAAATGGTTTTCTTCCCTGCTCAATGAGAGGATCAAAGTCGAGATATCCCTCTTCAAACTCCTCTTCCAGGTATCAGAGATGGAAAAGAGAAGGGCGGAACTGATGAGAACCATCGGCGAGAGGACTTTCGATCTGAGACAGGGGCCCGAGAGACAACTCCTGAGGGATCCCGTGATTCAGGAGGCCATCGCAGATCTTGAAAAACTGAACGCCGCGCTGGAGGATGTAAAGAAAAAAGTGTCGGAGATCGAAAAAGTAGAGGCATGACAGCATACTATATCATCATTTTCATATTCGGTTCGATAATAGGCTCCTTCCTTAACGTCTGTATTTACCGTATCCCCAGGGACATCTCGATAATCCTTCCCCCTTCCAGGTGCCCTTCGTGCAACATCTCCATCAGGTTTTACGACAATATACCCATAATAGGTTATATCTTCCTCGCCGGCAGGTGCAGGTACTGCCGGTCGAGGATATCTATCCGGTATCCGCTTGTCGAAGCCCTCAACGCCGTTATTTATGTGCTCGTGGCGTGGAGGTTCGGTCTGGGGTGGCAAACCCCCATCCTCTTCGCTTTTTGCTCTGCCATGATAGTAATCACCTTTATAGACCTTGATTTCCAGATAATCCCGGACAGCATCACCCTTCCTGGGATCGTCGTAGGTCTTATTGCGGGCTCCCTGATCTTCCCCGATCCCTTCGACAGGATATCTCCTCTTGGATTCGTAGGATCGGTCGTAGGGCTCCTGTCCGGCGGAATACTGTTTTATGCCATTGCGGTACTGAGCAAGGGAGGTATGGGAGGAGGCGACATTAAGATGATGGCAATGGTAGGGGCTTTCCTGGGATGGAAGTCCGCACTCCTGACGACCTTTGCGGGAAGTCTCCTCGGTTCGCTCGTCGGAATATTCCTCATGATCTTCAAAGGAAAAGGGAGGAAGACGAAGATACCCTTCGGCCCCTTTCTTGCCGTCGGTGCTTTCATCAGCCTTTTCTGCGGCCAGGAGATAGCCTCCCTCTACCTTAAACAATGAACGAAGGAATCTTTCTCATCACAACGTTCCTGATTCTCATGGTCTTCTTCATCTTCTTCCTCTTCCGCACGGTCTCCATGCTGAGAAAGGAAAGGGAAAAGACGGAGAAGGCGGACGAGACGCAAGTTGGATTCATCGTTGGAACATTCCATGAACTCGTTGCAAAACTGAAGCAGAAGGAGAAGGAACTCGATGAACTCAGAAAAAGGGCCGAAGAACGCGCTGACGTCATCGAGAGCTATAACGAGTACATCCTACAGAGTGTTCCGAGCGGCGTCATAAGCCTTGACCGCAACCTCGCCGTCACGAAGGTCAATTCCGCAGCGGAGAGGATACTGGACCTCAGGGCGGAAGATGCGATCGGCAGGAGTTACCGCGAGGTTTTCACGGAGCCTCTGAAGAGCTTCCTTGACGGCAGAATTGTGGAGAGAGGGGATATCCAGTACGTAACAGGCACCGGCAAGAAGCTCCACATCGGTCTCACAGTGACACCCCTTCTGAATGCGCTGCGCGAGCCTATAGGCCAGCTTATGGTCTTCACCGATCTCACCGAACTGAAGGCCCTTGAATCCCAGGCCATCCTCCGGGACAGACTTTCAAGCCTCGGGGAGATGGCGGCCGGGATGGCCCATGAGCTCAGGAATCCCATGGCTGTGATAGCGGGCTACACAAAGCTCCTTTCTAAAAGAGTCGACCGCTCCCTTCTCCATGTAGTCGACTCAGTCGCCGGAGAAGTCGCGGCAATGGACCGCATCATCACCGACTTTCTCTCTTTTGCAAAGCCTTCCGAACTGAACATCTCAAGGGTGGACGTATACACCCTCATCCGCAATTGCGTAGAGAATGTCGCGGGAAGCAGGAAGGACATCTCTGTTCATCTCGGCGATGCGGGGGTTCCCCGGGTAAAGGGAGACGAGATACTGCTGAGACAGGCATTTACGAATCTCATTCAAAACGCGGTGGATGCCATGCCGCAGGGAGGTGAAATTGAATTTGGCTTCTCAACGGATGTGGAACACGTCGAGATCACCGTTGCCGATTCCGGTCACGGAATCCCTGAGAAGATAAGGGACAAGATATTCCTTCCATTCTATACAACGAAGGACAGGGGAACCGGTCTCGGTCTGGCCATCGTTCACAAGATCGTGGTTTCCCATCGTGGTTCCGTCTCGGTTGAAAGCAGCGAGAAGGGCACAACCTTCCGCCTCAGGCTCCCCCTCGCATAACCATTGGCGAAAAGCAATTATCGACAAATAAATAATCTCCTTCACAACACCTGTCAGCCGACTGCACCTCTACATTCTCTCAATTGAAGTCCTATGCCTAATGTCCGCCGTGGATTAATACCGGCAGGCAGCGGGCGCAGACGAGCTTGTCAGCGCCCTCATGAACGCATTTCAGGTAAACCGCATTCTTCTCAGTCTTCCCGCACACAAAACACTTGATTTCCATCATCAGTCCTCCAGTTCGTTCAGCTCTTTCAGGATCTTCTCAGTGTCAATATTATGCATCATCGCCCCGAAGGACAGGGACTCCATCTTAACTCCCGGGCACGTGAAGCACCCGTTGCCGAAGTGTTTCTCTATGATCTTCATTGCCGCAGGGCTTGAATTTATTACGTCCCCGATCAACGAGTCCCTTGTAAACTTCTTCTTGGTTGCTTCCTTTGTCACACTCATGCTTTCCTCCTTGTCTTTCAATCCGCAGTTCTCTTCAATTCCAAGCATAACGAAAACAGGCTCAGGCAGCCATAACACATATCATAGCCCTAATTCTTTGTGATCTCAACCCTCCATTCCTCGGGCCCATTCTCAAGGTATTTCCATGTAAAAAGGCCCTCCCTCTCATGCAGCATCTGGTAATAGAGAGGTTTAGGATCGTGGTCGTTGACGAGTACGAAGGATTCCCCCTTCTTCAGCTCGTCGAAAGTCCTGAAGATGAGAGGATGCCTCTCCCTCGGCACGATCCCTTTTACGTTGAGCTCCTTCATCGATTTCTCCTTTGCTTAGAGGACCTGACGTTCTCCCAAAAGATCGCCCTTCACTCCGATTATGGTCTCTGTGAGGGGGATTCTCTTGCCCGACCTGTTGATCGCCTCCTTCAGCACCGCGGTCATTCCCCCGCAGCAGGGCACCTCCATCCTCAGGCACGACACACTCTTAACGGACATGTTTACGAATATCTCGGCAAACTTTTCAACATAGTACATCGCGTCATCCAGTTTGGGACAGCCTATGAGTACCTTCCTGTCCTCAAGGAATCTCCTGTGGAAATCGTGCACCGCAAAGGCGGTGCAGTCGGCCGCCACGAGAAGGTCTGCGTTGTTGAGGAATGGAGCCACGGTCCCGATGAGCTTGATCTGTATCGGCCAGTGAGAAAGCCTTGGGTTCACCTCGGCATCGTTCACAGCGATTGCTCCCATCGTTGAACATGACGGACACTCTTCGCTTGCATGCTTGTTCATGTTTACCTCCTGTTGAATGCTTTCTTTGGTCATGGTTCAAGCATAACGATCAGGGGCGCTCTCTCGCTATGACTTACATCATACAGGGGGCGGATTGCCCGGAGGGCATGAAATATATGGCGGATTTTCAGTTATGGCTGCCGCCCACAGTGATCCTGTTCTCTATCAGGCACTGGAGCACCGCCTTTGCCATGGATTTCACCCTGTCGGTGCAGTCTCTTTTCCTCCTTGCGATAATCCTCGGAATCTTATCGTTCCCGACCATGGCGCCGCCGCAGAAACCGCATTGATACACCTTTGTCTCCTCGCAGGGCACAGCCAAGAGTGATTGTCTGCAGAAAGGACAAACGAGGGAAGAAGGCGCCCCTTCCCCCAGCGGGAGACCGGTTACCCGCCCCTTTCCTGTATCTTCCTCATTAACTCTTCCCTCGAGATCAGTCCCTTCTCGAACAGGAGCGAAAGGAGGGCTTCAAGGACAACTTTCGAAGTGATAGTCTCCCTCTTTTCCGATGGAACCACGGAGGGAGAGACTCCTTTATTCGACGGCTGGGGTGATCCAGGCTCAGCTCCCACGAGCTCCATGCTCTCCATGCTTCTTAAGACGCTCTTCTGGAGCTTGCTATCGACGGTGATACCTTCATAGTGGCGTGCGATGGCCTTTTTTATCCCGGTCTCGATGGCGAGGACCGGTTTCACCTTCAGACCGAGGACAAAGCCCAGCTCATCAATGGTCCTGAGGTCAGTTGGGTCGGAAGTGGCGATCGTGAGAGTGCCTTTGTCAAATTCGAGGGGGATTATGCAGTATCTCTTGGCGATTTCGACCTTCACCTTTTTCAGCACTTCAGGAGGTATTCCCCTCTCGTCCAGTGAGATGCAGGACTGCCCGAGCTGCTTTTCCAGAACAGAGGCGATGGACTCCTCGCTCGCAAATCCCATCTTCACGATCACGGAACCGAGCCTTCCTCCCCAGCGCTTTTGCTCCCCAAGGGCAACGCTGAGCTGCAATTCATTGATCAGCCCAGCCTCAATCAGGATCTCCCCGAACCTCTTTTTCTCTTCTCCCATAACCGCCGTCGGACATTATGAAATGCCATAGAATAGCACAAAGAGTACAAAAATGCGCAACGCAGCACCGCCCATGATCCGCAACGAAGATTAAGAGGGGTCTTGGATTGAGCCAGAATTCACCGGTCAGATTCCTTATGACATTTGTCATAGCGTGAAAAACCGTTCCTGATATAATTTATCTATAAAAAAGGAGGATTCATTATGGATAGGTTCGTAAAGAATTTTATCGCTATGAGCATCGTCTATCTCTTCGTCGCATCGGTCTTCGGCATTGTGATGCTCGGCCATCCTTCAATGCTGTACCTCAAGTTTGTCCATTCCCATCTTATGATGCTGGGATGGGTATCGATGATGATCTTCGGCGTGGGCTATCATATCCTGCCGAGGTTCACGGGGAAGCCCTTGAAGAGTCCGAAGATCGGTGAACTTCAGTTCTGGCTCGCCAACGTCGGTCTTGTAGGCATGCTCCTTTTCTCGGTACTCTGGAACTTCCAGCCCGAGATGGGACCTTATCGTGCGCTGACCGTTGCCTTCGGCCTCATGGAGGCCTTCTCGATTTTCTTGTTCTTCTACAACATGCTCACCACAATCTACGCAAAAACCGAGGCATAATTCGGAAAGAGTGAGGTCGGGGTCGCGTGTTTCAATCCTTGACCTCACCCTGCCCCTTTCCTCATAGGCTCTGCCGAACGGGAGGTTCAGTGATTTCAAAAGAAATGCCCGGCGGATTTACTGGCAATACGGCCCCCGCGGTATGCATTTGGAGCATAGGAGTCGATCCGGCCTTCTTGGCAACTTCAGAGGTCAGGCAGAAAGCGTTGACGGAAAGTGGCATGTCCAGAAAAGCTGTCGGAACGAGTGCCGGCGTGCGGCTCAGTAGCAGAGTGACTTGAGTTTTTCGAGGTTCTTAACCACGATCTTCCCGTCCTTCTCCGCAACAATACCCATCTTCTTGAACTTCGACATGGTGCGAATGGAGGTCTCGACGGTGGTGCCGACCATCTCGGCTATGTCCTGCTTTGTGAGCTTCATATCGATGACGACTCCTTCTGCCGCTTTGCTGCCTGTCTTGTCGGAGAGCTTAAGGAGGAGGGAGGCGATCCTGGCCTCGACCCTTTCCAAGGCTATGTTCTTCAACGTCTCATGTGATTCCTTCATCCTCTCCCCAACATGCTGCGCCATGCAGTACATAAGACTGGGGAACCTGTCCAGTACACGCATGAGGTTGGACCTCAATATCTTAAGGAGCTTTGTGTCTTCCATGGCTACAGCATTTGCAGGATATGGAAATCCCCTGATCACGGCGAGCCCTCCGAAGAAATCCATGGGGTGGATTACCTCGAGGATGATCTCCTTGCCGTCATGGGAGATCTTCGTGATCTTTACCTTCCCCTCGGTAACGATGTAAAGCCACTCCGACGGGTCGCCCTCGGAAAAGATCACTTCCTTTTTTTTGAACGAGGCGGGTATGAGGTAGTGGCTGATTTCCTTCAGTTCTGGACTGCTGAGTGTGCTGAATATGGCTATCTTTCCGAGGTCGATCATGAGCGCCCGGTGCTCATTTCTTCTTTATGCCTTCCCTTGCGATAGCAACCTTCCCCGTCCTCACGAACTCCTTGATTCCCATGGGCTTCATCAGCTCGATGAACGCCTCTATCTTCTTTTCGTCCCCCGTTATCTCAATAGTATAAGTCTTCTGACTCGAATCAACAATCCTGCCCCGGAAGATCTCGGTGAGACTCAACACCTCCGCCTTGTCCTCCTGCCTGGGAGACACCTTCACAAGCACCATCTCCCTTTCCACATGCTCCAGCTCGGTCATGTCTGTGACCTTGATCACATCGATAAGCTTGTTGAGCTGCTTGGTGATCTGCTCGATAATCTGGTCATCCCCCGTGGTCACTATGGTCATGGTGGATATCTGGGGGTCTATGGTCTCCCCGACAGAGAGGCTTTCGATGTTATAGCCCCTTCCGCTGAAGAGACCCGAAACCCTGGACAGCACGCCGAATTTGTTTTCCACAAGAACAGAGATTGTGTGTCTCATGCCTTCTCCCTATTTCACAGCTTTGAGCTTCTTCTCGTGTTTCTTCTCGGGTTCCTCAAAGAGCATGTGGTCGATTGGAGCTCCTGCAGGCACCATCGGATAGACCTTTTCCTTCCAACTCACAACAAAGTCCATAAACACGGGTTTCTTTATCTTGAAAGCCTCTTTCAGGACGGGCTCGACTTCCGAGGGCCTGGTCGCCCTCAGCCCAGCCGCTCCATAGGCGTGGGCAACTTCCACAAAGTCGGGCACTACGTCGAGATGGCTGTAAGAGTAGCGCTCGTTGTAGAAGAGTTCCTGCCACTGCCTCACCATCCCCAGATACCGGTTGCTCAGGATAGCAACCTTTACAGGGAGCTTATGTATCACCGCCGTGGCAAGTTCCTGGATGTTCATCTGAATGCTTCCGTCCCCGGCAATGTCGATGACGAGCTTATTAGGGAACGCAAGCTGAGCCCCGATGGCGGCAGGGAATCCATAGCCCATCGTACCAAGGCCCCCCGAGGAAAGAAATGTCCTCGGCCTGTCGTACTTGTAGAACTGGGCAGCCCACATCTGGTTCTGCCCTACCTCTGTGGTGATGATGGCGTCTCCCCTTGTGAGCTCATAAATCTTTTCCACAACAAACTGAGGCTTTATCTCTTCATCGCTCCAGGAGTAAGACATCGGCCTTTCCTTACGCCATGCCTCGATCTGCCTGAGCCATGCCTTCCTTACCTCTCCCCACTGTTCCTTCGCCTCATCCTTCAGTACCTTGTTCAGAACCGTGAGGACCCTCTTCACATCACCCACGATCGGAACGTCCACCCTCACATTCTTCCTTATGGATGTGGGGTCTATGTCTATATGAATTATCTTTGCGTTGGGGGCAAATGCCTCGATCTTCCCGGTCACCCTGTCATCAAAGCGCATCCCGATTGCGACAAGAAGATCGGCGTCCTGGACGGACTTGTTCGCATAGTAAGTCCCGTGCATGCCCAGCATACCAAGGGAAAGACTGTGAGTTCCAGGAAAGCCGCCCAGCCCCATCAGGGTCATGGTCACCGGGATATCAGTGTATTCGGCAAGCTCCCTGAGTTCTCTGGCTGCACCTGATGAGATCACCCCCCCGCCGGCGATGATCACCGCCTTTTTGGCCCTGGCGATTATATGGGCTGCCTGTGTGATCATCCATTTGTTTCCTTCGTAGGTCGGCTTGTAGCTTCTCATATCGATCTCGGGCCATGTAAACTCCGTTTTTGACGCGGTCACATCTTTGGGGAGATCTATTAGCACCGGCCCCGGCCTTCCCGTAGTCGCTATATGGAACGCTTCCTTCATAATCCTCGATAGGTCCTTCACGTCCTTCACGAGGTAGTTGTATTTCGTGCACGGCCTTGTTATTCCGACAATGTCCGCTTCCTGAAAGGCATCGTTGCCTATGAGCATGGTAGGCACCTGCCCCGACATCACGACGATGGGGATCGAATCCATCGAAGCCGTGGCGATCCCGGTGACGGTATTTGTCGCGCCGGGCCCGGACGTCACCAGTGCCACTCCTGCTTTTCCGGTCGCCCTGGCGTATCCGTCAGCGGCATGTATCGCACCCTGTTCGTGTCTGGTGAGTATCAACTGTATATCCTTGCTGTCGTAAAGAAGATCGAATATGTTCAGGACCACCCCGCCCGGATATCCGAATATGTGTTTTACGCCTTCTCTCTTAAGGCTTTCGACAATTATCTCAGCTCCCGAGATCTTCATTTTCAATTGCTCCTTTAAGGTTTTACAATTTTAACAAAACCGTTGCGGAATTGCAAAAGATACCAATCCGACAGCTTAGTTAATGAAGTGTGCCAATACGGCAAGCGGAATCGGGAATCCTGCTTACTCGACCGAAGTGCAGGCTGGAATTCCATAGGAAGTATCTCCGGTGAGCCCGAATGATTAACAACACCGTGATGCCTTGATCCTGACTGTTCAATAGCCCTATTCCGTTACCGCCCCTTTCCCGGCCGAACTCACTACCCTTGCGTACCTTGAGAGATACCCTTTGGCGATCTTGGGCCTCGGAGGCCTCCATCGGGAAAGCCTCTTCTTCATCTCTTCTTCGGCAACGAGCAGGTCTATCTTTCTCTTGGGGATATCGATTCTTATCCTGTCGCCGTCTTTTACGAGTGCGATCGGCCCGCCTTCCATAGCCTCGGGGGAGATGTGTCCTATGCAGGGGCCCCTCGTGCCCCCTGAAAACCTCCCGTCAGTGACCAGGGCTACGGATTCGCTCAGCCCCATCCCGGCGATGGTTGCGGTCGGAGAGAGCATCTCCCTCATGCCAGGTCCTCCCTTCGGCCCCTCGTATCTGATCACCACCACGTCCCCTGATCTTATCTTTCCCGCAAGGATCGCCTTCATGCCCTCTTCTTCGGAATCGTAAACCCTTGCTCGCCCCTCAAACCGCATCATCGCTTCAGACACGGCAGTCTGCTTTACCACGGCACCTTCTGGGGCGAGATTTCCACGGAGGATTGCGATACCTCCTTCTTTATGATAAGCCTTCTTCAGAGGCCTGATGACCTCTTCATCGAAGACAATGGCGGCATCTGCAATCTCGAACACCCTTTTCCCGCTCACGGTGATGTTGTTTTTGAGGCAGTCCCTGAGCCTCTGCAGCATGGCAGGGATACCCCCTGCATGATCGAGGTCTTCCATATAATGAGGCCCGCCCGGGATCATGCTTGCGATGTGGGGTGTCGTCCTTCCCAGCACATCGAAGGTCTCCAGGGGAAGATCCACTCCAGCTTCATGGGCGATGGCAGGAATGTGGAGAGCGGTATTGGTCGAGCCCCCCAGGGCGAGGTCCACCCTGATGGCGTTCTCAAAGGCGTCCTTTGTCATGATCTTTCTCGGAGTAATGTTCTTCCTCACAAGCTCCACGATCCGCACCCCGCTCTCAAAGGAAATCCTTCTCTTATTTGCGGAGACGGCAAGTTCGGTGGCGCACTTCGGCAGACTCATACCCAATGCCTCAGTGACACAGGCCATCGTGTTTGCCGTGTACATTCCCTGACAGGAGCCCGCCCCGGGGCAGGCGCACATCTCAAGTGCTAGCATCTCCTCGTCTGTGATCAGACCTTTCTTGTACTTGCCTACCGCCTCGAAGGTGTCGCTGGTGAGGTTGAGCCTCCTGTTCTTGTAATGGCCCGAGAGCATCGGGCCAGCAGTCACGACAATTGACGGTATGTTTATCCTCGCCGCAGCCATGAGCATTCCAGGGGTTATCTTGTCGCAGTTGGTGAGCAGGACCAGTCCATCGAGCTGATGGGCCTGCGCAACGGTTTCGACGATGTCCGCAATGAGCTCCCTCGACGGGAGCGAGTAATGCATGCCTGAATGTCCCATCGCAATGCCGTCGCAGATACCTGGAACCCCAAAGAAGAATGGATAGCCACCCCCGGTATGGACGCCCTTTTCGATGAACCGCTCGAGGTCCCGCATCCCGATGTGGCCGGGAATGATATCGGTAAAGCTCGTTGCCACGCCTATAAACGGCTTGCTCATCTCGCTCTTCGGAATCCCGGTCGCAAACAGCAGCGCCCTGTGAGGAACCCGCTCAATGCCCTCCTTTACCGCCCTGCTTTTCATCTTCACGGCGAAAAATACCTCCTTTCAAATCCAGTAACGAGCAATAGGAGACAAGTAACGAGTAAGGACAGAGATACATTAAGAATAATTAACGAGTTCCCCTGTCGTCATCCCCTCGCAGCGGGAATCCACGCTTTTTCAATTTGACTCGTCACTTGTTACTCTTAGTTAGAGTGGCTCTTCCTGTACTCCCTTACTATCTCCGCCATCTTGTCTTTCTTGAGGAGCTTGAGCTTCTGAATCCTTTTCCTTTCCATTTCTTCATCACTGCTGAGGTAGACCTTGCTGTCGATCTGCGCAAGGAGACGCTCAAGCTGCTTGTGCTCCTCATCCAGCTTCTTGAACTCCTCGCTCTCCCTCCTGAGAAGATCGATAATCTCCTGCTCCTTCAATGCCTCCTCCTTTCCTGCCCGAGGGAGTATGCCCTTCAGGCACGCTTGTTCTTTGTTTCATCCAATAACTTTTCAGCAAGCCTGTAAGAATTCTCTATACAGTCGTTCACACTGATCCCGCGGTAAGCATTCCCTGTAAGATAAAGTCCCCTGTGGTTTGCAAGTAAGCCCTCAACGACCCTAAGTCTCTCCTGATGCCCGATGGTATATTGGGGAATGGCCTTTTCATGAACGTAAACCCTGACGAAATCCGGCCGGACCCTGATTCCCATGATCTCCCGGAGTTCGTCCGCCGCAATGTCCACAAGTCTTTCATCTCCCTGCATGGCAAGATGCGAAGCCCTTGCCCCTCCCAGCATTGCCCTCAGAAGCACGTATCCTTCAGGTGCCCTGTTCGGGAATATGCTTGAGTCCCACAACGTCCCGAGTATTCTCCTGCCCTCCCTGAAGGGGACGAGAAAACCGAAACCGTCGGGATCGGCCCCGATCTTCTCCTTCCTGTAGCCGAGGCAGACGACGGAAACCGCAGGGTAGGGAATCTCAGAAAGGACCGTTGAAAGGGGACGGTCAAAGTTCCTCAGGATTTCAGAGGAGGCATGAGCAGGCGTTGCCAGAACAACTCCGTCAGATTCCATTATGACTCCGTCCTCGAGCTCCACCGTATAATACTGACCCTTTTTACCCAGGGATACCACCTTGCTTGAAGTAATAACCTTCGCACCGAGGGAACTCCTGAGGGCGTGAATAAGCGTCTCCATGCCTTCAAGGAAAGAGGTCAATACACCGCCAGGACCCGGACCAGGACCCATCCTCCCATCTTTCTTCGCCCTTATCTGAAGCTTTATGAGCGCCCTGATGAGGCTACCGTATTCAGCTTCGAGCTGGTGAATCCGAGGAAAACAACTCTTAAGGCTCAGGTTCTCGGGATCTCCGGCAAATATGCCCGAGACCATGGGATCTATCAGCTTCTCAAAAGCTTCCTTCCCCAGCCTTCTCCTTCCAAAATCAGCAAGGCTCTCATCTTCCTTTACTCCCCTTGGGGCGAACATCTCATATGTCACCCTAATACGACCCCACAGGCTAAGCAGGTTCGACCTTAAGAAGGCCAAAGGGGATTCTGGAAGGCGATGGAGTTTCCCTCCTGAATAGACGAACCTCTTCCTCGCAGAGTCGTTGCTTCTCAAGGGCTCCAGCGAGAGACCGGCAATGAGCTCGAGGGTCTTAGGTTTGTTGTTCAGGAAACCGTTCACCCCGCTTTCGCACAAAAACCCATCGGCCGTGTCGGTCCATATCTTTCCCCCAGGCCGTTCTCCGGCTTCAAGCACCAAAACGTCAGCCGCGGGGTTCTGCCTCTGCAGAAGGTAGGCAAGGGAGAGCCCCGATATACCGCCGCCTGCAATGATTATTCTTTCCATCCCATATCCTTGATGCTTTTCGTCACCATCTCCTCAAGGGCCTTTATAAACAAATAATGGGTGTTCAGGGACTCCGCCCTGATGAGTTCCATGCCGAGCGAGGCGGCAAGCTGCTTATATAATATATCAATTTCGTAAAGCGTTTCTATATGGTCCGAGACAAAGCTAACGGGGACCACCAGCAGGTTCCTTACCCCTCTCCGTGCAAGTTCCCTTATCATGTCGTCGGTGGTCGGCTCGAGCCACTTTACAGGGCCGCTCTTGCTCTGATAGGAAAGATGCCATTCAAGAGCCACTCTCTTCACCACCGCGTCTATTGTGCATTTCACATGGGAGACATAGGGGTCCCCCGATTCCACAATGCTTACAGGCAGGCTGTGGGCGCTGAAAAGAAGATGTACGTCCCCTCTGGAAGAGGAAAAGGATTCGAGGCCCCTCGTGATGACATCTGCCAGGGCCTCGATATACAGGGGATGATCATACCATGAAGAGATGCAGAAAAATTCCATGGGATACTGCCTTATCGACTCACTGAACTTCTCCATCGCCGAACCCGCCGTGGCAAGGGAATAATGCGGATAAAGGCTTATGGCGATGACCCTTCTGATGCCGTTCCGGTGCATCCTGCTCACCGAATCTTCGATGAACGGGTGCCAGTACCTCATCCCTACGTAGACTTTGAAAACAGCTTTCCCCTCTCTAACCCCCATTTTGTCCTCCCTTAAACTGATGGGGGGACTATCCGCTTCTCTATTCAAGGCCTTCTCGAGGGCCTCTGCCTGGGCCTTCGTGATGTCCAGTATCGGCGATTTCCCCCCGATGAGCCGGTACATCGCCTCGGTCTTGCCGGAGCGAAGGGTCGCCATGAGCCGTGCTATGGGTTTCTGGAGAAATGAGGGGCCAAGCCGTATGATATTCCTGTCCGAGAAGAGATTCAGGAGAAACGGCTTCACCGCCTGAATCGAATCGGGGCCTCCGAGATTAAGAAGGATTATTCCTGTGGTCTCGATCTCTTGTAACCTCTCAACGGATTCCGTTCAGTCCTTGTGCTCTTCGTATATGGCATTAAATCCTTTTTCAACCTTCTTGAATATCTCAAGCACCTCGGGGTCGAAATGCGCCGGCTCGGTCCTTCCGTCTCCCTTCACCATGATCTCCACTGTCTCTCTGTGGGAGAGGGGGGACTTGTACACCCTCATGCTCCTGAGGGCATCATACTGGTCTGCTATGCTCACGATCCTCCCTTCTATCGGGATACCGTCGCCTTTGAGTCCCTGCGGATAGCCCGTCCCGTCCCATCTCTCATGATGGGTAAGGGCAATGGTCTCAGCCATCTGCAAAATCTCCGATTCGGAGCCGTGGAGAATGTTCGAACCGATGGTCGTGTGCGTTTTTGCCAACTCGAACTCCTCGGGAGAAAGCCTGCCGGGCTTGAGCAATATCGCATCGGGGATGCCGATCTTTCCGATGTCATGCATCGGTGAAGAATAAAAGATCGTATCGACAAAGGATGCCGGCATTCCGAGTTCCTTCGCCATCAAATGGGTATAGAAACTTATTCTCCTCAGATGGTTTGCGGTTCCCACATCCTTGAACTCTGCGGCCATCGTGAGCCTGTATATCGTGTCAAGGTATCCTGCCTTGATCTTTTCGCTGGCGCTTTCAAGCTCGCTGTAAGCCCTTTCGAGCTGGAGGGTCCTCTGATAGACCGTATTCTCAAGGGTCTTGTTGTAGTCCCTGAGAAAATCCCCGTACTCCTTCACCTTCAAGAGATTCTGGAGACGGAGAGTGAGTTCCACCCTGTCGACCGGTTTCGTGAGGAACTCGTCCGCACCCGCCTTAAACCCGGAAAGTCTCGATGCCCTGTCGTCCAGGGCGGTGACGAGTATCACCGGGATCCTGTTTGTCTCCTCCCTGCTCTTCAGCCTGGCACACGCCTCGTACCCATCCATCTCGGGCATCATGATGTCAAGGAGTATAACATCGGGATGAAAGACCTCGGCCATGTCGAGACATTGCAATCCGTTGTTTGCCGTCTCGACACGGTACCCCTGTGCTTCGAGCATCGACTGCATAAACTTCACGTTCACGCCGTCGTCATCAACTATGAGTATCTTCTTGATCCCGTGCCTCCTCCCACCTGCCAGATCCAAGTGCCTCATCCACTGCTCTGAGGAACTCGGCCACCCGGATCGGCTTTGTGATTATGCCGCTGAACCCTGCATCTCCTATCTCGGACATGGTAGACGCAGTCAGGGCATAGACGCTTGTGTTCTTCAGAAGCCCGCTTTCCCTGCATCTCCTGAGAACTTCAAACCCGCTCATCTTCGGCAGTACGATATCGAGAAGAACCATAGAAGGAGCGCCTTCCCTTATCTTTTCGAGAGCCTCCATGCCATCGGCCGCCTCCGCCACCTCGTAACCCTTTTCCTCAAGGAGGGAAACAAACAGCTTCCTGTTCACATCGTCGTCCTCGACCACAAGAACCCTCTTTGCCATACGCATCCGTTATTCCATCCTATTTCTCCAGCATATCAGATATGCCCTTCACAGGAATCGAAAAAGTAAATGCAGCGCCTCTCTCCCTTTCGCTCTCAACCCATATCCTGCCGCCGTGCAGTTCCACAAGCCTTTTGGTCAGGAACAGGCCGAGGCCGGCGCCTGCGTATCTCTTCTGGTAAGGTGACTCCAGCTGCTGAAAAACCTGAAACAGCCTCGGCACATCCTCTTTTGAGACCCCTATGCCCGTGTCCTCGACACTGATTTCTATGAACTCGGCCTGCGGGTTCCGGACTTTCCGAGCGGTTACGCGCACGGAGCCGCCGTCTGGAGTGAATTTAAAGGCATTCGAAAGGAGATTCACAATGATATGTTTTAGCTTCCTCTGGTCGGCTGTCATTACGTCAAGACCGTTCTCCACTGTGTATTCCAGAGTAATTCCGTGTCTTACAGCCTTTTCCCTGAACATCCCGACCACGGACTTGATGAGCTCCCTGAGTGAGAACTCGCACGGCTCAAGCTTCAGGGAACCGGATTCGATCTTGCTCAGATCGAGGATATCGTTTATAAGGGCCAGGAGGTTTTCGCCGCTCATCAGAATGTCATTGAGGTATTCCCTGTGCCTGTCGCTCACCGGCCCGTAGATCCCGCTGAGCATAGCCTCGGAAAATCCTATGATTGCATTAAGCGGGGTCCTCAGCTCGTGGGACATATTGGCAAGGAATTCGGACTTGGTCCTGTTCGTCGATTGGGCAAGGAGGATCGCCTCTTCGAGTTCGGAGGTACGCTCTTTAACCTTCTCGTCCAGCTCGCGGATTAGCCTCTCGCTTTCCCTCTCGCTCTTCCAGACAAGATAGTAGATAAGCACCGAAGTGAGGGCGACGAAGACCATTCCTTTATAAGTCTGCATAATGGTGAGCAGGTTAGGGTCCTCCACGAGAGCCCTCAAGATACTATCCGACATATAGATGTAAGCTACACTAACGAGGAAATAGATCAGTGCAACCTTTGCTGCGCCGGAGATCCTGCGTTCTTTCATCCCTTACCTTTCGCTGAATCTGTGAACGGCCTCCACCAGTGCAACAGCGCTCTCCACGGGGCTCTCGGGCAATATCCCGTGTCCGAGGTTGAAGATATGCCCCTTTGCAGACTCCCCCTTCCACAGGATGTCCTTGACTCTATCCTCCATCTTATCCCTCGGCAGAAAAAGGGCACAGGGATCGAGGTTTCCCTGAACCGCGAACTTCTTGCCCAACCCTTTTACCGCATCTTTCAGATCGACCCTCCAGTCAATACCGATGACGTCCGCCCCGCTCTTCCTGATCTCCTTCAAAAGTGAAGCGCACTCGTTCACAAAGTAGATGACGGGCACCCCTTCCTTCTTCAGCTCGACGACCGCCCTCCTCACGTACGGAAGGACGAACTCCCTGTAATCCTCAGGTGCGAGGGTGCCTGCCCACGTATCGAAGAGCTGCACTGCCTGAGCACCCACCCTTATCTGGGAAGCAAGGTAAGAAATAACCGTCGCTGTAATCTTTTCCATAAGCAAATGGAAAAGGCCAGGGTTCTGGAACATCGTCTTCTTCGTATGCACGAATGTCTTTGTCCCTCCTCCCTCTATCATGTACGTGGCAAGGGTAAAAGGGGCTCCCGAGAAGCCGATAAGGGGCACCTTGAGGGTGGACCTCAGGATTCTTATGGTCTCTAGCACAAAAGGCATGCTATCCTCAGTATCGGGAATGATCAATCTGTCAACAGCGGATTTGGTCCTGACGGGGTCGTTCAGGACAGGCCCCTTCTTGTCTGAAAATTCCAGATGCATGCCCATCGCTTCAACCGCAATCAGGATGTCGGAAAAAAGGATGGCTGCATCCACACCGAGACGCTCAATAGGCTGCAACGTCACTTTTGCCGCAAGTTCGGGCGTCTTGCAGAGCGTCAGGAAATCCACCTCGGCGCGCACAGCCTGATATTCTGGAAGGTACCTCCCGGCCTGCCTCATTATCCACACAGGAGTGTACGGCACTTCTTCCCCCCTGCACGCCTTAAGAAAAACGTCGTTCATTCTGCCTCCTGTTTTTGTCATACTAACCACAGAGGCACCAAGACACAACGAATGATGCAAAGCATGAAATCATGAATACGAGGCTTCAAGCCTCCGTGCCTCCGTGTCTCTGTTGTTTCATCTATTCTCGTCAGCTTTTGCGAACCTTCTGACTTTTTGCATCTTCAAAGGTATATACCCGCAGAACGGCTCTTCTTCCATATAGTCCCCGCAAACCGAATACGCCCTCGCCCTGCACCCGCCGCAGACATTGATGTATTCGCAGGAACCGCATCTTCCCTTGTATTTCTTGAAATCCCTAAGTTCCCTGAAGAGCTCGGAACTCTCCCATATCTCTTTAAAGGACTGCTCCTTCACGTTCCCGGCGGACTTCGGGAAATAACTGCAGGGAAGAACGTCTCCGTCGACGTTGATAAGACAGATGAGCTGCCCTGCTATGCAGCCCTTTGATCCGCCGGTCGAAAACTTCAGGGTTCTCCTCTCGAATCTTATTCCTTCTTCCTTTGCTTTCTGCAGCACCACCCTGTAATAATGTGGCGCACAGGTCGGCCTCACGAGCATATCGTGTTCGTCCTTCTCCATCCCGTAATGCCATTCGAGGATTTCTTCATAATCCTCCCTGGAGATGAGTTCGTCCATAATCTCCTCACCCCTTCCGGTAGGCACTATCATGAACATGTACCATGCAGTGGCGCCGAGTTCTTTGGCAAGCCTGTATACCTTCGGTATTTCCTCCTGGTTTCTTTTTGTGAAGGATGAATTGACGATGAATTCGATGCCGTGCTTTCTGAAAAGCTTCGCTGCATTTATGGTGCCGGCAAATGCCCCCTGCTGGCTCCTGAAATCGTCATGGATCCCTTCTGTTGAGCCATCCAGGCTGAGGGATACGATCCTTATCCCCGAATCCTTTATATTCTTGCAGACATCGTCGTTTACAAGAGTTCCGTTGGTCGCAAGACACATTCGCAGTTCCTTCTCGGTGCCATGCCTTGCGATATCAAAGACATCCTTCCTGATGAGGGGCTCCCCACCTGAGAGCACTACAACAGGCCTTGCATAATCCGCGATGTTGTCCAGTATCCTGAACGCCTCCCCGGTAGAAAAATCGGGATGGTCCTTTATCTCCATCTCAGAGGCAGAACGGCAGTGAACGCACCTGAGATTGCATCTTCTTGTTATTTCCCATGCTATCCATTTCGGTTTGAACTCCATCTGTAAAGTCCGCCATGCCCGCCTGCCAAGCGGTAAGGCGGGAATCCTCTCCTTTCAATGCATCCTGGATTCCCCGGTCGAGCCGGAGAACGACTATTCGGGCAACGGTCTAATTATTATACCGTTGCCCCGGCCATTTTGCCATCCCAGATATATGCCTCTATCGCTGCGATGAAAGACTTGAAGGTGGAAGGATCAAGGGCCGAGACGGCAACGGCGTTGAACCTCATCTTCAGGTTCTCCGTCTCTTCTTCGGGAAGCCTGTCGATCTTGTTAAAGACCAGAAGCTGCGGTTTGTCAGCCAGACCAAGCTCTTCCAGTACGGCTTTGACCGAATTGATATGCTGTTCAAACCTCGGATTCGATGCGTCCACGAGATGTACCAGAAGATCCGCGTCCTCAAGTTCCTCAAGGGTCGATTTGAAGGCGGCCATCAGGTCTTTCGGCAGGTTCCTGATGAACCCTACGGTGTCGGTGATGATGACCTCTTTTTCTCTGGGAAACCTGAGTCTCCTGCTGGCGGTATCCAGTGTCGCGAAGAGCTTATCCTCTACAAAGGTCTCGCTCTTCGTAAGGGCATTCAGCAGCGTCGATTTTCCTGCATTCGTATACCCGATGATGGATACGATCGGAATACCTGTGGCGACCCTCCTCTGCTTGCGCTGTCTCCTGGCCTCCGACAGCGACCTGAGTTCCCTTTCGAGCAGTGTTATCCTCTCGCGAACGCGCCTCCTGTCTATCTCAAGTTTCATCTCTCCGGGACCTCTTCCCCCGATTCCTCCCATGAGACGAGACATGGCGGTCCCTTTTCCGGTCAGCCTGGGAAGTCTGTATTTGAGCTGTGCCAGTTCCACTTGGACCTTGCCGTCCCTGCTGTGGGCACGCTGCGCAAAAACGTCAAGGATGAGCTGGCAGCGGTCGATCACCTTCAGCTCGGTAAGTTCGCTGATGGCCTTCATCTGCGAAGGATTGAGGTCCTGGTCGAATATGAGCAGGGTAGCCCCCTTGTTCATGGAATTGATGATGAGCTCTTTTAACTTGCCCTCGCCCATGAGGTATTTGGGGTTTATCTCCTTCGGCCTCTGGATTACACCGTCAAGTACGAGAACTCCGCTCGACAGCGCAAGTTCCCTGAGCTCCTCCATCGAGTCCTCAAGCTCATGTTTCGGCCTCGCTGAGACACTCACGAGAATCGCTCTCTCCCTGCTGTCCCTCTGGTCGAATGTCCTTTTCCTCTCCATCTCCTCCTCAAGCGAGCCGATAAAAGAGAGGAAGTCCATGTCGAACTGGTGAAATCCTTGGGGGGGGAAGACCTCCACAGGCTTTTCGGAACCCGGCGGCATGAGATGGGCCACGAATATCCTGTGGGGCAGGCTATCTCGGATCCCAATGGCCGTAACGAGGTCGAGCCTCAGCAGGGAAAGATCAGTGAAGTCATCCTGGTTAAGAGGTTCGTCCTTGAGGTGGGTATGGATGAGCCTCAGGCCTCTCAATGCCTTCCTGCCGATGGGATAATCGGAGAGCTCCGGGATGAGGATGCCCTTCGTGTCTCCCACGATGACGTGAGAAATATTGCCCGACCTGGGGACAAGCACCCCGATCTGACGGCCTGTTTCCGAAGAAAGCTCCGCAAGATACCTTGCCAGCTCAGGGGTGATCACCTTGTCCTGAGGAACCCGTCTCCGGTATATCCTCTCAAGCGAATGAATAATTGTTCCTTTAAGGCCTGATGTGTTTCCGTAGAGTACCGCTATCCTATCCTCCGCTTTTTAGTTTATTTTATCATACCGGACCGCATTTGTATAAGAACCAGTTTTCCTGTAACATGAAAACAAAGCAAGGTTCAATCTCTTGAGAAAGGCAGCAGGTTGGGGATTCCACGTGAAAACTGTCGTTGAGAAGAAGATAGACGGAAAAACCCTCCGCCTTATTCAGGGCGACATAACAGAACGGGACGTGGACGCCATAGTGAACGCCGCCAATTCGTATCTTCAGCACGGCGGAGGCGTTGCAGGGGCCATTGTGAGGAAAGGGGGTCGTGTCATTCAGGAGGAGAGCGACAGGATAGGATTTGTACCTGTGGGTCATGCCGCAGTCACGGGCGCAGGGAAACTCCCCTGCAAGTACGTTATACACGCCGTCGGGCCGAGGATGGGCGAAGGAGACGAGGACAACAAGCTCAAGAACGCCGTGCTTAATAGCCTTATGCTTGCATCAGGCAAGGGATTGAAAAGCGTCTCCATGCCTGCCATAAGTTCCGGGATCTTCGGTTTTCCAAAAGACAGGTGTGCAGAGATACTTGTCAGGGAAGCGTTGAATTATCTCAGGGAAAGCCCTGAATCGAGTCTGCAACTGGTTGAATTCTGTATCTACGATGATGTGACTATGGTTTTTTTTGAGAAGGAGTTTGAGAAGATCGGATAAGCCTTCAGGAAAGACCGCGGGAAGGTGAGAAACGAGGAGCGAAGAGGGACCGGATCTTCTCCTGTACTTCTTCGGGCGTTATGATGGCGCCGCCGGGCCTTCCATGAAAATACACCTTCGACTTGCCGTTGACGGAAAGCCTCACATCTTCCACCATCTGCCCAGCGTTGAGCTCGATCGTGAGGAATTCCCTCCCACCGCCCGCGAGACAATAAAGCTCCTTCTCAGGGAACGGGAAAAGGGAGATCGGCCTGAAAAGCCCAACCCTGAATCCTTCCTGCCTTAATCTCCTTACAGAAGAGAGGGCTATGCGTGCGGCGATCCCAAAGGCTACGACGATGAGTTCGGCATCATCCGTATCCACGGCCTCATATCTTGTCTCTTTTGCCCTGATCCTCCCGTATTTCTCCTGCAAGATCCCGTTTCTCATCTCCAGCTCGCCTTCTCCCATGTAAAGCGATTTCAGGACGTTCGGTTTCCTTCCGGAGCATCCGGTGAGCGCCCATGTCTTTTCAGGGAGATCCGGTTTGATATAGGGCTCCGGGGAAAAAGGCTCCATCATCTGCCCCAATATTCCGTCGGCAAGGATCATGGCGGGGTTTCTGTACTCATCGGACTTGTCAAAGGCCAGCATGGTAAGCTCCCAGAGTTCCTGAAGATTGTACGGGGCATAAACAAGGAGCCTGTAATCCCCGTGACCTCCTCCCTTCACCGCCTGGAAGTAGTCCGCCTGGCTCCCCGATATGTTGCCGAGACCCGGCCCGCCCCTCTGCATATTCACAATCACCGCAGGAAGCTCCGAGCCAGCAAGATAGGAAATCCCTTCCTGCTTAAGACTTATCCCCGGGCTGCTGGAAGATGTCATGGCCCTCGCCCCGCAGGCTGATGCGCCGTACACCATGTTTATCGCAGCCAGCTCGCTCTCCGCCTGGATGAATATCCCCCCCACCTCGGGCATCCTCCTTGCCATGTACTCGGGGATCTCATTTTGAGGTGTAATGGGATATCCTGCATAAAAACGGCAGCCCGCCTGTATCGCCGCCTCCGCAATCACCTCATTTCCCTTCATGAAGAGTTTTTCGCACATACGCCTGCATTATACCATATCGGGCGGACCGGAAAGGGGCCTTCCTCCGCGACAATCTATTAATTCACCGGATTAAATAAATTCCTTGAGCATGGCCGCATTTTCCTGGTTATTCAATTTGACAAAATTCAGACCCTTTCTTTATGATTTCTCTCATCGCTATGAACTTTCAAACTCTTATTCTCAAACTCCATGAATTCTGGGCAAAGAAGGACTGTGTGCTTCTCCAACCCTACGACATCGAGGTGGGTGCGGGGACTTTTCATCCTGCTACCTTTTTCAGGGTGCTCGGCCCTGAGCCATGGAGGGTTGCATATGTGGAGCCTTCCCGGCGGCCCACCGACGGCAGGTACGGCGAAAACCCGAACCGGCTTCAGCATTACTACCAGTACCAGGTGGTTCTGAAGCCCTCACCCCTCGAGAGCCAGGAACTCTACCTGGACAGTCTTACTCATCTCGGGATAGACCCTCTGAAACACGATATACGCTTTGTTGAGGATGACTGGGAATCCCCTACCCTCGGTGCATGGGGCCTCGGCTGGGAAGTGTGGCTCGACGGTATGGAAATTACCCAGTTCACCTATTTCCAGCAGGTCGGAGGCATTGACCTGAAGCCTGTTTCCGTCGAGATTACCTATGGCTTGGAGAGAATCGCCATGTACCTTCAGGGGGTGGACAACGTATTCCATCTCGACTGGGATAATAATGTGAAGTACGGCGATATCCACCACAGAGAAGAAATCGAATTCTCCAGATTCAATTTCGAATATGCAAACATCGATCTCCTCATGAAGGAATTCGATTCCTACGAAAAAGAGGCGAAGAGACTGAACGGTTTCGGCCTCGTCATGCCTGCTTATGAATTCTGCCTCAAGTGCTCGCACACTTTTAATCTCCTGGACGCAAGAGGCGCTTTCTCCGTGACGGAAAGGACGGGTTACATCGCCCGCGTAAGAAACGTTGCGAAGCTCTGCGCAGATGCCTTTCTTAAACAGAGGGAAGAAATGGGTTTCCCGCTGCTGAAGGAAAGCGAACCGCCTGCGCGGGAAAGGGAAATCGGGAATGCCGCAGAAAGATAACCCCACCTCGTCGCTTCTTCTCGAACTCGGCACAGAGGAAATCCCAGCCCGGTTTCTCCCCCCTGCCCTCGAGATGCTTAAAGAAAACGCCGGGTCGCTTTTTAACGAATATCTCATAGATTTTACGGAGATAAGGACCTATGCCACGCCGAGGCGCCTTGTCCTTCTAACTAAAGGGATCCCCCCGCTCCAGAAGGACAGGACAAGGGAGGTATTCGGCCCCTCGAAGAAGGCTGCTTTTGACGATGCGGGGAAACCCACGAGGGCCGCCGTCGGTTTTGCACAATCCCAGGGAGTCAACGTGGAAGCCCTCGCCGTGAAACGTAAGGATAAAGGGGAGTATGTTGTGGCAGTAATCAGACAGGAGGGCGTGGCTGTGAAAGACCTGCTCCCTGAGCTCTTAAAAAAAACCATCCTCTCAATGAGCTTTCCGAAATCCATGAGATGGGGCGACGGCAATCTCAGGTTTGCCCGGCCAATTCACTGGATACTGGCGCTCCTTGACGGAGAGACGGTCCCCTTTGAAATCGACGGGATAAGGAGCGGCAACATTACAAAGGGTCATCGCTTCCTCTCTCCGGGCTCCTTCCTAATAAAGGAGATCCCTTCATACGTCCATCTCCTCGAAAACAACTATGTGATCGTCGATCAGGACGAGAGGAAGAGGATGATTGAGTCGGGAATCGACAGACTCTCCGCCTCCGTTGACGGAAGGGCCCTGAAGGATAGGGAACTCCTCGAAACCGTCACCTTCCTCGTAGAATACCCCGTGACGGTCCTCTGTGAATTCCCTGATGATTATCTAAGTCTTCCAAAAGAACTTCTCATCACAGTGATGAAAGACCATCAGAAGTACTTTGCCGTTGAAGACGGGGACGGAAACCTGAGGAATCACTTTATCGTCATCACCAATACAAAAGAAGAAAATGCGGAGACTATAAAGGTCGGAGCAGAGAGGGTCATAAGGGCCAGGTTCGAGGATGCACGGTTTTACTATGAGGAAGACATAAAGAAGTCCCTCTGGGAAAGGATAGAGGACCTCAAAAGGGTAACCTTCCACGAAAGACTCGGAAGTCTCTATGACAAGACCAGGAGGGTCGTCGCCATGGCGTCATTCCTCTCCGGGAAACTCTTCCCCGGAAAAAGCCGGCAGATAGAAAGGGCGGCGTGGCTCTCAAAGACAGATCTCATCACAGGTGTGGTCGGGGAATTCCCCGAGCTCCAGGGACTCATGGGACGCTACTATGCTTTAAAGGACGGGGAAGAAAGGGAGGTCGCCGATGCCATTCTCGAGCAGTACCAGCCGGCCTTCTCCGGTGACAGGCTGCCCGAGACGGATGAGGGCTCGGCACTCGGCCTTTCGGACAGGATGGATAACATCGCTTCGTTCTTCGCCATCGGTCTTACCCCGACTGGCTCCGAAGACCCATTCGCCCTGAGAAGACAGACCCTGGCCGTGATCTCGGTCCTGAGTGAGAAGGGGTACCCCATCACCCTGAAAGAGATCATCGCGAAGGCTGTTGAGGGAGTTGCAGAAAGAAGACCTTCCCTGGCGGATGAGGTGTTTCAGTTCTTCGTGCAGAGGATCGAATCCCTCATGTCTTCTCAGGGTTATGAGACCGACATGGTACTGTCGGTTATTCACCTTGCAGACCGGCTCCCGCTCAGCGAACTGAGGGAAAGAGTCGAGGCTCTGAAGGAATTCGCAACGTATCCCGGGTACCAGAAGTTCCTGTTCGGCATGAAGCGCCTCCACAACATAATCCCTGAAACGGGCATCCCCCCCGTCAACCCCGACCTCTTCCTGGAGAATCAGGAGATATCCCTTTACAACGAAACCCTGAAGGCAAGGCCCGTCATCGGCAGGCTCCTCGGAGAGAGGAAATACTATGACGCAATCATGACCCTTGCAGGACTTACGGACTTCATAAACTGCTTCTTCGACAAGGTTCTGGTGATGGATAAAAGAGACGAGATAAAGCTAAACAGGTTCGCCCTCCTCTTTGAGGTCGAGACCCTGGCCTCTGCCATAGCTGATTTTTCAAAACTTAAAGAGAACAGATAACTTCCCGGCAGCATGCCCGTACTTCCCGGTGTTATCCTATAGCCATGGCGGATTTTCTGTGATAATATTTATGCAAGTGTTCAGCGCGATTCCAGGAGAATAAAGGAGGAACGTTATGCCTGCGTACGAATATGTCTGCAAGGACTGTAACAAGGAATTCACCGTCTTCCTCTCCATCAGGGAATATGAATCGAAGCCGAAGATCCGGTGCCCCCACTGCGAGAGCGACAATGTTGTAAGGAAACTGACCGGCTTTTTCGCAAAAACAAGCAGGAAGGCATAGAACAAGCCGTTTTCTGAAAGCCGTCTGCCGGACGATACGATACATGATTGCATCATCACAGGAATGGCCCGGGCGGTCCTCAGACCCTAGCAGGAAGAGGTTGCCGGGACTACAGCCTGCGCTTCTTTTTCTTCTCTTCGTACAGCATCCTGTCCGCCCTGGCCAGGAGATCGTCGATGGAATCTGGTCTTTCAGGATCGTAGTATGAAATGCCGATGCTGATCGACAACGAGTAGTTCCTGTCCTCTCTTTCGTTGTGGCTCACGACGTTTTCCTGCAGCCGGTCGATTGCGCTCTCGCCGTCTCCGCTGTTTCCCTGCAGGACGATCACGAATTCGTCGCCGCCTATACGCGCAATGATATCGGATTCCCGGTAGGTTGCCCTGAATAAAGCAGCAGCGTCAGCCAGGGCCCGGTCCCCCTCCCTATGACCGAGGGCGTCGTTGATGCCCTTCAGATTGTCAAGGTCGGCATACAGGATGAAGAGCCCCATCTTCTGGCGCCTCGCCGTCCTTACAGCCTGCTCGGCAAGGGCAAAGAAGCCCCGCCGGTTGTAAAGGCCGGTAAGTTCGTCCGTAAGAGACAGGGCGCGCAGTTTCTCCTGCATATGCTTGAGCTCGGTGACGTCCTTCGAGATGACCGTCACCGCCACTATCTTGCCGCCGGCGTCTTTCACCGGACTGAAGGTCCGCAGGAAATAGCGGTTGTCCCTGTTGCTCAGGTGTTCCTGCCTGAACGACTCACCCGTCCTGAATACCGTATCCACGCCTTCAATGAACTCTTCAGTCTTCTCGGGAGAATGGAATTCGCCGTAGTGCCTGCCCTGAAACCTCTCCGCAGGAGACCCCAGCCTCGCAAGATGCCTTTTATTGATGAACAGATACCTGTAGTCACTATCAACAAGATAAATGGAATCTTCCGTCGACTCAACGAGAGAACGGTACGCATCCTCGCTCTTCTGCAACGCCTCCTCAGCCTTTCTTCTCATCGCGATCATCGTGTTGAATGTCTCTCCCAGTTCTCCTATCTCATCGCGGGAATCAACCGTGATACGGTAGTTCAGGTCGCCACTGCCCACAGCCTTTGCAGCTTCCACGAGTTTAAGAATTGGCCGCGTGAGCGCCTCAGAAAAACCTATTGTCAACGCACCCCCCACGACCAGCACCGCCACCACGATCCATGTGATGAGCCCTATGATGTCATTGACATCCCTCTCCACCGACTCCTCCGAGACCCCGAGGTGCACAACACCTATTCCACCCCTCAGCAGGGGGACCGCAATATCGAGAATCTTCCCGTCTTCGGTCGACAGCCTCCTTGCAGAATACTCCTTTCCGGCGGGAATCCTGTTTGCCTCCTTTAATGCAACCGGGAAACCGTTGTCGAAGGTGTGCGCCAGGACCCCGTCGTGCTCGTCAGCTATAAAGATATACCTGATATCTTCTTCAGAGTTCTTGAAGTCCTTCACCATCATCTCAAGCTCGAAGAACCTTTCCGTCAATATGGGATTCACGCTGTTTATCGCTATAGTCCGGGCGATGGAGATGCCTCTCTTCTGGAGTTTCACAAAGAGCTTTTCGGAAAGGGCGGTCTTGACAAAAAAGACGAGGGCCAGACCGAGGAGGATCACGATCCCTGCCGTCCCCCCGAGGAGTTTCGCACGCAAGCTCAGTCCGCCCATGATCCCCTTACTTCGTCCGTTCTTTCTTTCGTCTCTCCATCCACTCTTCCATCTCCCGAATGGAATCATAGGCATGGTCATCGATAGGAACAAACCTCTCTATCATCATTCCCTTCAGGATCGCCTCCCCCTTCTCGTCCTTGTGGGCATTGAACAATATCTCTCTCAGCCTCTCCTTCGTCTCCGAATCGAGTCCGGGTCTCACCACGACCGGAGGGATTCCGTAGGGAGGGGACCTCTTGATCACCCGAGTCCTGGAGGTGAATTCGGGATTCGTCCGCTGAGCGTATTCATAGATGAGGCTGTCCACTGCCGCGCCGTCTACGATCTTCTGGGCAACCGCCTTGATTGCCTTGTCGTGGGATTGGGTGAATATGTACCGCTTGAAAAACGTATCAGGCGTCTCGCCCATTTTCGCAAGCATATAAGTAGGAACAAGTTTGCCCGTATTGGACATCGGATCGGTGAAGGCAAAACTCCTACCCCTCAGGTCATCGAAACTGCGCACGGGGCTGTCCTTCGCCACGATTATATAGGAGTAATACGCGGCGCCCCCATATGCCTGCGGAGCGGCCAGAAGCTCCATCCCGAACTCCTTATGGCCTTTCACGTAAGGACCGCCGCACACAAAGGCAGCATCGACCTCGCCCGTTCTGACCAGCCTGTTGATCTCGGCATAATTATCTCTGTCCACGAAATCCACATGCGTGCTGAGCTTTTCTCCGATATAATCGAGCAGCCGGCGGTAATAGACGAATCCTTCCTTCGGCGTTATCATCCCTCCCACAGCAATCCTGAGGTGTTTTCCCCGGGCATTCCCCGGGAGCGGCCTGACGGCCTCCCTCTTCTCAAGACTTATCTTCCTCGGCTCTTCCTTCTTTTCGCAACCCGGGAAAAAGACCATCAGTAAGACGACAAGTCCGAGGCTGAGTCCCATCCCGCGCGTTATATGAATTTTCACGCATCCCTCCGGGTTCGGCAGTCTCTCATACTATGCTGATTTACAAATAATTTTTAATATATTTTAGCATTTGGAAAGCCTAAAGTGAGACTACCCGAATAGGAGAAAAAACAGACCGTTCTCAAGATCGGGAATGAGAACGGTCTATTGTCCTGTCCCGAAGGCGTTCGGAATGCCAGACCGAGATAAGGAAACCATGAAAACCGGCCTAAAATCTGTAACCCAGACCCGCAGTTACTGTATATCCGTTGAGATCGGTCTTGAGAGATCCGAAATCCGCCCTGCTGGTAAAAACATACTTTCCCTCTATCCCTATGAAGAGACTGCGCGAGATATCCAGATTTGCGCCTCCAATAAGATGACCGCCCGTGGCCGTGTCTCCTGCATCGGTCAGATTGCCGTGAACCTCGCCATGGAACTTTGTAAAATACACTCCGGCGCCTCCTCCCGCAAAAAGTTCTCCCCATCTGAAAGGATATGTCGCTTTTGCAGTGAGAATAACAGAAAATCCCTTCACTTCATTTCCGAACCTCTTGTTGACCCCGTCATGAAAATAACCGCCCCCTGCTTCAAGGACAAGATTCCTGTGAAGGTAACGCCCGTACGCCAGCCCTCCGTCAAAACCTGTCTCGATATCAGCTTCCCTGAGATCGCTCCTGAAGGTATAAAGCCCTGCTTTTAACACCATATAGTTTTTCTTTTCATGCCCCTGGGCCCGTAACGGCAGAAGAAGCATAACAATTGTAACTGCCAGGAGAATTCTTCCCTTCACCATCCCTCCGTCCGCCCGCCACCTGGAAAGATCAGGAGAATGATTATCCAAAAAAACGAAGAACCATAGAGAATTAGAATTAGTATATTCGCAAATAATGACTTTGTCTATAATTCTATCGGTCCCTCAGTCCAAAACCGGATTTGGGTCATTTAAGGAAATACCAGGCCGCGACAACCCTTCACTTCAAAAGAACATCTGATAGAATTTGACTATGAGCTCGTGCGGGGTCGGCCTCGTCTGTGACATAAATGGTTCAAGAAGCAGGCAAATCGTCCGGTGGGGGATCGAGGCATTGAAGAACCTCACCCACCGGGGCGCAGTGGGCGCTGACGGCAAGACAGGTGACGGCGCCGGAATTCTCACGGAAATACCCAGAAGTTTTTTCCTGAAAGAGATAGAGAAATCGGGGCGGACTCTTTCCAACGAACGAAATCTTGCGGTAGGGGTCTTCTTCATACCTCACGGTTCTCCTTCGCTCCCCCCCGCAAAGTGGAGGGATTCATTGGGATTCCAAGGAGGAAATATCGGATCCTCCATAGAAAAGGTCTTTGCGAAATTCGGGTTTGGGATTTTGGGATGGAGGGACGTCCCCACCAACGACGACGCCCTTGGGGCATCCGCCCTCTCTGCGAAGCCAAGGATAAGGCAGCTTCTCCTTGATTCGGCAGGGGTCGAAGAGAAGAAAAGGGACCCGAGCCTCTACCTTGCGAGAAGGGCCATCGAAAGGACTTTCGGAGACGCGGTGTATATTTCATCCCTCTCCTCAAGGATCATCATATACAAGGGCATGCTTGTTGCTCCGCAGATAGACAGGTTCTACCCCGACCTCTCCGCAATCGATTTCACATCTTCCTTCTGTATCTTCCACCAGAGGTTTTCGACCAATACATCCCCTGACTGGAATATGGCTCAACCCCTCAGGGTCCTCGCGCATAACGGGGAGATTAACACTATTCAGGGCAACAGGAACTGGATGTCCACAATGGAACGCGAACTCGCCCATGAGATTTTCGGAGATGATATGCGGGAGATAATGCCTCTCGTATCCGCCGAAGAGAGCGACTCTGCGTCGCTGGACAGGATCGTGGAATTACTCGCACTTTCCGGCTATGCCGTTGAACATGCCATTAACCTGTGCGTACCCCCTGCCTGGGAGGACTCTCATTTCAACGAAAAGGAGAAGGCATTTCTCGAATTCCAGTCCCTGCTCATGAAGCCGTGGGACGGTCCAGCCGCCATTGCATTCACCGACGGCAACGTCATAGGGGCTCACCTAGACAGAAACGGGCTCAGACCCCTCCGGTACCTTCTCACAGAGGATGGCATCCTCATACTGGGCTCGGAGACAGGCATGGTTGACATCAGTGATAGGAGGATAAAGGAGAAAGGAAGACTGGGGCCCGGGGACACCCTAATGGTGAGTATGGGTGAGGGGAAGGTCATGTTCACGGGCGAGATAGTAAGACGGCTCTCCGAAAAGAAGCCATATAAAGAATGGATAGACGGTTCGATTTACAGGGTAAAGGAGAAGGTGTTCGGTACTTACATCGATGATCCCGATATCCTTAGAAAACAGATCGCATTCGGATACACGTCTGAAGAGATACAGACCTCGCTCAGGGAGATGGCGGAGAAGGCCAGAGAACTCACCTTCTCCATGGGTGACGACACACCCATCCCTCCCCTATCTGAAAAACCCCTGCTCCTTTTCAGGTATTTCAAACAGAGGTTTTCACAGGTCACAAACCCCCCGATAGATCCCATAAGGGAGAAGGCGGTGATGTCGTTGAAAATGAACCTGGGATATAAGAGAAACTTCCTGAAGGAAACCAGGGAACACGCCCGCAGGCTTCACATAGAATCCCCTGTCCTCTCGGAAAGCCAGATCAGGGAGATCGAGGGCCAGAGTGGTCTGAAGGTGAGCCGCCTCCCTATTACGTATTCTAAAACCGGCTCCGAAGGTCCGGAAAACATCCCTGAAGGCAGGCTGATGACATGTTGTGTCCCGGGCGCCAAACCCCTTCTTCTCTTTGAAGTGAGAAGGCTTCAGAGAAAGGTCGTCGAAGCTGTCAGGGAAGGCTCGGAGATCATTATCCTCGACGATAGGGACGTTTCCGCGGAAAGGGTTGCGATACCGTCCCTTCTCGCTGTCTCCGCGTCTTTCAAGGCATTACAAAGAGAGGGGATCGCCAACAGGACGAGCATCATCATAGAATCAGGCGAGCCCAGGGACGTGCATCACATGGCCTGCCTGGTCGGGTACGGAGCTTCCGCAGTGCATCCCTATCTCGCACTCCGCACGATTGGTGAGATGTGTGAGAAAGGAACGGTGAATCTCCCTTACGAAAAGGCTGCCATGAACTACAGGCGTGTACTTGAGGACGGACTCCTCAAGGTGATGGCACGCATGGGGATATCGACCCTCAATTCGTACTACGGCGCACAGCTTTTTGATGCGGTATGCCTCAACCAGGACTTTGCGGATGAGTTCTTCAGAGGAACCTCCGTCACAATAGAAGCAGACGGCATAACAGAGATAGAAGAATCTCTGCTGAAGAGACATGCCTCAGCATTTGACACAGAGACGCCGAGCCTTGATTCCGGAGGTGAACTGAGATACAGGAAGGGAGGGGAGTGGCATCAGTGGTCGGCTCCGACCGTCATCGCCCTGAACAGATTCATCAAGGACCCGGGGAGGAATCCTTACAGGGACTTCTCAAGAATTGCCGATGAACGCCCTGTATTCATCCGGCACCTCCTCGGCTACAGGAAAAGAAGCGCCATCGCCCAGGAGGAAGTGGAGCCGGAGGAGTTCATCCTCAGGAGATTCTTTTCAGGGGCAATGTCTGTGGGCGCCCTTTCCCCTGAGGCTCACGAGATAATTGCAGAGGCGTGCAACTCCCTCCGTATCAGGTCCAACAGCGGAGAAGGGGGCGAAGATCCGAAGCGCTACTGGACAATAAGAAACAGTGCCATCAAGCAGATCGCGTCGGGGAGGTTCGGTGTGACACCGGCCTATCTTGCGTCCGCTTCCGAGCTCGAGATAAAGATCGCCCAGGGAGCAAAACCCGGAGAAGGCGGATATCTGCCTGCGAACAAGGTCACTGAATATATCGCGATGCTTAGACACTGCAGTCCGGATATCCTCCTCATCTCCCCCCCTCCGCATCACGACATTTATTCCATTGAAGACCTCGCACAGCTCGTCAATGACCTCAAGGAGGCAAACCCCAGGGCAAAGATATGTGTAAAGCTTGTCTCCGAAACAGGGGTGGGAGCGGTTGCAGCAGGCGTTGCGAAATCCTACGCGGATATCGTCCAGATAAGCGGATGCGAGGGGGGAACGGGCGCTTCCCCGGTGGGCTCCATCAAGAATGCTGGCAACTACTGGGAGACGGGCCTTGCCGAGACACAGAAGGTGCTGGTAGAGAACGGTTTGAGAGAGAGGATAACAGTGAGGGTGGACGGAGGGCTCAGAACAGGCAGGGATATCATCATCGCCTCACTGCTGGGGGCCGAGGAGTTCGGATTCGGCACAGCCACGATGATCGCAACAGGGTGCGTGATGGCAAGACAGTGCCATCTGAACAGCTGTCCTACCGGCATAGCCACTCAGGACGAGAGGCTCAGGGGAAGATTCAAAGGGACGGCGGAGGGCGTCAAGGCGTATTTCAGAGCCCTTGCAAACGAGGTGAGGGAGCTTCTTGCAGAGATGGGATTCAGGAGTCTCGAAGAGATAATCGGAAGGATGGACCTCCTCACCCCTTTATCGTTTGACGACTACCCGGGCTCAAAGAGGATCAGACTGGAGAGGATATTCGAAGGTTACTCCGGAGGTGAGGCGCGAAGGTGCAGGGTGCAGAGGAACGATAATCCAGCCCCATCAATGAACGACAGGCTCATTGAAGAGCTCCTGCCCTTTATAGAGAGG
>CAYYWY010000001.1:0-33987 GCA_964475485.1 uncultured Nitrospiraceae bacterium | reverse complement strand
AGCCCGTCGAAAAGGAATACCGGATCAGGAACGTGCACAGAAGCATCCCGCTTAAGCTCAATTACCATATCGCCCTCAGGTACAAGGACGAAGGACTGCCGGCCAACACCATTAGTATCACCTTCAGGGGCACTGCAGGCCAGAGCTTCGGCGCCTTCAACCACAGGGGGGTCTCTCTGACCCTCATCGGAGATGCTAACGACTACGCGGGAAAGGGGATGTTCGGCGGAAGGATCGTGATAAGACCTGAGGACACCGGAAATTCCCATACACATGTGATCGCCGGAAACACCGTGCTCTATGGCGCCACTGGAGGGGAGTTCTTCGCAGCCGGCAAGGCAGGGGAGAGGTTTGCGGTAAGAAACAGCGGGGCAACGGCGGTAGTGGAGGGAACCGGCCACCATCTCTGTGAATACATGACAAGAGGCACTGTAGTCGTTCTTGGAGAAGTCGGCTATAATGCCGGAGCCGGAATGACCGGGGGAGTCATATATATCCTTGACGAGTCCGGGGAACTTCCTGCGAGAATAAACGCCTCAACGGTGAGGGTTGACGTGCCGGACAGCCGCGAGATGCACGAACTGATGTCTCTGACGGAGAAGCATTACCGGTACACAGGAAGTGCGAGGGCCGCAGAGATCCTGAAGGATTTCGACCGTTACAGAAGGCATTTCAGGAAAGTCGTGCCTTCTTGATTCGAGGATTCGGGGACACTCCACCTGGCCTGCGAATAGCCGGGGCCGAGAAATACGATTGCCGAACTCGTGCCGTATGATATAATGGACAGGGAGGCGAGATGGAAAGGAAGGAATCTCCAAAGGTCACAGGGATATCGGATATCACAGGGAAGCAGTTCCGGATACGGCATGCCACCGAGGCGGACATAGCCTTCATCGAAGACCAGCTGAAAAAGAACAATATGGATGCGGAGAACCTCGTGCCGGAGGAGTTTGTTGTCGCGACCGAGGACGGGGATATCATGGGCTTTGGACGGTTGAGGAAGGCAGGGCAGTTTTACCAGATAGGCTGCGTCGTGGTTGTGGAAGACAAAAGGCGGAGGGGTGTAGGTTCCCTCATCATCAAGCACCTGCTGGACTTCTCCCCGGTGACACTGGTTTATATTGTCACGGACCTCGTGGACTATTTCAAGAAACTGGGCTTTGTTGAGATGAAGGAAGGTTCAAAAGAACTCATGGACGCCCTTGACGAGGCGTGCAAGGTGAAGAGCAAGCCAAATACCGTCATTATGTTGTACGAAAAACCGAAGCCCGCTTCAAGTTCGGGGTGACAGTCCGCTCTTCCCGCTGTTGCTGTTGACTTTTCAAGCGGTTATCTATTATTCTAAAAAACTTTTATTAAGGACGGTGCTTTAATGAGGACCCAGTTTGCTAAGAAGAACGAGGTAGAACGGAAATGGTATCTGCTCGATGCCAGCGACAAAGCGCTCGGCAGGCTTGCTGCGAAAGTTGCGACCTACCTTCGCGGGAAGAACAAGCCGGTTTTTACACCAAACGTGGACACAGGGGATTTTGTGGTAGTTGTGAATGCCGAAAGGATCAAGCTCACCGGCAGGAAACCGGAAGAAAAGGTGTACTATCACCATACAGGATATATCGGGGGGATAAAGGCAGCCACTGTTAAGGAACGCATGAGCAGTTCACCGGAAGAGATAATTGTGGACGCGGTCTGGGGTATGCTTCCCAAGAACAGGCTCGGCAGGGCCATGCTCAAGAAGCTGAAGGTGTATAGAGGCTCCGAGCATCCCCACTCGGCACAGAAACCGGAAATTATTCAGTAAAGGAGTTTCCATGGCAGAAATAACTTACACCGCCGTAGGCAGAAGAAAGACATCCATTGCCAGGGTCCTGGTTTCTCCCGGAAACGGCCAGATAATGGTGAACCAGAAACCGGTGGATTCATATTTCCCGAGGGAAACCCTCAGGATGATGATACGTCAGCCGCTTGAACTAACCGGAATGATCGGGAAACTCAACATCTCTGCGAAGGTCGAGGGCGGCGGGCTGACCGGCCAGGCGGGAGCTCTGAAACACGGCATATCCAGGGCGCTGACCCTCGTGGACAACGACCTCAAGTCGAGACTGAAGAAGGAAGGCTTCCTCACAAGGGATCCAAGAGAGAAAGAAAGAAAGAAATACGGCCAGAAGGGCGCAAGGAAGAGATTCCAGTTCTCCAAGAGATAACGTCAGTGACGAGCGGCAAGTCAAGTACTGAAAACCTTGTCTCTCCGGTCTTCCGGCTGTTCGTTACTCATAACTCGCTCTTATGTTAAGGGTTGCCATTTGCGGCGGCAGCGGCTATGCCGGGGCTGAACTTCTCAGGATTCTCTCCGCTCATTCCGAAGTCGTTATAACCGCAGTCACATCTGAGAAATCCGCCGGGAAGAGGGTCACGGACCTCTTTCCTCATCTCCATGGTTACTCACACCTCGTGTACGAACCCATGGACAGAAAGAGGATCCTTCCAAGGGCGGACCTTTTCTTCCTGGCACTCCCCCACGCAGCATCCCAGGAAGCGGTCGATTTCTTTGTAAACCGCGGTAAGAAGGTCATCGATCTTTCAGCGGACTACAGGCTGAAGGACGCGGCGGTGTACGAAGAATGGTACAGGGTGCCACACGGGTTTCCCGGAACATTGAGGAAGGCTGTCTACGGCCTTCCGGAGCTCCACCGGAAAAGAATATCAAAGGCCGTGCTTATCGCCAACCCGGGTTGTTATCCCACAGGAGCGGTCATAGGGCTTTATCCTGCGATCAGGAATAAACTCATTCGCCCCGACTCTATAGTTATAGACGCAAAGTCGGGTACGTCGGGGGCCGGAAGGCAGTCCGACATAGCTTTCTCCTACTGCGAGGTGAACGAGGGGTTCAAGGCTTACAGCGTTGCCGTGCACAGGCATACTCCCGAAATCGAGCAGGAGGTCTCACGTGTAGCAGGCAGGGAAATCAAAGTCAATTTCACCCCACACCTTCTCCCGCTGGACAGGGGGATCCTCACGACCATTTACGCGAAGCTTGCAGGAAAAACGGATGAGCATTCCGTCCGTGAGACCTATCTCAGGGCATACAGGAACGAGCCTTTTACGAATGTTCTCGACGCAGGGAAGTTTCCCAACGTCAAGCATGTCCGCGGCACCAATATGTGCCTTTTAGGACTTGCCGTGAACAAGAGAACGCATTCCCTTATAATCGTAACCGCGATCGACAACCTCGTTAAGGGCGCCTCCGGGCAGGCAGTCCATAACATGAATATCATGCTCGGCATCGAAGAGACGACGGCCCTCGAAACCGTTTCAGTCTTTCCATGACATAAAGGGTGTGAACCCGTTGTCACGCCTGTTCCACCGGCTGCTTTCAGAGTAGAAGATCTAAACGGACTCCACAGATACGATTTCGGGGAGCCTTTGTTTCAGTGTCGCCTCAATACCCCTTTTCAGGGTCAATATGGACATCGGGCACGTGCCGCACGCGCCGACGAGTTTAACTCTAACCACGCCATCTGGTGTGACATCAATGAGTTCGACGTTGCCCCCGTCCCGCTGCAGTGCCGGCCGTATCTGGTTCAGTGCTTCTTCCACCTTCGACCTTTCTATCATCACGCTCACCTCCTGTAGCCCTTCCTCTGTTATTTATCATATGTAGAATAAACCGCCACCTTCACCGTTCTCCATGATAGAAATCATACATATCGAACTAGCGTCCTGCCGGATGTCCAGCCTGCCTGCAGGCAGGCGTGTTCATGGAGGCTCGAAGGCAAGGTTGCGTGGCGGCCAGCAAGAGCGGACATTGACAATGGGGACAGGTGCTTTCAGGTGCAGAGAACCCGGCATAGCCGAGAAGGGCTATCTTCTTGCCGAGAGACGGATGGATGCCCAACTGAAACAAAGAACTGCGCAGCCAGCTACCCGTTCAATACTCTTGCAGCGTCCTTTGCAAAATACGTGAGGATAAGATCCGCCCCCGCCCTCTTTATGGAGGTGAGTATCTCCATCATCAGCCTCTCTTCCTCGATCCAGCCGAGTCTGGCTGCGGCCTTCACCATTGAGTACTCTCCGCTTACGTTGTATGCAGCCACTGGGATATCGAAACTGTCCCGCACGTCCGAGATGATATCGAGATAGGATAGCGCCGGCTTCACCATCACGATATCCGCACCTTCTTCGATGTCCAGGGCAACCTCCTTAAGGGCCTCCCTCCTGTTTGCAGGGTCCATCTGGTAAGAGCGCCTGTCCCCGAACCGGGGCGTAGACTCGGCAGCCTCCCTGAAGGGACCGTAGAAGGCAGAGGCGTATTTTGCCGCATAGGACATTATCGGAAGATGCTCAAATCCTTCCCCGTCAAGCGCAAGCCGTATGGCCTCGATCCTGCCGTCCATCATATCGGAGGGCGCAACCATGTCCGCGCCTGCCTTTGCGTGAGAAAGGGCCTCCTTCGCGAGAAGCTCCAAAGTGGCATCGTTCGCCACATCTCCCTGCTCTATAACGCCGCAGTGGCCGTGGCTCGTGTACTCGCACATGCAGACGTCCGTTATGACAAAAAGCCCCGGTACCGCATCCTTGATCGCCCTGACCGCGGTCTGAACCACTCCGTGCTCGTCGTATGCCGCGGAGCCTTTTTCATCCTTGTGTTCGGGGATGCCGAAGAGAAGCACCGAGGGGATCCCCAGGGAATGCACTTCCCTGGCACTCCCCACGATCACGTCAACGGATTCCTGAAAACATCCTGGCATTGCCGAGACCTCTTTCTTCACATCTCTGCCGTAGGTGACGAAAAGGGGATGAATGAGGTCGTCAGGAGATATAGAGGTCTCCCTCACCATCCTCCTTATGGCCTCGTTCCTTCTCAGTCTGCGGGGTCTGTGAACAGGGAACATGCTTCCACTTCAGGGAATCAACCGCAGGTACTGCAGCCGGAATCGCATGAGGACGCCTTGCCGCCCGTCAGCACAAATCCCTGTCTCTCCCCTTCATCCACAAAATCAATCTCCATACCGCTGAGATTCTTGAAGGTGCCCCTATCGATGAAGACTTTGAGTCCGTCCTTTTCGACGACCTCATCGCCATCGTTAGGGTTTTCATCCATATCCATTCCGTAGGAGGGACCACAGCAGCCTCCGCCCGCCGTATAAATCCTGAGGCCCCAGCCTGCCTTTCCCTCTGCCGTGAGTATCTCCTTAGCCTTTTTTGCAGCCACTGCCGATATTGTTACCACAACAACCTCCTTATTACTCCCTCCGGTAATCCAAGTGGAAGAACTTTTCTTTTAAGAATAAAGGAAAGTCTACCGAAAAAGCAAGAAAACAGGGAGCCCCCCCGCCAGAAATCTCCCTGATTTCGGAGTCCCTTGCCTTCTTGCGGAGGCTTCCGCTGTCTGATATGCTTTTAGTATAGGAAAGGAGGGCATGATATGAAAGCAACTGCCAAAGATACCGTAAAAGACCTGCATGACAGGGCGAACGACGTTGAGGATTGCGTGTCATTATTGCAGACTTCTTTCATCTATAATTCCGTGCAGCCGCTGAATGAATGCAGGAGGAGGATCGCGAGCTTCGCGAAGGACGGGCCGGAACTCATCCGGCAAGTCGCCGAACTCGCACGGGATAATCCGGATATGAGGTATTACGTCTCTGTCCCTGTTCACCTGGCGAGGATCGGGGAGAGCGTCGGAAGACTCGCCGACTGCATCGAAAAGATGGTAAGGGAGCACGTCCTTTTCAGCGACAGGGCGATAGAAGAAATCACCTTTCTTCTCCAGAGACTCATCGACCTTATGAGACCCACCGCCGACATCATCCTTGCCAGAAACGCCATCCTTGGCAAGTACGTAGCCGAATCGGAGGCCGGGATAGTAAAGAGGGCGCTCGAATATGCTACACTACATGAAGAGAGACTGATAGAAGGGCTCTGCATTCCCTTTGCATCGTCGCTCTACGTCAATATGCTCGACGAGATAAAAAATGTCGCCTGGCATGCAAAGGAGATCGCAACAAAGCTTACCGCTGATATGCCTGTTGCAGTACACTGACTGAATGGCCTCTGAAGTTTCCTATCGTACCCTGTCCCTCGCAGGGCTGCGGGAAAGGGTGCGTCTTGCCGAAGAAATACTGAAAGAATGTACACTGTGTCCGAGGCGTTGCGGCGTTGACAGGACATCAGGGGAGCTTGGGTTCTGTAAGACCTCCGACAGGCCCTTCGTCTCGAGCTGGGGCCCGCATTTCGGCGAGGAAAGACCGCTTGTGGGAAGATTCGGCTCCGGTACAATATTCTTCAGCCGCTGCAACCTCGGGTGCATCTTCTGCCAGAACTGGACCATAAGCCATCTCGGTGAGGGGGAGGAGATATCCTTCGAACGGCTTGCCGGTATAATGCTTGCCTTGCAGGAGGAGGGATGCCACAACATCAATCTCGTGACACCGACACACCAGATGCCGATGATCCTCCGCTCGCTTACCATCGCTGTTGAGAAAGGGCTCGATATCCCCATTGTGTACAACTGCGGCGGGTACGAATCCCTTGAGGCGCTGAGGATACTGAGCGGCGTCATCGATATCTACATGCCCGATTTCAAGTACTCGGACCCCGAAATGGCGCTTAGGCACTCGAAGGCAAGGGACTACCCCCAGGTTGCAAAGGCCGCTATCAAGGAGATGCATGCACAGGTCGGGGACCTCGTCATGGATGAAAGGGGCATTGCCGTGCGGGGACTGCTCGTGAGACACCTCGTGCTTCCCGGGGGAATCGCAGGCACGGAAGAGGTAGTGAGGTTCCTCGCAGAAGAGATATCTCCGGACACTTATATAAACATCATGGACCAGTACTACCCCTGCTACAAGGCGTCGGAATATCCGCCTCTCGACAGGAGAATAGACCGAAAGGAATACGAACGGGCGGTGAAAGCTGCAATCAGTGCCGGGCTCAGGAGAATCGACGGCATTACCTTATGAACGAAAGGATTTGAATTTTTTCCCGTAAATTGTTAAAGTGATTTTGTCGCCATGTTTTCCACCTTTCCCAGGAAGAAGGAGATTAGAATCAGGCAGGCCATCCTCAGGGGTGTCTATGAAGACAACCTTAGAATCATAGGGAAAGGTCCCGGCGTCCTCTCAAGCAAGTCGGGCTCCACGCTTAAGAAGATCATCCTTTTCGCTTCAACAGTCGTGATCGTCATCTTTGGTTATGGAAATTCCCCTGATCTCTCGTTGTTCAGGGAAGGGCCCGATGCACCTGCTGTGACAGCGTTGCAGCCCCTTTTGCCTCTCCCCCCCGAAAGAGGCGCCGATCCTTCCGAGTACTCCACGTTCCTTGACGACCGGGAACCTCTGAGGCGGATGTTCGGCCTCGCTGTAAAGACGATCATGATCGACCCAGGACACGGAGGGACGGACTCGGGCACCATCGGGAAGATGGGAACGAGGGAAAAGGACATCACCCTCGATATCGCAAGAAAACTTAGGGAAAGGCTGAGAAGGCACGGGTATTACAAAGTCCTGCTGACTCGTGAAGAAGACGTGACGCTCCCCCTGAGCAGGAGGGTGGAACTTGCCAATTCGGGCAGGGCGGACATCTTTATCTCAATTCATCTCAACTATCTCCCCTTCAAACCCATCAATATCATCGAGACGTATTATTTCGGTCCGTCATCCGATGCAAAGACGCTGAAGCTTGCACAACGGGAAAACGCCGGATCAGACTACGGGATGAGCGATTTCAGAGACATGATCGAGAAGATCGGCAATACCGTGAAGCTTCAGGAGTCCAGGGAACTTGCGGCCTCGATACAGAAGTATCTTTTCCTTAACAGCCTGAGGCAAAACGGAAACGTCCACGATTTCGGCGTTAAGAGGGCGCCCTTTGTAGTCCTGCTTGGAGTGGATGTGCCCGCTGTCCTTGCCGAGGTCTCATGCCTCAGCAACAGGGAGGAGGAGGTCGAACTCGGCACGGAGAGCCACAGGGAGAATATCGCACGGTATCTTGAGGCCGGCATCCTACATTACTTGAGTAAAGGAGAGGTACGCCATGAAGCAAAAAGACGCGAAGAAGGACGATAACGTCCTGTTCGTAGGAATCGACCTGGGAACATCGAGGAGTTCGATCTCTGCCGGAAACGGCACGAGGGAATGGATCGAGAGCTATGTGGGCTGGCCCAGGGACTTCATCTCACTGCAGGTTGTGGGAAGACCCGTCCTCTTCGGCGCCGAAGCCTTGAAGAACAGGCTCTCCCTGGACCTCTGCAGGCCACTTGAACACGGAGTTATAAAGGAGGGCATTGAGAAAAGCGAAGAGGCGGTGAAGGAGATCATCAGGCACCTTATAGAACTTGCCAAACCTGCCGCGGGACAGCAGATATATGCAGTGGTGGGGGTCCCTGCCGATACACTGAAGGTGAACAAGCTCGCCATCAGAAAGGCCGTATCGGAGTTTGTGCATTCCCTGATGGTGGTATCCGAACCCTTTGCGGTGGCGTACGGGATGAACCTGCTGAATAATTCCCTGGTGATCGATATCGGTGCCGGGACGACTGATTTCTGCATCATGCACGGCACTATACCTTCGGAGGAAGACCAGAAGACCATACTTACGGCCGGAGACTACATTGATGAACAGCTCTACAGTTATCTCACCGAAAAATACCCCAACGCGAAGTTCAACAAGAACATGGTGCGGCTGTTCAAGGAGCAGTACAGCTTTGTAAGAGAAAACCCCGGCGAGATCCGTGTGGAGATACCCGTTGACGGGAAACCGGTGATGCACGACATCACTAACGAGGTGCGCCGCGCCTGCGAAAGCATCCTCCCTGCAATAGTGGAGACGACTACGGAAATGATAGCACGCTTCGATCCCGAGTTCCAGGTGAAGATAAAGAACAACATCGTTCTTGCCGGCGGAGGCAGCCTGATCAGGGGAATCCGCGAGTATCTCCAGGATGCGTTGAAGGAGTACGGTTCCTGCAAGGTGACATGCGTCGAAGACCCTCTTTTTGCAGGCTCCAACGGCGCACTGAAGCTTGCAGAGGACATGCCTTCAAAATACTGGGAGCCTCTATAACACCATGGCAGAGAAGGCGATACTCGTAATCGACTCGGACACGGAAACAGCCCAGTCTATCGTACTGGCGCTGGAATCCCGGGACTTCCTCGTCTTTATGGCCTCAACCGGGGACTTCGGCGTCACGATGGCCAAGAGGATACGCCCCATCCTGATATTCGTTAATCCTGCCATATCCGGGGCGAGCGGTCTGGATATCTGCAGGACCATCCACGAGATGGGAGCCCTCAGGAATGTGCCTATTGTTGCCATTTCCCCTTTTGAAGGGGAGATGGACCAGCGTTACCGTTCAGAGTACGGAATCGTCGCCTCGCTCAAGAAACCCTTCACCCCCGAGGAACTCATTGCGAAGACAATGGATGTCCTCTCAGCAGGGCCTTCCGCCGGAGGGCAGGTCGCGGAAGAAGAAGCTGAGGAGAGACCTGTATCTGGGGAAGAAGCGGCCGCGCAAAGCGGTGCTCCGGACAAGGAAACAGGCAAAGGCGGCAGGGTTGTGGTGCGGCTGAAAGAGAAGAAGGAAGACAGGGAACAGGATGGAATTGTTCAGGCTGAGCAGGCGCCGCGCGAACCTGCGCCTGAATCTCCGGAAGAGCCGTCTCGACAGGATGAAATAGTGGCCGAGGAGGAGGCGGATTTCCCTGTAAGGAAGAGGACAAGGTCAGTGAGGCTGGCGCCGGTTCTCATCGCTGCCGCAATCATCTTTTTGGGAATCGCCGGGGCGGCCCTCTTTAAAACGGGTCTGATTCCCGGCACAGCACCCCAAAAGAAAATGACGGCCAGGTCATCCCTTCCTGCACCGCCTCAGGTTCCCGTCACACCCAAGGCACCGGAACAGGCGCCTCTACGGGAAGCTCTGCCCCCCGCCGGGATTACTCCGCCTGCAGCCGTAAGGCATCCTACCGTACAAACGGCTGTGAAAAGATCGGATGCCAAGGCTCTTTATTCCGTACAGGTTGGTGCGTTCAAGGACGAGAGAAATGCCGAGGCCCTCCTGAAGCAGTTCAAAGAGAAGGGATACGATGCCTTTGTGCAGAGCATTCCCAGGGAGAGGGAAATGCTCCACAGGGTCCTGATAGGGAAGTTCGAAGACAGGAAAGAGGCGTGGCGGCTCGCCTCAGAGATCAGGAGCAAAGAGAACATCTCAGCGACCGTCGCTGGAAACTAAAGGATTCGGACGGCCTTTTGTTCCGCGTATTGACAGAGGAAAGGCGGTACGCAACACGCAGGCCGCTCAGTCAGTGCATGTGCGTATTATGCCCTGCGCCGGTGAACTTTACATTGACCGCCTTCTTACCAGATTTCTCAAACGTAAGAGTCAGGGCAAACTCATCCCCTTCCTTAACATCAATGGGAAGATTGAAAAGCATTATGTGCAAGCCGCCTCTCTTGAGAAGGACTGTAGAGCCTGCCGGAACGGGAATGCGGCTCACCTTCGTCATGTTGCCGTCCTTTACGTCATGCAGTTCGGCATACGCCCCCCGAATATTCACCTCGGCCCGCGACAAGATCTCGTCTGTTTTGGAGTTGTTTCTTATCCGCAGGAATACGGTCCCCACATCCGGTTTCATCCTGGAGAATTGGGCCTCCTGAGCATCGATCGTGATGTCCTCTGCAGCCAGAACAACGGTCGCGCTCAGCAGTATGAAGGCAGCTGCAATGATTGCCGGTCTCTTATGCATTATGAATACCTCCGATCAGTTTACGCCTTGATCTCTTCCAGCCGGCCGCTATGCATCCTCAGCATTCTTTTCGCTTGCGAGGCGATTGCCGAATCATGGGTTACCACAAGAAAGGTTATGCCCTTTTCCTCGTTCATCCGCTTGAAGATTTTGATGACTTCCGCTTCGGTCTCTTCATCGAGGTCTCCTGTCGGCTCGTCGGCGAGAATGATCTCGGGATTGTTGATAAACGAACGCGCGATGGCGACCCTCCGCTGCTGACCTCCTGACAGTTGAGAAGGATAGGACTTCATCTTATCCGCTATTCCAAGCATATCAAGCAGTTTGAGGGCATCCTTTTTTATCTCCGCCTTATTGCCCCTTTCCGCGCCGAAGAAGGCAGGGAGGGTAACATTATCCAGTACCGTGAGTGTGGGAATAAGGCTTGCGAACTGGAAGATGAAATTGATTTTCTTGTTCCTTAACTCGGAAAGCCTGTTGTCATCCAGCGATACGATGTCAACACCATCGACGCTGATCCTGCCGGCATCCGGTTTTGTCAGCCCTCCTATCAGATTGAGGAACGTACTCTTCCCGCTTCCTGAGTGCCCGGCGATCGATATGAATTCCCCCGGCCCGCACTCGAAAGTGACGTTGTCAACGGCTGTGATTTCCCGGCCCCCGCTTCTGTATCTCTTTGTCACGCCTTCAACCTCTATCATAGTGGCTCACTCCCCTTGCCGTACGGCATCATAAGGCTCTTTCCGGCTGCACCTCAGCGCCGGATAAAAGACAGCAACCATGCCCGTCATTACGGATAAGGACAGCGTGGCGCCCAACGCGAATATGACAAAGGCAGTGTCAGGCCACAGATACGGCAATTTGAAAGCCGCCATAATCGGTTTCTTAAGGGAAAGGAGCAAACCGCCCCCGGCAACGATCCCTGTCAGGCCGCCGATTACCGAAATGATGACCGCCTCAACCGTTATAAGGGAAAAGATCTCCCGTTTCTTGGCGCCTAAGGCCCGGAGGATGCCTATTTCCCTCTGCCTTTCGTTGACTATCATCGAAAAAACCACTGTAATCATCACAAGGGTGATCAGCCAGAGAGAAAGTCCTATCCACAATATCATCCGTAAAAGCACAAAGAGCTGCTTCTTTACGCTGCCGATCACTTCCTGCGATGCGATGGCCTTCACGCCTTTAATCTCGTACTCAACGAAGACCGCGGCCCTCTCAGGAGAGATGTTCGGCTCGACCTGCACCAGAACGGCCGATACTGAGTCCTCCTTTATCTGGAGCGGCTCGACCGCTTTCGTTTTGGATCCTCGTATCATATCCCTTGCGGTTTCCATGGTCATAAAGACCCCATGGTCTATGTATTCCAGGCCGGTGTCGGAGAGGTGACCGGCGACAGTGAGGGACTTTCCATAGAACGTCATTTTTTCACCCTTCTCGACAGGGATGGACCTCCCGATGATGATTTCATCGTTTTCGAGGGGGCGGCTGATGGCTTCCTGAAGCCAAGGAGTGATGGTGAAGTCCGTAGAAGGTTCGAAGGCAATCAAAAGTACATCCACATCGGTGCAGCAGGGATATTTCGTGGATTTTATGAACAGCTGAGGCGATGCATTCCTGATTCCCCTGACCTTCCTGACCCCTTCAAGCACGTCATGAGGCATGTAGAATACGGACGGCTTTCCAGCGATGAGAGTGGAGCGTATCTTTTCCTCCTGTCCCTCGGGGACGACCATAAGGTCAGCCCCGAGCCTCTGTGTGCCCAGATGTATGCTGTTGAGCACTCCTTTCATGCTCACGGAACCCGCGAAGAGCAGGCCCGAGACGAGGGAAACGGACAGGACGAGAGCGATGCTCCTGAACGCCTTTCTCTGGATATTCTTAATTGCAAAATAGATAATGTTCATTCACACCTTTAACCTGAGAGATTATTATACCTTATTCAAAAAAAGCCCGCCCATAAGGGCGGGCTTGGATCCGGGGAGGTTTCTTTTTCTACTTCTGCCAGGCTGCCTGGATTCCGCAGATAAACACCTGTCTTTCGCCCTCAACCTTCGGGTCTACTCCCATCGAGGCATGGCATGACTTGCACATCGAGACGCTCCCTATTTTCTTTTTCGTTTCCAGGTTGACAACAATGTATTCCGAGTCCTTCATCTCCTTCGCCGGCACGCGCCTTGCCGCAATTATCGCATATTTGCCGTCCGGAGTGAGGGCCGTGTCGTGGGGGTCATAGGTCGCGCCGAGCATTATCGTATCGATTACCTTCTGCGCCTTCGTATCGATCACATAAACTCTGCCGTCTGCATCGGGTGTTGTCGAGCCGGTCGAAGACTGATAGAGGAGCTTTCCGTCGGGGCTAAGGCGCGATCTGTGCAGGAACTCCTTGCCTCCGGGCTGAATCTCCTTGACCTTCTCGTGCGTCTTAGCATCGTAGATATATATCTTGTGGTCCTTCATATCGGTCACCCATATATGTTTCTGGTCTTCAAGCAGCTGGACGCCGCAGAGGTAGGTGGTCTTATAGAGCCTGTCCATGAGTTTCGCATCCTTAGGATTTGAGATGTCAAACTTATGGATATCTCCTTCTTTCATCGAGCTGAGATAAAGCTTACCGTCAGGGCCGATGTGGCTCCCGCAGAACCTTGTTGGCTTGTCAAATACCTTTTTCTCCGAGACTACCTTCGGATTTTTCTTGTCGCTTATGTCGATGGTATACAGTGTGCTTGTGTCCCAGGTGGGATAGTAAATATACTTCTGGTCCGGCGACATCTCGATGGCATCAGCCTGTTCGTTGTTTGGAACCGGCATCCTGCCTGCAACCGAGCCCGATATCATGTCTGTGTTCGGGTCTATGGTTATGTCGGTGAAGACCATGTGCCCGCCCCTCGTAGCGGAATAGAAAGTCGCCTTGTAGAGAGGTTTCTTGCCCTGGGCAATCGTTTCAGACGGCGCCGTAACTAAATAGCCTGCAGTCAATACGAATAAGACCACCAAAGCTATCAACACAATCCTGACCTTTCTTCCCTGTAGAATCTTCATTTTTTCCTCCTTGGTTTGCAACTGAGCAGCGTTCCATTGGGAATCACCGGTTTCCACGGATCTCCTTTCACCTCCCCTTTCCATCTTGACCGGCTTGATCCTGCGCCCTTAGATCGTTGAGTTTTCAGTTCATATTTAGCAATTATCAGGCCCAAAAGCCATCTGTGGTTGAGAGTCATTTTCGGGGCAATTATCAAAAGGAATACGATCTATAAGTTTATGAGAATTTGAATTTATAATTGGTAAAGCAGAAAACTATAGCGAAATGCAATAATTATTGCATTTCGCTATAGTTCAATTCCTGTTGATTTCAGCTTTCTGAGAAGGGTGCTGTAATCGATTCCGAGAATACGGGCTGCCTTGCTCTTGTTGCCATTGACGGATTTCAGGACATTCGCTATGTGAAGGCGTTCCATATCGAAAAGCGTAAGGTTTGGAGGATAAGGTGCGGCGCTCTCAGACAGGGGGCCTTTTTCGGTCTTTATCTCTTCCGGAAGGTCATCCAACCCGATAACATCGCGATCCGTTATGGTCATGGCGCGCTCGATGACATTTTCAAGCTCTCTTGCGTTGCCTTCCCATTTATATCGGATGAGCCGTTCTTCCGCTTCCTTGTTTATGCCGGAGATTTTTTTCCCCATTTTGAGAGAGAACTTCCTGATGAAGTGTCTTATGAGCAGGGGGATGTCCTCCCTCCTTTCCCGTAAAGGCGGAATCTCGACAGGAATGACGTTCAGCCGGTAATAGAGGTCCTTCCTGAATATTCCTTTATCGACCGCATCCTTCAGATATTCGTTGGTTGCGGCAATGATCCGTACATCGACTCCTATGGTCTCTTTGCCTCCGAGCCTCATAAAGCTCCGCTCCTGAAGAAACCGCAGGAGTTTCACCTGCATCATCGGGCTTATGCTGCTCACCTCATCGAGAAATACCGTACCGCCGTCAGCCGCCTCAAACAGGCCTGTCTTTCTGTTCACAGCCCCGGTGAATGCGCCCTTTTCGTAACCGAACAGCTCGGATTCCAGAAGATCATCGGGCAATGCGCCGCAATTGATCGCGATAAAGGACCGTTGTGCCCTTTTACTGCCGTAATGAATAGCCCGCGCGACAAGCTCCTTGCCTACGCCGCTTTCCCCTATTATCAGTACCGTTCCGTCGGTATCCTTGACCTTTTCCATCATGCTGAATACCTGCCTCATGGCAAGACTTGAACCTATGATCTCGCCTGAGCCGGGCAGGACTTCGAGCTGTTTTTTCAGGCCTATGTTCTCGATCTTCAGGCTCCTTGTTTCCGCAGCCCGTCTTACAACGATCGCAATGTGTTCCGGGTCAAAGGGTTTCGGGATGAAGTCATACGCCCCTGCCCGTATGGCCTTTACTGCGGACTCGACAGACGAATAGGCAGTGATCACGATAACGAATATATTAGTGTCGATCTTGTGCGCCTCCTCAATCACAATGAAGCCGTCAATGTCCGGCAGCATAAGATCGGTAATCACAATATCGACAGGCTCTCCGCTGCGGAGACGTAACAGGGCATCAGAGGCATTGCTGAAGGTCTCGACTGCATAATGCTCAGGCTCAAGGGACCTCCTGATTATCTTCAGCATGGTCTCTTCGTCGTCTATGGCAACGATTCTGAGAGGTCTATCCATCTCCTTCTCCCAGGGGAAGCCTGATCCTGAAAGTGCTCCCGCTTCCTTTTCCGCTCTCTGCAATGATCTCGCCTCCGTGGTTCTGAACTATGCCATAGCTGATAGCAAGTCCCAGACCAGTGCCTTCGCCCACCGCCTTTGTCGTAAAGAAAGGATAAAAGATCTTGTCTTTGATCACGTCCTCGATTCCGACGCCGTTGTCCGATATCGATATCTCGACCATGTCGGCGCCCAGCGCGGCGGTCCTGATCGCAATGGCGCCGGACGATTTAATGGCTTGGACGGAATTAAGGAGGATATTGTTCAGCACCTGGCCCATCTGAAGGGGATCGACATACACGGCCTTCAGCCCCGGATCGAACTCCCTGACGATCTCGATCCGCTTGGCGTCGGCATGCTGCCTTATGCCCCTTACGGCTTCGTCGACGAGCATATCCAGTGCCGTCAATTCCTTCTTTGGAGGCGATTGCCGCGAATAAGCCAGCAGGTCCTTGATTATGCCCGCGCACCTGCCCGCGTCCTTTATTATCGATTCCAGGTCTTCGCGCACAGCCGGGTCTTCGGTGCTTTTCAGCCGCAGCTTGGCAATTCCGATCACGTTTCCTATGGGATTGTTTATCTCGTGCGCGATGCCTGCGGCGAACTTGCCTATGGCGGCTAGCCTCTCGGACTGGTACAGCCTCTCCTCCATGCTCCTCAGTTTTTCCAGATTGGCAGCCATCCTGTTGAACCCTTTCGACAGCTCGCCGATCTCGTCTTTTGAAGCGACCTCTATTCTGTGGCTGAATTCGCCTTTCCCGATTCTTTCAGCCCCCTCCCGGAGTTTTACAACAGGCCGCATCACCCTGTTAAGGACAAGAAACAGGACCAGGACCGACCCGGCGGATATAGTCAAAAACAGCAATAAAAGGGTCAAGTGCGTTTTCGAAATGATGCCCGGCAGTCTGTCTTCCTGGATAACCATGACGTTACCTATCGCGGCATTGTTCGTATCGGTCAGCGGAAACTTCATAAGCAGCTTGCCGGAGAGGTCTTTTTCTGAGAGGGTCTTGCTGGCCATCTGCGCTTTCGGCCCCTGAGTCGTCAGAGTGGACGATACAACGCTGCCCGAGGAATCGACAATTACAAGATCCGTGTTGCTCAACTGCTTGATCTTGGACAGCAGACTGTCGTCAAGCAGTATGCCTGCAGTAATCGTGCCGATTATCTGGTTCTCATTGTAAAAGACGGGGGCGCATGCCTTAATGATGAATCCCTGTTCCATGAGCACAATTCCTGACATCACTTTCCCCTGGAGGGCGCTTTTTATGAGCGGATCATGCGACCTATCGTCACCGTGCTTCTCAGCCGCCTCGGCAACGGCAACCACCTGGCCTCGTGCGTCGCCGATCTCTATCGTGCTGACATCAAACGATTTAAACAGGCGGTTTACGGCCCGAAGGGGATGTTCACGTTCACCGGAGAGTTCTGTGTGATAAAAGAGGCTGTCCTTTATCTCCCTGTCATTGCTGAAGAGCTTTGTGTAATTCGTGACCTTGCTCTGGTAGTCACCGAAGAGCTTTGTGACAAGGTTCTTTACGCTCTCCAGATGGTTCTGCTGCTGTTTGAGGAGGGCGTCTCTTATAAGGTAGGAGACGGCGGGAATCGTCGTCACTGTGACAAGAAGGATAGTGCACACAACTATCGATATGATCTTGTGTCTGATCGAAAGCCTGCCCCACAGAGCCTTCATCTTACCCTGGCGAAGTTCCTTCCGATAATCGCCTGGCCCTCATCGCTCAATATGAAGCCTAAAAACTTCTTTGTCAAGCCGTCAGGACGGCCCTTCGTTACGATGAAGAGGTCGCCCTTCAGGGGATACAGACCCTTCTCTGCATTTTCAGGGGTGGCAGCAATCTTGTCAACGCTCACCATTTTCACCTTTGCCTCTTGCGCGAATACCCTGGGAGCAATACCGATTGCCGCAGGGAATTTCTCGACATACTCGACGACCTCTTTGTCTGTTTTTACGACGATAGCTTTCCTCGCCGCCGGTCCTTTTATGCCGAGCACTTCACGAACAGGTTCGGCCATATCCCTGCAATGGTCTCTGAAGACCAGGGCAATCGGCTTGTCCTGTCCGCCGACCTGCTTCCAATTGGTGATTCTGCCGTTGTGGATGTCTGCCACCTGTTTCAGGGTAAGGTTGTTTAAAGGGTTTCCAGGATGTATTATGACGGCCTTGACATCGACCGCAACCCTGTATTGAATCAGATTGTGTTTCTTTGCCTTCTCTGGGGGCAATGGGCAGCATATTCCGCCTGTCTCGTTCTGTCCCTTTGCGACAACCGCGATTCCATCGGCACAACCACCACCTTTCACGAAGACCTTTACGGCGTATTTCTTCTCAAATGCCCTTGCCAGGTCTTCAAGAGCTCCGTGAGTCAGGATGTGCGTTCCCTGGTAGCCGATATCAGCAGCGTAAGATGAGACAAGGGGCACAGAAACGAGAACAGGGATGAGAAGGGCTTTCCTTATCAGGCGAATCATTAATGTATTATAAAAAATTTCAACCGGCAGGTATTCGTTTTTTTATTTCACGGGTTGCCGTCAGCTCACCGCCTCTTCTCCCCTCTGTCCCGTCCTTATCCTCACAGCCTCCTCGATATGGCTTATGAATATCTTGCCATCCCCGATCTTTCCTGTCCGGGCCTTGTTCTCTATGACACGGATCACCTCATCCGCCATACTGTCCGGCACCGTCATCTCGGCTTTGACCTTCGGGAGAAAGTCGATCACATATTCCGCCTCCCGGTAGAGTTCCGTATGCCCCTTCTGCCTCCCGTACCCCTTCACCTCGGTGATCGTCATGCCCTGAATGCCGATCTCATTGAGGGCGTCCTTCACCTCGTCAAGCTTGAACGGTTTTATGATTGCCTCGATCTTTTTCATGCGCTCACCTCAGCAGGCTCGTAAAACTTGTTAATCCCGAGTACTCATGGAGGGTTGACATCGCCTTGCTTTCCGTCGGTATGCCGGATTCCTCGAGAGCGGCGACAGGATTCAATCCTCCCACAATCACTATGCCAACCTTGTCGATCCCCACCGGGATCTCCAGCAGTGGCCTGTTCGGTTCACCGATGAGAAGGATCCCCCCGATTCCCAGTCCGGCCATCTTCTTTGCAAGCCTTTTTGCCTCGTCCAGACAGACCACCGGTATCTCCCTGAAGCTTGCAAGTATTCTGCCGTAATGGTTCTTCACAGCGCCGATGACATCGGTCATCTTGGACCGGATGAATATCTCCAGAGGGTCCAGGGATGAACCTTCGTAGCTTATGAGGGAGAGGAACCTCATTGGTTCCCCTTCGCTTATCTCCACAACCCCGCCGAACCGCGACGTGACCGGTATCCCGGCCTTAAGAAATATTCCGTTAATGGTAACGCTGCAGACCGTCCCCACTCCCACCTTGCCTTCAGGCACCAGCGCCTCTCCGATCCTCTCTCCGCCGCGCTTAATAACCAGACGGTCGCTCATGACAAAGTGAGAAGAAAAAATATCCGAAAGGATGCCGCGGGCCGCCTTCATACTCTCCTCCGGAAAATACGATATGTTGAGGATCACATTTCCTTCCATGGTTTCAAGGTTCAGTGTGGTGAGATACGAGAGGGCTTCGATCTTGCTGCTGACGAAACCCACCTTTTCAGAAACAAGGGAATGCTTCATCTCCCTTCTCCCCTTTTCCGTGATCTTCCTCCCCTCCTTTCCAAAGACCTCGGTATAGCCCCTTTCATCGAGGATCTTCAGATGATAGCGAACCGCCCTTTCCGTGAGGTCAACGCCGTGCGCCTTCAGCTGTTTCGCAATTTCCCTTGAACCCACAATATCCGTGTACGTATCCAGTATCTTGAGAATCGCCAGCATCGTCTTGTTCATTCCATAGTCCTCGTCACGTGCCTATCCTACCAGAGTCCTTTCTGCTTCTTCCATATCGGATTCCATCACATATGGCATGCCGGTAACCTCTGCCGCCTCTTTTATAAGGGAGACAAGGTCGTTCCTGTCGGTATACTTGATCGCAAATTTCCTTGCCCCTGCCATGAGCTGCTGGAGTCCCAGTTACAGCCTGTCGCAGAAGGTGTACATCGCCACAGCTCCGACGCATCTGCCCTGGATGTTGATATGGGAGTAGTCCACAGGATACTTCTTGGTTGCCAGTTTTTGCGCGCAATCTCAGTAGATCCGAGAGCGCCGGTAAAAATCGGCACCTTCATTTTTACCTTTTTGCTCCAGCCGTATTCGGTTTCCGTATTGACATTGGGAAATGTGGCGGTATCAGGATCGCCTTTTTGACCTTTGGGAAGGCCTTTAGCCCCCAATGCATATCCGTGAATGTTCAGGTGGGAATAGTCAATGGGATAATTTTTGTACCCGCCCGCGGTTACTTCACCGAACGGGCCCGGATAGATTACCTTTACCTTTAGTCATAACTTTATATCATGTAAATTTCCTTTGTCAAGAATTTCGGGATGCCAGTTCCCTGCCCGCCGTTAAGGATGCATTTATGGAAAATACTCTCTCCTTACGGGGAATTCAGTTATTGAGAACAATGGGACGGTCGCTCTTCCTTTCAATCCTGGTTGACAAGGGCCCTGTTTCCTTTTTATTATAAATTGGACGGCAAACGGCTACCGATCGATCAGCGTCTGAAACCACAGCGGGACGCAAACGCGGGGTGGTAAAGACGCTTTTTTTGCCTGAAGTGGGAATATCGCTTATCGTGAGAGGAACATAACAGGATGCGAGGGAAAGCGGAATGTGCAGGCTGGCAGCCATAACATCAAATGAATATTTCTCACCCATGGAGAATATCCTCGCCCTCGAGACGATGAAGGAAGGTCATGACGGCTCGGGCCTCGGCCTCACCCTTAAGGACCTCGGAGGCGAGTTCGAGGAACTCAAGGAATATCCCGTGCTTTCAGGGATCTGCTCGAGGAAGGGGCTGGAAACCCTTGACGACTTCATGAAAAAGCACGGTTTCAGGCTGAAGCACGAATGGAACCCAAGGATAAAGCCGGTCAAGGGCGTTGTTGCCAGGGAATACTACTTTGCGAGGGTATATGATTACCCGAAGTACTATAAGGAGAAATCCCGGGAGGAAAAGGAAGAACTCCTTTTAAATACCCGCATTCAGTTAAGGAAGATAGGGGAGCCGGATGAATCCATCTTCGTCTTTTCCTTCTATCCGGATGTTATCACCTTAAAAGAGGTCGGCGACCCCCTTCAACTGGGAGAGTTTTTCGGCCTCGACCGGGACGGCATCAAGGCCAGGATAGTATTCGCCCAGGGCAGGCAGAATACGAACTATGCCATCTACCTCTACGCCTGCCATCCGTTCTTCATTCAGGGCTTTTGCTCAATGACAAACGGGGAGAACACTGCCTTTGTTCCCATTCGTGAATTTCTTATGGGAAGGGGATTCCCGGGGTACACGGGATACAACAGCGACAGTGAGGTCTTCACCCATATTCTCCACTATACCGTGAACCGGCTTGGTTTTCCGCTCAGCTACTACAAGGACGTCATCACACCTCTGAAGGCCTCGGAGATAGAGGGAAGAGAGGACAGGGAGGCGCTGAGGCTTATCAGGCAATCACTGAGGCCCCTCTGCATAGATGGACCGAACATGGTGATAGGTTTCACCCCTGACGGCACCTGTTTCATGGTTCAGGATGCAAAGAAGCTCAGGCCCGGGGTTGTAGGAGGAGTGAAGGGCAAGTATGCCCTGATGTCCGAGGAATGCGGACTCGACAAGGCCATTCCGAAAAGGAAGAAGGACAGGGATATTTTCCCGATGAAATACGACATGGTGATGGTCGCCCCCCTGGCAGAGCGCGTGACGGTCTGGAATCAATTGAGCGGGGCGGCCGTTGAGCCGAAAAAGGAGAAAGCGGCATGCCGGACATGAGAGGTCGGGGGGTTCCAGCGGGTGGGGGAGAGTCCCACTCCCTGCCACTGGACCATAACCATCAGCTCTCACTGAGGGAGTTCCCGTATATTATCCGTTGGAGGGACGACCGGTGCAAGCGCTGCGGCAGGTGTACTGCGGTATGCCCTGTAAAGGCTATCCAGCCCTCGGTTAAAGTCTTGAGGACCGTGCAGTCAGAAGGTCCTCTGCCGACACCCGTGGCAACAAGGAAGGTAATTCAGGCAGTTGAGCAGGTGACCGACATGGAGAGGTACTGCACAGGGTGCGGAACCTGCACCCTTGTGTGTCCGAATGAAGCCATAGAGCCTGAATACAACCCGCAGCACAAGTTCTACCACTACAAGAACAAGGGAGGGGAGCCTTACAAGAGGGGCGGCAGGAGAAATGATCCTGTTGTATCGATACTCGACAGACTGAAATTCACCAGGATCTCCATGCTCACCGACCCCGCCCTGGATGCGGGAAGGCATGAGTTCCGCGTAAGGACCCTTCTGGGTAGGATACTGGCCCCGGAGGATCTGCCTCTCAATAACATTGGCGGCAGGCTGGTAATCGACAAGGAAAGCGGAAGGTTCATTCCACCAGTCAGGGAGATATTCCCTATCATGATCGGCAGCATGTCCGTGGGCGCCCTTTCACCTCCCATGTGGGAAGGCCTTGCAATGGGGGTCGCCTATCTCAACGAAGTGGAGGGGCTGCCTGTCGTGATGTGCTCAGGAGAAGGAGGGATGCCCCCGAGGCTCTTGAAATCCAGATACCTGAAATACTTCGTCATACAGATAGCATCGGGGTATTTCGGGTGGGACGAGATCATCCATGCCCTTCCGCACATGGTGGAAGACCCGGCCGCCATAGAGATCAAGTACGGTCAAGGGGCGAAGCCGGGCGACGGGGGCCTCCTGATGGCCCAGAAGGTCCTGAAGCTCATCGCGAGCATAAGGGGAGTGCCCCAGTTCGTGGACCTTGCATCCCCGCCCACTCACCAGACAAAGTACTCAATAGAAGAGGCTGTGGCTAAGATGATTCAATCCATGTCAATGGCATGGGGGTTCAGGGTGCCTGTATATCCAAAGATCTCGGGAACAAGGACGGCCCGCGCCGTACTGAACAACCTTGCGAGGAACCCTTACGCCGCCGCCCTTTCGATCGACGGGGAGGACGGTGGTACAGGCGCGGCATACAATGTGTCGATGGATAAGATGGGACATCCCATCGCCTCCAACATCAGGGACTGCTATCTCGACCTCGTCAAGCAGGGAAAGCAGAACGAGCTTCCACTCATAGCAGCTGGCGGAGTCGGCAAGAAAGGAAACCTCGCAGCCAATGCAGCGGCCCTCATCATGCTCGGTGCGTCAGCGGTCTCTATCGGGAAATACATCATGCAGGCGGCGGCGGACTGCTTCGGCGACGAGTACAACCGCTGCAATCTCTGCAATACTGGGAAATGTCCTAGGGGCATCACGACCCAGGATCCGAAACTCTACAGAAGACTCGACGCAGACAGGGTTGCCGAACGGGTCGTCGAGACGTTCAAGTCCGCTGACGTTGAGCTCAGGAAGATATTCGCCCCGATGGGCAGGAGCACGGAGCTGCCCATCGGAATGTCCGACGGACTGAGCATCGAAGACAAGGCAATGGCAGAGAGGCTCGAGATAAATTATGCGTGCTAAGAAAAGTGAAAAGTTAAAAGTGACGAGTGACAAGTTAAAAAAGAAAGACTCGCCGTCTAACACTCAACACTCGACACTGAACACTGTCACTATTTATGGCAATGTCAACGGAAGGAGAGTCCCCTCACGAATCCTTGAAGAGCAGATACAGCATGCCGTCAGAGAAGGCGCACGCAGGCTTCATATTGTCGCAGACGGACAGCACGGAATAGGCGGAAGGATCTGGCCCAGAGGGGAAACAGTGAGTATAACTGTTGAAGGACCCGTGGGGCAGAGGCTGGGAAGCATGGGCATGTTCGGCACCGAGATCGTTGTGGCCGGCAGCACCTCAGACGACACGGGGTGGCTCAACTGCGGAGCAAAGATAACCGTTCTCGGTGACGTGACAAACGGAGCCTTTAATGCGGCTGCCCAGGGTACCCTCTATGTCCAGGGCGGCGGAGGCGCCCGTTGCGACACAATGACAAAGCACAACCCGCGCTTCGATCCCCCGCAGTCGTGGTACTTAAGGGATGTAGGAGACTCCTTTGCCGAGTTCAAGGCCGGCGGAGTTGCGGTAGTCTGCGGAGTAAACCCTCGAAACCCGGATAACATCCTCGGCTATCGTCCCTGCGTGGGCATGGTTGGCGGGACGATCTATTTCAGAGGCCCAATAAAGGAATACAGTGAAAGGGACGTGAAGCTCCTTGACCTAACGCCGCAGGACTGGGAATGGCTAAGGACGAATATGAGGCTCTTTCTTGAATCTGTCGACAGGGTATCCTATTTCGAAGAGCTTACCCGCTCTTCCGGCGATTGGAAGAAGCTCATGGCTTACACACCGCAGGAGAAGAGATCAAGGAAATGGTTCAAGACCTCGGTCTCCGATTTCAGAAAGAACATATGGGAAAAGGAAGTGGGAGAGGGCGGCATATTCGCCGAATATCTTAACCATGAGCTTACCCTGCTACCCTACATCACTACCGGGAAGGAGAGGCGTAACAGGCCGGTCTGGTCAAACGAAAAATACGCCCCGCCCTGCGCGTATGCGTGCCCCACACAGATCCCGACCCACAAAAGGACCTCCCTCATTCGGCAGGGGAGGCTGAACGAGGCCCTCGAGCTTGTGCTCAAGTACAGTCCGTTGCCAGCGACGGTCTGCGGAGAGATATGCCCGAACCTGTGCATGCAGAGCTGCACAAGGGCGCATGTCGACAAGCCCCTGGAGATAGATATGCTCGGCACCCTCGCCCTTGACCTCCCAGCTCCCAAGAAGGAACCTTCCACAGGGCACAGCATTGCCGTGATCGGAGGGGGACCGGCCGGGATGAGCGTTGCATGGCAGCTCGCACTTAAAGGGCATACGGTGCACCTCTACGAAGCCGAGGACAGGCTCGGAGGGAAGATCGAGCTCTGTATCCCGAGGGAGCGCCTTTCCCATTCCATACTGGAAAAAGAGGTGGCGCGCTTCATTGATCTGGGAGTGAACCTGCACCTCGGCTCAAAGGTCAACAGGGAGAAATTCGATGAGATTTACAGGAACAATGAGATCGTAGTCGTAGCCGTCGGCGCCCATGAGCCAAGGAAGATATCTTTTCCAGGTTCGGAGCACGTTGTGGCTGCCTATGACTTTCTGAAGGAGATCAACCTCGGCAAGAGACCAGATCTTAAGGGGAAGAAGGTTGTGGTCATCGGCGCTGGGAATGTCGGGATGGATGTCGCCTCCGAGGCATATAATAACGGTGCCGAATCTGTGGTCGCAGTGGACATACAGAAGCCGGCCGCCTTCGGCGTCGAGATGGAGATAGCAAAGGCAAAGGGAACCCGGATACTCTGGCCGAAGTTCACAGAGCGTTTTGACGGAAACGAAGGGAAGATCTATTTCAAAGACGGTTCCTCACTAAATGCCGACATCGTCGTCATGTCGATCGGCGATTCTCCTCGTCTTGATTTCCTGCCGCCTTCCATCCATGCCGAGAAGGGCTGGATCACTGTGAATCAGGAGTACCAGACCTCCGATGTGAAGGTTTACGCCATAGGAGATGTGACAGGCCTTGGCCTCGTGACCCATGCCATCGGACAGGGCAGGCTTACGGCGGAATCGGTTCACTATGCGCTAATGCACGCGCCTCGCCAGCCCGAGGCGAAACAGGCGATACCTCATGAGAGGATCAAGAAAGAGTATTACGACGCCTGCAGGGGGGATTTCGTTTCTCCCGAAGTTTCTGCCAACAGGTGTATGTCGTGCGCCACATGCAGGGACTGCCGTATGTGCGAGACAACCTGCTACTGGGGCGCCATCAGCAGGGTGGAACACGAAGACGGCTCGTACGAGTATGTAGTCGACGACAACCTCTGCATCGGATGCGGGTTCTGCGCGGGTATCTGTCCCTGCGGTGTGTGGGAGATGGTGGAGAACGTCTAAGACCGTTCCCTTCTTCCGACCAGATCCTCTATTGCATCTCCGATATCGGTAAACCTGAACTTGAAGCCGCTCTCGAGAAGCCTTTTGGGAAGAACCCTCTGGCCTTTCAGCAGTACCTCGGCGCCTTCTCCCATCTGAAGCTTCAAGACAAATGCAGGGACGCGCATGAACCTCGGTCTGTGAAGGCTGCGTCCTATAGCCTCCGTAAGCCCCCTGTTGGTAGTAGGATTGGGGGCCGTGAGGTTATAGATCCCTTCATAGCTTTTTTCGCCTATTACGGCGAAGTATGCCCCTACCAGGTCTTCGATGTGGACCCATGAAAAGGGCTGAGTCCCGTCCCCGATCACGCCGCCGAGTCCGAGCCTGAATGGGATGAGCATCTTTCTGAGCGCACCGCCGTCAGCCCCCAGCACGATACCGAAACGGAAGACAACAGTCCTGATACCGAGCGCTCTTGCCTTAAGCGCCTCCCGCTCCCAGTCCTGGGCAAGTCTTCCCAGGAAATCATCGGCATAGCGAGCGTTTTCTTCCGAGTAAGTGCCCTGCGTGTCATAGATGCCGACTGCAGAGGTGGATATGAAGAGATCGGGCTTCCTTCCGGTCTTCCCGAGCACTGCAACTATCATCCCGGTAGTCCCGATCCTGCTTTCGTACATCGCCTTCTTATGCTCCTTTGTCCACCTCGATGTGACAGGAGCTCCTGCAAGGCTGATTACAACATCGGAACCTTCAATCTTGCTCTGAAGGGAGCTTACGTCGTCCCTGAAATCATCCCTCAGCAGGGGCGCCACCTGCCAGCCCTTCTTCCGGAACGCCTCTGTGAGATGTCCTCCCACAAAGCCAGTTGCGCCGCTCATCGCAACCTTCATAACTCACATCTTATCACAAAGGGGCGTGAAATTGACTTTTCTGTCCTGAATTAATTATTTTAGTTATTCCGGGGCGTAGCGCAGTCTGGCTAGCGCACCTGCCTTGGGAGCAGGGGGTCGGAGGTTCAAATCCTCTCGCCCCGACCAGGAAAATTTTGCTTGGCAAAATTTGCGGCGACCGGTCCTTAGTTTAGCGGATAGTTTTTAGACCTGGAAGATATGACTTTGATTTGCAGATAACTCGTCACCGATAACTGTTTTTGATTGCGCCTGTAGCTCAGCAGGATAGAGCAACTGCCTTCTAAGCAGTGGGTCAGGGGTTCGAATCCCTTCAGGCGCGCCAAGCGAATTTTATGACACGGAATTTGTGGCGGACGGTTGATAGTGAACAGTGTTTGGTGGATTGGAATTTTCCCGGATTTGGGTTATTATTAACCGGTCACTCTTCACTGTTCACTGGTCATCACCGTGCGCAGTAGAGACGGTGGGCGTAGCTCAATGGTCAGAGCACTGGACTGTGGCTCCAGGTGTTGGGGGTTCGAGTCCCCTCGCCCACCCCATTTAAAGGCAGAATCGAAATTCGAAGCTCCAAATCCTAAACAGGATTCCGGCTCCTTCGTTTGGAATTTCGATATTGAGATTTGGGATTTGCCGTTGAATGTGCGCCTGTAGCTCAGCTGGATAGAGCATCGGCCTCCGGAGCCGAGGGTCGGAGGTTCGAATCCTCTCAGGCGCGCCATAAGATCATGCGGGCAATAAGCGAAGAGTGATGGCTTAGCCGGCCGAGTTGACTGAAATACCGCTTTTCTGTTTTACTATTTAAAGTCCGGTTTCACGCTGACCGTAGCTGAACGGGCCGTTAGCTCAGTTGGTAGAGCAGCTGACTCTTAATCAGCGGGTCGGAGGTTCGAATCCTCCACGGCTCACTTGGTTTCCGGCGGGCGTCCTCCGGAACCCTTTTTTGGCATTGTCAGATGAGAGCTGACAAGAAAATCAGACTGTGTCTGATTCATTTGCCGGACAATATGTTTTAAAATGTATAAAGATATCAGGGCATAGGGTAGTACCCGAAAAGCGGCACCACCCGGAGTCCCCCTCCGGTTGGCCCCCCTCCAACAACCGCCTGGCCCTGATAACCCTCCTATTGCGCGGATGCTCCAGGCAGACATCAGGGTCTTCGTCCCGAAGTGCCAGGGCAAGTTATTGTTATTCTTAATTATTTTTCCAGTTGTCATACGCTCCGGTAAGCGGTAAAATGAAATAAAAGGAAGATGGATATTATTATTTTTCGCGGAAAAGGAGGACACTATGACGAAAGTGATCGTTGCGGTTGATCTGGGCCGTTTCAAAGCGTACAAAGTCACAAAAGATCCATACGATAAAAGCGCAAAGACCGAGCTTATCGAAAGCTATGAGACCATCGATGCCCGCAAGAAACTATCCGAGAAAATGAGCGATGCAGCGGGCAGGTTCAGGATAGACAGCGGCAGGAACGGCACCGGAGCGGCCTCGGGTGAGGCCCATAACCTCGCGCTTGAGACAGAAAAGAGGCTGATAAAGCAGCTTGCAGAGGACATCAACGCACTGATCACAAGGGAAAAGATAGAGAAGTGGTGTCTGGCGGCGGGAAAGAACATCAACAGCCAGATAATCGAGATGCTCAGTCCCTCGGTGAGGGCAAGGCTTGAGAAGAACGTTGCATCCAATTTAACGAAGGCGGGGAAATCGGAGATACTGGGTTACTTCGCCTGAACGTCCCCTGAACGTTCAGCATCGGGCTTAAGGAGCGGCCGCGAGTGTTTCGATGTCTGGCACCCGCGGTCTTCCTCTTACGTTTTTTGCCGTTGTAACAAATCCCCCGATCTAATATAATTGACTGTTATGAGAAGAATCCTTGTCACCGGCGGCGCCGGCTATATCGGAAGCCATGTGGTAAAGGCCCTGGGACTGAAGGGCTACGAGGCACTGACCTATGACAACCTCTCCACAGGAAACAGGTGGGCTGTTCTCTGCGGCGGCCTCCTGGTTGCGGACCTGAGTGACCGGGATGCACTGAGGAATGTCCTGAAGGATTTCAGGCCTGACGGAGTCATGCACTTCGCAGCGTCCATTGTAGTCCCCGAAAGCGTGGTCGACCCCATGAAATACTTCAGGAACAACACTGTGAACACACTGACCCTCCTCGGCGAAATGAAGGAGTGCGGGGTCAGGAATTTCATCTTCTCCTCGACAGCCGCCGTCTACGGCGTTCCACGGACAGTCCCGGTGAAGGAGGACGCGCCCCTGATCCCAATAAACCCCTACGGCTCTTCGAAGATGATGACCGAGTATATCCTGAGGGACCTCGGCCTTGCCGACAGGGACTTCAGATACGTTTCCCTGAGGTATTTCAATGTAGCCGGGGCCGATAGGGAAGGAAAGATCGGTCAGGCATACAGGGAGGCGACGCACCTGATCACAAGGGCGTTGAAGGCGGCGAAGGGTGAGTTTGATAAACTCGAGATCTTCGGCACCGACTACCCCACTCCGGACGGCACCTGCATCCGGGACTACATTCATGTGGACGACCTCTCAGACGCCCACATCCTCGCACTCGAACACCTGATGGATAAGGGCGCCTCCAGGGTCTTCAATTGCGGCTACGGCCACGGATACTCGGTCCGCGAGGTTGTCGGTACGGCAAAGAAAGTGACGGGAAAGGATTTCAAGGTGGAAGAGACAGCAAGGCGGGAAGGCGACCCGCCTGCACTTGTGGCGGACAGCTCAAAGCTGAAAAGGGAGCTCGGGTGGAAACCACGCTACGACGACCTCGAATACATCATAAAGACGGCTTGGGAATGGGAGAAGCGCCTGGCGCGCAGCCCTTAGCTCATCCTTTCCTGAGTATCATTAACACGGGATTTGCGAGATAGTAGAGCCAGACCTTCCCCGATTCAGGAGGCAGACGGTAACGTAGCCGGATTTCGGATGCAGGGGGGAAAAGTCTCCGGAGGAGCACTCTGGCGCTATCAAAGGGCGTATCCAGCAGAGTTGTGAAGAGCGCCAGCCTCACGTAGCTTCTCGTGGCCTCAGGGAAGAACCCCCTGAGAATATTTCTTTTGAGGAGCGAGTAGCCCAAGATCCTCTTCCTGGCAAGATAATCCGGGATATCTGTTCCAAGGATTTCATGAAGGAGTCTCAGCGTAAAAAGGGTGAGCCGCTCCATCTTGATCCTCCCGGCGTCGGAAAGAAGCCTTTCCCAGTCGATCTCATGACGGTATTTCCTTACCAGCCCTGAGACAAGAATGGCAAATTTCAGGGGCCTGAACCTGTGGGTAAAAAGATGAAATATCCCGTAGAGAAGATATCGTTCCGGAGAGAGGAAGGATATTTCCTGACCTTCATATTGCTCCTTCCTCATGCCTTCCCACCAGAACTCAGGGTCTGCCTTAAAGGCCCACTTCACCAGGTTCCAGTGGACCTCCACAAGATATGAACCGTTGCCGAGAATAAGGTGGTAGCTGGTTTCCCGCAGGTCCCTTTCGTTGAACTCCATGACCCCGCAAAATCCCTCATCCGCCAGTATCTTCTTTGTTCTTTCGAGCCCTACGGGACGCACGAGGAGGTCAATGTCTCCTGTGGGATAAACCCCGAAGTCTCCCATTATGATATCAGCGGCCAGGGAGCCCTTCACAGGAATTGCCTCAACCCCTGCGCCCCTGAGCATCCTTATGATCCTCAGCGTCTCCCTGGAGTGGAGGACGTTCCGGTGGAAAGTGGCAAGGTATGCCTTCTTCAGCGCACCCATGAATTGGGCGGGAACATCCCTGAACTCCTTCATGTTCCTGTAAAGGAGTGGAGAGACCAGATTTATGTCAGCCAGTTTGAGCGCCTTGTTGAAGTCTATGGAGGCGGGGTGTTTCGAGATAAAACCTTCAATCTCCCCTTTTTCTTCTCCGGAGAGATCTAACCGGGAAAGGGAGAGGACCAGCTCTTCTTCGGGACTCAAATGGCAGCGAGGAGCATGGTTTATTAATCTGGTTTCATACTGCCTATTCACCTTTTTATCTCGCCCCTTTCCCGAAGAGCACTACCTTTATGGTCTTCAACAGGATAAGAACGTCGAGATACGCCGAGAGATTCTTGATATAGTAAAGATCGTACTGAAGTTTTTCGATCGCGTCCTCCTTTGACGCGCCGTAGCGAAAATTCACCTGCGCCCAACCGGTAATCCCGGGCTTAACAGCATGCCTGAAGAAGTAGAAAGGTATCTCCTCTTTCAGTTTTTCGACAAACTCAGGACGCTCCGGCCGCGGGCCGATGAAGCTCATATCGCCCTTCAGGACATTCCACATCTGGGGGATTTCATCAATCCGGGTTTTTCGCATAATCCGGCCTACCCTCGTCGCACGCGAATCATTAGCTGTGGCCCATACAGGACCCGCCGTTTCCGCATCAGCCGTCATCGAGCGAAATTTCAGAAGCTCGAAAACCTCTCCGTCATACCCTACTCTCCTTTGCCTGAAAAGAACAGGGCCTTTCGAATCAAGCTTAATCGCGGCGGCAGCCAGCAGGGAAAACGGCAACGACAGGAGCAATCCCGCAGCGGAAAGACAGATATCAAGGAGCCTCTTTACGTGCATCGTATAGAGACCCCGCCTCGTCCCATGAAAAGGCGTATAGGCCATCCAGCCGTCGCTCAGGTGAAGGACAGGAAGCTTTCCTGTCAATTCCTCGTGAAGGGCTGCCATATTATATATCTCCACGCCCCGCATTTTTGCCTGGATCAGAGCCTTCAGTATCTCAGGACTTTTTTCATGCGTAATAGCCATAACGATACCATCCACCTCATCACCCCTGATCATATCGAAAAGAAGGCTGGTCTTGCCGAGCACCGGCTGCGGATTCGCCTGTTTCTGCAATGCGGGATCGTCATCGAGAAAGCCCTTCACTGAGAAATTCCTGTTTCCCCGCAAGACCTCGAGAATCGTCTCCCCCGCGTATCCCGCGCCTATGATGACAACCCTCTTCGGCTTTTCGACAGCAGCAAAGGCGCCCTCGTAGAGAAGCCTCCATGAATAAGTGAAGCCGGCGATGAAGACCGTATTGATGAGCAGGATGCCCCTGCCGAACTTCCAGTGCGGGAAAAGGTAAAAAGCGACGGCCACAAGCGCGGTAGCTGCTCCGACGGCGAGCAGGAAACTGGCAAGATATGCGGCGCTCCTGAATCTGTGATTGAGGTTGTAAATATCGAAAACGTAGAAGCTGAGGAGATAGGTCAGTACCATAAACAGCGTTGCACCGGTGTAAACATCAAGTACGTTAACGTATTTCAGTCTGACAGCAAAAGACAGATAGATGGAAAAGATGATAAGAAGTATATCTGCGACAAAAAGGGCGAATGTTTTATTGGAGCGACGCATCTATAAATTACTCCTTGATAGGAAGACCCGGTCAGGTTGTAGAGAAGGGCGAAGTGGCAATGAGACTTGCGAATTATCCTCTTATCTATCAGGAATCAAGGGCTGACCCCGGAGGTGGCCCTCAAGACCTGACACCCCTTTTCTGTTTTTTGGTTTTCTGACCGGAATGACGTTTTGTACGGTCGCTGGCATTCCAAAGGACTTTGCCGTGTTTCCTGATCTCACCGAGCAGGGATTCGCGCTCGGCGGACCTGTAATCGTCAGTGGAATAGCCTATAGGTTCAACGGCTGAAAGGTATTCCGGGAATGCACAGGCGAAAGCAGCCTGAATCTCAAAGAACCTTTTTCCCTTAAAAGAGGGTGATATGATTGCAACATCAATGTCGGAGTGCTCCCGCGGATTACCTTTTGCGTAAGACCCGTAGAGGATGATCTTGTCAACAATTATTCTCTTACTCAAAAGAGATTTGGCCAGTGAGTTTACTATTTCTTTAATTTCAGCAGAGGTATATTTTGCCTTAACCATCTGATTGTCCTCTTTGTCTGCCTTAAATAATCCCCGGCAATCTTGCTGTTTATATCTTTCGACAGCCTTCTAAAATCTTCCGGGTATCTCGTCGGAACACTCTGCAAATTGAGTTTATTGACGAAAACCTGACAGTCTTCCGGCATAACGATCCCTCCCAACTCAATAAGCTTGTTTAAATTATGAGTATAGGGCGGAAGCTCTCTGAACTTTTCTGATAAGACAGCCTTCAGGTTCTTTTCAAGTGAAAGATGACACATGAACACCACATAGAGATACCTCTTGTTTCTGAGCAGGGATTCCGCGGTTTTCAGATCATAGTCCGCTGAAAGCAGCCAGTTTGAAGTAGTCTTTTTCACAGCAAAATTCTAACAGAATGATACAGCTATGTCAAAAACACCGCACTGATTGGGGCAATCAACGCGGCCACTGCCCGGTTCTTCAAGACCGTCCCCTCTAAATCCCGGCCGGCCCTTCTCGCCATGGCTAATTATATTTTCATCACGATTAAATGTCAATTAGAATAGTTCCTGCCTGCCGGCAGGCAGGTCTGTCCTTATTTTCCCCTATATCTTTTCTCTATAGCGCCGCTCGAATTGAAAGCTTTTTCCATTTTTTTCCTTTTCATAGCGTTATAATACAATTTACGATATATCTCTTCGGTCTCTTTTACCATTCTTGCAGCAGTGAAGGATTCCAAATAAATTTTTCTTGATTCGCTTCCCATCTTTTCTCTCTTAACGCGATCTTTTATCAGATATTGCAACTTATCATTCACTGCTGAAATGTTGCCCTTGTCAACCAGAAAACCGTTTACCCCGTCTTTGACAAGCTCAGGCACGCCGCCGACATGGTTCGCTATAACCGGCAGACCCGCGGCCATCGCCTCAATCACAGCAAGAGGAAGCCCCTCATAGTTGGAGAAAACACAAAAAATATCGCTGATTGACAATATCCTTTCAACATCTTCCCTGTCGCCCATCAGTCTCACATTTTGAATTTTGTTATTCTCAGCATATGCCTGCATCTTAGCCATTAAATGTCCTCCGCCCACAAGCAGAAAAATGTTATCGGCATCGTTATTTAATTGTGCAAGCTTTAAAAATGATTTCGGGTCTTTTTGGGAAGATAATCGTGATACCATAGTAACGACTAATTTTGAACCGTCTATATCAAGCTCTTTGCGATATGATTTCTTTAAATCATCATTGTCTATCCGATTAAATTCAATCCCGTTCTTGATAAGCGCCATCTTATCCTTGCCGGCGACATTATACCTTTCGGCAAGCCTGTAATCATAGTTTGATACCGCTATTATCTTTGTCGTTATATTTGAAACGCATCTTTCGATAAATCTATATACCGCCCTGTTTGTCTTGCTAACACCTTCTGTAAACGCCCATCCGTGAGCGGTAAACATGATAAAAGGGACGCCTGCGATCCATGCAGCGATCCTGCCGATAATTCCAGCCTTTGAGCTGTGGCAGTGGACAATATCGGGCTTCTCAGACCTTATGACTTTAAGAAGTTCAAGGAATGCCTTAAAATCGCTCGCAGGATTTATGGGCCTGACTAAGCTTTTGCAATAGTAGTTTTTAATGTTCATCGCCGCAGCCTGCCTTATCAGCCAATCGTCCTGCCCTGCTATCAGAACAGGCTCATAAACTGATCTGTCAAGGTATTTAAGATGATAGAAAAGATGCTTTTGTGCCCCTCC